>MGZJ01000039.1 GCA_001802645.1 Geobacteraceae bacterium GWC2_53_11 | reverse complement strand
AAGGCCGAGGCGCCGATTCCGTAATCGAAGTCGCTGCGCAGATACAGGCCGTCAACGCGGTCGGCGGCGACGCCTTCGCTGATAAATTGACGACCGACGGTTACGGCGGTATTGTTTTTGGGAGCGCGATAGGTGAGGTAGGCGTACTGAAGGTCGCCATCGGTCCGGTTGACCGTTGACTTGTCGGCAAAATCGGCACGTCCCCAGGCTCCGAGGTAGAACGAAACCCCGGATCCATCGCTGCGGTTGTCGGTCATGTTGAGGCGCAGATATTCATAGGCCGGGAAAAGTTTTTTATCATCCGTGGTGGTTCTCATGCGAAAAATGGTATTTGCTTCTCCAGAAACAGAATAGTCATAAGCCATGAGCGGTGCGGACCAGAATAATGATGAAGCAAGCGAGAGTACGCCCACTCCAAGGGCCAGATTGCTGAACCCAAATTTCTTCGTGTGATTATTTTTCAAAATATTCCCTCCTTTCCGGAAGATTGCATTCAATGCTTGGCTAAGATATGTGGAGTCTTGTTGCGTTTATAGGTAATGACGGGAGTTATCTCCTTTCTGCACCATCGGGGTAATATAATTTGCTGCGGATAAAAACGGTCTCAATTGATCTTTAGCACCTTCCGTGCCGCCAAAACAAATCTCGCAATAACAGCATGTTGTGTATTACGCGGGGTGCCGGGTGTGATGATAATGTTCAATATCCGGCGATTTTGTGGTGTGTTTTCCTAGTGGCAAACGGAGGAGCGGTCCTGATAGCAACGACAAACAGGCCTAAGGCCTGTTGTTCAATATCCGGCGATAAGAGAAGGCGATATAGCAGATGTGGGATAACTAGATGAAATGACGGATTAAATGTCAGTGTTCAAAATCGGGCGGTGGTGAAATAGGGAGGGTTTCATGATGTGGTGTCGTTCCATTTTGCTGTACAGGGTGCCACGGGCGACACCAAGCGCTTCGGCGGATTGGGTGAGGTGCCAGTCATGCTCTTCAAGCACCGCACGAATCAGGGTTGCCTCGGCTGAAGAAAGAGAGCTGTCGTGCAGGGTCAACAAAAAATCAGTATGCGGTTCCTGATGTAGCTCTTTCGGGAGATGATCGGGAAGGATCTGACGCCCCTGACAGAAAATAACGGAATGCTCGATAACATTGGCCAGTTGACGAACATTGCCCGGCCAGGAGTATTCGCAGAGCATTGCCATGGCCGCGCCGCTGATGCCGGATATCCGTTTTTCCGATTTGCGCCGGTACATTTCAAAAAAGAAATTGGCCAGAAGCGGGATGTCGGACTTGCGGGACCGTAGTGACGGCCCGTGTAACGAGACAACATTGATACGGTAGTAGAGATCCTCGCGAAAGGTTTTTTCCTTAACGGCGGCAGACAAGTCCTGATTGGTGGCACAAATTACCCTGACATCCACCTTGATCGTTTCGGTTCCGCCAACCCGTTGAAAGCTTCCCATTTCTAAAACGCGCAATAGCGCCACTTGCGTCTGGATCGGGATGTCGCCGATTTCGTCCAGAAAGATCGTCCCTCCTGATGCAACTTCAAAAAAACCGGCTTTTCTGGCCATTGCTCCGGTAAAAGCGCCTCGCTCGTGGCCGAACAGCGTGCTGTTGATCAGGGTTTCGGTCAGCGCGGCACAGTTGACACGAACAAACGGTTTGTCGCGTCGTCTGCTTCTGGCATGGATCGCTTCGGCAATCAATTCCTTGCCGGTGCCGCTTTCACCCGTAATCAGCACCGTAGCGTTGCTCTGGGCAACCTGCTGTATTTTTTCATACAGCTCGAACATGACTTGATCCTTGCCGACCATGTTCTCAAATCGGAACGTGTCTCCCACAGGTTGCGGCGTTTCTTTCAGCAACTGCCGGTGTTGCAGAATCTTTCCCAGTTGCCGCCGGATCATGTCAATGTCCAGTGGTTTCAGAATATAGTCATAAGCGCCGGACTTCATGGCTTTGACCGCCTTGTCGGCGGAATCGACTCCGGTCAGAATCAGGACAAAGACCTCCGGCCAGAGGCGTTTGACTTCTTCCAGCAGGGTCAAGCCGTCCATACGCGGCATCAGCAGATCCGTCAAAACGATCTCGTGCGGTTCTGTACGCAGAATGCTCAGAGCCTCTTCGCCATGTGCAGCGGTCCTGATGATGAAGCGGTCGTCATCGGCCATACTTCGTGAGAAAAGCCGGCAGTAGGCAGGTTCGTCATCCACATACAATATTCGACATTTTTCCGTAGCCATGACGCGTTCCTCTGTGTATGAAAATTATTCTGCAATAGGGGGGAAAAGAATGTGCTGTTTTTCGTGCGATAATGCAATCGCCTCGGTAATGGTTTTTATCAGTTCCGCCGCTTTCCAAGGTTTATGCAGCAAGGCGAACAGCTGGCCTTGCGCCAGAGCCTCCTGGACCGAGTCAACATCAGCATAACCGGAGAGCAGAATTCGTGTCGTTGCCGGCCATTCGCGTAACACGGACGTGAGAAACTCGATCCCGTTCATGCCGGTCATACGATAATCCGATATAACCACATGAACCGGATCGGTCTGACGCATGAATTGAAGCCCATCTTCCGCAGAAAGCGCCGAATACACAGTGACATCCATATCGCACAGCTGCCTGCGGATGGTGTTCAGGATATTGACTTCATTATCCACGCAGAGAATCCGTATTTTATCAGGCATGATCAACACCCTGTAGCGGCGCGTTCAATGGAAATCGTACGGTAAATGTGGTGCCATTGCCGGGTGTACTTTTAACCGTGATTTCTCCGCTGTGTTTTTTGACAATCTCCATGACGATTGACAGCCCCAGCCCGGTGCCCACGCCTGCTTCCTTGGTGCTGAAAAACGGTTCGAACAGTTTGTGAAGATTCTCCTCGGCAATGCCGCAGCCGGTGTCAGAAATTGCGACAAATATATTCCCGCTGTCAGTCCAGGTACGGATCGTGATCTCGCCCCAGTTCTCGATGGACTGCGATGCGTTGATCAGCAGATTCATGAACACTTGATTGAGCTGCTGCGGATAGCATAAAAGTTGCGGGATATTCCCGAATTCTTTTTTGATGTCGGCCTTGTAGCGCAGCTCGTTCATCACGATGTTGAGCGTGCTTTCAAGGCATTCATGAATGTTGGCCAGACGGGCCTCCTTCTCATCAAGGCGTGAGAAGCCTTTCAAATTTTGCACAATCCGGCTGACCCGTTCGGTTCCCTCAAGTGATTCGTCAAGAACAGCGTCAAAATCATCCAGCAGGTAGTCCACCTTCAACGCGCGGCGCTGCTCGGCCACACGGTTTGTCAGCTCGGGCGATGCGCCGGAGTTCAAAGCATCATCCTGCATGGCAACAAATGCGGCAAGTTTGCCCCAATAGTTTTTAAGCACCTCAATATTGCCGGCTACAAAGCCGATCGGATTATTGATATCGTGGGCAACGCTGGCCGCCAATTGGCCGATACAGGCCATCCGGTCCTGCTGCAGAATGGTTGTTTGCTGGGCCTGGAGATTTATGTATGCCTCTTCAAGTTTCCCGTGGC
Organism: Geobacteraceae bacterium GWC2_53_11; assembly: GCA_001802645.1. Lineage (GTDB taxonomy): Bacteria > Desulfobacterota > Desulfuromonadia > Geobacterales > Pseudopelobacteraceae > JACRCG01. Next base: position 22,084 of record MGZJ01000039.1, on the reverse strand, counting down.
TGGATTCAAGCTGCCGATTCAGCTGCTTCAATTCATTGGTGCGATCAAGTACCCGTTGCTCAAGGTGCTCATTCAACGTCTTAAGGCTGTCTTTAGCGCGTTTCCGCTCGGCAACTTCGATCTCCAGCCGCTTGTTCGTTGCCGCCTGCTTTTCAAACTCCCGTTCGAGTTGCTCCCTGTTTTCCAGAAGCTGACGATCTACCCGGCCGAGAACCCTGTAGGAATATAAAAACAAGCACCCGCACACCAGGAGGCTGAAAGAAACCACCTTGATGATGAAAGAGCGCAGTTCCGACAGGTTGGCCGTCGAATCCAGCATGGTGATAAATTCGCCGACGGTCTGTTGCGCCGCGTCCTGAAGGGGGAAAGACCCGACGCGGTAAGTCAGGTCCTTGACGGTGATTCTTTTACCGTATTTTATGGAGTCGGCGTCGGCCTCCAGGATGGATGCGACACTGCGGGGCGGTAAGGTGACGGTTTGATCTATCAGCACCCTGTCCGGGAGAAGATTCCAGTCGGCGGAGCGGCCGAGCATCTTCATCCCCTCTTCCCAGGCACGGCGGTCAAGAAAGCGTTTTTCGAGGACTACGGCAAAATCGACCAAGGTCACGACCTTGAGTTCCTGAAGAATATGATCGTACTCCTGACCAAGTTCAATGTAGCCGATCAGTGTGCCGTTTACTTTCCATGGAGACACAACTCGAAGGGTGAATGTGCCGCTACGGCCCAGCTCCAGTCCGGAAACAGTTTTTCCCTGTGATATTGCCTGCTGTCTGGTAAATCGAATTGGAGACGTGCTGGTGTCGTCGGGGTTGTAGACGCGCAGGAGTATCGCGCCGTTTTTGTCGTAAAAATAGAAATGGGTAATCTGCTGATTTATGAATAACCGTTTCAAGATAGGGGAGCCGAGTTTATACAGAGCTTCCCGGTCTTTTGTCAGTACGGCATCCTGAAATTGCTTTTGATCCGCTATGAATTCAATGGCTGAGGTCATGAACCTGGTGCGGTCGGCAATCAGGCTTTTTACGACATGCTGAACTCGTGTATGGCGTTGCTGCAAGCCTTTCTCATAATGCGCCATCCGCATCCAATAGCTGCTGTAGACAAAGGAGCCGGTGAGGATAATAAAGGTGAGGGTCAGGGGGATCAGTACCTGACTTCGGATCGTTCTTTTCAACTTGGCCTCTGCTTGTAATTTGAAGTGTTCAAAAAACATTTCTTAGGTCTACAATGCCAGAACTATACGATAGAACAAATTCGGAGTACAGAGAAAGCATTGTGGATGGTGTGGAAGCAGTGCGGTACTTCACGTGGGGAACCGGGGGTGTTCAGTCATATTTAACTGGATAGGGGGGGCGGAATTATTTCACGATTTCGCCAGCTTCCTGATCAAGCTTGTCCACCTCTTCCATCAGGTCATCAACGTTGATCTGGCTCAGCTCAAGGCTGGTGAACGTCATGTCCCTGATCTCGTCAGGCTGGCTGTTCAAGTCCGCCATGGCGTTGGCCAGGCTGATGATCTCCGCCAGATTGACATGGTCGGTGCATTTCTCCGGCGTATGGTGATAGCGGATGACTTCCGTTATCTCTTTTCCGAAATTCCACTTCTCCGCCAGCAGATATCCGACTTCGGCGTGATTCTCTGCAATCAGCTGTTCCCGTGCTTCCGGCAGCAGCATGTAATCTCCCAGCATGTCCAGCAGAATGGTCTTGCCGATGTCGTGCAGCAGTCCGCAGATAAAGGCCAGTTCATGATTGCCTCTCATGTCGCGGGCGATGTCGCGGGCGATCATGCCACACACCAGGCAGTGCTGGAGCACCTTCTTGATCTCTGCGGAATTGCGCGGACTGAAGCTGCTCATGGCATGAACCGTGACAATGCTCATGAGCGATTTGAGCCCGATGAAGACCACGGCCTCTTTCAGGCTTTTGACATGGCCGGCGTGGCCGTAATAGGGGGAGTTGCAGATTCTGAGAACTTTTGAAACCAGAATCTGGTCCGTGACGCAGGCAACGATTTCATCGATGGATATGTTGGGGTCTTCGATCTTTTCCGCCATCTGCATCATGACGTCAGGGATGGGGGGGAGTTCGAAATTACCCTCCTGGATATGCTCCTGAATCTCCTTCAGCACCATCGCGGAATCGATCTGATTGCCCAGTTGGTCTTCATCGAAGCTCTGCACCGACTCCAGCAGGACTTGGGCCGAGTTGAGAATCACCGGGCTGTTCAACACAAAGCTCGGCAGGTCGTCGATAAACTCGAAAATGCCCGTATCCCATTTGAGCGCATCGGTAAGAACTGCTTCGGCGGCTTTGCGCAGGACGTCGGACAGGTGATCCCGAGAGATGAGTTTTTCCGACAGAAGATACCCGATAAAAGGGAGGCCGAGAGACTCTGAATCGGAAAACGCCTTATCAAGTTCATCCTGATTGATGGTTGTCTGGATTTTCAGGAAATCGCCAAAGTGCTCGCCGTTGCAGTTGGACCAGATAAAGATAATCTTGCCGTTCTGGATGTAGAACTTCTTCTGGCGGTTCTGCTGGCTGAGAATAAGCGTGCCGGATCGCTTGCTGTTGTCCGCCCACTGGATAAGATCCGCGAGCGACATAAGGCTGAGATTTCCGTTGAACTTTCTCATGGGAGCAATCCTGTGAATCTGACGGAGGCGCTATCGAAATCTACGGGCCATTGTAAAGTAAAATTAAGAATAATCAAATACGAATGTTTTCTCTGAGCGTCAAACGCTACAGGGCGCTGCAGATTGCGCAGCGCCCTGTGGTTATCAGTAATGAAGGTGTGATAGCGCTGCCGGCCCTTACGGTGCCGCCGGCACGTATTCCGCAATCATCTGTGCGATTCGCTCGGGACTGTTCTTGTCATTGTTGAATACCAGATGGTAGAACTTCAAATCGTGCGGGTCCAGATTGAAATAGCCGTGGATGAAAGCGTCACGCTCTTTCTGGCTCTTCTCGACGACTTTTTCGGCCTCTTCATTCGGTATGTCGAGCCGTTTGGCGATCGATGTCACCTTGAAGGCATGAGAAGCATAGATGCGGAAATGGTAGCAATTTTTGAGCTTCTGCGTGACGATGTTGCTACCACGCCCGACGATAATAGCGTTCCCCTTCTCGGCCAGCGAGAAGACATACTTGCACAGCATCCGGAAGTGGTCGTTGTCGCTCTTCCAGTGTGACGAAAAGGTGGCGAGTACTTCATCCATAATCCGGCTTTTCTTTTCACCCAGGTTGCGCATCAGCTCTTCCGACAGATTGTTGTGCCGGGCCACCTCTTCGAGTAGCGCCTTATCCATGATGGTCCAGGGTTGCCCGGTTTTCTTCTCCATAATATCCTTAAGGCAGAGCGTCATGGGATATGCTTCGCAGCCGAATTCGCGTGAAACGGTAATCGTGGGGTGTATTTTGCTACGGGAAGCATCAAACTCATCCTGCCTGCGGGTGATCTCCAGTAGCGACCTGAGCCTCATTTCAATAGATGGGACCAGCAATTTAACTGACATGGCATCCTCCGTATAGTAATTGTAATGTTGCATTACTGTAACTGTAGCATGGTTGAATATATTCTCAATCGGGGCTATACAGAATTATCGGCGCGCTGTGCGCTGTGAAGAGTGAGGGACACGTGAAGCAAACATCAAACATATCGTTGATTCTCGTTATCATGGCGCTGTCGCTCTCCTGTCAGGGGTGTGTGAGCGGTCTGTTTTACCAGCCTGACCGTAAGCTGTATGACACGCCTGACAAGCATGGTCTGAAGTACGAGGAGGTGTTCTTCCGGAGCAAGGACGGCACCCAGCTGGGCGGCTGGTTCCTGCCGGCGGTTGGCGAGCCGAAAGGGACCGTGATTCACTTTCACGGCAACGCCCAGAACATGAGCGCCCATTTCGGTTTTGTCTCCTGGCTCCCGGCACAGGGCTTCAATCTCTTCGTTTTCGACTATCGGGGCTATGGCACGTCAGCGGGGAAGGCCACCAGAGATGGCGTGCATGAAGATTCGCTGGCTGCCCTGGATTATATTGCCGCCCGCCCCGGCATCGATCACAACCGGTTGCTGGTGCTGGGTCAGAGTCTGGGGGGCGCCAATGCCATCGCAGCGGTCGGTGGCCGTCCCCATCCGGGCATTCGTGCCGTTGTCATTGAATCGGCCTTTTCCTCGTACCGGGAGATCGTTCGCGACAAGATCGCCGCCATACCGCTGTTGTCGTTGCTGCGCACGCCGCTTTCCGGCCTGCTGATCGGCAACGATTACAGCCCGGATGCAACTATTGCCGCCATCTCGCCAACGCCGCTTCTCATCATTCACGGCACCGATGACAACGTGATACCGGTCTCGCACGGCAAACGCCTCTTTGAACTGGCGCGTGAGCCGAAACAGCTCTGGACCGTCGAGGGTGGAGGGCACATCGAGGCTTTCGTTGATGCCGGTTCTGTCTATCGCCGGCGGCTGGTGGCGTTTTTTGAGAACGCGTTGATAAAACCATGAGCATTTCCCGTCGCCAGTTTCTCAAAAAAGTCTGCCAATACGGGGCCATTGGCCTGGTGGCGAGCTATCCGCTGTTTATCGAACGGATGGCCGTTGTAACGAACAACTACCGGATTGCCGTCCCCAACCTTCCTGACCTGTTCTCCGGTTTCAAAATTGTGCATCTCTCCGATATCCATTATGGCCGGCTGACACCTCTTTCGTTTGTCAGGGGTATTGTGGAACGCGCCAATCGTCTGGAGCCGGACCTGATCGCATGTACCGGCGACTACGTGTATGGTTCCAACTCGAACGAGACTATCGATGCCGTCTGGCAGGTGTTGTCACAACTCGCCGCGCCACATGGCGTATGGTCCGTGCTTGGCAATCATGACCATTGGGCTGATACGGAACGATCAGACTACTGGCTCAAAAAGAGTGGGCAGGATCTGCGTCACAAGGTCGTCAGGATTGAGAGAAACGGTCAGCCGCTCTGGCTGGCCGGAACGGGCGATTTCATGACCGACTTCCGCCGTCTCGATCCGCTGCTGGAACAGATTCCGGACCAGGAGTGCCGGATCGTTCTGGCTCACAATCCCGACACCGCCGACAGCGACTGTTCGCGGCGGATCGACCTTATGCTGGCGGGGCACACTCATGGCGGTCAGGTACGCCTGCCCTTCATGGCGCCGCTCTATAATCCGATACAGAACAAAAGCTATGTCAGTGGCAGTATCACCGCAGCGCGTGGTTTCCCGCTTTTCATCTCGCGCGGCATCGGCTGGACGATTCTGCCGGTCAGGTTTAACTGCTACCCGGAAATCGCCGTTCTGGAGCTGGTGAAGGCATAGCAGGAGTATTACTTTAGATAACCAATGGTTGTACTTTGCCGCACAACCGTAACATCCCGCTGGACATGCCTTCCCCCCCTCTGATAAAGTACGCGATCCTATGAAAATCAAACGTCTCGAAATATCCGGCTTCAAATCGTTCGCCGACAAGGTTGTGCTGGACTTTCAGCAGAATGTGACCGGCGTGGTCGGGCCGAACGGTTGCGGCAAGTCGAATATCGTCGATGCCATCCGCTGGTGCATGGGGGAGCAGTCCGCTAAAAACCTGCGCGGCAAGGCAATGGAAGATATTATCTTTGCCGGCAGCGAAACACGCAAACCGCTGGGGATGGCCGAGGTGTCGCTGGTCTTTTCCACCGAGGATGGCCGCGCTCCCGCCAAGTATCTGGATTATGCCGAGATTCAGCTGACCCGCCGCCTGTACCGCGATGGCGACAGTGATTACCTGATCAACAAGACTCCGTGCCGCCTGCTGGATATTACCGAGCTGTTCATGGATACCGGCGTCGGTACCCGCGCCTATTCGATCATCGAGCAGGGGAAGATCGGCCAGATTCTCCATTCTCGCCCGGAAGAGCGCCGTTTCCTGATTGAGGAGGCGGCAGGTGTTACCAAGTTCAAATCGCGCAAACAGCTGGCGCTGAAGAAAATAGAGGGGACGCGCCAGAATCTGGCCCGGCTGGCCGACGTGCTGGGGGAGATCCGGCGGCAGTTGGCCTCCTTGCAGCGTCAGGCCAAAAAAGCCGAGAAGTTCCGCGAATATCGGGACGAACTGCGGGAGATAGAGCTGTTTTTTACCGCGCGGGAGTACCGTGAGACGCAGCAGCAGCGTGTAGTTGCCGAGCGTGAGCTGGTAGCGCTCAATGAGCAGATCCGTGAGGTGTTTGCTTCTTCGTCGGTGGGAGAATCCCAGGCGGAAGAGGCTCGCGTGACGCTGCTGGAGGCGGAAAAACAGCTGACCGCGGCTCAGGAGGAGATCTTCCGCGTCCGGAGCGAATTCAGCACAACCGGAAACGGCCTGGAGTTCCAGCGCAAGGAACTGGCCGGGCTTGATGGCCGGTTGGTGCGGCTGACTGCTGAGGCGGCCGAGCTGGAGAACCGGCTTAAGGAGTGCGGCGAGCAGCGCGGGCTGCTGGAGTTGCGCCGCGATACCGGGACGGTTGATGCTGCCGGAATCCAGGCAGAACTGGAACAGTCTGAAGAAGCGCTGGCCGGACACCAGCAGGCCGAAGAGGAGCTGAACCGGGATCTGGAAAACCGGCGCCGGGAGCTTTTTACCGCTCTGGCCGAGGCGGCACAGTTTAAAAGCCGCTTTGAGAATGCCCAGAAGCGTCTGGCTGCGCTCCGTGAACGTCTGGATCGTCATACCCGCGAAGCGATGCAGCTGGCTGAACGGCGTGAACAGTTGCGCCAGCGGGCCGATGTCCTGGAGAAGGAAATTACCACTGTCCAGCAGGAACAGGAAGAGTTGCAGGTACACCTCTCGGCCCTGCGGGGTCAGGAGGAAGACCTGAAGCGGCGGCTCCCCGAGGTCGAAAAAATGTGGCAGGCCCGCCGGGATGAGTTGAACCGGAGCTCTTCACGGCTGCATTCGCTCAAGGAGCTGGAGGCCCAGTTTGCCGGTTTCGGCCAGGGCACCCGCACCTTGATGAAGGATGCCGGCTTCAAGTCCCGTTTCAGCGGGGTGCTGGCCGATGCCATCCAGGCTCCTTCCGAACTGGAGGCGGCGCTTGAAGCGGCGTTGGCGGAGAGGTTGCAGTGTATCCTCTGTCCCGACGACCAGGACGCCATCGGGGCACTGGAGTTTTTGAAAAGCAAAAATGGCGGTCGAACCGGTATTGCCGTGCCGTTGGCAGCTGAGGCTGTTCCGGTTCCGACAGCGGCGGGGGCAACCGCCCTGGTGGAGCAGGTTCAGGTGGACGGTCCGTTTGCCGGCTTGCTGCGAAACCTGCTGGCAACGGTCATGCTGGTTGATGATGTGGGGGGAGCCCTCGTGCTGGCCCGCAAACACCCTGCATTGATCTTTGTCACCCGTTCCGGCGACATGGTCGCCCATGGAGGGATCGTCAACGGCGGTTCCGAGGAGCAGGTGGGGAAGGGATTGATTCACAAAAAACGGGAGATCAGGGAGCTGGAGCTAACGGTTGCCCGATTGGAAGAGGAAACCGCGACCCTCGGCACAGAGCGCGATGAATTGCGCCGCCAGAGTCAGGAAGTCGCAGAAGGGATACGGCGGGGCGGCGCCGAACTGCATCAGGCGGAGTTGAAACTGACCGGACTGCGCAAGGATCGTCAGCAGGCGGTCGATGAAGGGGCGCGTGTTGCCGAACGAATTGATGTCCAGGCGCTGGAAGCCGAAAATCTCCATGAAGAACAGGCCGCGCTGGAGGCTGAACAGAAACTGGCCGGAGACCGGATGGCCCAAACGGGCGATGCTTCCAAGGGGCTGGAGCAGGAAACGGCGCGCCTGAAGGGGGAACTCGATGAACGGCGCGCTCAGCTCGCCGTTGTGCGCGAAAGGGTGACCGCCATCCGGGTGCAGACCGCGACCATCAAGGAACAGCACGATGCCGGCTTGCGTGCCCTGTCCGAGCTGGAACAGCGTACGGAAGAGATCGTGCGGCGCATGGCAGCTGACCGGCAGGAACTTGAAGCGGGCGATGTCGCCAGAATACAGCTGAACAGCGAGATTACCGTAGCTACGGAACGGCTGGAAGGCCTTGTGCGCGAGCAGACTGATTCCGAGAATCGTTTGGCCGTCATACGGGGGCGTTTTGAGGAGGCTGGAGCGGCCCTTAATCTGATCGAGGCACGGTTGAAGAAAAGCCGCGAAGAGGGGGATGCAGTTCGTGAAAAACAGGCGGAATTGAATCTGCGTTTCTCGACGCTCTCCATGCAGGCGGAGCATCTGGAGCAGGCTCTGTATGAGCGGAGCCGTATTGCCATGGCGGATGCACTGGTGAAGCTTGACGCTGCCGAATTTGACGAAGCGGCCGGACGGATCCGCCAGGTGGAGCTGCAACGGCTGCTGGACGAGATGGGTGAAGTCAATCTGATGGCGATTGAGGAGTGCGCCGGGATGGAGGAGCGTTACACGTTTCTGACCGGTCAGAAGGATGATCTGGAGGAGTCGCTACGCGGTCTGCAACAGGCCATTCAACGTATCAACCGCACCACCCGTCAGCGGTTTCAGGAAACGTATAATCTGGTCAACGCCAAGTTCCAGGAAGTCTTTCCACGCCTGTTCTGCGGTGGACGGGCCGAGTTGCGCCTGACCGACGAAGAGGATCTGCTGGAGACCGGCATTGATATCATCGTGCAGCCCCCCGGCAAGAAACTGCAGAATGTGACCCTGCTTTCGGGTGGAGAAAAGGCGCTGACCGCCGTGGCGCTGATTTTCTCGATCTTCCTGATCAAGCCGACTCCATTCTGCCTGCTGGATGAGGTCGATGCTCCGCTGGACGACGCCAATATCGGTCGTTTCAACGAGATGGTCCGGGAAATGAGCGATATTTCGCAGTTCATCATCATTACCCACAACAAGGCCACCATGCAGGTGGCCGACACCCTCTACGGCATCACCATGGAAGAACCGGGGGCATCACGGATGGTGTCGGTGCGGCTGCATTAACTGCGGGTGAGGAGTGAGGGGTCAGGAGTAAAAGGCCGCTCACCTCACTCTTCACACCTTACTCTTCACATTTTTGGAGTTGTCATGTCATTTGAAATAATTCTCCACGATTTGGTCGAACATGTACCCCATTCGGTAGGCGCTATTCTGGTTGATTGGGAAGGTGAAGCGGTTATGGAACATTGCCACTGCGATCCCTATGAGATCCGCTTCATTGCTGCTCACAAGGGGATCATTCTGGCGCGTCTCAAAGAGATGCAGAGCGCCGCGCAGATTGGCGAGGTGGAGGACGTGGTTGTCACCTCCAGCGTGGGGCATTTGATCATCGGGTGTATTGATCAGGATTATTCGCTGGTTATGAATACGGAACGGCGTTGCCCGGTTGCCTTGGCATTGTATCATTTCCGCAGGGCAATCGGCGAGTTGAAGAAGGAGATGTGATGGAAGTGCAGGAGAAAAAAGGATTTTTTCGCGGCCTGATCGACAAGATTGCCGGAACGGAACATGCGGAGACACCTTCCGTGGCGGATATATCAGATTCCGAGGTGGTATCTTTCCAGGCCGTTGCCGCGTCTGAAACAAAAGAGAAGCCGGGTTTTTTTGAACGTCTTAAATCAGGGCTGAAGAAAACCAAAGATGGTCTGGTGGGGCGCATTGATGCCCTGGTGCTCGGTAAAAAGAGTATCGATGCCGATACGTTGGAGGAGCTGGAAGAAATTTTGATCACCTCTGATATCGGTGTCAAAACCACAGTGGAGTTGATTCGCACGCTGGAACAGCGACTGGGGCGCAACGAATTGAAGGACGGCGAGGCGTTGCGGGCGGCGTTGAAAGATGAAATTCTGGCACGGCTGGTTGCTCATCACAGTCCGCTTGACATCAGCAGCAGGAAGCCTTTTGTACTGCTGGTAATCGGCGTCAACGGTGTCGGCAAGACGACCACCATAGGCAAGCTGGCCTCGCGTTTTTCCGCCGCCGGCAACAAGGTCCTGCTTGCCGCGGCAGATACGTTCCGGGCTGCGGCTGCCGAACAACTGATTGCCTGGGGCAACCGCTCCGGAGTGGATGTTATCCGTCACAAGGAGGGGGCCGACCCGTCGGCGGTGGTTTTTGATGCCTGTAAAGCGGCGGTTGCCCGCGGGGTGGATATCCTGATTGTGGACACTGCGGGACGACTCCATACCAAGGTCAACCTGATGGAGGAGATGAAAAAGATCCGCCGGGTTATTGATCGCGAAATTCCGGGTGCTCCCCATGAAACGCTGCTCGTCCTGGATGCGGCTACCGGTCAGAATGCAACCTCGCAGGCCCGTCTTTTCAAGGAAGCCGCCGGAGTTACCGGTCTGGCTTTGACCAAGCTGGATGGCACCGCCAAGGGAGGCATTGTGGTGGCGGTGAGTCACGAATTTGCCTTGCCGGTACGCTATATCGGTGTCGGGGAATCAATAGAAGATCTGCGCGATTTTGATCCGCAGGAGTTCACGGATGCCCTCTTTCAGGCCTGAAAAATCGAGCCGCCGGAAGGTGCCGGATGTCACGGAACTCTGCGATTTCAATCAATTAGGGCTTGACTTTGTAACTGCAGCTTCGTATAGTGAACAACCTCGAAAGGAAACGGAACTCATGAATCAGGAACTCATTGAAGTACTCGAAAAAAAGATCGGCGACATCGTCGAAAAATATAGCACTCTTAAAGAAGAGAACGCACGTCTGAATGAAGAAATCCAGCGTCTTTCAAGCGACCGTGAAGGTATCAAGTCCCGCGTCGATGCTATTCTTGGTAAATTGGACGGGCTTTAGCACGTGCTCGTGGTCATTGTATGAAAAAAAGCCATGCAGTGACAGTTCTTGGCCGGGAACTTTCGGTGCGCAGTTCTGCACCGGAAGCAAAGGTAATAGCGGTCGAAGCCTTTGTAAATGGAAAGCTTCAGGAAATAGGCAGTGCTCTCAGTAGTGGTGATGCACAGCTGGTATTGACACTGGCACTGTTGAATACTTCGGAAGAATTGCTGGAACTCCGATCCCGGCACGAGATGGATTCTCTGGCTGATGCCAGAATCACTTCAATGATCTCTGTGCTTGAAACAGTCTGATTTTACATGGTCTCTCAGGGAGACTTGATCATATATTCGCATAACTGTACTGCTGTTCGGGTTCGTCAGATAGTGAATGAACATATCTGATTGAAATAGTGTAACGCCCGTTGAATATATCCTCACAGAAAGGAAAAACTGCTTCCGAGTAGCATGATCGTAATCAGCACGTTTACCTGACGGCACTCAAGCCTTTTTTTCCTCTTCACCCTCCCTGGTTGACCTTCCCGATTCCCTCGGGGCTATTTTGCACGTTCAAGTATCGAGAAAACTATGCCCAAGCGTTCGCTCCGTTCGCAGTTGCTGGCACAACGCCGGGCGCTCAGCCATGATGCCTGGTCTGCTTCAAGCCGTGCCGCACAACTCAACCTGCTTTCACTTGATGAGTATGCCCGGGCTGAATGCATTGCCTTGTATGCGCCTGCCCATAACGAGACCGATACCTCCCTGATTCTGGCGGCGGCATTTAAGTCGGGAAAACGGGTGCTGTACCCTGCCGTGTGCGGTCACCATATGGTGTTTCGCCCTGTTGAACGGGTGGAGTCGCTGCGGGAAGGGGCTTTCGGCATTCTCGAACCATGTCCGACCGGGGTTGACCATCAGGCGGATGAACCGGACCTGATAGTCGTTCCGGGCGTCGCTTTTGATTTGGCCGGCCACCGGCTTGGCTACGGAAAGGGCTTTTATGACCGGTTTTTGCATCATCCCGGACGTACGGCGCACCTCATCGGGCTCTGCCACGATTTTCAGCTGACAGGGGTGCCGCTTCCGGCCGATCCGCACGATATACCGATGGAGATGATTGTTACCGATGCACGGATCGTACGAGTTCCGCGCTGACAATAAGAAGTAACCGGAGTTGCCAGGCAATCCGGATTTTATATAGAGGAGGCTGATGGAATGGAAATAATTATTGGCGTTATTGTTACTTTGGTTGTCGCTGCCGGAGCTTATTTTGCCGGCAACAAACTTAACAAGAAGGATACGGGATCAATCCTGAAACAGGCTGAAGAGCTTGCCAGCAAGGTGCTCGACGATGCCCGCCGGGAAGCCGACAACATCACCAAGGAAGCGCAGCTTAAAGCCAAGGATTTGGCGATTCAGGCGAAAGAAGAACACGAGCGCAAAACCAACGAAAAAAACAAGGATCTCCAGGCTCTTGAAAAAAGACTGACGCAAAAGGAAGAGAATCTCGATAAGAAAGCAGGCCTGATCGACCAGAAAGAGATGGATATTCTTAAAAAAGAACAGACCGTATCTCAAAAAGAGCAGGTTCTGGTTGAGCGGGATGCCGAGCTGAAAAAAGCTGCCGATATTCAGAATGCCAAGCTGGAGCAAATATCAGGCATGTCTGCGGCGGAAGCAAAAAAAGAGCTGATGAACGCCATGGAGAGTGAAGCCAAGCACGATTCCGCCAAAATTATCAGGGCTATTGAAGATGAAGCACGTGAAACCGGCGACAAAAAAGCCAAGGAAATCATGGCGCTCGCCATTCAACGCTATGCAGGCGAGTATGTGGCCGAGCGGACCGTCTCGGTTGTGCCGTTGCCGTCGGACGAGATGAAGGGGCGTATTATCGGCCGCGAGGGGCGCAATATCCGCGCACTGGAAGCTGCAACCGGTATTGACCTGATCATCGACGATACTCCCGAGGCGGTCATCTTGTCCGGCTTCAACCCGGTCCGCCGCGAAGTGGCGCGCCTGTCGCTGGAAAAACTCCTGGCCGACGGCCGTATCCATCCGGGGCGTATCGAGGAAGTTGTTGCCAAATCGACCGAGGAAGTCGAGCATTCGATCAAGGAAGCGGGCGAGCAGGCCGCCTTTGACCTGGGCGTCCATGGCATCCACCCGGAAGTCCTCAAGCTGATCGGCCGTCTCAAGTACCGTACCTCCTATACCCAGAACGTCTACCTGCACTCGCTGGAAGTCGCCTTCCTCTGCGGCATCATGGCTGCCGAGCTGGGCATCAACGTAAAACAGGCCAAACGGGCCGGCCTGCTGCACGACCTGGGCAAGGCGGTTGACCACGAGGTTGAAGGTTCCCATGCCGTTATCGGCGCTGAGCTGGCCCGTAAATACGGCGAAACACCCAAAATTGTTCACGCCATCATGGCGCATCATGAAGACGAGAAGCCGAATTCAGTGCTGGCCATCCTGGTACAGGCTGCGGATGCACTGTCCGGAGCGCGCCCCGGAGCACGCCGCGAGATGATGGAAACCTATGTCAAGCGTCTTGGCGATCTGGAGCGTATTGCCACTTCGTTCAGCGGCGTGCAGTCGTCGTTTGCCATCCAGGCCGGCCGCGAAATCCGCGTCATGGTTTCCAGCGAGCAGGTCAGCGATGACCAGTCGGTGGTTATGGCCCGCGATATTGCCAAGAAGATCGAGGCCGAAATGACCTATCCCGGCCAGATCAAGGTAAATGTAATTCGCGAAACCCGTTCCGTCGAATATGCCCGTTAAGATATTATTTGTAGGTGATATCATCGGCAAGCCGGGCCGCCAGGCGCTCTCGCGTGAGCTGGACCGTCTGGTGGACCGGCATGCGATTGATATCGTGATCGCCAATGGCGAAAATGCCGCCGGAGGTTTCGGGCTGACGGTTGAGGTTGCCAAGGAGCTGTTCAAGCAGGGTGTCCACCTGCTGACGAGCGGCAACCACATCTGGGACAAGAAGGAGCAGGTTCCGCTGGTATTGGCCGATTCGCGCATCATCCGTCCCGCCAATTATCCCGCTAACCCGCCGGGGGCCGGAAGTGCTATCCTGACCACTCCGGGTGGCGTCAAGGTAGGTGTCCTCAATCTTGAAGGGCGAGTCTACATGAAAAACCTGGAATGCCCGTTTTTGACCGCCGACCGCGAACTGGAATGGTTGAAGCAGGAAACGCCGATTATATTTGTCGATTTCCATGCTGAGGCAACCTCGGAAAAGTCAGCGCTGGGATGGTATCTGGACGGCAGGGTCAGCGCCCTGGTCGGCACCCATACCCATGTCCAGACCGCCGACGAGCGGATACTTCCCCAGGGAACCGCGTTTCTGACCGACGCCGGCATGACCGGCGGCTTTGACTCGGTCATCGGCATGGGCAAAGAGGAAACCATCCACCGCTTTCTGACCCAGCAGCCCTCCAAGTTTGAAGTCGCCAAGAAAGATATCCGCCTGAACGCCGTCGTGATAGGCGTTGACGAACAGAGCGGCAAAGCGGTAAGTATCGAACGCATCAATATACCCTGCTAAGGAGTTGTAGCATGTCCGTAGCCGAACAAATGGCCGTTATCAAGCGCGGCACCGTGGAAGTACTGATTGAGAAGGAATTGGAAGAGAAGCTGGCAAAGTCCCTCTCCTCCGGTGTTCCCTTGAAGATAAAGGCGGGTTTCGATCCGACCGCGCCTGACCTGCATCTGGGGCATACCGTGCTGATCCAGAAACTGCGGCAGTTCCAGCAGTTGGGCCACGAAGTCAACTTTCTGATCGGCGATTTTACCGGTATGATCGGCGACCCGACCGGCAAGTCCGAGACACGCAAGGTGCTGACCCGCGAGGATGTGCTGCGGAACGCGGAAACTTACAAGGAGCAGGTGTTCAAGATTCTCGATCCTGAGAAGACCAAGGTCGTGTTCAACTCCACCTGGCTGAACGAACTGGGCTCAAGCGGTATGATAGCCCTGGCTTCCAAGTGCACCATGGCCCGTATGCTGGAACGGGATGACTTTTCCAAGCGCTTTGCCAGCCAGCAACCGATCGCAATCCATGAATTTCTCTATCCCCTGATTCAGGGGTACGATTCCGTTGCTTTGAAATCCGATGTCGAGCTGGGGGGGACTGACCAGAAGTTCAACCTTCTTATGGGGCGTGAGCTACAGCGCGAATGGGGGCAGCCGCCCCAATGCGTTCTGACCATGCCGCTGCTCGAAGGCCTGGACGGCGTCAACAAGATGTCCAAGTCGCTTGGCAACTACATCGGCATCAACGAACCGGCCGATGAAATTTTCGGCAAGGTGATGTCCATTTCCGACGACCTGATGCTGCGCTACTATGAACTCCTCTCCGACATGTCACTGGCTGAAATAGACGTGCTGAAGAGTGACCTCAAGAATCACTCCCTCCACCCGATGGCCGCCAAAAAACAGCTGGGACGCGAGATCGTCTCCCGCTTTCACGGCAGCGGTGCTGGGGAGATCGCCGAGGAAAACTTCGTAAAGCGCTTCAAGGAGAATGAGATTCCGGAGGATATGCCACAGGTGACGTTCACCATGACTGACGGCGTGGTGCTGCTGGCGCGGGCCATGACCGAGGCTGGCCTGACCAAGTCAAACGGCGAGGGGCGGCGTGCGATCGACGGCGGCGGGGTCAAGCTGGATGGTGAAAAGGTCAGCGATACCAACCTGGAACTGACTGCTGTGGGCGAGTACATTGTCCAGATCGGCAAACGCCGCTTTGCGAGGATTGTGGTTCAATAACCGGACTACATAGTGATAACTAGTGATAACTGAAAGACGGGACCGGCAAGAGCCGGTCCCGTTTACGTTTAAGAGGTTGTGGTATGTCAGCTTATTTTTTGATGGCAGCTTCCCAGGCGGTCCCTTTTACCTGCTCACGAATTGAGTTCAGATACTTGTCCTTATCGTAATATTCCAGAGATGTTTTCCGCTCCAGTTTGGAATTACTCAGCATCCCCCCTTTGTTGATAGTATAAAATCCCAGCCAGATAAATCCGCCGTCGCACTTGCCCTTCAGATCGGCATGGATGTCACCATGGCCGCCCATTTTGCTCGACTTCTGCTCTCCTGCGGGGGGGGTGCCAAACGTCAGCTTTTCCATAACGGGCTTCTTGAGCCAATCAGTCTCGCCATACCAGGCATCGCGCAGAATCCAGCTGATGGCAAAATCACCCTTGGGCACGCCGGCAAACGTAAATGGTATGACGGAACTTGTTGCTGATGGTCTTGCGGGACTTAACGTCTGCTGCCCTGAAGTGGTGTCCAGTACGATGTTGAAAGTGTCTTTGGGGGTGAAGGAGAGTCCGGAAAAGCCGCCAAAAAGCAGGCAGGAATCAGCCGGATTGGCACTAAGTTTTGAAATGTCACTTTTCGTGAGGACCGGATCGGCTTTCATAACCGAGCCAACTGCGGTGCAGCCGGTCATAAATGCTACAGCTCCAATCATTGCTAGTGTCATTGACAGTTTCAGATATACTCTCATTCTCATGTACTCCTTCTGTTTTAGTTTGCAAAACAGTGTTTCGCAATTATTTGGGGGCACAATTTCACATAAGAGATAATTTTTGTCAAGAATAAATATTAAGTGGTGTCAATGGGTGAGTTTGTTTTTGTCACTGTTAACTATTTAATTTCACAAACATCTGATAAAGGGGGACTAGAAGTCGATATTTGGCCGGATGATTGCGACAAAGTTTTGATGGTCTGAGTTACGTAACCTGCCGCTGTAATTGTTAGGGTCTTCCCAGATGAAACCGACATCCAGCTTCAGGGCTAGATGCCACTTTGCGAGCGGAACCTGCTTGCCGACGGTGTATTCCTGACGCAGCGGCCTTCCGTCTTTCATGGAAAAGTCCCAGCGGAAATCGAACGAACTGTTGTTGATGAAACTGAAAATATCAGCCCTGAAATCCAGGTTACTCCTCCTGAAGCCGATATACACGGTGTCGGAAATATCAGTATTACTATGCAGTTTGCTGCCGACCCGGAAGCTCCAGCTCAGCTTGTCTTCAGCAAAAATCCGGTCTCCCTTCAGTTTCCATTCGGTTTCCAGGTTATGATCCGGTATCAGAACGTTGCGATTGATGTGCTGGTTGGAATAACTGAACAGATACCCCATGTAACCCCTGTTTGAACTCGATTTCCCGGCACCGGGTTTAACGAAATTCACGAGATCGCCGAAAAAAATCGAGAAGGCATACGGTTCCTGAAAACCTGCGGTTACCGCTTCAAACAAGTTGAGATCCCGGTTGCCGATATTGAATGAACGATAAAAGTCCGGTGCATACTTTCTGGTGCCGACGCCTAAGAGCGGCATGGGGAAAACAGCTGCTTCCAGCAGCACAAAGCGCGGGTTGAGAATGTTCTGAAGCAGTTTGCCATAGATGGCAACTTCGCTTTTCTCGGTAACTTCCGGAATGCAGGTATCGGTGAGGGGGAAACTGAGCGAAACGTTGCTGTAATACGGGTCTAATTCCCAGTAGAATTCGATGGTTGCTGGTGCCGACGACGGCGGTGGTAAGTTTTGCCGGGCAATCGCCGGGAGAGGCTCTATTAAGGTAGGATTGAATCCGTCATCGGCATGCACTGGTGCCGGCATCAATGTCAGGAAAATGCAGAAGAGAAGTCCCGGTGACGATACATTCATAGCGGCACTTTGCCTCTACAGAGGAGGCACATTATGCGGACCATTCTGCAACCGAGAAGATGGCACGGTGCTACATTTCCATAATTATCGGCAGAATAACCGGTCTGCGTTCGATGGTCTTCTTGCAGAATCTTCGCAGCGCCTGCCGTACCGCGGTCTTGACCTCGTCGGCATCGCAGCGCATTTCGGCGTTGATTTCCTCCAGGGCGAATGCCACCACTTTGCGGGCGTCCTCCAGGTATTCCTGGCTTTCATCTTCAAAGACAAAGCCGCGTGAGACGATATCCGGTCCGTAGATGATCTCACAGGTGGACATGTTCATGCCGATAATAACGACGATCATGCCGTCCTCGGACAGGTGCTTGCGATCCCGTAACACCATCCTGCCAACATCGCCCACCCCTTTGCCATCGACAAAGACCCTGCCGCATTCGACCTGTTCCACGATGGCAGCCGTATCCGAGTAGAAGGAGACAACCTCGCCATTGGTGGCCAGAATGCAGCGCTCCTCCGGAATGCCGACTTTGCGGGCAAGCTGGATATGTTTGACCAGATGCCGGTATTCGCCGTGAATGGGGATGAAGAAGCGGGGCCGCACCGTGTTGAGCATCAGCTTCAGCTCTTCCTGGCTGGCATGGCCGGATACATGAACTTCGGACACCCTCTCGTGGAAGACTTCGGCGCCCCGGCGGTAGAGGTGGTTAATCAGTTCGGAAATGGTCCGCTCGTTGCCGGGAATGACGCGAGAGGAAAGAATGACGGTATCACCCTTTTCCAGCTTGATCTGCTTGTGATCGTCCATGGCGATGCGGGTCAGGGCGCTCATCGGCTCACCCTGGCTGCCGGTGGAAATGATGCAGACCTGCTCCGGCGGCAGGTGCGGGAGCTCACGCAAGTCCATGAACTGATCGTCGGTAACGGTCATGTAGCCCAGTTCCCGGGCGATCTGCACGTTTTTGATCATGGAGCGCCCATTGAGCAGGATCTTGCGGCCGCAGCTTACAGCCACATCGATAACCTGCTGCACCCGGTGGATGCTGCTTGAGAACGTGGCCACAATGATCCGGCCGGAACACTTCGGGAAGATGTCGGCAAAAGCTTCGCCGACGTATTTTTCGGAGAGGGTGTACCCTTCACGCTCAACATTGGTGGAATCGGACAGCAGCGCCAGTACGCCCGCCTCGCCATAACGCGACAGGCTGGACAGATCGGTTAGTTGACCGTCAACCGGTGTATGGTCGATTTTGAAGTCGCCGGTGTGGATGATCACGCCTTCCGGAGTCGTTATCGCCAGGGCACAGCCATCGACGATGGAGTGGGCAACCCGCAGGAACTCAACACGGAAGCAGCCGATGACGACGGTGTCGCGGGGCTGAACGGTGACCAGTTCCACGGTGCCGTCCAGTTTGTACTCTTCCAGTTTTGCGCTGACCAGGCCGAGCGTCAGGGCAGTGCCGTAGACCGGGACGTTAAGTTCCTGAAGAACAAAGGGGAGCGCGCCGATATGGTCTTCGTGGCCATGGGTCAGGCAGATGGCGCGGACATTATCGGCCCGTTCACGAAGCCAGGAAATGTCAGGGATTACGTAATCAATTCCGAGCATGTCGGGGGAGGGGAACATGAGACCGCAATCGACGACGAGAATGTCGTCGCCATGCTGGTAGGCCATCATATTCATGCCGATTTCGCCAAGCCCGCCAAGGGCAACTATCTGTAATGCTGCATGTGTATCCAATTCATCCATGGGCTATCTTTCGTGGTGCAGGGGTATCAGCTTTGCAATCTTTTGGTCGCACTTGCTGATCCAGATTTTTCCGGGAGTCACCAGCCAGTGATCGGCGTAGAACGAACTCCGCAGGGAACGATAGGCGATCAGGGCGCGATTGATGTCGCCAAGACGCTCATTTGCTTCGCCGATCTGCCATAAGCGTTCTGCAGCATTTTCAATGGTCGGGTGATAGGGAATATACATATGCAGGGCAGACTCAAATCCGGCAACTGCGCCGGCGAAATCACTCTTGCGGAGCGCAGCTTCGCCCTGATTAAACTGGCTGTTCAGTCGCCACAGCGTGCTTGCACCAAACATCAGCAGGCTGATCAGGATGATGACGATGCCGTTGGCGACGATGCTTTTTGCTTGTTCATTCATCTGGTCACCTAGCCTCTGAAAAATCCGGGTATAAAAGTCAGGAGTATGCCAAGGGCAAAGACGATAACTCCGCAAAGAGCAACCAAAGCCGCTATGGTGTCGAACGGAAATTTCAGGCGGTGCGCAGACGGGAGTCCCCAGACGATGCCTGCCAAGCCGACAATAATTAACAGTATGTACATGTAGCCGATGGTCATTTAATGCTCCAGAGCCGATTCGATCCGATTCCGTACGTTTTCCATCATCCAGGACTCGGCCTCGCTACGGCGGAGATCAGAAGGAGCAGCGATGGGGGGGTGCAGGGTGATATGGATGTTGCCGCTATACAGCCTGATCTGGTTGGCCGGATTGATTTTACCGCTGCCGTTGATGGTGACCGGAATAACCGGCACATCGGCTTTGCGGGCCAGAATAAAGCCGCCCCGTTTGAAGGGGAGCAGGTTGCCGTCCGGCGTGCGCGTCCCTTCGGGAAACAGGACGACGCTCTTGCCACGATGAATCGTTGCGGCAGCCTCATCCATACTCTGCAGAGCCTTGCGGCCATCCCCACGATCCAGCGGGATATAGCCGCCGCGCCGCATGGAAGGTCCAAAAACCGGAATTTCAAAAAGTTCTTTTTTGGCAATCCAGTGGATTTGACACGGCAGAGCGGCCAGAAGCGACAAAATATCAAAATTGCTCTGGTGGTTGCTCATGAAGATAACCGGGCCGTCAGGAAGATGCTCGGCGCCGGAAATCGACACCCTGACGCAATTCAGCGCCAGCCCCAGCCGCCCCCAGAGGCGGGCATGCCAGGAATAGGCCCGGCCGCTTGAATCAAACAACGACGAGAAAATGGCACTGACTGAAAACAGTAATGTCAGAGGAATGAAAGCTGCCAGATAGAGGTATGCGCGAACCATTCTTAGTCCCTGAAAAATTTATACAAATTACCGTGTTATCGCTGTTGAGTCAAACGAATTCTGGGAAAATCGGGGGGAGCGGGAGGTTAATCAAGTGTTGTCCGCAGACGCTTTTTTTCCGAGGTGATTTTTTTCCCGGATAGACGATTTTCCTTGGCCCGCCTCGGAACCTTGGTCGCAATGCGCTTCTTTACCTTGCGTTCGCGCCGTTCCAAAGCCGCGCGCAAGCGTTCCATGGCCACTTCGCGATTTTGAAACTGACTTCGGTGCTCCGAAGCCTGGGCAACGATCCCCGTCGGCAGGTGACGGATACGCACCGCCGAGTCGGTCGTGTTGCGATGCTGCCCCCCCGGTCCGGAGGCGCGGTAAAATTCAACTTTAATGTCGGTATCTTTTATTTCAATCACGATTCCAACCTCTTTTGTCCTTTGCAGCAATATCAGTGTTGTCTGGTTGCATTATGTGTTGAGGATAGCTGGGAGCTACAATTCGCGCAATTCTTAGCATATCCGGGATGATAATGTAAGTTTTTCACGGAAGCAATAGGTGATGCTGTGAGCGCTGGGTTTTTGATTAACATTAGAACTCTTGACATTCGTTTTTGGATGTGTAAGTAGTTTTGCAATAAATATAAAATATACTTAAGTAAAAGAGCTTGCTGGCCCGAATGGCTATTACCTTCATAAATTTCTTGAACGCCATCGGGATAATGCTTGACACCAACAAGGCATGTGACACGTTTCCTCACGCCTCACGCCTCACGCCTCACGCCTCACGCCTCACGCCTCACGCCTCACGCCTCACGCCTCACGCCTCACGCCTCACGCCTCACGCCTCACGCCTCACGCCTCACGCCTCACGCCTCACGCAAAACACCGGTGAATTCAACCGTAGGGGCGCATTGCATGCGCCCGTTGTTCATATTGTTTCAGCAGTCTCTGCCAGAGAGGGGTGCCGTTGCGTATTAGCGCCGTTTTTTCGGTACCATACCGGAGGAACTGCGTTTTTCGTTTGGTTTATTCTTTTATGGATTGAAATCGCTGTGCGGTCATTGAACCGCATAATACCCAAAAGGAGGAAGTACAGATGAAAAGAATCGGAAGTAGGGTAGCAAGTTGGGTGGTGGTGGCAGTAGTAACGGCGATGTTGTCGCCGGTGTCGATGTCGTTTGCGGCGGTAGCCAATAACGAAGTCACATCAGTGAAACTCAAAGAGGCGGATGGGACTTCGGGGCAGGACACGAATTCAGGCAGTGGGGTGAAGACGGGGCATATTCAGGATGGGGCTGTGACGGCTTTGAAAATTGCTAACGGTGCGGTTACGGGTGAAAAAATAGCAGGCCCTATCGGAGTGGATAAGTTAGCAACGTATGCTGGAGTAAAAGTTGTCCACACAGGTCCCTCTGACGGTGCTAATACGTTTAATACGATTAATGCTGCAATTGCTGCCGGCACTGCAACCGTAATTAAAGTTATGCCTGGTACCTATACTGAAAATATCAATGTGAATGGTGTTGTAATCGATGGCTGCGTATTCCGGACGAATCCGTCCACCATTCCGGCTTGAAAGCGTCCACCTTTCCGGTAGGAATCCGGCCAGCATTCCGAT
>MGZJ01000038.1 GCA_001802645.1 Geobacteraceae bacterium GWC2_53_11 | reverse complement strand
TGAACGCCGGACAAGACTTTGCCATCGGCGGCAACCCCTCCGCCTCCTACCACGAACTGCGCTGCTACGTCATGCGCGACACCAAAAGCTACTTCGCCGCCCTCGACATCCTCGGCGACATCTTCACCGATAAAATCTACAACCAAAGCAGCGCCTGGGAGACCACCGCCAGCCTCGGCTACCACCTTACCCCCGCCCTGGCACTCTCAGGAGACCTTGCCTACGGCAGAAACCCCCAATTCACCGAAGAAATCAGAGCCTTGCTCCGCCTCACCTACAACATGACCTACACCGGCATCGGAGGGAAAAAATGAGAACACGCATATCACTCCCGCTCCTGGCTCTGGCCGGACTCATCATCACCATAGCTTCCTGCGCCCAGATGAAAACCGTACCCGGACTTCCCGCATCCCATCCCGAAGCGCTGGCCGTCGGTCAGCAGGTAAACTGCGCCGAATGCCATGAAGACCAGCAAAAAGGCACCATGAAAGCCTTCAACGCCTTCAGCCACACCCCCTCATTCGTTAAGAACCACCGCTTCTACGCCGCCTCTGACGACCGGCTCTGCTCCACCTGCCACAAAAGCTCATTCTGCAACGACTGCCACACCAGCCAGGTGGAAATGAAACCCTCCACCCGCTACGGCAATCGCCCGGACCGTGAATTCCAGCACCGCGGCAACTTCATCACCCTGCACAAAATCGAAGGCAAACTCGACCCGGCCAGCTGCTACCGCTGCCACGGCAGAGCAAACAACGAACGCTGCGTTGCCTGTCATAAATAGGAGAGAAGAAAAAATGGGGGACTTTCACCTATGTGGTATATCTCATGTTTGACAATAGTTGTTTTCGGTTTTTTTAAAGCCGGAACAGGCCCTTTGAAGAGGGAATGTCCCGGCTTTATTATGTTGTTCACAAGGTAAGTAAAGTTGCAACTATTGTTGCATGCAGATGAGGAGCGTGGCAACGTGTTTATCCGGTATTGATCGGGGTGGCAACCGCATGGTCGAAGGGCCTCAGCAAAAATAGTTGCTCTTTTGATGCGTGACCTTGAGGTGCGGTTAAGGTGTAATGTGCTGATTATGTAGTGAATAGATATTGCGGTTTGAAATGGCACGGACACTGCTACTGAAGCGGGAATACTACGCTCGGAGGACAGAGTCATGGAACCTATGCACGTGGCAGCAATTGTAACCGCTATCAATATTGAGAACCGGAGCCTGGGTTTTTATCGCGCCGTTACGGCAAAAGTGAATGACACAAACACCAGGCGTGTATTCGAAGTACTGGCAAACGAGGAGGCGGAGCATCTGGAATCGTTCTGTAATCTGTATCAGGGCGATCAGGAGGAACTGGTTAAACTTCTGAATAAAAATAATATGCAATCTGACCCGTACTATTGCGCGCTGCTTGATTCCATTAATGAATCCACAACGGAAAAGGACGCGTTGCGGATTGCCCTGAAGGAAGAACAGGCCTGCATCGAATGGTACTCTGTGTTCGTAGATTCCATTCGGGCGCCGCACATCCGGGATGTTTTTGTCCGTATTCTAAACGAGTCCAATAAACATGGCGAAGTCATCGGAGACGAATATATGCGAATTATGAGAATGGTTGATAGATCCGATCAGGATATTTTTGTGCGAGAATAAGCGGAGAGGTACAGTATGATAGTTACTAAAATGGATAAACTGTCTTTGGAAGAGCGGGTCAGGGGGGCGTTATGGGGAGGTCTGTGCGGTGACGCTTTTTGCCTGGGTAGTCACTGGATTTACAGCCTGTACGAGATCTCGCAGACCTTTCCGGAAGGAATTGCCGGTTTTGAAACTCCGGCACCCGGCCATTATCATCACGGGAAGCGGTCCGGTGACTTTACCCATTATGGCGATGCCGCGCTCGTCATGCTGACATCGGTTGCCGGGTTGGGTCATTTTGAGGCAGCTGATTTCGGAGCGCGGCTCCTCAAACTCATGATCGAGGAAAAATATTCCGGCTACCGGGATCATGCAACCCAGGGTATGATACATAACTACCAGACATATCTGGAGAATAACCCCGGTGTTCCGTTTGATTACCAGCAGGGGGCGGATGATGACCAACCTGCCACGGTAACCCATCTTGCGCCGGTGGTGGCCGCTCATCTGGACGACGATGATCTGCTGGATATTCTGGCTACGGCAACACGTGTCTGCCAGAACAACGCTCGCGCCATCGCCTTTACCCAGGCCGCCGGCCTGATCCTGCGCAACCTTTTGCGTGGCAGCACACCGGAATCTGCAGTTGCCGAGGCGCGCAAGATCATGGTGCCGCGCGACACATCGTGGTCAGAGGTTAACAAACGGATGAAAGTAGCCTGCGCGGCCCGCATGCTTGACGCCACCGAGGCAACCATGCTTTTTGGGCAGTCCTGTCCGCTCTATTCAAGTTTTACGGCGGCCTTGCACACGATGCTGCTCTGCCAGGACGATTTTACCCGGGCGATCAGGGCTACGGCATCCGCCGGTGGCGACAGCGCCGGAAGAGCGGCCATGATCGGTTCCTGGCTCGGTGCATATCTTGGAGTAAAGGCAATTCCGGAAGCCTGGCGAAAACGGCTTGCGGCCCATGACCGGATAGAAGCAGACGTAGAACGGATTGTCTCCGGTTTGCCGTCTGTAGAGTGAAAATGCAGTGAAGGAGTTGTATGTGGAGATAACCCCATGAAATTGATGTTCGGGAACTGCTGGCGCTACCTCGAAGCACTGGTTCTGGTTGCTGTTGCGCTCTTCCTACGAATGGGAATTGAAATTCTGATCGGCTCGGAACTGCCTACTTTTATTACCTTTTTCCCGGTTATCATGCTTGCATCGCTTGTGGCGGGGTTTGGCCCAGGGCTTTTGGCCACGGTCGTTTCCTCGATCGTAGTAGATGTTTTTATTTTTACGCCCGGACAATTCGGACACTGGAATCTTGGTGAGGCTGTAAGCCAGATTCTCTTTATTATTTTTGGTATTTGTATGAGTTTGGTCGCACGGCGCTACCTCCAGATGCAGCAGAGCATGGAAACCCTTGTTGGAGAACGTACCAAGGCGTTGAATGAAAATGAAGCTCGCCTGCGGATGGCACATCAAGCCGCCAACGCCGGAGCATGGGAATGGGATATACGGACCAACAAGAACTACTGGTCGGAAGAGTTATGGCGGGTGTATGGCCTGGATCCGCACAGTTGCGAGCCGTCTTTTGAAGCGTGGCTTCAAATAATCCATCCCGATGATCGTGTTGCTGTTGCGCAGGCGGTTCAGGCTGCCGCCGCTGCGGGGTCTGAACTGTCTGTGGAGTGGCGCGTGTGTGGAAGTGACGGTGCGGTGCGGTGGTTGATGTCACGCGGCCAGCCGAAGTATGACGCCGATGGGTCATTTGTCCGGTATGTCGGCATTGTGATGGATATTACCGGACGTAAACAGGTAGAGGAGGAGGTATTGGAGAGAGATGCGCGTCTTCAGGTCGCCTACTACCAGCTCCAGGTAACAAACATTGAACAACAGGCGCAAAGCGAGGAACTCCGGGAACGCAACGAGGAGTTGGCGCTGCTCTGGAAGCAGGCGCAGGAGACCGAGTTTTTACTGCGTGGCAGTGAAGATCGCTTTCGTGACATTGTAGACGTCTTGGCCGATTGGATATGGGAAGTAGATATCAATTCAGCCTATATTTTTACTTCGGGGAGAGTTAAGGAATTGCTCGGGTACGACCCTGAAGAACTTATTGGCCGTACGCCGTTTGATCTGATGCCTCCCGATGAAGCGGCACGTGCCAGAAATGAGATTCAAGCCGTCATGGCCCGCGGAGAATCTTTCCGCGATTTTGAGAACGTTAACATTCACAAAAACGGCACTTTCCGGTATATCCAGACGAGCGGTGTGCCGATTTTTGATTCTCAGGGCAATTTGTGGGGGTATCGGGGCGTTGACAGGGATGTCACCGAACAGAAGCTGGTTGAACGGGCGTTACAGAAGAACGAGGAGCGGCTGCGCTTTCACATGGAAAATTCGCCGATGGCGGTGATCGAATGGGATAACAATTTTATACTTACCCGTTGGACCGGCGAGTCGGAGCGGATGTTCGGCTGGAGTGCCGCAGAGGTGCTCGGAAAGACGCTTGACAGCCTGAATATGGTCTTTGAAGATGATATTCCGATTGTTGAAGAAACCATGGCCCGCCTGACCGATGGCACGTCACGTCATGTCATTGCGACTAACCGCAACTACACCAGAAGCGGCGCTGTACGCTACTGTACCTGGTATAATTCGGTGCTGGTGGATGCGCAGGGGCAGATGAGTTCCGTCATGTCCAAGGTGATTGATATTTCTGATCGCGTAGAGGCGGAACAGCGCCTTGACCTTTTGGCTGAAACGGCGCGCCGGCTGCTCCTCTCTGAATCTCCTCAAGACATTGTTGAATCACTCTGTACCAAGGTCATGTCAGCTCTCGGCTGCGATGTTTTTATTAATTTTCTCGGTGATGAGGAGCAGGGACGCCTCTATTTGAATTCCTGCTCCGGCATCTCCGCAGAAGAACAGCAGAAGATTGAATGCCTTGACTTTGGCGTTGCAATTTGCGGCTGTGCTGCCCGCGACGCCTGCCGGGTTGTGGCCGAGGATATTCCCAACAATTTTGATCCGCGCACGGAACTGGTGAAGTCCTTTGGTGTCAAGGCCTACGCCTGTCATCCGTTGATGGCTCAGGATCGGGTACTCGGTACCCTTTCTTTCGGTTCCCGGACCAGGAGTTTTTTCCCCGAAGACGATCTTGCTCTCATGAAAGCGGTAGCCGACCAGGTCGCAATGGCTATCGAGAGAATGCAGTCGGCTCAGACTCTCTATAAATCCAATAATGAGCTGGAACGGCGTGTGGTAGAGCGGACGAATGAATTGGCACTGTCTGTCACGCAACTTAGAGACGAGATCAGTGAGCGGGTTCGTGCGGAAAAACATCTGCAACGTCTCAATCGTCTCTACGCCGTACTGAGTGAAACCAACCAGACGATTGTCCGCAGCACCGCCCGTGAGTCATTGTTTCGTGATTTTTGCCGCATTGCCGTGGAGCATGGCGGGTTCCTGCTCGCCTGGGTGGGATTGATTGACGACCAGAGCGGACAACTCAGGAATGTGGCATCGTGCGGAGCCACCGGCTACCTTGACGATATCCGGATTACGGTCAAGGACGAACCGGCAGGATTGGGACCGACCGGCATATCCATGCGCGAGGGAACCTATGCCATCAGCAATGATTTTCAGCATGACGCCGGCACGCGCTCCTGGCATGAACGCGGCAAAGCCTTTGGAATACAGTCGTCTGCGTCGATTGCCCTGAAGGAGGAGGGAACCGTAATCGGCGCACTTACCCTGTACTCCCAGGAAAAGAATTATTTCGATGAGCAGCATGTGTCACTTCTTCAGCAGATGGGGGCGGATGTCTCCTTTGCCCTTGATAATATGGTGAGGGAAAAGAGGCGTCTGGAGGCGGAGCAGACCCTGCGGGAGGAAACCTTGCAGCGCCTTCAGGCTGTAGAGTCCCTGCGCAGGCAGGAGCACATTATGATTCAGCAGAACCGTCAGGCTGCCATGGGTGAAATGATCGGCAATATTGCCCACCAGTGGCGCCAGCCTTTGAATACTCTGGGTCTTCTTAACCAGAGGCTTGGCTTCTTCTATGGCTCGCCTAATTTCAACAAAGAATTTCTGGAGACGTCGGTGTCGAAATCCATGGAACTTATTAACTACATGTCGCGCACTATAGATGATTTTAGGACTTTTTTTGCTGCCGACCGTGAGATGACAACCTTTCAGGTTAATGAGACCGTAAACAAGGCACTGTCCTTGGTTGAAGCAAGCTTCAAGGAACGCAGGATCAATATGGAACGGGACGAGGCGGCTGATGTTTTCATTAACGGGTATCCCAATGAATATGCCCAGGTGCTGCTCAATATTCTCATAAACGCCAAAGACGCCATGATCGAGCGTAATATCGAATCCCCCTGGCTGAAAATTACCGTCAGTTCCGAAAACGGTACTTCGCTGGTATCCATTGCCGATAATGCCGGTGGAATACCCGAGGACATCGTGGAGAAAATATTCGACCCCTATTTCACGACGAAAGGACCGCAGCAAGGCACGGGGGTCGGCCTGTTCATGGCAAAATCAATAATTGAAAACAACATGGGGGGCAGACTCACGGTGCGTAATACCGATGTGGGTGCCGAGTTCCTGATCGAGGTGTAATATGAGTTCTCAACGCCCGTTTTCAATTCTGCTGGTCGATGATGACCAGGGTGCAAGAGAAATTGTCTGTTCAATGCTGGAACTGTTTTTCCCCCAGGCACGTATTTACAACGCCGGAGACGGAAAACAGGGGCTTGACTCTTTCCGCGTATATCTGCCTGACATTGTCATAACCGATATCAATATGCCTGATATGGACGGCATTCAGATGCTTGACCAGATCTACGCCCTCAAACCCGAGGTACGGGTAATCGTTATCACGGCGCACAGCGACAAGCATAATCTCGGCAGGATTACCTCAACCTGTACCGGCGCTTTGTTGGTTCCCAAGCCGATAGATTTTGAATGTCTCTTTAAAGCGGCCAAGAGCTGCATTGCCTCGCTGCCCCAGGGATAACAAACCTGCCATAATTCTGTCACCGGGCAACAAATCTCATGCTCTTCACAATAGGATAAATCCTGCCGCAGCGCCGTTTCCCTCCTGAAATATGTCATATTAGTTGCAACCATACCTGGTTGATACAATTTTTGCTGCTGCCATAACATACCGAATTATAAAGTTAATTAAAGTGCGTTTTTGGCGCGTTTTATGCCTTGTTCATGTCGAACAGATATCAGCATACGGTCTTAACCGAAAGGACTGCCATGATTACTGAACAGGTACGCCGTCTGATAGAAACGGCCTCACATGTTTTTGTTGCAACGGCCGATTCATCAGGTCTCCCCCACATAGCTATCGGAGAGCAGGTTACCATTACCGGGAACTCGCTGCTTGTTTTTGAGAACTGGTTTTGTCCGGTCACACTCCAGAACATTGGGGCCAACACCCACGTATCTGTTGTTATCTTTGAGCCGGAGACCGGATCCGGTTATCAGTTGATCTGCTCGGTGGCCCGCAATGATAACGCTGCGATTCATGGCGGCGATTCAGCAAAAGCCGTGCCTGTGAATCCCGAGGTTCTGACACGGTTCACGGTAAAAATACATCAGGTCCTTGGGTTGTCCAGCGGTATTCATTCCGATATTCCGATCATCGGCTGACCTTGCAACAATTATTGCTGAGCAACATTGTTTGCCGGACTGCTTCAGGACGCTTTTCGCGTTGCTGCGTGGATATGGCGCAATAATTGTTGCTTGCTGAACAAAACGTTGAATACGTTACTAACTGCAACATATTGATACATATAGTGTTTAAGTTTTCAGGTTATGGCACGGCTGATGCTTTTTGGTGTATTGAGCTGTTCAAAAAATGGGGACGGCAGACAAAAACCTATTCAAAAACAGGGGGCTAAACAGTCATGGAAAAAGTGCCGTTTGTCGATCAGGATATGTGTATAGGCTGCGGAATGTGTGCGGATAATCTGCCGGATGTATTCCATATGAATTCCAAAGGCAAGGCTGAATGCTTTGACCCGACCGGAGCAACCGAAGAGGAAATTCAACTTCAGGCCATTGATATCTGTCCGGTGACCTGCATCTGCTGGCAGTAGTACTACATCTGATTATCAGGAGAAATTATGAAAGGGAACGAAAGGATTATTGCGCAACTGAATCTGCGTCTGGCAGAGGAACTGACTGCTGTCAATCAGTATATGGTCCATGCGGAAATGTGCGAGAACTGGCGTTACAAGAAACTTCACGAGATTATTTTCAAGCGGAGCATCCAGGAGATGAAGCATGCGGAAAAACTGATTGCCCGCATTCTGTATCTGGAAGGGATTCCGATTGTCAGCGAGCTTAACAAAATCCATATCGGCGGCGAAGTTCCGAAGATGCATATGAACGATCATGCTGCCGAAGTTGCCGCGATTCGTGGCTATAACGAAAGCATTCGAGTAGCGGTTGAAGCCGGTGATAACGGCAGTCGTGAACTGTTTGAGTCCATTCTCAAGGATGAAGAGGAACATGTCGATCTTATCGAGGCTCAGATCGATCAGATCGCTCAGATGGGCGCACAAGTTTATCTGGCTGAACAGATAGATTGAGCTAACGTTGCTCAGGGCAGGGACATAGCCTCTTGAAAATGGGCCGTTCCGTTTTTGTTTTCGCATCAGTGCATGAAAGGGGGCTGATATGAAAAGACTGTTGCTGCTTGCTATTATCATTATGGTTGCTCCAACGCTGACTCCGGCAACCGATCTTCCTGTTGCTCCCAACGGCATCGGGTTGTTTCCCGATTATCGCAGTTGGAATGTTATCGCGCCTTCATATCGCAAGGACAAAAACCACATCCGTGTTATCTTCGGCAATCCCGCAGCCATAAAGGCAATGAAGGAGAAGACGCGCCCATTCCCCGACGGAGCGGTTCTGGCCAAGGTAGCTTGGGACGCAACCGGTCTCTCCACGTTTCCGGTTGCCACGATTCCTGATACTTTCAGTCAGGTCGAATTTATGGTAAAAAATGCAGAAAAATACAAGGAAACCGGTGGCTGGGGATTTGCACGTTTTGTCGGCAACGAGTTGAAACCGTATGGCAAGGATCCGGGGTTTGTGCGGGAGTGTTTCGGCTGCCATCAGCCGGTCAAGGGAAATGACTTTGTCTTTACTTCGTATGCGGCTGTTCCGTAACGGCTGAATGTATTATTTCATTCGGGCGTGTCACTACTACAAAACCGAGAGGGTATGTTGAAACGGTCCAGGAATTCATTACTGTATATCGAAGACGATGCCATTGTGCGTGACATCATCTGCTCGTTTATTGCCGCTCGTTATCCGGCCATGTCAATTGATTCGTCCGGAAGTGCCCATGAGGGGCTGGAGCTTTTCAGAAAACAGCGGCACGCCATCGTGCTGACAGATGTACACCTGAATGATTCCGACGGCGTTTCAATGGCGCGTGCCATCAGGAAGAAAGATCCTGAAACGGTAATCGTCTTTATCACCGGCAGCTCCGATGTTGAGCCGCTTGCAGATTTTAAGAAGACCGGTCCCAGTCATGTCCTTATTAAACCGGTTGAGTGTGATGTCCTGTTCGAGGTGCTTGATACATACCTCAAGGCTGATCCGGTTTCGTAATCGATGTCGTGGGGGGCCCGGATTCAGGCTGGTGGGCAATTCAACCGGATTTTTGATGATCTACCCAGTCTTCGCCCGGAGGTTTTCAATGGAAGCACAGTTGCGAAAGGTTGCGCCTGATCAGGAACTGCTTAAATTCTATGACCAGATGTTCATATCAAGGGAGTTTGAGGAGCGTTGCGCCGAACAGTACACCAAGGGGCATATCACCGGGTTCCTCCATCTCTATAGCGGTCAGGAGGCGGTAGCCGTCGGTGCGACAGCAGGACTGCACCGTGATGACTACATTCTTTCCGCCTATCGTGAACATGCCCAGGCTATCGTGCGGGGTGCCGAACCGAGGCGGGTTATGGCCGAACTGTTCGGCAAGGCCACCGGCCTCTGTAAAGGGAAGGGGGGCTCCATGCACCTGTTTGCTCCGGACCTTAACTTTATGGGTGGGTACGCTATCGTCGGCGGGCAGTTTCCAATTTCCGTCGGACTTGCCTTTGCTGCCCGTTACCGCGGCGAGGATCGTGTTGCAGCCTGCTTTTTCGGCGACGGGGCGGTCAACCAGGGCACCTTTCACGAATCCCTCAACTGGGCTCAGCTTTGGCAGCTGCCGGTGCTGTTCATCTGCGAAAATAATTTCTACGGCATCGGCACTGAAGTCCACCGTTCCTCAGCACTTGCATCAATCCATAAGCGTACCTGCGGTTACGATATTCCTTCCGAAAAGGTTGACGGCATGGATGTCATTGCTGTCTACCGGGCGGTGAAATATGCCGCCGAAAAGGTTCGTGAGACCGGCCGCCCCTACTTTATCGAAGCTACTACATTCCGTTTCCGGGGGCACTCCATGGCTGATCCGGGCAAATACCGCTCTGCAGCTGAGAACGATATGTGGAAGGCGCGTGATCCCTTGCCCAACTATGCCAATCGTCTGATTGTGGAAGGGATCGCTACCCGTGCTGCTCTGGATGATATCGAAGCCCGCTGCCGGACAACTGTGGATGAAGCTGTGACGTTTGCCGAAGAGTCGCCATGGCCTGAAGACCGCGAGATCTGGGAGGATATCTATGTCTGAGATGACCTATCGGGATGCGCTCAACCTCGCACTCAAGGAAGAGATGCGCCATGATCCCTCGGTGGTGGTACTAGGCGAAGATGTTGCGCTGTATGAGGGGGCGTTCAAGGTGACGCGCGGCCTGCTGTCCGAATTTGGCGAAGAACGGGTAAAGGATACGCCCATCTCTGAGAATACCATCATAGGTGTTTCTGTCGGGGCGGCCATGGGAGGTTTACGTCCTGTGGCAGAACTGATGACGGTCAACTTTGCGCTGCTGGCCATGGATCAGATCGTCAACCACATGGCAAAAATTCGTTCCATGTTCGGTGGACAGACCTGCCTCCCCATGACGATACGTATGCCGGGTGGTGGCGGGAGCCAGCTGGGCGCCCAGCATTCCCAAAGCCTTGAGACCTATTTCATGCATTGTCCCGGAATGTATGTGCTCTATCCCGCTACGCCCGCCGATGCCAAAGGTCTGCTCAAAAGCGCTATCCGCAATAATAATCCGGTGATCTTTCTGGAGCACGAACTGCTCTACAACAGTAAGGGTGAGGTGCCGGATGACCCGGAATTCCTTGTGCCGATCGGCAAGGCTGACGTGAAGAGAGCCGGTGAGCAGGTCACTATCGTCGCCTATGCCCGCATGACGATCCTGGCGTTGCAGGTGGCGGATGAATTAGCCAGCTCGGGGATTTCGTGCGAGGTGGTAGATCTGCGCAGCCTCACACCGCTTGACGATGAAACCATTCTGACGTCGGTGCGTAAAACCGGCCGGGCCGTGGTGGTTGAGGAGTGCTGGCGCACGTGCGGTTTGGGGGCCGAGATCGCCTCGCGCATCCATGAACAGTGCTTTGACATTCTTAAAGCGCCGGTGAAGAGGGTCTCCGGTCTTGACGTGCCGATGCCCTATTCCCGCAAGATAGAAAAGCTCTGTATCCCTCAGGTTGAGACAATCACACAGGCCGTGATGGATGTCATGTCGGATAACTATTAAGGAGAACCACCATGGCAACTGAAATCACCATGCCCAAGCTTTCCGACACCATGACGGAGGGGCTGTTTGCCGCCTGGAAAAAAAGTGTCGGTGACCGCATCGAACGGGGTGACATCATTGCCGAGGTGGAGACGGACAAGTCGGTTATGGATCTGGAAGCATTTACCTCGGGTGTTTTGATCAAAACAATGGTACAGGCCGGTGAGATGGTTCCGGTCGGTACCGTTCTCGGCCTGATCGGTACGGTCGACGAAATGGCTGATTCGGACGTTTCCCCACGCCCTCTTTCCGCAACAGCTGAATCCGTGCCGCAACCGGCAATCGCGCCTCCAAAGCCGGATGTCCCTCCGCAACCACGGCCTGTTACGGCGCCTCTACCGGAGACGGAGCATGAAAAGGCATCTCCGCTGGTACGCCGACAGGCGCGTGAACAGGGTGTCGATCTTGCGCAAGTCAGCGGGAGCGGTCCTGAAGGGAGGATCACCCAGGAAGACCTGGCAGCTTTCGGCAGGCAGCATGTCACGGTTGAACCTGTCCCGCCTGCTCCGGTTTCAGAGGCAGGCCCGGCAGCTGCCTTGACTCAGGATGCATCTCCCATGAGGCAGGCTATATCGGCAACCGTAACCCGTTCCTGGCAGACGATTCCCCATTTTTCGGTAAGCCTGGAAATCAACATGGAAGCGTGCCGGGAAATCGTCAGCGAACTGAAAGAACGGCCGGCTCCGGTCGGTTACGACGCACTGGTGATCAAGGCTTGTACAGTTGCCTTGAAGAAGTTTCCGCTGCTCCGGACGATAACTCCGGACTCTCCTGAAGATATCCATATCAGCTTTGCCGTGTCCCTGCCGGATGGATTGTTGATGCCGGTTATCAGGCAATGTCAGCATTTGTCGGCTACCGGCATCGATATTGAGGTGTCCCGTCTGGCTGATAAAAGCCGCGCCGGGAGGCTGACATCGGAAGAGTTGTCAGGTGGCTCATTCTCGGTATCAAATCTGGGGATGTATGGCGTGGAGTGGTTCACCGCTCTGATCATGCCCGGACAAAGCGGCATTCTTGCTGTCGGCTCGGTGAAGGAGCGACCGATTGTTCAGGGGGGGCAGCTTGCCGTGGCAGCTACCATGCGGGTGACCCTGACCTGTGATCACCGGGTCGTCGATGGTGCATATGCCGCATCCTTTCTTGCTGAGTTGCGGTCTCTTCTGGAGAAGCCGGTTGCGCTTTTGATATGAAGAACGGCCGTACACGACGACGTTTTTACTCTTGATTTTATGCTGCAATCCCCGTATTGTTGATCAGCTAAGTAGAGAACAAAATAACAGATACACGATAATACTAAACTATCCGCAAGGGTAGGACGGAAAACCTAAGGGTCTCTCAGAGATAGCCGGGTCGCCGAAATATCGAATTCGATATAACGCACCCGGTTTTTTTGCGTCTTCAGGCCGGGGCAGAACACGCGAGTTGAGTTCGTGCCGCTAGTAACCGGTTGTACATACATAGTGATAGTAGTTGCGTTATGGCTGGTGCCTGTGTCTGCCGCTGCCAATCCGGGTGTAAACGGATCAAGCGGTCTGATCAACGTGCCCTCTGCCGAGACGCTTGATGCCGGCAATCTTTGTCTTGGCGCGTGGTCATGCTACAGCGAAAACAGGTACTTATCGCAGAAAAGTGCATTGACAGTGCCCGTCTCAATGACCCTGGGTATCGGAACGTTTTGGGAAGTGTACGGCTCGTATCCAAATGTATTGTTTAACGGTGATGAAGATTTCTCAGGCAAGGGAACTCTTGATCTCGGGACAAAGCTCAGGTTTTTGGGTAGCCGCGCTTCCTCTTTCAAGATGGCAGCTGATTTTCTGGTGCAGCATCATGTTTCTGAAAACCGTGCAATTGACGGAGTAACCGACCTTACAGGCACATTGATTGCCTCATATAATAAGGGTGCTGCAGGTGTGCATATTTCTGCCGGATATGTGGTGCCCGGAACAACGGCGGGGGTGGCTCCTGAAAACGGCCAGACGTTGGGAGTCGGCATTGACTATATGCTTACACAGCGTTTGAAACTTCTTGGTGAAGTTACTACCGGGACAAGGCGTTTGTATGTTGAAGCTGATTCTGCCCGCTCCGGTGAAGCAACAGAAGTTTCAGGCGGAATACAGTATTACCTCTCACCCCATATAACCGTAAATGCTTCCGCAGGTACCGGATTAGGAAGCCATGCACCCGGGATTACCATGATCTTCGGTATCAGTACCTGTCAGGGGGTGGGCAGTTATGTCAAGCCGGTCCCTTCGGTGGGGCACAAGGTTGCAGGTAAAGAAAAGCCCCGTGCAGGGCTCAAGCCTCTGAAGATTATCCCGATATCCACATTGCTGTTAAAAACGAGTGCCGCTCAAACGGTTCCGGCCAGTACACTTGAGGTAGAAGTAGATTCCGGCACGGAAGAAATTCTTATAAAACCTTTTGGTCAGATTATGATTGCGCCGCAGCAGGCGTCCTCCAATCTGACCTCTCCCGTAATTCCGGTGGATATTTCCGTGAAGGCCAATGATGAGGAAATATCGTTACTCCATCAGAATGAGCCTGATCGGGATACGGTTGTTATCGACTCCATTATGAGTAACATGAGTGGAGTCACGCCGCTGTACGGCGTCGATATGAAAGGGGTGGCTCTCAAGGTGCCCTCGTCAGTTACAGAGGCTGAGTTCGGGAATGGGAAAAAATTCAAACTCTATCGTAAGTTCAATTTTTCTGATGGAATGTACGAGTTGGGCTCATCAGAACTTTCACCTGCCGGCAAAAAAATGCTTTCGGAAGTTGCAGATCAGATCAGAAACGATTCGAAATGGTCAATCATCAGGGTTGATGGACATACGGATACTATCGGTTCTCTCGGCTACAATATGGACTTGTCACTGAAACGGGCAGTCGCGGCGGTCTCCTACCTTGTCGGTAATGAAGGTATTGATAATACAAAATTATTCATCAAGGGATTCGGAAAGACAACTCCTCTTGCGGACAATGGCACAGCCGAGGGACGTCGCAAGAACCGTCGTACCGAAGTCCTGTTATTGGTCTCAGTTGATGGGCACTAGCGTCATGCCTCAGTTGCTGGGATTGAAATTACCATACAGCATTGCCTCGGCATCGGCCATATCCTCTTCGGATACCTGAATTTCTTTCATTTTGGTCGAATTGTTGTCCAAAATCTGTAGAGAATACACGATGCCTCGCTTTTTCAGCATACCTTCAACCCGCTTCAAATCTTTATCGCTCACCGTATCGTAAAAGCGTGCCATGAAAAACACCTCCATTTATCAGGATCTAACTCCATTGCTGTACTGTAGTGCTTTGAGCATTATCATACCATAGATGAAGCCATACCGGTTACCACTCTTCATACTCTGCCGGTGTCATTTTTATACCGGAAGCAAGCGGTTATTCCGTGGTTTGTTCATAGATGCAACATTCATTGCAGATTCACGAAAATAGCACAGCGTGGCCATAGCCGCATCTACCAAACAGTTCTGCTTCGATACGGTTTGAATGCCTGCCATATCCGTTGCACCCTGAAAACGGTGCCGCTCTGCGTAACCATGGTGCAACATGCCGATATGTATAGTTAATTTATTGCTGTAGTCTCGGTACGTTTGCTGCAATTTACCGGTAGGTTAGTTCACTACATAAATATGAACTTTAAGGACCGGAAGGAGCTCCGTTATGGGAAAATACAAAGTTTCGCCACGTTATAATGTTATTTCAATGAGGATAAGTGACAGTGAACTGCAAGCGGTTCAAGCCATCGCATCGTATTATGCCATAAGCAAATCCGAGGTGTTGAGGCAGGTTATGGAGCGGTTTACAACCAGTCACGAAGGAAGTTGTTTTGTGCATGGCGCCAAAGGGTGATGTGGTCACTTGGTTACGTTTTGAAGTCTTGATTTCAGCAAGGAGTTGCCCATGATAAGTACCACACTATCGCCTCGTGAACTGAATCAGTTGATCGAGAACGGCACTGTCACTCTGATTGACGTTCTTCTGCCGGAAGATTATACCTGCCGGCATATTGCCGGTGCGGAAAACGCCTGTGTCTACGAGATGGTCTTTCTGGACCGCGTTGCCGAATGCGTGCCGGAACGGGATAAGACCGTGGTTGTCTATGATGACAGCGGGACAACGATGGCCGCCCGTACCGCCCGGGAAAAGCTGGAGAGGGCAGGGTATCGCAATGTGGCAATTTTGCAAGGTGGACTGCGAGCCTGGCAGGAAGCAGGTTTTGCCGTTGAGTCGAATGTCTCTGCCAACGCTCCTGTTCCGGTTCGTGACGGCGTCTCTCTCATCGATACGGAACAGAGTGTCGTTGAATGGAGCGGACGCAATATCAACAACCGTCATCATGGCCGCATCACCATCGCTGAAGGAGCCATTGTTCTGGCGAATGGCCGTCCGCAGTCAGGCCGTATCGTGCTCGACATGAATTCCCTATCCAACCTTGACCTTCAGGATGAAGGGTGGCGCAGCATGTTGTTGAGGCATCTGAAATCGGAAGATTTCTTTGATGTGGAGCGTTTTCCCACGGTAACTTTTGAGCTGCGAGGCGCTTCTGTAATCGATAAGGCCACTCCGGGAACTGCAAACATGGAAATTGCCGGAGTGCTGACGATTAAAGAAACCGCCCGTTCCATCTGTTTCCCGGCAATAATCGCTCCGCAGGAGGACGGGACCATTAAAGCCCATGCCGCACTCGACCTCGATCGTACACTTTGGAATGTCTGCTACGGTTCAGGCAAGCTGTATGAGCGGCTTGGCATGCATCTGGTGAATGATTTGATCAGCGTGGAGATGTTTCTTGTTGCCCGATGAAATATCTATTGACTGGCGCCGCTGTTTGTTGTATTTACTCTGGACGATTTCGGGGAGCCAACCTCGATCAGGCAGTGAAAAAGTTTAGCATGTGGGGGTTTAGCTCAGCTGGGAGAGCGCGTCGCTGGCAGCGACGAGGTCATCGGTTCGATCCCGTTAACCTCCACCAAAAAATATAAGGGATTAGCATTATGCTGATCCCTTTTTTTGTAGCATTTCCATACCCAGGTGTCTGGTGGATAGTATGACTTCTGACCATAAACAGTTTCTGACACCTCGCGAAGCAGCCCATGCCATTGCCAAAAGCGGGCGGCGGGTGCTGAATCAAGGGATAGGACGCACCTTTGTCTTAAGTCTTCTGGCCGGGTTTTACATCGCCTTCGGTGCCCAGTTGTCAACTGTGGTTACACAGGATGCTGCCCAGTTTTTCGGGTTTGGCGTAGCCCGCTTTCTGGGAGGGAGTCTGTTCTCGGTCGGGCTGATGCTGGTCGTTGTCTGTGGCGCCGAGCTTTTTACCGGCAACAGTCTGCTGGCAGGGGCGGCGCTTCATGGGGAAATTTCGTGGAGCAAGCTTGCCGAAAACTGGGTGATCGTGCTGGTTGGCAATTTTATCGGCGCCCTGTTCTTTGCCTGGCTGATGTATGAAACGCGTCTCTGGGAGCAGGGAAAGGTTGCTGAAAACGCCCTGCGCATCGCAACGGTCAAATGCCAGCTCCCGTTTGGCGCGGCGTTTGTGCGCGGTGTCCTGTGCAACTGGCTGGTCTGTCTTGCCGTGTTCATGGCTACCGCAGCCCGTGATATTCCGGGCAAGTTGCTTGCCTGTTATGTGCCGATCATGACCTTTGTTTCGAGCGGCTTTGAGCACTCCATTGCCAATATGTATTACATCCCCACCGGGCTGTTTATCTCCGGAGCATCATCTTCTGCCGATCCCGCGCTTACCTGGTACAATTTTCTGGTCACCAATCTGGTGCCGGTGACGCTTGGCAATATCGTTGGTGGTGTCATTTTTGTCGCACTGGCGTACTGGTACGCCCACGGTAAAATTGAAACAGAATAGTTAACGTCGTCCCCCTTGAAACCGCCCGCCGTCCTTGACTTTCCGGCCCGCCTTTGGCACTATGGCGATCCATGAAAAAACAGACCAGACAAATACATATCGGCGGAGTTGCCATTGGCGGCGGCGCACCCTGTTCGGTGCAGTCGATGTGCAGCACCGATACGCGAGACATTGCGGCAACCATTGCCCAGATCAATGATCTTGCTGAGGTCGGCTGTGAAATCGTCCGCTGTGCCGTTCTTGATTCAGATGCGGCAACAGCCCTGTCCCACATCAAAAAGCTGAGTCCCATCCCCGTCGTTGCCGACATTCATTTTGATTATAAGCTTGCTTTGCAGGTACTTGAGGGGGGCATCGACGGTCTGCGCCTCAACCCCGGCAATATCGGCGACAAGTGGAAAGTGGCTGAAATCGTAGCCTCGGCATCTGAACGGAAAGTGCCGATCCGGATTGGTGTCAACGCTGGTTCGCTGGAAAAAGAGCTGCTGGAGCGTTACGGTCACCCGACCGCCGAAGCCATGGTGGAGTCGGCCATGGGGCATATCCGGATTCTTGAAGATTTGAATTATCAGGAAATCAAGGTTTCCCTGAAGGCGTCCGACGTCATGAAAACCGTGTCCGCCTACCGTCTTTTTTCCGAACGCTCAGACTATCCTCTCCATATCGGTATTACCGAGGCGGGGACACTGTTTTCCGGAACGATTAAATCGTCGGTTGGGCTCGGCATTCTGTTGGCTGACGGCATCGGTGACACCATGCGGGTGTCGCTGACCGGCGCGCCGCGTGATGAAGTGAGGGTAGGGTATGACATTCTCAAGGCGGTCGGTTTACGCCAGCGGGGCGTGAACTTTGTCTCCTGCCCGACCTGTGGCCGCTGCCAGATCAATTTGATCCAGGTTGCCGAGGAAGTCGAAAGACGGCTGCAGGGTGTTAATAAACAGATCACCGTGGCGGTTATGGGGTGTGCCGTCAACGGCCCCGGCGAAGCCCGCGAGGCTGATGTGGGCGTGGCAGGCGGCAAGGGTGAAGGTCTGGTATTCCGCCATGGCGAAATTGTGCGCAAGGTGCCGGAAGACAAGCTGGCGGAAGCGTTGCTGGAAGAAATCGACAAGCTGTAATTTGGAGAGTTCCGCATGAAGAGATTTCTGATTGTCGATGACGATGAGCTGAGCCGCAAAATCCTTGCCGATTACATGGCCGAGTTTGCCGAGTGTGTCACCGCTCCCAACGGCAAAGTTGGCTACGAACTCTTTGAAAAGGCGATACTTGACGGGCGTCCGTTCGACCTTATCTGTTCGGACGTGCTCATGCCCGAGGTGAGCGGCCACGAGATGGTCAGCCGCATCCGGGCTCGCGAGGAATCGCTTCCCATTGCCGGTTATATCCGCACGAGAATCTTCATGATATCCGCCAGCGGTTCGCCCAAGGATATGTCAGAGGCCCTTCTGGACAACAACTGCGACGACTATATCGTCAAGCCTTTCCAGCGCACCACGCTGAAGGCGATGCTGCGAAAATACGACCTGATTGCGTACGATAACGAACCATAACTACACAGGAAAGTGACCTCAATGTTCTATTCGCGTTATTTCATACCGACCATCAAAGAAACCCCGTCCGATGCCGAGGTTATTTCCCACCAGCTGATGCTGCGCGCCGGGATGATCCGCAAGCTCGCTTCCGGAATCTACAACTACCTGCCGCTCGGGCTCCGTTCGATCCGCAAGTTCGAGAACATCGTGCGCGAGGAGATGAACAAGGCCGACGCCATCGAGATGCTGATGCCGAGCGTGCAGCCGGCGGAACTGTGGCAGGAGTCGGGACGCTGGGCGTTCTACGGCAAGGAACTGCTCCGCTTCCGTGATCGCAAGGAGGCTGAATTCTGCCTCGGACCGACGCATGAAGAGGTTATCACCGACATGGTGCGGCGTGAGATCAAAAGCTACCGCCAGATGCCGATCAATTTCTACCAGATCCAGAGCAAGTTCCGTGACGAGATCCGCCCACGTTTCGGCCTGATGCGCGGCCGTGAGTTCATCATGAAGGACGCCTACTCGTTCGATGTGGACAGCTCGGCAGCCGATCTCTCCTACGAGAAAATGTTCAATGCCTATATGCGCATTTTCGAGCGCTGCGGTCTCAATTTCCGTGCGGTTGAAGCCGACACCGGCAGCATCGGCGGTTCATCGTCCCATGAGTTCATGGTGCTGGCCGATTCCGGTGAAGACGCCATTGTCTCCTGCGACGCCTGCCGCTATGCTGCCAATATCGAAAAAGCGGAATCACCTTTGTTTACGGCAGCATCAGGATCAGAACTTGAACCGTTGCTGAAAGTGTCAACGCCGGACATGAAGGCGATTGTGGATGTGGCGGCATTCCTGAAGGTGGCGACGGAGAAGACCGTCAAGGCGCTGGTGTACGCCTCCGACAAGGGTGATCTGGTCATGGCGCTGCTGCGCGGTGATCACGAGTTGAACGAGCTGAAGCTCAAGAATCATCTGGGCTGGGACGAAATCCTGATGGCGACGGAAGAGCAGATTCTGGCCTGCACCGGCTCTCCGGTTGGCTTCCTGGGTCCGATCGGTCTTGCCAAAGACATTCCGGTCATTGCCGACCGGGTGGTCAAGGGGATGACCAACGTCGTCATGGGCGCTAACGAGCAGGACCAGCACTACACCAATGCCAATCTCGGCCGGGATTTCGAGGTGAGCGGTTTTATTGATATCCGCACCGTCGAGGCGGGCGATGCCTGTCCCCGCTGCGAAACAGGTAAACTGGAGATGTGGCGCGGTATTGAAGTGGGCCATGTTTTCAAGCTGGGCACCAAATATTCCAAGGCGCTGAATGCGACCTACCTTGATGCCAACGGCAGGGAACAGGTCATTTTCATGGGATGCTACGGCATCGGTATCGGCCGTACGGTTGCGGCTGCGATCGAGCAGAACCATGATGAAAATGGCATCATCTTCCCGATTCCGATTGCACCGTTCCACTGTTCGGTGGTGGCGGTCAACACCAAGGATGCGGGCGTCATGGCCGCCGCGGAAGAGATTTACTTCTGCCTTGAAAAGCTGGGTATCGAAGTGCTGTTCGATGACCGTGACGAGCGTCCGGGCATCAAGTTCAAGGATAACGACCTGATCGGCATTCCTCTCCGCATCGTGGTCGGCAGCAAGGGACTGGCCGAAGGGAATGTGGAGTTGAAGATTCGCTCGACCGGCGAGGTGAAGTCTGTGCCGCTTGCTGATGTGGCGGCAACCGTCAAACGCTTTGTCGATGAAGCTTTGGCCCACGCAGAGTAAGAAAACCTTACCACCCCTAACCCCTCCTACCAAAAGTAGGCGCTTTTAAGCGAAATAGGAGGGGGACTTTAAAGCTCCCCTCCTTACCAAAGGAGGGGTTGGGGGTGGTTGGGTTTGTGTCATCTTGATTACGTGAATAAACACAGCACGAGGGTTTTGCAATGCAGCCAAGCCAGATATGGGATGCCCAACACGAATGTATGGCCCGTGAGGAACTTGAACAGCTCCAGTTGGAGCGCCTTCAGGCAACTCTCAACCGCGTCTATAAAAATGTTCCCTGTTACCGGACCAAGTTCAATGAACTCGGCATCGTTCCCGAGGATGTTGCGTCATTATCCGATCTGGCAAAGCTTCCCTTTACGACCAAGGAAGACTTGCGTATCAACTATCCCTACGGCATGTTTGCCGTGCCGCTGCGCGAGGTCGTCCGGATTCATTCGTCGTCAGGCACGACCGGAAAACCGACCGTGGTAGGCTATACCAAAAACGACCTTAAGATGTGGTCCAATCTGGTGGCGCGCTTCATGACGTCGGCAGGTGTCACCCACGACGACGTGGTACAGATTGCCTTCGGCTACGGTATGTTTACCGGTGCGTTTGGCCTGCATTACGGCTCCGAGACCATCGGCGCGGCCGTCATCCCCATGAGCGGCGGCAACAGCGACAAGCAGATCATGATCATGCAGGATTACAAGAGTACTGCGCTCGTTTGTACGCCCAGTTACGCTGTCACCCTGGCCGATCTGATTGAAAAGCAGGGGATCGATCCCCAAACGCTTTCCCTCAAGTATGGTCTGTTCGGCGGCGAGCCATGGTCTGAAGCGATGCGAGCTGAAATCGAATCGCGACTGATGATCAGTGCCACCGACAATTACGGCCTTTCCGAAGTTATCGGACCGGGAGTGGCGGGCGAATGCAGCCATAAATGCGGCATGCATATCGCCGAAGATGCCTTCATCGCTGAAATCATCGACCCGGAAACCTGTGAAGTACTCCCTCCCGGCAGCGTCGGCGAGCTGGTGTTGACGACGATTAACAAGGAAGCCTTCCCGATGGTTCGTTATCGCACCAGGGACGTGACCAGCCTGGATTACGCGACCTGTGAATGCGGCCGCACCATGGTCAGGATGAAGAAAACCATGGGACGCACCGATGACATGCTGATCATCAAAGGTGTCAATGTGTTCCCGTCGCAGATCGAGGAAGTGCTGGTAGCGATTGAAGGGTGCGAACCGCATTATCAACTGGTGGTGGACCGCAAGGGGGCGCTCGATGTGCTGGAGGTCTGTATCGAGGTGCGGGAGAACATCTTCTTTGATGAAATGAAGAGACAGCGCGCCTTCCTCGACATGGTCACCAAGCGGATCGATTCCGTGCTTGGCGTCGGGGTGACCGTAAAGCTGGTCGAGCCTAACAGTATTCCGCGTCATGAGGGAAAGGCCCAGCGGGTTATTGACAAGCGGGTGGTTTAAGTCCCGCAGTTGCTTTTATTGCAGATGTAAAGCCGCTCACCAGCGTGGTGCTGACAAGCGGTTTTTTTGATTGAATTGTTGCAGCAGAACAAAATACCCGGAAAAAACAGGAATCCAATGACTACCAAGAAATTATCAGCCGGCGACATTATTGAAGCCCGTTGTACCAAGTGCCGCGAAGTATTGAATCATCGTATCGTTGCCATGGTGGAAGAAAAAGTTGTGCGGGTCGAATGCAATACTTGTAACGGCGTTCACAACTATTATCCGCCACCATCGGTGAAAGAAGCCAAAGCACCGAAAGCCGCCTCAGCCAGCAAACCCCGCGCAACATCCACAACCCCGCGTGTTCCGAAGAAAGATCCGGTGGAGGCCGAGCGCGAGGAGTGGGCATCTCTCAATCCGACATTCAATGTTGACAAGGCTCTTCCGTACAATATGAATGGCCGGTTTCAGGTCAGAAATCTGATAGACCACCCTACGTTCGGCCTTGGTATTGTGAAAGCGGTTATCGTGCCCAACAAGATGCAGGTTCTCTTTCGGGACGGGATCAAGCTGCTTCGTTGTCTGTAACAAAAATGCCTTGATTTATAAGGCGGTTTGCATTACTAAAACTACGTCTGCAACTGTATACACTACAGCGTTCTGCACACCATATCGACCACCCCCATCTAGTCCTGGTAAACAGGACAAGTGCGTTAATGAAGTTATTATCTGCCTGTAACCAGAGAAAATAACTTCTAACTTACTACCCCTGAAAGGCAGGATAAGTGCGTTAACGAAGTATTTTCCTGCAAAATATCGCAGGAAAAACTTCTAACTTACTAAAAAGGAGAGTACCGATGTCTGTCAAACCGTTTGTTTATCAG
The DNA here is from genome assembly GCA_001802645.1 of Geobacteraceae bacterium GWC2_53_11. Classification (GTDB taxonomy): domain Bacteria; phylum Desulfobacterota; class Desulfuromonadia; order Geobacterales; family Pseudopelobacteraceae; genus JACRCG01. Next base: position 6,234 of record MGZJ01000038.1, on the reverse strand, counting down.
GAGCCGTTCCCGCTTGCCAAAGACGAAACCAAATACCGTAAGATTGAAGGTTCGGAAAAATATGTAACGGTTGAAAAGTTTGCCGGTGCCGACGTCGTGAAGGTTGACCCCGAAGCCCTGACTGTTCTGGCCAATGCAGCGATGAAGGATGTTTCCTTCCTGCTCCGTCCGGCTCACAACGAGCAGGTCGCCAAAATCCTGAGCGATCCTGAAGCCTCCCAGAACGATAAGGGGGTTGCGCTGGCATTCCTGCGCAATGCCGAGATAGCTGCCAATCTGGATCTGCCGGTCTGCCAGGATACCGGTACCGCCACCGTTGCCGCCAAAAAAGGTCAGCAGGTCTGGACCGGTGTCAAGGATGAAGAGTACCTTTCCAAAGGGATCTACAAGACCTACACGGAAGAGAACCTGCGTTACTCGCAGACGGTTGCTCTTGATATGTACGAAGAGATCAACACCGGCACCAACCTGCCTGCCCAGATCGATATTCTGGCCACCGACGGCGATTACTACAAGTTTCTCTTCATGGCCAAAGGGGGCGGTTCCGCCAACAAGACCATGCTGTATCAGGAAACAAAAGCGCTGCTGACACCCGATAAACTGTTCAAGTATCTGGTCGAGAAGATGAAATACCTCGGCACCGCCGCCTGTCCTCCGTATCACATTGCCTTCGTTATCGGCGGCACCTCTGCCGATGCCTGCATGAAAACGGTCAAGCTGGCTACCGCCAAGGAACTGGACGGACTGCCGACGGCTGGTAATGCACACGGTCAGGCGTTCCGCGATGTCGAACTTGAAGACAAACTGCTGGAAGCAGCCCAGAAGCTCGGTATCGGCGCCCAGTTCGGCGGCAAATATTTCGCTCACGATGTGCGCGTTATCCGCCTGCCGCGTCATGGCGCATCCTGCCCGGTCGGCATGGCTGTTTCCTGTTCGGCGGACCGCAACATCAAGGCAAAAATCACCAAGGACGGCCTGTTTGTTGAGGAGATGGACCGCAATCCGGGACGTTTGATTCCGGAACAGTATCGCGGCAAACATGAGCATGGCGTCAAGATCGACCTGAACAAGCCGATGAAGGAAATCCTTGCCGAACTGACCAAGCATCCGGTGTCTACGCCGCTGCTCCTCACCGGTACCATCGTGGTCGGTCGCGATATCGCCCACGCCAAGTTCAAGGAAATCATGGACAGCGGCAAGCCGCTTCCGGAATACCTGCTCAACCACCCGATCTACTACGCAGGTCCGGCCAAGACTCCGAAAGGCAAAGCATCGGGTTCGTTCGGTCCGACAACTGCCGGCCGTATGGACTCTTACGTTGATGAGCTTCAGTCCAAAGGCGGTTCGTTGATCATGATCGCCAAGGGTAACCGCAGCCAACAGGTAACGGACGCCTGCAAGAAATACGGCGGCTTCTACCTCGGCTCCATCGGCGGCCCTGCTGCCGTCCTGGCCGAAGAGAACATCAAGAAGGTTGAATGCATCGACTTCCCGGAACTGGGTATGGAAGCGGTCTGGAAGATCGAAGTTGAGAACTTCCCGGCATTTATCCTGGTTGATGACAAGGGAACGGACTTCTTCAAACAGCTCGGTCTGTAAATCGCTACCAACATGAAGTACTTAAGCCCCGCATGCAACCGCATGTGGGGCTTTTTATTTTCCCTCCCCCCTCTGGTGGGGGAGGGTTAGGGTGGGGGGATTGCTTCAAGGCAAGCCGGTGGTAAACTCATACTGAATCTACCAAACTACAGCTCCGCCGGACGGTGCCACCATGAGTGAAACGAGCGGACAGACACGAAGTGAGACTGCCTCCTGGATGAATGAAGTGTGGGGCGGCTTGGCCGCCATGCTGGTGGCGCTCCCGTCTTCGGTTGCCTTCGGCATTCTGATCTTTACCTCCCTCAGTCCTGAATATGCGGGGCAAGGGGCCATGGCAGGACTTCTGGGAGCCGCCGCGCTCGGGATGGTGGCGTCCTTTTTTGGCCGGACCGGAGGGTTGATTTCGGCCCCCTGTGCTCCGGCCGCTGCCGTACTGACCGCCTTGAGCGCAGGGCTGATGACCGGCTCTGCCCGGCTCGAACCGGCGGCCATCCTGCCGTTGATGGCGTTGACCGCCCTGCTGGCCGCGCTACTGCAAATTGTGTACGGTGTTGTCGGCGGCGGACGGCTGATCAAGTTCATCCCGTATCAGGTGGTAAGCGGCTACCTCTCCGGGGTTGGCGTGCTGATCGCTCTCAGCCAGCTTCCCAAGCTGTTCGGTCTTCCGAAGGGAACTGCGCTCGGACAGGGGCTGCTGTCGCCGGAAATCTGGAAATGGCAGAGTCTTGTTGTCGGCATCGTCACCATGGCAGTCATGACCTTGGCGCCGTTGGTGACCAAAAAAATTCCCGCCGTCATCCTCGGTCTGTGTGGCGGCATCCTTGCCTATTTTGTCTTGACCCCCTTTAACCCCGCGCTGCTGGAACTGCGCGGGAATCCACTGATCATCGGACCCCTGCAGGCTTCCGGCAGCTTTCTGGAGGTCGTCACCGGCCGGGCCCGTTCGCTGCTGCAGATCGACATGGCCTCGCTGACCCGGATTCTGGTTCCCGCCCTGACCCTGTCGGTGCTGCTCTCCATCGACACCCTCAAAACCTGTGTCGGACTTGACGCCCTGACCCGCAGCCGCCATAACTCGAACCGCGAGTTGATCGGACAGGGACTCGGTAACCTGGCGTCGTTCCTGACCGGCGGCATCCCGGGTGCCGGGACCATGGGGCCGACGCTGGTCAACGTCACCAGTGGTGGCCGCACCTACCGGTCGGGTGTCATCGAAGGGGTCTTTGTCGTGCTGGCGCTGCTCCTGCTAAGCGGGCTGATCGCCTGGGTGCCGATTGGTGCCCTGGCAGGTATCCTGCTGGTCATCGCCTGGCGGATGTTCGACAAAAACATGTTTCATCTGCTTCGCTATCCAGCCGGCCGGCTTGATTTCTGCGTCATTGCCGGTGTGATACTGGTCGCCCTGACCGTTGACCTGATCGCCGCCTCCGGAGTCGGCGTCGCCCTGGCTATCCTGCTTTTCATCCGAGATCAGGTTCACAGCCCGGTAATCCGACGCAAGTGCTATCTCAATCAGATATCCTCCAAAACCCGCCGGTTTGATGTCGAGCGTGAGACTCTTAGTCGGGACGGTGATCAGGCGGTTTTCTGCGAATTGCAGGGGAACCTGTTCTTCGGCACCACCGACCAGCTCTTCACCATGTTGGAACCGGATCTCAAAACCCGTCGCTATCTGTTGCTGGATATGCGTCATGTCCAATCCATCGACTACACCGCTGTGCACCTGTTCGAGCAGATGCACGCCCAGTTGGCCGAACGTGGGGGACAGTTGCTGTTCAGCGGCATGCCGTCAGGCCTGTTGAAACAACAGGATTTTGAAAGCTATCTGAAACAGATGGGGCTGGTTCGGGAGGGGGATGGAGTAAGGATCACCGAAACCCGCGACGGAGCCCTGGAATGGATGGAAGAGCGAATCCTGGAAGAGGCAGGTGTACGTGGTGGTTGCGAGGAGTGCATACTGGATCTGAAGGATTTCGGCCTGTTCCGCAAGTTCAGCGACGAGGCCTTGGCCAATTTGAAGAGTTGCGTCAGCGAGCTGAAGCTGGCTCAGGGTGAAAAGGCCTTCTGTCAGGGCGATCAGGGTGACGAACTCTTTCTGGTGCGGCGCGGTGCTGTTCAGGTCATGCTTCCATTGGAAGGTGGCAAACGTCACCATCTGGCCACCATCGGCCAGGGGGGCTTCTTCGGCGAACTTGCTTTTCTGGATCGCGGCATTCGTTCGGCCGATGTGGAAGCCAAGGTGCCTGCTGACCTGTATGTGTTGTCGCGAGCCCGTTTCAATGAGCTGGCTCAAGCCGATGCGACGCTCGGTGTGCAGGTCTTCGCCAGAATTTCACTCGCTATTGCCGAACGGCTGCGTCAGGCTGATGCCGAGTTGAGTGTGGTTGAGGAGCGGTGAACGATACGAACCGGTCTCACGCGACGCCGCACCAGATGTAGGCGCCTCTAGGCGACGACGCAACGGAAGGCATAATCTTCCCCCACCATCAAAAGTAATATAAGTGTTTAATTACCAATTCATGGGATTGATTTTATTCCTTCAAGTAGTTCCTCTCTTTTTTGTACCCCCATCTCAAATGTGTGTCAAATTGTATCAATTGGTATGGTAGCGTATCCTGGTGTATTGAATATGGTGAGTCGTTTTGTTTATGGTTTCGTTGCGTCGTCGCGGCGTTGCGTGAGGCCGATGTTGTTTTTACGTAGTTCGTTGACAGGTGAAGTGGTAGTGGGGTAGGGTGAGAAAATTTTATGGTATGGGTGAATGAATAGGGTATGCAGGTGTGTGACGTCCGTTACAATTCGGTCAACATCCAAAAACGGAGGTTGGCCGGTCTGCTCAATAACGAGTTGAACAAAAATAATCATAAGGTCGCTTTGTATGGAAGGTGTTGCAATTGCATTCATGAAGGGCTGCCTAATTTCCGGATTCACAATCGGTTTTTGCGGCGTTTTCTTCTACTTTGCTCGTAAGTGGAATATTGGAGCCAGATTTTCGATAAGTATTGTAACTGGTTTGATGCTTGGTTTTCTTTTACCGTTCATAATTGCCTTTCCCTTCCATATTAGTAACAAATTAGAGGAATCAAAAAGTAAAAGTATTGCAAATGATGAAGTGAATTATTTCAATGACGCAATTTCAGGTAAATACAGCGAAATAGATATTAAATCGCATTATGCTAAACAACCACTATCCTACAAAGGAGCTTTTGCAATATCAATCGACAAGGTACCCCCAAAATTAATACCTGTATTTATTGAATCATTTAAAAATCGTGGAGATTTAGTTGGTCATTTGGTTAATCGGCCAGAAACCCCATTGGATATTAAGCTAAAAATAGCTGACTACCCTAAACATGAGGCTTACATCAGTTGGATGGCATTGAATATTGATACTCCGCCACAAGTTTTAATACGATTATCGACCAACAAAGATATGGATGTCGCGCATGATGCTTGCAAAAACAAAAACGCACCCAAGGAAGCAGAACAAATTTGCAAAATCAGATCATCTTTGAAACAAAGTTTTTTCAGTGAGTTTAAAACGACCGCTGATTATTCCAATATGTTTAAGTCAAAGAAAGAAGAGCTGGCCTTATGGATGTTACTTGTCAAAGATAATAGAGAATACGTAAGAATGTGGGTTGCACAGTCCCGATATACTCCATCAAAGATATTGGCAAATCTCTCCAACGATCCATCGGATACAATATTACAATTTGTTTTCCTGCACGCAAATACTACTCCACAAATACGACATAAAATTGCTAAACACTTTAAATTGAATGTAGAAGCAGTTTTGATTGAACTATGCAAAAGTAACAATGATGAAATAAGAGAAGCAGTAGCAAAATCACCTATTTCAAAACATAATGTGTTGAAAATCTTAAGCCAGGATTCAGACTACCATGTTTATGGGGCTGTTGCTGCAAACCCAAATGCAACGGCTGACATGCTTGAATCAATTTCAAAAGTTGCTACAAAACGTGATTATAATAATTCAGGTGTTTTACAATTAATTGTTGACCATCCAAACACTCCCATTTCAGTTCTTGAAGACTTTTATGAACAAACTCAAAATAAAAAGATATCTGGAGAAGCTGCCAGAGCCATTCGTAAACGTAGTGTAAGCCCGCCTTCATAGATTAATAGCGAAGTATTCAACAAAGCGCAGCAGCGGTGAACCCGCTGTGCTCACAGCCGTTGGGCGAAACAGAGGAAATATGAAAGAATTTCTCACTATGCTATTTTTCGGTAGCTCGTTGCTATTGACTCCCGCACCGATTGATATTGGAAAGGAATGGGTAAATCTGACTCCTAAAAAACAGATAATAGCAATAAATTGTGGTGCAAAGCTGTTATTGGATATTACTAAATCCGTCGGTAATATTGATGATGTAAGATTGCTAGGAGTCTGTCGGCCTTGAGGTTCTGGCCGAATAGGTTCTCCCTGTAAGATGAATCCGCTGGTCGATCCTGACCAGCCAACAGATTCAGTTTCGATACTCGGATTGGTTCAAGTGTCCTTTTGTGAGCCGGTTTTTCTGCATTTATTGTTTTGCTCTTTCTCAAGCCATTTTCAAGCTATGCATCCTTTTGATGTTGTACGCCATGCAGGCAAGGTTCCATTCTCCTGAT
>MGZJ01000037.1:94-25278 GCA_001802645.1 Geobacteraceae bacterium GWC2_53_11 | reverse complement strand
GAAACTGATCTGTTGGCTGGTCAGGATCGACCAGCGGATTCAACTTGAATTCGGTCAAAACCTCAAGGCCGACAGGCTCCTAGATGAAAATCCTTGATGGTAGCGCTGATAACAGCCTCAAGCTCAGGTTCCAGCCGTCCTTTTCCACGACCTCCGTCATGTTCCTCGTTAAGTAGATCCGATAATAGCCCAGTGGTTTCAAGCCGTGTGATCCAGTTATATATTGTCGCTCTGGAAACACCAGCCGCCTTAGCTGCTTCTACGACCTCAATGCCAGACCTTTTTCCCCTCATGAGTGGATCAATGATGCTCTTTTTGTTGAGGGCCATGTTCCATTCTTCGTCAGTGGCAGCTTCCATAGCGCTTTTCGTTGAAATGTTGCTTTTGAGCTGAACCGTCTCAACCGGCCGTAGCTGTGAAATGGGTAATGTTTCAAAACTTCGGGTCCCGCTTTTTTGCGCGACAACATTTTTGAAGTCAATTACCTGGGTGATGATATACTCGGAGCCTTGATAAGAGACCTTTTCGCCAGAAGCTATGCGTAGTTCATTTGCCATGAGATAATCCTTTCCTGCCATTTATTGGCCAGATTGGGCTTTCCATGTGTATCTTCAAGTTTATATCAACACCGATCAGTTGGTTTGCTATCAAATGCCAAAGTGTAGGGATCAGAGCCGCCTGGCGCCAGATATCGGCGGTGATGCTCTTCAGAAGTGCGTTCGGAGTAGTGTGTCCCATCTTTGCAAGTTGACGAATAAGCTTGGTGGAATCTTCGGTAGGAGGTTGTTGCGTTTTGAACCCCCGGAGGAACCGGGCGTTATCCAAGAATGGAGTGAATATCTCTTTGTCGGAAATGATTTCGAAACGCATACCATTTAACTTGGCGTAATGGATGCCGGCGCGAAACTTCGGCTTCAGTTCTTTCCAGTTCATTTTGATGTATTTTCGGGATTTGATTTCGATAAGGCGAGGCGGTCGACCATCAAGGTAGTGAACAAGGATATCCGGTGTGTACACCCTCTGACGCCCGCGTATTGTCTGCCCATAGAGGATTTTAAGCGGCTGGACCTCAAAGCTTTTTATCTCGTTGTTCCAGTCAAACTCAAGAATTATGAGATACTGCCATTCGTTGGAACCCTCAAAATCGAACGATTCTGGATTTCCATGGCTTGTAACGGACCCTGTAACAACAGTATAACTCTGCTTTATTTTGCGAACTGGCATGGCAATCCCCAATTACAATACAGTCTAAGCGACCTATAGGAATTGTCAAATCAGTCTAAATAACTTGTATGAAAAGTCTAAGTGTCTTGTGTGGCATTTATCTGATTATTAGGGTTCCAGTCTAATAATCTTGAAGATTGCTCACGGGAGTGGGCGGCTTCCTCCACTCATTAAATAAGCAAGGCGGCCTTGGCCGCCTGATTAATGTGTCTTCGGCTCTGCGCAATTTCGCTGCAAGAATTACTTCAGCTCAAGGAGCATTTCGTTCTCCACGGCCTTTTCCTCGGCGGCCTGCGCCTGTACCTCCATGATTGCGGCGGCCAGGGCCTGATCGAACGGCTTTACGATTCCGCCATTTTCCACCACGAATTTTCCGGCTGCTTCCGCCTTGGCAAAAGCCCACTTTGCCAGGGCGGTCATAACCCCCGGTTTTTTACCGCCGACTACCCAGGTTGCCGTCCTCGCATCCACCAGGGTTTTTGTCGTGTAATCGGCAACCATGAGTGAGATGACCCGTTTGCCACCATTCCGCTGCAATTCCTCAGCGGCACAATGGAGGCTGCAGACACCCAGGGACGTTCCATCGGCATAGATGACAAGCATCCGGCTCCGGGCGAAAACAGTCCTGTCCATGCCGCAGCGCACGCAGCTTTTCGGTTCATCCACACTATCCGCTGCTCCGGCCGGTGCAACGGACGGCAACAGGATCATCATCAGTACCAGTAGCGCCTTTTTCATGGTCATCCCCTTTTCACGGGTTGGGCACTTCACATCGTTCAGGCTTCATACGCCTGACCATCACGCATCTCGATCAGCCTCCCTCCGAGCCTGGCAAGGCCGGGGTTATGGGTCACCATGATGATGGTGAGGCCGGTATTCGTGTTGAGATCCTGAAGGATTTCGCCGATTTCCCCCGACCGTTTCGTGTCCAGGTTGCCGGTCGGTTCGTCCGCCAGCAGGATTTCGGGGCGATTCACCAGTGCCCTGGCAATGGCCACCCGCTGCATCTCACCCCCCGAAATCTGTCCCGGCAGATGGTTCTTCCGATGATCCATTCCAAGTATCCCAAGGAGCCGGTCCACCTCTTCCTCTACCCCCGGTTTCATGTAGAACGCGAGCGGAAGCGCCACGTTTTCACGAACCGTCAGGGTCGGGATGAGGTAGAAATTCTGAAAGATATAGCCGAAAACCTCGCGGCGGATCCTGGTCAGTTCGCGCTCGCCCAGGATTTTGCCACCTCCGAAGATGCTTTTGCCGGCAAGGTCAAGTTCTCCCGATGAAGGGTTGTCGAGGCAGCCGAGCAGGTTTATCAACGTCGTTTTTCCCGACCCTGACGGCCCCATGAACGAGACAAATTCACCACGCCGGATCGTGAGCGATACCTCGTCAAGTGCCCTGATTTCCTCGCTGCCACGACGGTAGGCTCGCGTCAGGCCACGGGCTTCTAACGATATGCCATTGCTCTGTGTCATCACTCACTCCTTATGGATTCAAGCGGGCGTACCCTGCCGGCCTTCCATGCCGGGTAGATGCCGCTCAGAAGCCCGACCACCACGATAACCGCCAGCGTCAGCAGCGCCAGTTTCATGTCGATGGCCACGAGCTCTCCGCCCGGAGAATAGGGGAGAATCCTCCGCACCAGAATATCGGAAAGCCGGGCAAAGATGAAAGCCAGGCCGATCCCCGCAATCCCGCCGCTTGTGCAGAGGATCAGCGTCTCGGTCCAGACTAGCAGGAAGATGTCGCCCGGCATCGCCCCCATGGTTTTCAGAATGCCGATTTCCTGCATCCGCTCAAGCACCGACATCAGGATGGTATTGACCACACCGACCATGGCGATCAGCAGGGCGATGATTGCGATGGAGAGCACCATCACCCGGGCCGTGGCAATGAGTTTCATGATCGTCTGCTTTACCTGGGTGAAACTCACCACCTGCACGTCCGGGAGCATGTACAATGAAGCTTCCAGCTTTGTGCTGTCCGCATCCTTTTTTACCTTGATGCCGATGGTGGTTATCTTGTCGGTTGCCGAAATCTTCTGCAGCGTTTTCAGGGGGACGAAGATGGTGCCGTCATCCTGGCCTCCGGTCCGCTCCAGAATGCCCACGACCTTGAGTTCGACGTTCTTTTCGGGGACGAGGATCATATCCCCCACCTCCCGCTGCTCCAGTTCGGCGGCCTCGTAGCCCATGACCGCTTCTGCCGCCTGCTCATCGCGGAACCAGCCTCCCTGGCGAAACCGGAAAAACGGCTTCATGGCGGGGAATGTTGCGGCCTCGACACCGAAATAACCGGCGATCCCCCCGCCATCTCCCTTGTCGGGATCGAAGAAAGCCTGCATCAGGATCGGGGTGACCTTGTCCACCTCGGGTTTCTTTACGATAGCATCCACCATCGACTGCTCGATGTAGCGCAATCCGGTTCCCCCCTGCAGCATCATCGTAGCCGCCTCGTAGGGGCACCCCTTGGCCATGACCATCAACTGGTACCCCATGTTGTCGATATCGCGGTTCAGGGCGTGTTCATAGCCCCGGTTGAAGCCGAGCAGACTCACGAGCACCCACGATGAAAGCATGATGCCGACCAGGGTCAGCAGGGTGCGGGCCTTTTTGCGCAGGAGATTCTTGTAGGCGATCTGAAACCTGCTGATCATGGTTTCCCCCGTTCAGTCGAATAGACAAACTCATCCATCAGGATAAGGTTTTTTTTCAGCGCCCGTAGCGAGGCGCGGAAATCCTGCTCCGCTTCGGGCGCCGGGTTGCGGAGCTCCGCTGTTTTCCCGGAGCCTCTGCCGGTTGCCGGGTCGTAGGCTTCGAAATCCCTGAGTGTCATCCCGGTGAACTGACGTCCGAACGTGGCGTCGCGCAGTTTTTTCGCCCACCGGCTGGTCATTTTCTGGATATAGAACGACTTGATTCGGCCGTTAAGATCAAGCGCGGCAAAAACCTGGATCCCGCCGAACTGCCCCTTCTGGTTGACGCCGTGGATATAGCCGATCTTCTGCGACCCTTTGTGGATTTCGTAGATCGTGTACGGAACGTCGATAGTCTCGTAGATGCCGTGAAAGCGGTCACCGAGCCGTTTTTCAATCTTCCGCAGCAAGGCTTCTCCGCCCCGTTTATCGATCGACATATAGGTGGTCTTATAGCCGCTCGAATCGGGAAAGAACCGGGCGACATCACGGTCGGGGTCATTCAGGTCGCAGCCGACAGCGGCAAGCGCCGGTCCGGCCATGACGAAAAGCAGCAGCAACGCTATTAAAATTTTTAGCAAGAAAGCGGTAAAGTTCATAACTCATCCTTTAAAACAACCCCCCTCAATCCCCCCTTATCAGGGGGGAAGTTAAGCCTCCCCTGATAAGGGGAGGTTTGGAGGGGTTAGCCTTTCGCTCCTAAATCGGCAGGTAATAGTAGAGCTGTGCGATGGCACGGTGATCGTCATCGTTGTGGTTGTATTCGTACATCGTCCGGACGGTCAGATCCGGAGTGGCCATGGCGGAAAAGCAGAGCGACACCAGCCAGTTTTCCCCCCCCGACCGCCAGTAGGTCGGTTGCGCCTCGATTTTCATCCGCTGTTCGGGGCCGAAGAGATATCCGAGACGGTACATGGCCGCCAGCGTGGCCGTGCCCAGCCATTCTCCGGCGAGGATGTCGATGCGGTGTTCCATATTGTCCCGCAGGAAGGCGAAATCGGCTCCCGCCAGTTTCATCGGCAGCGGATCCGGCTCCCGCAATGTGTACCCCATCGTGTCTAGCGTCCGGCCATATCCGGCGGAGAGTCCCAGCGAATAATTGTCTTCGTTGAGTACGCCGTAGGCAACTCTGCCCGCCAACATGTAGTTCCCCTTGAGGTAGACCGGCATCCCGGTTCCGGTCGTAGCGCTGAATTGCAGGTTGCCCCAGGACAGATCGCGGTAGCTGCCGACTCCCCAGTCGCGGTCATAGCCGAAGCCCTGGATCGGAAGAGTGCGCAGAATCAGCGGATGGCTGTCGAAGTAGGAACCGAGTCCGAGAGCCGGGCGGTTGTGGCCGAACCAGACATCAGTCAGCGGGGTCTTGACCTTGAACCAGGCATTGTAGAGCTGCGGCTCGACTTCTTTCACGCCCTCCTCGGTGCCGGACAGCGCCAGCCGCCCCTGAAGCCCCAGAGAGCCCCAGTCTCCCGTAGTTCCGGAAAAGCGCTGCAGATAGTCGAAGCCGACACTCGGTTTCTGCATCTCGGCCTCCGGGTTCATGGAGTAATAGAGCGCCTTGTCCTGCTGTGACGAGTAGCCGGCAATGCCCTGGGCCTCGAAATAGAGCAGGTGGTCGGCACCGCAGGCTGGTGAGGCGAGCGCCACTATGGCTGCCAACGCGAAAGCTATGTTATTCCAATTCCATATCAAAGCGCCCTCTTCGTTGGCACGTCTTCGGCTCCTCAACATACTGAGCGTATGCCTTCGTCGCCTCAATCCTTGCCGCCTTGACTGCATCTTTGATCTGTAATTGGAATTAGAGATCGAACAGGTAGATACCACGGAGCACCGTTTTCCCTTCTTTTATAAAGGTGAAGCTCACTTCCCAGTCGCCCGGCATGACCAGTCGGACCGGGAGGAGATACACACCCTTTGTTGATATCGAAAAATCCTTGTCGCCGCTGGCGTGCGCTCCCCTCATGGAGGGCATGTCAGCATCCCCCTTGACGACGAACGACGTGTCGTGCGCGCCCCCCTTGGTGAATATCTCCACCCGCATGATTGCGGTCCCCAGTTTCGGCTGTTTGGCAAAACCGTAGGTGAAGTAGTGTGCGCCGCCAAGAGGGATTTTTTCACCCGGTTTCGGCAAGGGCCGGGCGTCACGCTTTGCACCGGAGGCCGGTGTCGCGGCATCGGCCTCCGGTGGAGACGCGCCGCAGGCTAGTAATGCCAGCGTTACAATAACTATCAGTATTCTCATAAGGCACCTTCCTCCTTGTTCAGTGCGCTACAGGAAGCCGGTTTCATTTTTTTGGTTTGGCTGTTGTCTCGGCGCGGGCGGCTGCCAATGCTTCGGTCCAGTTCGTGAGCCTGCCGCCGTTGTCTGCGATAAATGCATGGGCAGCGGCTTCGGTGCCGAAGGCCCACTTTGGCAGCGGGGTCATGACGCCGCGCTTTGATCCGCCCAGCACCCAGAATGCTTTATCGGCATCAATCATGATCCGGGTATCCCGGTCGGCGACCAGGATGGACTTCACCGCCTGTTCCTTGTGTGTATCAAGTTCAGTCACGGCGCAGTGCAGGCTGCAGACACCAATGTGGACGCCGTCCTGAAGCTGGATCAACATCCTGCTGTAGCCGTATGCCTTGCGATCCATGCCGCATTCGGAGCATGAACGGTGCTCCTGAATGTCGTCCTGGGCGCGTGCCCGGTCCGGCAGTGTGACGAACAGGGCCGCAATGAATGAAGCCAGTAGTGCTATGCGAATGATCATGTCTGCTCCTTTCAAATCGGAATCGTACTCTGTTACGGCAACCCGGCAAGAACGGAGCTGAGGCGGGAACCGTCCCGGTAATCCTCGTTCATCCGGATAACGCCGCTGCTGTCGATGATGACGGTGCTTCCCATCGTCGCCTGAAAGTTGTTCAGCAGCAGATGGCCGGTGTCGCCCAGAACGGTGAAACTCCCGGCAAAGCCGTTGGCGGAAGCGGAAGCGGCGGCGTCCGCAACGGAACCGGACACGTAATCCACGGCGTAAAAGCCGATGTCCGGGAACGAAGGGATTTTATCGCGCATATGGCTCATGTGGCTGTCGCAGATCGGGCACCACATGGTGAAATACAGCACGATTCCCTTCCGGGAGGCGAGTGCGGATGTCAGGGATACGGTATTTCCTCCCGTATCTGACACGGTGAAATCCGGGGCCTTCTGACCTGCCGCCGGTCCGGTGGATCCCGGTTGAATCGCGGGACGTTTGTCTTCTCCCGACGGAAACAGGTTGTCGCCGCAGGCCGAAAGTATGAGGAGAGCACTCAGCAGCAGGAATACACGGGTTATCCTAACGGAACACATAGCGCACCCCCGTGGTAATGATGTCGGTTGTCGGAAAATTTTTACCCCAGCCGTCCTCGGAGATGGCGTGATTCCACGCAAGCCGGAGACTCCAGTCCCGGTCAAGGTTTGCGTAGTTAAATGAAAGCGTTGCCGACTGTTTTTCCATCCCGGTGGTTGTGTCGGTAACCCCGTTGATGCTGCCCCAATCTTCCTGAAGATAGGCGTAGGACACGGTGGTGGTCAGGGTGTCGCCGCCGGTGCCGAACACATAGCGATATCCCACGGATGCCGATGCGGAAAGGCGGTCTCCCAGATCCTTGTGGTACGGTTCCGTATAGGCGCCGTATTCCCGGTTGATGGAGCGCTCGAAATGGGTGCCGTAGGTGAACGCGAGCGAGGCGTTCCAGGGCTGGATGGTTTTGTCGATGAGCAGGTTGCCGTCAAGACGGTAGAAACCGCGACCGGTCACATCAAAGCTGCTGTTCACGTCGTCGTACGGAGAAATCCCGGTGGGAACAAGCAGGGAAATACCCAGGGTGACGGCGGGAGCCAGGTCGCTCAGATCGCGCACCTTCCAGGAAGATTCGTCATCAAGAGCCTCGTACCAGAGCGACAGGGTGGTGTCGCCGAGACCGCTGGTGCTGGACGACATACCGGAATATCGGTTCTCGTTCCAGACGTATGGAAGCGAGATGCCTGCCTGCCAGTTCTGCGCCAGCCTATGGGCATAGCCAAGGTTCAGGCGATACTGTTTCAGGTCTGATCTCGGCGGGTCGGCAGTGTGTTTGCCATCCTGGTTCCAAAATCCGTCGTAGACCTCGGCGTCAAACGACACATCGGCAATGGCCCGGGCAAATTTGGGAACGATCAGGGATGTGGGCGAGCCGCCGCCGCAGCAGGAACCGGCCCAAGAGGTATGAGGCATGAGGAGGGCAGCTGCCGCTAGGAGAGCCGCCGTCCTCATACAGCAGCGCACGGTAATTCCTCCCCCCGGCGGGGGGAGGAACCTGTTGGTGATGTACCGCAGAATAGTGGCACACATATCACGGTATGACCGTAAATGTCTGGTAACCGTTCGCGGTGGCGACCGCGGCACCGTCTGTGCTCTTCTGTTCACCGTTCACCGTGACCTTGACGTATATTTTTCCTGAGACGCCGGATGCAAGTCCGGTTAGACCGGAAGCTGACCAGTGCCCGTTGCCGCTGTCGGTGGAATTGACCCAGGTCGTTGCGTCGGTTGACATCTGAACGGAAATGGAATTTACCGTCCAGAGGGTGCCGGTCTGATCCTTGAGTGAACTGCCCACGGTTACTGCCGGAAAGTTCAGCAGATTTTCCTTGGTGGCGAGGAACAGGCTGAAGGTGTGGCCGCTCGTATCTGCTGTCAAACTGTCGCGGAACAGGAAGTAGGTCCGTTTCTCAACACCGGCCATACCGGTGATGGAGTCGGTGATTCCAGTGAGTTTGGTCAGCATGGTGTTTCCCATCGGCATGGCGACGCTTGGATAAAAGTTTGCCGATTCGGTGCCGATGTTCACTTTGATCTGCCAGATTCCCATGGAGATGCCGTTCGATGTGGAAGCCATGACATAGTATACGGTGCAGGAATAGGTGCCGTCACCGTTATCGATCACCGGTTCGGATGGCGTGGTGTGGCTCTTTGTGGCCATGTACATGTACGGAAGCAAGGATACGGCTTTCCCAACGGCAGGGGTATTGTCGCTGCGGTTGGTTAGCTTGATCGTGAAGCGTGTCTTGCCCATTGCCGCTGCCATTGTACCGGGGACGAATTCAACTTTGTAGCTGTCGGTCAGGGCGATCTTGTTGAAGGGGAGCGGACCGAGCTTGTCCGGAGACAGCTTACACTTGTTCAGGCTGCTGGTTTCAAACCCGACCAGCGCCGACGTGAAGCGGTTGCCGATGTCTTCGGGAATGGCTGTGCCGGTGGCCGTGGTCACTGCCGCGCCATTTTTCCTGCCGTCGAATGAGTCATCGAAGAGATCGTCGGCCATGGCATCGATCATTTCAAACTGTTTGGTCGGATCGTTGATGAAATCTTTTGTCAACTGGCTGAAGGCGGCGATGCGGATTCCGGCCAGCCGCTGCTTGTCGGTGGATGCGGTTGACATGTTCACGAATGCCGGTTTTATCGAAGAGTCGGGGGTGTAGCCAAAGGCGGCGCTGAAGGAGGTTTCGGCGGCTGATTTGCTCTTTCCGCCGGCAACCATTTTCCGGATGATGGTGCTGGACGGGTCGATGGTGACGTGCGAGCCGGGAGTCAGGCTCCCGCTGCTGACATAGGCGCTGAGTGTTCCCAGCGGCACACTCTTGCCGCTGGCAGACTGCTCTGCTTCGTCATCAAAGGTACCATCGGTGGCTTCGAAAATCAGGTCCGTGGCAAGCGCCGACGAGGGAATGCTTATGTTGTATGACCCGTCAATGCTGGAGGTGACCGGCCCGGCAACAACAGCCCCTGCAACTGTTTTTACCGTGATCTTTGCGCCGCTTGTGGGCCCGGCCATAACCGAGCCGGTGATGGCGGCGCTCTGATTGTCCGCGCTGCTTCCGGAGCTGCTGCAGCCTGCCAGCGCAATCAGGCAGAAAGATAAAATCAAGTAAGGTATATATGTTGATCTGCTCATAGGTATTCTCCTTCATTATGACTCTGCTCATCTTTGGACTGCAGAGTCAGCTATAGGGCTATTCGTCACTGAAATGTAATGGAAGTACCGGTTGAATGAATGTCAGGAAATAATCGTGATTATCGGTGGCGGATCAGGAGGGTCACTTAAACGTGAAGCAAGCCGATCCGGTGGGAAAACGGGAAGGATACTTTGGCTCGGAGAAGGGAGCTCCCGGGAAAAGAGGAATGGCAGATGGTGTGTTGTGTCAATGTTCAGAAGTGCGAATAGTTTTCCGCTGCCGCAGGGGCTGCTGCTGACCGTGGTTGCTCTCTTCTTTTGCGGGACAGAGCTGTCGGCGGTTTCAATTTTGCCGTGGTTTTCATGAATGCCTTGATCCTGATGATCGCAATGGCCGGCACCATTTTTGGCGGTTTTTGCCATGGCTTTCGGCTGGGCGCTGATGCAACAGCTTGCCGGGCTTTGGCGAGTCGCTTTATCCTGTTGTGTCTTGAGCCAGCAGCAACAGGTATGAGCGGCACTTCGCTCAAGGGAACAGCCGTCAATCCTGCAGTCGCCCGAGCACTCTCCTGTAACGGCATGTGCGATCACGTTCGACTGTATGGCACAAGGGGCCAGAGGGCTGAATACGATCACCAGATAGACCATTGTCAGAAACAGTGATGTTATGTAGCGATGTGACCGTTTCATGTAACCTCTGCAGAACCCGTAGCGTACGGCACCTGTTCATTTCGACATAACTTCAGCAGTATCCATGCCTTGTTTGAAAAAAGTTAGCCGATGTAATTACAGGTGGTTATGACGGATGTGCAGAGACGGATATGAAGCAGGATCGCAATAAATGTTGCTGGCAGGCAACTGTTTCTGCTTTGGTGCCGGTGATAATTGCCCTGGCGCATGTTGCAACACTATTGTGTCATGCAACAATAGTTGCAAAATAAGCCGCTGAAGCTCACTTAATATGCGTACAGCACTGACAGCTGTGATTTTTCATTCGGGTTGACGGCCCGCTCGCTTTGAACTTCAATCCTGTAATAGGCTGGCCGATGCTGTGGCGTAACTGAACCGGAAGAAGACGTTACGCCGCTTCCGGCATCCAGGTAGTCAACCCCGGAGTTGTCAGAGTTGGAGCAGGGCTCTCCAGTCGTGGTGTCGCCGCCGCAGCGGGTATCGGCTATCTTTGCATACACTTTGAAGCCGACGGGATCATTATCCGCCTTAAGGTTGAAAATCATGTCGGGAGACTGGGTAGGGTCTAAACTGGTAGGCTGACCGGTGGTACAATCGGTCCAGAGGGAAGAAGTTGGCGAACCAAGCTTCTGGTTGAAGCATGCGGCGAGTGGAAATGACAATCCGACATGGTCGTAGTTGGTGGAAATAAAAGATCCTTTGAATATTGACGGAAGGATATCGCGTGAGACAATATCAACGGCGCCGTATCCCGCTTCGGTAGCGCTGCTGTAAGACTTGCTTGCACCGCTGACGCGTGTCCCCTGCGTTACAATGGTCAGGAGCGCCATGATAATTGCGAGAGATATCAGCGTGAACAGCAGTGCCGTTATAAGCGCTATTCCCTTGTTGTCATGTAGTGTCGCCATACGTAACCCGCTCAGAAATTAATGTTTTTAGGCACTACCAGTTTGTACGTTTTCCAGCGGTACTGGTTGTAGCCGGAACCGGCAAGAGCGCTTAAATCCAATGTTCGGCCATTCCCGTATTCACCCACAGAGATGGTTGATGAAGGATACGAAAAACCGGTATCTTTGCCACCCTCATGCGCGACGATGTACACCCTGATCTCTTTAAGTTGAGCTCGAATCTCTTTTGCCGTAAGCGCTGACAATCCGTTCTCTGCAATGTGCATATCAATACCGTCATCCCCATTCGTATCAAGAGAATAAATTACCTGCATATCAGCGACACATTCGACCAGCGGATATTGGGTAAAGGTGCCGTCGGTGTGGCTCATCAAGGCTTTGTACAGAAGCCCGGTTCCAGGGGCGCAACGGGTCGGCATGTCATTGGCCCCGGCTGGTCTCTTGACATAATAATCCAATCGGTTGTACGGGACTCTCAGGTCAGTTGTAGGTGACACGCCATACACCACATACACATCCGTATCCCGCTCCGGCTGAAAATTTGTGGCTGAAGGCGCCTCTTTGTTCGGTGGGGGCATGTTTGACGCGGTAATGGTGTATGAAAAATCCGCAGTAGCCGTGCTGCTGCCGATCAAAGTTCTGGTGCGGGAGTCTATGGTGATCACCCGTTCATTTGCCGCAAGGTTATCAGTACCCCAGGGTTTAAGGGTACTGGTGGCTCCGATGCCCTGGACATATGCCCATTTTTTTGTGGTGTCGCTCGCACCCGCCAGTATGGATTTAATGACCAGATAATCTCTGCCGTCAGTTGGAGAAGCTGCCGCCTGTACCGCCCGTGGCACTTTGTTGGTGTCGGCGGTGGTATTATATTTGTCATTGAACTGTTCCGTATCTATGCCAGGGGCAAGCTCCCCGGCTGCCGCCTGCCCCTCGTCAAATTCGGCCACAAAGCCGAGCTGCCATGGCAGGCCATACCCGGCATGTCCCAGATCAACACGCATTATTTCAAGTCCTATCACCCCTTGTATCTCACTTTGCGATGATTTCGTCTGAATTGTCGATTGGCTGAGGATCGAGTTAAACACCTGGCTGCTGATAACTATAATTGTCATGAAAATGGCCATGACAACGATTAATTCTACAAGGGTAAAGCCTTTGCAGGATTCATTGCCCAAAAATTTAAAACATTTTGCCTGCCCGTTCTCATTCATTCTGCGCGGCTCCTGACAGTCACTATCGAATGGGTAGTAGACGCGTTTTTGTACAGCCACTTGACATCAACCTGATATTGTCGTGATACGGTGCCGGTTGGGTTAGGCAGCGCTACAACAGTTTGCTTGACGGTATAGGAACGGTTTATGTTGCGCAGTTTCGACGGGATAACCATTGATTTTGCCGAAACGCTGTCGAAAGGACGGGCACGCATGTCGCTCATCGCCTCCTCAGCTACTCGCGTGACCTCACCGCGCATCTGGTTCTTGAGGTTGTGCTCCATGGCAATCTCCACTGAATAGGTAAGCCCTAACAGACCCACCAGCATGATCACCATCGCGACCAGAAGTTCTACGAGTGTAAACCCCGAACTGTTTACCGGTTTAATGTGTCGTGATAGTGGCTGCTGCACAGTCAACCCCCGTCTTTTTTCCTACCTGCACCCGTGTCGCCGTTATCATAACCGAATCAACCACAGCATCATTTTCACTGGATACACAGGCCGATTTTGTAAGACTCATATCGCTGATGCCACTGGAAAAATGTATGAGCCCTTTGGTGTCGAAAATAATGTCATCCGTGTTGTCTGAGGTGATGCCGTATCTGAGAGTTATTGTTTTGACCGGCGCCACCGTTGTGTTTGCAGACGAATAAATCCCGTAACCAGTTGCAGATATTTTGAACGTCCATTTTTTCTTCTCGTACAGCGCTTTGGTGCGGTACTCCATCAAGTCCCCATACAACAGCCTGGTTTGGCTCGCTATTCGTGATTTTACTAAATATTGAGAAAAGCCGAATGTCCCTATGGCGCTCAGAATTCCGATCAGTGCGATTACGGTTAACAGTTCTATCAATGAAAAACCGCGGTTATTCATGGCTACTTTTCCCGGATGTGCAGAATCCGTTTTAACGGTTTATTGCCGGATGGCGAAACAATTGGCGGGGGATCTGTCGGAGGCTTGCCAATCATCGGCTCATCCATTTTTCTGCCAAGATTCGCCGTCAATGCGGTGGAAAGATTGACCTCTTCGAAACTCCCCGTAGAAACCTGCACCAAAGCCTTGCCTTTCAACTGGTCGGGTGAGGCAGTGCCACCCGTATCATACCGCATACCCCACATATATGACTTGCCGCCATAGTTGCAGATGTTGGTAGACGGCATGAATGAGGTGAAAAACACCGCTCCGTTCGGCATGGCCACCGGCTCGGTTATGATCCGCTCCGCGCCATAATTATCAGTGGTATCCTCGCCACCCAGAGTGATAAACCACCCTTTTTTATTGGTCATTGAGTTAATAGCAGAGGTCTGGTTGGCAAAGTCTCCCGCGGCAAAAACTATCTCCGTCGTGCATTTTGGTGACTGTCCGTTAATGGTGCCGATGGCAAAGATATCATCGCGAGCCCTGTCGTAACAGGGCTCCTTGACCGCCACCATCTTGCCGGGAACTGTTGAATCATCCCCTTTGAAGAAGTATCGCCCGGAACCGGTATAGAGCCAGAGATCTTTGTATTTTCTGTCCTGCAGTTTTCCCACGGCGGTACTGACAGGACCTATCCCGCTGATAAGCTTGCTGAGTGACCAGTTATCAGGATTGATATTCTCATCAGTCAGCAGTCTCATGATGCCGCCATCCCAGGTGGGCGAATCCGTCGTGCAATTGGCCGTGCAAGCTGAATAGCCGAAATAGAGGGCATCATCGGAATAAAACCCGTCGTACGTTTTTCTGGAGCGGTCCGTATCGATCGGTGCCGAAGTCATAGCGGCTGCATACGCGTTATCTATGGACGTATCGAACTTCTTCAATAAGCTCCCGCTCTTAAGATCAAGCACAAACACGCGGAGAGGGAGGTCGGATTTCCCCTTGAATTGGTGATATGTCGTGTCAATCGGCCCAGTGGGGCCATTGCCGACTATGGCAAACCAGCGGCCATTGGTATCCTTGTATGTTGTGCCGCTATTGACGAATGAATAACTGATGCGAGCAGCGGCTGCGCCGGTTGTGGCATAACCCATTTCAGCATGCGAGAATTCCCATAGATACTGCGGGTTAGCCGGGTCTGTGATGTCCAGCGCAAAATAGGAAGAGCTCCCCGCTCCTGCTACCGGATTTTTTACGCAATTTGTGCACGTCGCTCCAAACTCGGCTGATGCGCCGCCAACGCCCATACTACCGATCAGAATAGTTCTCCAGCTCTTATTGTTGTCAGTGGCCGGATCCTTTTTGCATGCCCAGTAGGAGCCGCCTTCGACACAACCGGCATTGGTATAGACGGCTCCGGAGCTGTCATTATAGCCAATGCTTGCATCAAGCAGCCGGGTAGGGCCGTCAACGAGGTACAGATGGCTGTAATTGGGATCGGTCAGATATTTCAAATAGGGCAGGACATTTTTAGGTATGAACGCCCACTGCTCCTCGCCGAGCCCTGATCCGCCCAGAGTCGCCTTGGTCGGACCGGAGCCGACGATGGCGAGGGAACCCAGCTTGAAGGCATGCAGCATGCCGTCATTGGCACCGGCGTATGCCATACCTCGTGACTTGTATGCGGCTGAGTTGGCAAACCCTTTTTTCGTGCTGTCGTCCGCATACGTCAGGTCGCCGTACCCCGCCGGAGATTCCAGGTGGAAATTGTTCAGTTTGTTGAAAGACTGGATGCGTGGCGTTGAGGCGATGATATCGCCCAGTTTCCAGACGTTCTTGACACCGCCGATCTGGACGGAGCGGCTTCTCGGTTTCGTGCCGTCTATGGTGTTGGCAATGGCGTTGGCGGATGAGTCGTAGTCGGAGTGGTCATACCCCTGGATGAACTTGATAATGTCTTTTGCCTCGTCCAGGCTTGCCGCCTGTAAATATGTTTGGATGATAAATTTGTCATCAGCCGGCAATGCATCAAAATCACTCACCAGGTCTATCAGGCCATCCGTGGAGAAGGTCTTTCCGCCGGTAACACTCCCCTTGAGATAGGTGTATAGCTTGCGTTTGCCGGCAACGGTGGAAATATCCCTGCTCCAGAGCTGCTTCCCTGCTCGCCAGAGACTCCGGATGTCGTCCGCGGAGACGATCCCCTGTACGATGCAGGATTCCCCGGCCGGACAGCCGGCATTTGTAGCGCATTTTGTGTCCGAAGATGTGGAACAGTAGCCCTGGCTTTTTACACGGCTATCCATTGCCGTGGTAACGACGGTATCTCCGGAACCGTTTCCGTCGGAATCTTTTTTAAGAACGGCAATTGTTTCACCGGCTTTAAACTGGAACTCGGTGACATAGTCATTTACCAGGTGCAGTTCCTTGTCGAGATTCGTGTCCTCTCGTACCGAGCTGTTACCGATATAGGGATCAACGTAGTACCAGAGGTTCTGCATCTCTCCAATCCAGGAGGCGCTGGTGGGGATGGTGTTGCCCGATTCGGTTTCGAACTCCTTGGATGGATAAAACACGGCCTGTAGAATATTGGCGCCGCTCCCCTCGCTGTTGCTAAGGATTGAAGCCGCCGTGCCCGATGCCGTGCCGCCTGCTACGGACTCAAAGGCCTTTCTGAGAGTTGTCTGGTATTGCTCAGGTATGTCGGTTTTGAAAAGTGATGTGCCGCCATTGTTCGCTGTTTTGGTTAACAGGGTTGTGTTGTTGCAATCTCCCGCCTCGCCATTGTCGGCGCCATTGAAAACTATGTAGGAGTTGATGTACTCGTTTTTCTTCTGGGGCCCGGCAGTTGACGCCGTCGATGTGCTGAAGGTGTTGATGTTGCGGTGGCGGGCAAGCCACGCCAGGTCATCAAGGTTCTGGCTGCCGGCGTACTTTGAACAGGTGCCGGTTACATTGCCTGATACGGCCTTATACACATCCACCAAATCTGATACATCGCTGTTCTGGTCTGCCGTGGATGAACCGTCAGTTACCAGCAGGATGTTATTCGACTGACAGACATATTCGGAAGGGTTCATGGTGTCCGGAAAGTCCTTGGGATCGCTGGAATTGATGCGCATGGCGGTTCTGCTTGTTTTGCCGGTCGCGTCGGTGGAGCTTACGGCAAAATAACCGATGGCGTTGTAGTAGGCTTCTGCAAAAGGGGTCCACGTAGCAGCCCGCAGGGTGTCGATGTTCTTCACCAATCCTGTCGTATGGTCGCCGACGCCGTCAAGCACGCAGGTCTCGGCGCCGGGACAATGTGCCTTTTTGGTGCAGGAGGTGCCTGTGGCCGTTGAGCAATGACCCTTGCCAACAAGTGAGAGGACTGCGGCGCCATCCTTGTCAGCCGCGTTTCCGCAACTGTTGCCGGAACCGCAATCAAGGTTCTGCGTGCAGGTTTTATCCGCATCGTTGGAACAGACTTTGGTTGCGGTCAAAAGGGCACTTGCTACTTCCGTGGTAGAGCCATATGTGTTGAACGCCATCAGGCCGATACGGATTTTGTTGGCATATTCCTGAACCAGCCCGCTCGGGGCTGTCGCTTTTGCCACCCTGGCGCGCAGGGTCACCAGCGGCGCGCCCATTTGGGACTCCACGCCGACGCCGCTTAAAATTGCCGGCAGGTTGTCAGCTGTGGCGGTGTCCGAGGGGGAATCGGTGGGATCAGTCACGACCGGTTTGGTGATGTCGCTGCAGAACTGAGTATGGACCGCCTGCATCTCCGGGCTGTTCTTGCTGAATCCGGCTTTCAGCACCCACGCTCCCGCGATGTTTTTCTCATAGAACTGCCCTTCGTATCCCGTTCCGCACAGAAGACCGGGGTTGCCGGCGCCGATCGCTGGTGGACCGTCGAGGCAGGTGCCGCCAGCGCAGGTGGCATCGCTGGTGCAAGTCTGGTGTGAATTGTTTGAGCAGGTTTTGTAATTTCCGTAAATATCAGAGCACTGGTTGATGACGGTGTTGATGTCGTCGCTGCCAATAGCGTGCCCCTCGCGGACTTGCCAGCAGGCCTGCATGGATTGCGCAAAGGCAACTTTGGTTTTTGTCGCGGCATCGGGCAGCACACAGGGGCCGACGTAGCCGCCGCTGGCCGGATCGCACGGGCCGAGGTTGACATCGCCGCTTGACAGACAGCTTCCTGTCGATGCGGGAGTCTTGATGACACTGCAGGTGCCGTAATTCTGAGCCGCCGAAGCCCCTACACAGGGCCCTTTGTTGCCGTTGTCGCACTCCGTTCCGCCGGCGGTGCAGGCCCGTGTCGAAAGTGAACTGCAATGTCCGATGACGGCGGCAACGGCGCAGTTGCTGTCGGCGGTGCATACCCGGTTGTTGTCACCCGAACAGGCCTTGACCTCGGAGATGGTGCAATCCGTATCGCCGGTGCAGACCTTTGTCTGGTTGGAGCAGGACTTTGCTCCGGTTATGATACAGGCGTTATCATTGGCGCATGCCAGAGTGGCATTGAGCCGGCAGTGCGGGCCGACCAGTGGCGGGTCGCAATCCGGATACGATGTTGTGCATGAGCGGCCGACTAGCTGCTGACAGTATCCTGACGTTGGTGTTGTGGAAGCCAGGCAGGCGTTCACATCCTGTTTGATATCGGCGTTGTTGCCGGTTGCGATGGAATCGACGGCCTTCTGGCACTTGCTGAAATCATAATCCTTGCCGCCGAACAGATTGATGTAGGTTTGCCCGCCAAAGGCCGGGGCGCTTGGGTTGTTGGTGTTGGCGATGCCCTGAACGGTAAAGACGACTTGCAGTGAAGCATTCGGATCGGCAGCAGTCGTATTGTAATTGACAAAATCGGCGGTGAGCGCTTCTTTCACATATCCCTGGCCGACGCATCCCCGCGACTCGGGCTGGAGAAAGCCGGTCACGGTGTCGCAGGTGCCGCTGCTGCAGTCCGAGCTGGTGCTGCACGATTTATTTGCGTCACTGGAGCAGACCTTGGTAACGTGCTTGCCGCCGGTCAGCACCTGCTTTTCGACGTCAAATTTGGAGGCGGTCAGCCAGTTGAGAAACTGGCCTGAAGCGTAGAAATATTTTGTGGCGGTGGCGTCGGTTGAGTTGATATTGACATGAACAACATTGTCCCTGACCTTGCAGACTACTCCGGTTGCCGCGGCAAGCGCACAACTGGTGGGGATGCTGGCGACTTCCTCGAAGAGTTCGGCAGAGAAGTTATACTGATATTTTTTGGCGGTGTCGAAATAGCCGACATACGAGTTGGCTGTGGAGTATGTCTGGTCGTAGCAATAGTAGGGATTTCTGATAAAAACGGTACAGGTGCCCTTGTCCAGTCCGGCGCATGTTGCATCCGAATCGCAATAGACACTGTTGTCGCCGGAACAGGCTTTTCTCCCTTTGTCCACGTAGGTCAGATCATACATGCTGGCCGAGTTGTCGATGATCATCAGCAGATTGGGTTTGGCTATTTCCTGGATAAACGGAGGCACGATGCAGTAATCGTTCATGGTTGCGGCCAGAGCAGATGATGTAACAAAAACGATAGTTATTACCAGGGCAAGGGCGTTGCATACTGTTGTTCTCATGGCAAACCTCATATTTCCGGGAAAGGTGTTGCATCAGTCAAACTACGCTGCATGGCACTACATACGATATGGCGATGTGCACAAAGTGTATCACTGTAATTTTGAAAGGCAAATTTCGGTGGGTTGTTTTTTGTTGTTTTGGCTGGTTACTGCGGGGAAGTGAGGGGTTGGTTATGGTAATGGGTGCGATGCGGTTTTCGGGAATCTGATCAATTTATTCCTGGAAATACATACGGCGGCCGAAGCCGCCGTTACAAAACAGTGTGGATCCTCGTATCTGCTTATCTAGGCTTTGAACCGTCCCATCTCAGCCTGAAGTACCTCGATCTGGCGGGCAAGCTTAACCAGAACTTCGTCCAGAACCAGGGTTGAGGTGACGTGCATGTCGGTTGATTCTTCAAAATCCTTCAACGACTCACCGATGCTTTGGGCACTGGAGGACTGGAGGACGGAAGCCTCGCAGATCTCCGCAACCATGACATTGATTTCTTCATTGGCGTTGACAACCTGGGAAGCCGAGCTCTGATGACTGCTGATTGAACGCATGGCCTCGCGGGTCAGCCCCCGCATCCGCTCCACCGCCAAAGTTATCAGTTCGCTGCCGTTGCTCTGCTCCTGGGTCGCACGGGCGATCTGCTCAACCATCTCGGCAACCCGGTCCATGGCCAGCTTTACCGCCGTACTTGCTTCCGCCTGGCCTACCGCCGTGGCGTTGATTTCCATCATTTGGCTGCTGGCGGCCTGAATGCCATCAACGATCTTCAACAGTGCTTCGCCGGATCGTTTTGACAGCTCACTTCCCTCTGCGATGCGTTTTTCAGAGAGTGTGATGGCCTTAACCGCCCGTTCTGTTTCTTCCCTGACTCCCAGTATTATGTCGGATATTTCCCTGGTGTTGTTTCCGGTCCGCTTGGCCAGATTTTTAATTTCCAGGGCCACGACCGAAAAGCTCTTGCCCCGTTCACCGGCCTGGGCAGCGATAATCGAAGCGTTAAGCGCCAGCAGGTTGGTCTGTTCGGCAACTTCGTCGATGACGGAGAGGATCGTGCCGATGTTTGCCACCCGTTTGGACAGATTCTCGATGGCATCAAAGGTAATGGCTGACGATGTGCGAATCTCATTGATGCCGGTAATTGTGGCGTCAACCGCTTTCCACCCTTCCTTGGCATCATTGCTGACCGCCTCGGCAATGCGGGACGTGTCGGCGGCCTGAAATCCGATCTGCCTGATGGCGTTGTCCATCTCGTTGACCAGCTCAGCCGTCTTTGCGGTATCGGTCGCGAGAATCGCACTGTTTTCCTCGATCTGATGTATTGCCGACGCCATTTCAATGATGGAGGAACTGACCTCTTCAACTGAAACGACGAGAGATTCCAGGTGCTGTGTTGCTGATTGCAGGCTTTGCGACATGACGGTCATGGAGGCGGTATTGCTTGACGACAGGGTTGACAGCGTAACAACCGAGTCCGAGACATCCGTAATGGAACGGTTTATTTCCCGGATGGCCGTCGATGTCCGCTTAAGCCCATCGGATTGCAGGGCTGCCGACGTAACCCCCTTTTCGGAAAGCTGGCCGATGGTTCCGGAAATGCTCTTGAGCTCATGGAGGGATGTATGGAACTTGCTGATCGCCCCGGCCAGGCGCTCCATCATGGAATTGAAATTTTCCGCCAGCAGGGACATCTCCGACTCGCCCATGAAGCTGACCCGTTCCGTCAGTTCACCATCGGCGGCTTTGTTCATTGCCGCAGCGAGCTGCCTGATGCGGCTAACCAGTTTGCGGGTGATGAGAATCCAGCTGACTGTTGCCATAAAGGCGGCGTTCAGACCGAAGAGGAGTGCGAGCAGCCCCCGGTGGACAGTTTCCGGCATCATCACGGAGAACAGGCCGGTCAGGGAAATGATAACCCCGAACGCCAGCAGCGTCCGGATAAGGTTTGTCCCGGTTTTCAGTTTCTTCACGTGTACTCCTCCCGCACATTGAAACGGCGACCCGGGCCGCCGTTTCAATCATTGTGGACCTTCACCATTCCGGCTTGGGTCCCGTGGCTGCGACGACACAGTGGTACCCTTCCCGTTTTTGCTCATCTTCAAGCGGCTTTTGCCTGATATTGCGGCGCTCAGGTCCGTCATATTCCCTGCCGCCATCCCCGCGGAGGGGTTCGGCGCCGACCTTGACCCAGCCGCCCGAACGGTGGAACGCCAGCACTTCGCCAGCCGCGATCAGACGTCTCAGGTCGCGGACGTTCACGGATTCAACCCGGTCATAATGGGTAAGGACCTGAACCTTCATGAGGCACCCCGCTTTATTCTTTCGTGTACATCACCGCCACGGCTTTTGCGTTGCTCTCGCCGACCGCTACCCAGCCGTGCGGCTGGCTGGAATCGTAATAGATACTATCACCGGCCCGCATGCGCAGCACTTCGTTATTGTAGTGAAAATCCAGTTCGCCGACGGTGACATAGATAAATTCTTCATCACCTTCATGCTTGAAAAAGAGGGAATCATCCCACTCCTTGTTTTCAAATTCCACCAGAAACGGCTCCATATGTTTATGCCGAAGCCCCTGGGCCAGCGAATGGTACGCGTACGGCTTTGCTGCGTCGTTGACCGATGGCCGGGAGACTTTTTCATCTTCCCGCACATCCTCACGTCTGGTCAGCACATATTTCTGGCGGTTGCCGGCATCCTCAAAGAAAAAATGGATATCAACCTTGAGACCCTTGGCAATTTTAAGCAGGGTGGCAATTGGCGGGATGACCTGCTGATTCTCTATCTGCGACAACAGTGGTTTGGAAAGCGTTGTCATCTCGGATAATTCCTGAAGTGTCAGCCGTTTTTGCTGACGGAGCCCCCTGATTTTCTCACCGATACGGAATTCTTTGATCTGCGCCTTGATGTCTGTCATCGCGTGCCCCTCACCAGATGTTTAATTGAGTTAAACACTTTTACATAAACGGAGCAGTGTTTCAATAACATAATTATGCTGGATAGAACACGGCGTTTACCTGCCGCTGAATACCTTGACACACCTGGAGATTATGATTACTGTTTCAGCAGGTTACTGTATTTTACGCTTCCAAAAAAGGTACGGCTCCCCATGAACTTTTATATGCGCACTTCTCTTGCTTTTATCACGGTCTGTCTCTCTGCTGCCACCTTGGGCGGATGCAACGGCAAAAACGAAACGCCGCTGTTTTTGGAATCGAACCGGAAGGGGGGCGAGACAGAGGCCCCGGTGAAGGATATTCCGGCTGATATCCTTTCCATCCAGAAGGCATTCAGCAACGTCTCGAAAAAAGTTACTCCTTCGGTCGTCAATATTTCGACGGTCAGCCGGAAAAAGGTGATTCAGCCTTTTTTTGAGGCCAATCCCCTGTTTGAAGAGTTTTTCGGCGCTCCGCAGA
The DNA here is from genome assembly GCA_001802645.1 of Geobacteraceae bacterium GWC2_53_11. Classification (GTDB taxonomy): domain Bacteria; phylum Desulfobacterota; class Desulfuromonadia; order Geobacterales; family Pseudopelobacteraceae; genus JACRCG01. Next base: position 2,729 of record MGZJ01000037.1, on the reverse strand, counting down.
CCCGGCGGGACAGAAGCCTCGGTTCCGGTTTCCTGATCAGCAAGGACGGGTACATCGTCACCAACGACCATGTGGTGCGTGATGCGGAGAGTATTCAGGTCAAGCTGTCCAACGACAAGGTCTATGACGCCAAGGTCGTCGGCGGTGATCAGAAAACTGACATCGCCGTTATCAAGATCAGTGCGGCCGACCTTCCGGCAGCGGTGCTGGGCGATTCGGACCAACTTGAAGCCGGTCAATGGGCCATTGCCATCGGCAACCCGTTCGGACTCGACCGCACCATGACTGTTGGTGTCATCTCGGCCACCGGGCGCTCCAATGTCGGCATTGAAACGTACGAGAATTTTATCCAGACCGATGCCTCTATCAACCCCGGCAATTCGGGCGGTCCGCTGCTGAATGTCTACGGTGAAGTGATCGGCATCAATACCGCCATCGTGGCTGCCGGCCAGGGGATTGGTTTCGCCATTCCCATCAACATGGCCAAGCCGATCTTTTCCCAGTTAATCCAGAAAGGGAACGTCAGTCGCGGCTATATGGGTGTTACCATCCAGCCGGTCACCGAAGAGCTGGCGCAATCGTTCGGGCTGAAGCAGGCTAAAGGCGCCTTGGTCAATGATGTCATCAAAGGTGGCCCGGCTGACAAGGCTGGAATCCGGCAGGGGGATGTTATCGCAGCCCTGAACGGCACCGAGGTCAAGGACCCATCCCATCTGCAGCGCCAGGTAGCCGAAGCGGGTATTGGCAAGGTTGTGAAAATCACCGTGTTCCGTGAAGGCAAGGCGCTGGATCTGAATATAACCCTGGCAAATGCCGACAGTGCCCCCAAACAACGGCCCCGTGAAGATCGGGGCAGCCGCCAGCAGGAGGGAGAAGCTGACCTGCTCGGCCTGATCGTAGATAATGATGAACAGGGTAACGGTGTGGTTGTTGTCGATGTGGCGCGAGGAGGAGCAGCGGCTGAAGCGGGCATCCGTAATGGTGATGTCATCATGTCGATCAACCGCAAACGGACGTCAAACACCGCAGAATACTCCCGAGTCATCCAGCAGGCAGGCAGGGGCGGCAGGCTGACCATACTGGTCCGTCGCGGCGATACGAGCATCTACTTTGCATTACGTGTAAAATAGTGCTATGGTGCATCAGGTAAGCAGGATTATAAGTTACAAACTTTACTCCATGAGGAACATCATCCATGAACTTGATTGATAATCCGGATCAGGCAAAACGGCTGGCCAGAGCAATTCTCTCCGACGTGGCCATGTACAACAAGGAAAAGGTTGAGAACGGTATCAAGAATGACAACATTTTTGACGTCCTCAAAGAAGAGCTTGAAGAGGGGCGCCAGCACTTTCTCTCCCGGGTCTCGTCCGATGTCAACCCGGATCTGGTCTATGAAATTGCCGTCGTCGATGTCCTGATCAAGCGGGCCGGCAAGATCGAATCATCCATCTGGTAACAAACGGTCATACGAATTATTTCTGCAAGGCGTGCCTGCTTCGGTGCGCCTTTGCTTTTAGTAAGCGAGAGTTTTTTCTGTTAACGCAATTACCCTGTGTATAAAGGGCTGAGGAACATCTATGAATCATCTGTCACTCACATTTTCTTCCGAAAACGAACCGACCCGGCTGGATGTGTTTCTGAGCCAGGAAATGGGGGGAGAATCCCGCGTCGCGGTCCAGAGGCTTATCGAAACCGGCAATGTGCTGGTTGACGGCAAAACGGTGCGCCCTTCGCTGAAGCTGAAGGGGGGGGAGCAGATTGAGGTCGATGTTCCGCCGCCGCTGCCCGCATTGCCGCAGGCCGAGGATATCCCGTTGGAGGTGCTGTACGAGGACGGTGATCTGATTGTCATCAACAAGCCCGCGGGGATGGTTGTGCATCCTGGGGCCGGCAACACCAGCGGCACGCTCGTCAACGCCCTGTTGGCCCACTGTCAGGACCTGGCCGGCATCGGCGGGGAACTGCGTCCCGGTATCGTTCATCGTCTGGACAAGGGAACGTCCGGCGTGCTGGTGGCAGCCAAGCATGACCGCGCCCATCAGGCGCTGTCCGAGCAGTTCAGCGTCCACTCCGTCAAACGCATCTATCAGGCCCTGGTTTTCGGTTCACCGCAGGAGGAAACCGGCAAGATCGAGGGGATCATCGGCCGTCATCCGACCGAGCGGCTCCGACTGTCCGGCAAAGCCAAAAACGGCAAACATGCGGTTACCCGCTGGAAGGTGAAGGAACGCTACGGCAGGGTGTCATTGGTGGAACTGAGGCTGGAGACCGGGCGCACCCACCAGATCCGGGTGCATCTGACCGAAGCGGGCTTTCCGCTGCTGGGCGATCCGCTCTACCCGGATGGTGGACGCTGTAACAACATCCCCGACACCCAGCTGCGCGGTATGATCAACCACCTGAGGCGCCAGGCGCTGCACGCCCGCTGCCTCGGCTTTATTCATCCGACCAGCGGCCAGTATATGGAATTTACGGTCGAGCCGCCGGAGGATATGCAGGAACTGCTGAGGTATCTCAGGAAAGAGTAAAACCAACCCCCCTCAATCCCCCCTTATCAGTACCCTCTGGGGCATAAAGGGGGACGCTTTTAGCCTCCCCTGATCAGGGGAGGTTGGAGGGGTTGCAGTGAAGA
>MGZJ01000036.1:91037-179879 GCA_001802645.1 Geobacteraceae bacterium GWC2_53_11 | reverse complement strand
TGTACTGGATTTCAACCTTGCTCTCCTTGCGAAGGATCTGGGCCAGCAGCATTTCGATCCCCTGCATGACGTCGGCCGGTTCGAAGCCGGTGACGACACAGGGGATGCGGTACTTCTCCGCCAGCGGCTGGTAGGCCTTGCCGCCGATAACGGTGCTGACGTGGGCCGGACAGAGGTACCCTTTCAGATTCAGCTCCGGGTCGCCGGTGAGGATGTCCATCGGCACCGGCATGGTTTTGTGCGAGGCCAGCACGCAGTAGTTGGCGAGGCCCAGGCGGGCCGCTTCAAGGATGCTGACCGCGATGGTCGGGGCGGTGGTTTCGAAGCCGACTCCGAGGAAGACCACCCGGCGTTCCGGATTGTTCTTTGCCAGCGCTACCGCGTCGAGCGGCGAATAGACGATGCGGATGTCGGCGCCGCCGGCCCGCTGTTCCATCAGAGACGAGCGGCTGCCGGGCACGCGCAGCATGTCGCCGAAGGTGGCAACGATGGTGCCGGGAGCGGCGGCGCAGGCCAGCGCCTTGTCCACATAGCCGATGGGGGTGACGCAGACTGGGCAGCCCGGGCCGGACACCAGCCGGACCTTGTCCGGGAGCAGCGAGCGAATGCCGTACTGGTAGATCGACATGGTGTGGGTGCCGCACACTTCCATGAAGTTGACCGGCGCGGGCAGATGCTCCGCCATGCGGCGGATGTTGGCTGCCATGTTCTGCACCAGGGCGCGATCCCTGAATTCGTCCTGGAATTTCATGCCATATCCTCGTGGGAGAAGACTTCACGCATCAGGCGCAGAGTCTCCTCTGCGTATTCCTCATCAAGACGGGAAATGGCAAAGCCGGCATGCACGATCACGTAATCGCCGACCGCCACATCCTCCCCCAGCAGCATGACGCTGGCCTCTTTCTGGACGCCGTCCACTTCGGCGACGACGTTGTCGCCATCCTTGCTCACAATTTTCATCGGTACGCCAAGACACATATCAGACCTCTCTTTTTCCTGCTATTGCAGCTTGTCCCAGGGCGATGCCGCCGTCGTTCGGCGGCACCAGGCGGTGGGTAAAAACGGTTAACCCCTTGCGGGTCAGGGCAGTATATATCATTTCGGTTAAAAGGCGATTCTGAAAAACGCCCCCGGAGAGAATTACGCGCTCCAGTCCGGTTGCCTTGGAAATATCCAGGCAGAGCTCAGTTGTGGCTGCGGCAACGGTCTGGTGAAAGCGGTGGGCGATGGCGGCGGTCGGGACACCGTCGGCGAGAGCGGCCAGCAGTTGTGGAAACATTGGAGAAAAGTCCAGTTGGAACGGTGTGTCCCCATGCTGTGCAATGGCATACGAATACTCACTACGCTCCCCGATAGCCAGTTCCGCCAGCGCCTCCAGCTCAATCGCCCCCTGGCCGTCGTACGATACGGTATGACGAAGATTGAGCAAAGCCGCGACCGCGTCGAACAGCCGTCCGCAGCTGGAGGTGAGCGGCGAGTTGATGCCGCGCCGGAGCATCTGGGCAAACAGTCCGCGTTCCTGTTCGGGGAGGACGCGAGTCACCGGGTGATTGAGCGTAAAGGCATCTTCACCCAGTGCCTGATACAGATACGCCATGGCCATGCGCCATGGCTCGCGCACGGCGGCGTCGCCCCCCGGCAGCGGTGTCGGGCGGAAGTGTCCGGCGCGCCGGTAGCCTCCGTATCCTCCCACCAGGAATTCTCCTCCCCAGATCGTGTTGTCGGGGCCAAAGCCGGTGCCGTCGAAGACGACTCCGATGACGTCGCCCTCCAGGCCGTTCTCCGCCATGCAGGAGGCCATGTGGGCATGGTGGTGCTGCACCCGCACCAGCGGCAGGCCAGAATCCTCGGCATAGCGCGATGACAGGTAGTCCGGGTGCAGGTCGCAGGCGATCATGGTTGGTTTGATCTCCAGCAGGGTGGTCAGATGGGTGACGGAGTGCTCGAATGAGTCGAGGGTGGCGCGGTTCTGGAGGTCGCCGATGTGCTGGCTGAGTACGGCACGGCTGCCATCCGCAAGGCAGATAGTGCTCTTCAGCTCCGCTCCCGCCGCCAGCAACGGCGGCACCGCAAAGGGAAGCGAGACGGCGCGCGGGGCATAGCCGCGGGCTCGCCGGTAAAAGAGCGGTTTCCCCTGGAATACGCGCAGCACCGAATCATCGCTCCGGATATGGATGGGGCGGTCATGGAACAGGAAATAATCGGCAATTCCGGACAGCCGCCGCAGGGCGTCGTCATCCTCGAAGGCGACCGGTTCGTCGGTAATGTTACCGCTGGTCATGACGAGGGCGGTGACAGTCGAGTGAGGGGTTAAGGGTGAAGAGTGAAGGGTGAGAGGCTTGCCCTGAGCGGAGTCGAAGGGTGAAGGGGCGAACAATAAGTGGTGCAGCGGCGCGTAGGGGAGCATCAGGCCGAGCCAGCCGTTGTTTGGGGCAATGAGGGGTGACAGCTCTGTGTCGGGGCGTTTCCGGACGATGACGATGGGGGCTTCGGGAGAGCAGAGCAGCCGCTCCTCCATGGTGTCCATCTGCGCCAGGGTGCGTGCGATTCCCACGGTTGCCGCCATGACCGCGAACGGTTTTTCGTCCCGCTTCTTCCGCTCCCGCAGGCGCAGCACCGCTTCGTGGTTGCAGGCATCCACCGCCAGATGGTAGCCGCCGATCCCCTTGATTGCCAGGATGGCGCCGGACTTCAGCAGCGTAATTGTTTGTGTAACCGCCTCGTCCCGTTCCAAAACAGTTTCACCGGATGAAGTTGCCAAAGTAACCTGCGGCCCGCAGGCATGGCAGGCGATCGGCTGGGCATGGAAGCGCCGGTCGAGCGGGTCATGGTATTCCTTCAGGCAGTCGGTGCAGAGCGGGAATCCGGCCATGGTGGTGTAGGGGCGGTCGTAAGGGATGCCGGTGATGATGCTGTAGCGGGGGCCGCAGTTGGTGCAGGTGATGAACGGGTAACGGTAGCGCCGGTCAGCCGGGTCGAACAGTTCCCGCAGGCAGTCGGGGCAGAGGGCGGAATCGGGGGCGATCTGGATATCCGCCGCACCGTTGCCGCTCGGCAGGATGGTGAATGCTGTTTCTCTGCCCGGTGGTATGTCGCTGCTGCTATGGGCGGTGATCACCGCAAGCGGGGGGAGGGCGGTGCGGAGCGCCTCCTCAAAGGCCAGGTGGTGCTGTTCGTTCCCCTGGATTTCAATTTCGACACCGGCAGGGGTGTTGCGGACCCAGCCGGTCAGGCCCAGTTCATGCGCCAGGCGGTACACAAAGGGGCGAAAGCCGACCCCCTGGACGATCCCCTGAATCGTGTGCCGGCGACGGATCAGCGGGTAGCTCCTGCGTTCAGCCACTGGTACCACTCCTCCATACCTTCACCGCTTTTGGCGGATACTTCAAATATGATGATGTTCGGGCTGACGCGGCGTGCGTACTCCTTGCATTTCTCCACATCGAAATCGAGGTACGGCAGCAGGTCTGTCTTGTTGAGCAGCATGACGGTGGAGTTGTGGAACATCTGGGGGTATTTGAGCGGTTTGTCCTCCCCCTCGGTAATGGACAGGACGGCGACCTTGTGGTGTTCGCCCAGGTCGAACGCGGCGGGGCAGACCAGGTTGCCGACGTTCTCGATCAGCAGCAGGTCGAGATTGTCCATGTCAAATGATTCGGTGCCGTTCATGACCATGCGGGCATCCAGATGGCAGCCGGCGCCGGTGTTGATCTGGCGGACCGGCACACCGGTGGCGGCGATGCGCTGGGCATCGTTGTCGGTCTGCTGGTCCCCTTCGATAACGGCGCAGCGCAGCGAACCGGACAGGTCGCGCAGGGTGCGCTCCAGCAGGGTCGTCTTGCCGGAGCCGGGGGAGCTGACCAGGTTGAGGACAAAAATCCCTTTGTCCTTGAACAGGGCGCGGTTAAAGGATGCCAGTCGGTTGTTCTTGCCCAGGATGTCCTCTTCGATGGCAATGGTTTTCCGCGCAACCTGGTTGGGCCCGTGTTGGTGGGAGTGGCCATGACCGTGGTCGTGAGTGTGGGTGTGATGGTCGTGATCATGGCCATGATCGTGGTGATGATCTGCCGGGGGACAGCCGCAGGTTGTGCACATGGGAAACTCCATAAAAGAAGATATGAACAGGGTAACAGCTTCGCTATGCAGAATCAATATCGGTTAAAATCAAAAACGGCAGGTTTGCCACAGAGACTCAGAGACACAGAGGAAAATACAAGGACTTTTGGGTTAGCATCATAACCTGATTGATAAAAGTAAGTTACGAGTAAGGCTTTTATCTCCGTGTCTCTGAGTCTCTGTGGCTAACATTTTTTTACAGTTCGTTGAACTGCAGCTGGTGCAGCCGGGCATAGATGCCGTCGGCGCGCAACAGTTCGTCGTGGGTCCCTTCTTCGGCCTTGATGCCGTGCTGGATGGTGATGATGCGGTCCGCGTCCTGGATGGTGGAGAGACGATGGGCGATGACCAGCGAGGTGCGTCCCTGCATCATCCCTTTGATCCCTTCCTGGATCATCTGCTCTGAGGCGCTGTCGATACTGGCAGTGGCCTCATCCAGGATGAGTATCTCCGGATTGAAAGCGACGGCCCGGGCAAACGAGATCAGCTGTTTTTCACCGACCGAGAAGTTGTTGCCCCGTTCCCGCACCTCTTCGTCATAGCCGTTGGCGAGCCGGTCGATGAAGCGGTCGGCGCCGACCGATGCCGCTGCCTGCCGCACGCGCTGTTTAGCCTGCTCGTCTCCCAGGCAGATGTTGAATTCAATGCTTCCGGCAAACAGGCAGGGGTCCTGGAGGACGACGCCGACCCGGCGGCGCACCTCTTTGATGTCGATATCCCGAATGTCGGTTCCCGCCAGCAGGATGCTGCCCCGTTCGATCTCATAGAGCCGGGTAAGCAGGCGGGTGATGGTGGTTTTGCCGCCGCCGCTTTCCCCGACGATGGCGATCCGTTCGCCTCGCTGCACGGCAAGAGTAAACCCCTTCAGGATGTCGTTGCCGTCCTGATAGGAAAAGGAGACGTCACGGAATTCTATTAATGGTGAGGCGTGAGGGGTGAGGGGTGAAGAGTGAAGGGTGAAGAGTGAGGGGTGAGGCGTGGCCTTTAATTCGGACTCCTCACCCCTCACTCTTTTCCCCTCACTCGTTTCCATGTCCAGCAGGGCAAAGATCCGCTCAAGGGCGGCCATTGCACCCTGCATGACCGAATATTTGGCTGACAGGTCGCGGATGGGCGCAAAAAACTTCTCGATATACTGAATAAAGGCGACCAGTACTCCGAAGGTCATGGCTCCGGTGACGATCTCGCCGCCGCCGTACCAGATGATCAGGGCTACGGCAATTGAAGACAGCGCTTCAACTAGGGCGTATAGAGAGGCATCCCAGAAGATGACTGGCATGTTGGCGTCGCGATACGAAGCGTTCAGTTCGCTGAAGCGCCGCTCTTCGTCCCGTTCGCGGTTGAAGATCTGGATGATGCTGATGCCGGAGATGCACTCGTTGAGGAAGGCGTTCATGTTGCCCAGGCGGGCACGCACCTCGCGGAACGATTTTCTCATGCGGCGGCGGAAGGTATAGGCGACATACAGCAGCACCGGCAGAACCGAAAAGGTCACCAGCGACAGTTTCAGGTTCATCCAGAGCATGACGGAAATGATGCCGATCAGCAGCAGGATGTCGCCGATAATGGTGATGATGCCGGAAGCGAACATTTCGCCCAGTACTTCTATGTCACTGGTCAGGCGGGTGACTGCGCTGCCGGTCGGCACCCGGTCGAACCAGGAAACCGGCAGATGCATGACGTGCCGGTACAGCTCCGAGCGCATGTCCGACATGACCCGCTGGCCGACCGACTGGAGCAGATACACCTCCAGAAAGGAGAGCAGCGATTCAACCAGCAGGATGCCGAGGAAGCCGAGCGCGATGGTTTCCAGTCCGGCCAGTTTGCCGGTAATGATGTGACTGTCGATGGCCAGTTTGATGATCCAGGGTTGTGCCAGGCGGCAGGCGGCGACCAGCGGCAGAATCAGAACGACGACCATGATGGAAAACCGGTATGGAGCAACATACCGGACAAATCGCCGCAACAGGGCGGTGTCATAGGCTTTTCCGGCTATTTCTTCTGCGTAGATTCCGCCGTGATGCATAGTTGAGGGTCCATATCAGCTTGAAATAGTATCGGATTGCACTGTATCAGGTTTGCCGGCGGGAGTGAATCACTACGTGTGAGAAAACAGGAGGGAAGTGAAATTATTCGTTTGATTGGTATACCGGCAGGTAAATGTGGATTCCGGTCCCTTTTCCCGGCTTTGATTCGGCGTGGATATGTCCCTGGTGATGTTTGATGATTGAATGGCAGAGCGCCAGTCCGAGACCCATACCCTTTTGGCATCCCATCTCTTTCGTGGTGAAATAGGGATCAAACACTTTTGGCAGGTTTTCCGGCGGGATGCCGGTGCCGTTGTCTTCAAAAAGAATGTGCAGATAGTTCCCTGGCTGGAGACCAAGGCTGTTGGTTATCGACAGTGATACAGGCTCCGCAAGGACATGCAGCAAGCCGCCGTTTGGCATGGCTTCACAGGCATTGGTGATAAGATTGACGAACACCTGTCTGATCTTGTCTACATCAAGCATGATACGTGGAAGGTCGTCCGGCACATCAATGACGGTCTTGATCGACATGGCAGGGGGCAGTTCGTCCTCGACGCTTTTCCTGATAATCGGCCCCGGTTCAGCCGGTTTCATAAACGCTTCGCCCCCCTTGGCAAAGGTGAGCAGCCGGACGCCCAGCTCTTTGGCACTGTCCGAAGCGCCTTCGGCTATGGCCAGCAGCGACTCGGTCTTGCTTCCTGGTTCGGCATTCATGCGGGCAAGCGAAACGTAGCCCAGGATGACCTGTAGCAGATTGTTGAAATCGTGTGCCATGCCCCCCGCGAGGATGGCAATGGCCTCGATCTTTTTCGCGCGGAGATTTTCAGCTTCCAGTATTTGTTGCCGTTTCCGGAGTTCCACCATCTCCTGACAACGATCCAGGGCGGTAAACAGCCGGGTGAACTCAACCGGTTTGAGGACAAACTGGTTAACGCCGATATCGATCGCATCAATCAGGTAGCTGGCATCGTTAAAGGCGGTCATGCAGGCAATCTGTGTGTCGGAAGAAATCTCCCGGATTGCCCGGGACATTTCAAGGCCGTTCAAGCGCGGCATCATAATGTCGGTCAAAACGATGTCCGGCGATTGCTCGCGAAAACGCTCAAGTCCCTGTTCGCCATTTTCAGCGGTGGTCAACCGATAACCGCGGGACGAGAGTACGCGCGAGACCTGCTCGCGGGTCGCAGCCTCATCTTCCACATATAACAGCGAGATATCGCTATATATCAATTGGGGTTTTTCAGGCATGTTGTCCTCATGCGGCCCTGGAAATGATCGTGAAAATAATAGTATCAGATGATGATGGAAGTGCAATCCGATTATTTTCAAAACGCTTTTTGGGACTTGACAGCGGTTAGTATTGATTTATAGTGTTTACACATTTTTTGCACATTTGTTTCTTGCAGGTAAATCCACATACAAAAGGAGAGCGCGTATGAAAAAAATGATGACAGCGGTTGCACTGCTGGGCTTGTCGCTGCCGGTCGCGGCACAGGCGATGGAGTTTCAGACTCCGGGATCGCTGGGGATAGGGCGCGCCGGCGTGGCTCGCACTACGGATTCCTATGCCACGTTTATTAACCCAGGCGGTTTGGCGTTTCATGAAAAGGGTTTCAGTATGAATCTCGGCGGGGGAGTCGGGGTTGCTATCAACGCCACACTTGCCGACAACGTTGACAAGATGAGCAAGCTCGATACGAGCAAACTGTCGTATGATTCCACCGGTTTAACAGCAGCTCAAAGTGCTACACTTGCTGCCGAATCGACCGCTCAGGCGGTTCAGGCTTTGGCGATTATTGACGACGTCAAGAAAAACAAGGGTGAACTGACCGTTAGCGTTGATGCGGCGCTTGCGTTTCAGATCAGAAATTTTGGTGTCGGTGTTATTAACAGTACCGAACTGGGCGCTGGAATAGGTAATGTTGATACAAACAATTTAAGAACCGGTGATACTACTAGTGCGGGAGGAGCTACTCCTGATGCGATATCATTAGCAAACGTCCAACAGTTGGTGCTGGATTTGAACAGCGGAGTTGCAGTCCCTGTATCTGCTGATCCTGCAACACCTGATATCGCAAATAGCCAGTCATATTTCAGCCAGACTCAGTGGGAGGCGGTTGTTCAGAAGATAAAACAGGCTACCGGGGTAGGTGTTAACGAGGCCGCTGTGTTAGCAAATAAAGTCGGTAGTCAGCTTGGCGCTCCAGGAACCCAGTTGGCCGGGCTTACGACTGATCAGGTTGTTTCCGGACTCAGCTTGGCAGCTGATTCATTTAGTGGTGGGGCGTTGGACAACAATAATACCACCGTTGATCTGGTCGGCATTTCTCTGTTCGAGGTTCCGATTGCCTATGGCCACAAATTCGATTTCGGTTCAAAAGGGAAGCTGGGGGTAGGTGCTGCTGCGAAGGTAATGAGGGGAACGGTATATTTCCAGGAAGCGCTTCTCTTCAAGGACTTCAAAGACGGTTCGAGCGATTTTACCAAGAAGGTTAAGGACAGCAAGGCTGATTCAACTTCTTTTGGTATTGATCTTGGCGCATTGTACCGGTTGGAAGACGTGAAGTATATTGGTCCGGTCAACGTGGGTCTTGCCCTCAAAAACCTGAATTCGCCAAAGTTTGACGGGCCGAAAGACCCGACAACAGGCAGGACTGAAACAGTAAAAGTTGAGCCGCAGGCTCGTTTAGGTGTCGGACTTGATCCGCTCAGCTGGCTGTCAATTGCTGCCGATATGGACCTTACCAAGAACAAAACCGTTCTTCCTGGTCGTGACAGCCAAATTTTGGGTGGAGGACTTGAGGCGCACTTTGATCATTGGTATGCACTCTGGTTTGCCCTGCGTCTCGGAGCTTACAAAAACATTGGTGAAAGCGGCAGTAAGCCGGTTATTACCGGTGGCTTCTCGCTTGGCCCTCAGTATCTCCGTTTTGACCTTAATGCTGCGGTTGCCACTGAAACCGGCAAATATGATAACAAGTCGTATCCGAATGAAGCCAAAGTCGAGTTTGGTCTGAGCACCGCATTCTTCTAAGCAGCACGAACACACGTTTGATACGCGACGGGGCCCGCAGATTTCTGCGGGCCCCGTTTGTTTTTACATCATATCAACCGGATCAATATCTACGGAAATGCGGACGGTTGAAACAGCTGTTGTCCGTTGCCGCCAGGCAGCCAGCAGACGATGCAGGTCGTTCCGGTTTGCGGCTTTGAGGAGTATTTGGCGGCGGAAACGATTACGGAGACGGTACATGGGGGACGGAACCGGGCCCAGTATTTCTACCCGGATCTTTAATTCTGACTTAAGGCGTGTCAGCAACCGCGCTGTTACGTCGGCCTGTTCGGTTACCGCCTGCTCGGACAGTCCGGAAATGGCGAATGCCGCGAGGAATGCGAAGGGAGGGTAGCCGACTTCACGGCGGAATTCCAGCTCCTGCCGGTAAAATCCGGCGGCATCATGCTCTGCCGCTGCCTTGATAGCGTAATGTTCCGTATCGATTGCCTGTACGACCACCCGCCCGGGATTTTCACCCCTGCCGGCCCGGCCGATAACCTGGGACAGGAGCTGAAAGGTGCGCTCGGCGGCGCGGAAATCTGGCATCCCCAGGCTGGCCTCGGCGTTTACCACTCCCACCAGCGTCACCTCGGGGAAGTCATGCCCTTTGGCTATCATCTGGGTGCCGACCAGAATGTCGGCGTTGCCGTCGTGCATCCGGGCCAGCAGCCGTTCGTGGCTCCCCTTGCCGGAGGTGGTGTCGCTGTCCATCCGGAGTATCCGTGCTGTCGGCAGCAGCTCCTTCAGGGTGTGCTCAAGTTTTTCCGTTCCGGCCCCCAGTTCCTCAAGTGTCGTTCCGCCGCAGGAGGGGCAGGTGCCGGGGGCAGGGACGGTGTAATCGCAGTAGTGGCAGAGGCTTTGGCCGCGCTGGCGGTGATAGGTCAGGGTGACGGAACAGTTCGGGCAGGTGAGCGGTTTGCCGCAGTCGGCGCAGAGCAGGAACGTGGCAAAGCCGCGCCGGTTGAGAAACACGATTGCCTGTCGCCTCTGTTCATACGTTTCCGATAAACAGTTCGACAAGGTCGTTGAAATGGTTCCCTTGTTTCCCTTCATTGCCACCAGTTCCACGACCGGCATCGGGCGCCCCTCGACCCGTTCCGGGAGTTCGAGCAGCTTCAGACGTCCTTCCTGAGCGGCTTGTATGCTGGTAACCATTGGTGTCGCCGAGCCGAGCACCACGGCTGCTCGTGCCATTTGGCCCCGTACCAGGGCAAGATCACGGGCGTTATAGCGCAGCCCGTCCGACTGTTTGAACGATGCTTCATGTTCTTCATCGACAATGATGATGCCGATGTTTTCCAGCGGTGCGAAAATTGCGGAGCGGGCGCCGATGACAATCCGTGCCAGGCCGCGACGGATGCGGCGCCATTCGTCATAGCGTTCACCGTCGGAAAGTCCGCTGTGCAGGATGGCGATGCCGCCGCCGAAGCGTGCCTGAAAACGTCCGGTCAGCTGCGGGGTCAGGGCGATTTCCGGCACCAGTACCAGCGCATTCCGGCCGCGCTCAAGTGTGCGGGATATTGCCTGAAGGTAGACTTCCGTCTTGCCGCTGCCGGTTACGCCGTACAGAAGGAAGGGGGTGAACTGCTGCCGGTCGATGCTGTCTGAAATGGTCTCCAGAGCCTTTTTCTGATGGGTATGCAGGGTACGCGGTTCATCACGTTTAACCGCGTGGTCTTTAAAGGGATCGCGATATACTTCGCGCTCTTCGGCTTGTATCAAATCAACCTCTGCCAGCCGTTTCAGTTGCGGAGTGCAACTGCCGAAGCGTTTGCGCAGATCTCCTGCAGAAATATCGCCGGCCTCCCGGATAACCGCCAGAATGTCCAGTGCTTTTGCGCCCGGCTGGCGTGCGGGATTTGCTGCCGGGCCGGGTGTATAGAACATCTCCCGGCGTGCGGACTTTCCTCCGGTCATGGTCGGCTGCTCTCCGGCGGCACCTTTGCGTGTTTGAATATTGATGCCTGCGGGCAGGGCCGTTCGCAGCACTTCACCCAGGGGATGTTGGTAATATCCCGCTACCCAGCGAAAAAACTCCAGCTCTTCCGCTGTCCAGAGCGATTCATTGTCCAGTATGTCAATTATTTCTTTCAGATTGGTAATTGCGGAGTCTGATGCGATACCCAGGATATAGCCGGTCAGTTTTCTGTTTCCGAACGGAACCAGCGCGCGCCGTCCGGTAACCGCCTGTTCGCGCAATCTTTCCGGCACCAGATAGTGGAATGTCTTATCCAGGTAAAGGGGAATGGCAATCTCAAGGATTGTTGCGTTTCTGCTTTCGTGATTCACGGAATTCCTGTTTTTGGTGCGCGTTATTGTCACTGTTGGATAGCATAGCCGTAAATATCGTGTATAGTAAAAAACTGCATTATCTCAGCGCCGCATTGATTTGAATCCGGGGGAATAAATAGAGCGTATGTCTATCAATGAACTGCTTAACTTAAAAGTCCGGAACAACCCCGACAGTTTACTGAAGCTGCTGGTCGTGTCGGCAGTTATCTCAATCTTCGTCATAATCATAATGAGCGGTTATGGTTTCTATCGTGTTTTTTCCAGCTTTGTCATCAAAAGTGCCGAGATTGATTCGGTTCAACTCTGTCGGGCACTAATTGACGAACATAAGGACTTCCTGTTTGTGAAACCCCATGGGAGACCGCTTGAAATCGGGGTGCAGGGAGATGGCACCGTGCCGTTTGACACCCGGCTGAGACATTTTCTCTCTCCGTTTAATATCATCAAGGTGAAGATATACAATGCCGGGAAACAGATTGTGTACAGTACCGATTCCACGCTGATCGGGAAAATTGACGAAAAGAATCAACGATTGAAAAACGCTCTCTCGGGAGCGGTTGACGCCAAAATGGTTACCAAGGATAAAGCCAGTGATCTGACTGATGAACCGTTGCGGGATGTGGATGTGGTTGAAACGTATGTGCCGATTCTGAGTCCGACCGGCAGCGTTATCGGCAGTTTTGAAGTTTATATGAATATGACCGGCTACCGTGAACAGATCCGGCACGGGGTGATACTTGCAACCTCGTTTCTGGTTATTGTTTTAAGTGCTGTGTTCGGTTTTTCATATCTGCTGATTCATGGCGGTACCGGTCAGCTTAAGGACGCGCAGTCGCAGCTGGAACATATTGCCATTACCGACCCCTTGACCGGCATTCATAACAGGGGATATCTGGTGAAGCGCGGCGAAGAGGAGTTTGAACGGGTACGGCGCTACTCCAATCCTCTCGGTTGTATCATGCTTGATCTGGATTATTTCAAGCGGATTAACGACAGCAAGGGACATTTTGCCGGAGATTGCATCTTGAAAGCTGTTGCCGAGCGGTTGCACAACAGTTTGCGTCCGTATGATATCGTTGGACGGTTTGGCGGTGAGGAATTCATGATGTTACTGCCGGATACAAATTTCGAGCAAAATGTGATTGTTGCAAACCGTATTTGTGATCTGATCCGGGATACCCTCTTCGAGGTTGAAGGGGAGGAGCTCCAGGTTACCGCCAGTTTGGGAGTATCCAGCTCAAGTCGTTCCGATCTTTCATTAAACGACTTGATCAAACGGGCGGATGAGGGACTGTACAAGGCCAAGGCAGACGGCCGTGACCGTGTTGCCTGGGTCTATCAGCCAGGCAACAGCCAGACGGCCAGGTAGGTTACCAGTATTTTTGGGGTGGATCTGTTTTTCCGATCAGTTTGATTTCGCCGTCGATCACCTTGAACATATCGCCATATTCGTTGGTCCAGGCATCACCTTCATCAAGGGGTGACGGAACGTCACGCCTCCCCAGAAAAACCTCTTCTCCGTCAATAAAAGCAAACCAGTCAAGCGACCCGGTCATCCAGATTCGTGTGTTCAGTGCCATGGTATTTCCTTCGTGAGACCGGTTCGGTCGAGTGAAATTGATTGCCTGCAGGGGCAATTCATGAATTGCCCCTACGAAAGCCGTTGTTTAAAGTCTTCGTACCCGAAGCTGCGTACTATCTTCAATTGTTCAGTGTCTGGCTCGAAGGTGCAGATGTGCGGGTGCTGGATGCCATTGAACATCGTCGTCTTGACCATGGTGTAATGGGACATGTCCAGAAATGCCAGCTTATCACCCGGCTTGAGCGGCTCTTCAAACGACCAGTCGCCGATGACATCGCCCGCCAGACAGGAAGGGCCGGCCAGGCGGTAGGTGTGGGCCTTCTCGCCCGGATCAAAGCCGTTCTGAATGGCGGGACGGTAGGGCATTTCCAGAATATCCGGCATATGGCAGGTGGCCGAGACATCCAGAATGGCGATATCCATACCGTTGTTGACTACATCAAGTACTTCACCCACTAGGAGGCCGGTGCCGATGGCGACAGCCTCGCCCGGCTCCAGATAGACCTCAAGATCGTATTTCTCCCTGAAATACTTTACCAGTTCCACCAGGCCGTCAATATCATACCCCTCACGGGTGATGTGATGGCCGCCGCCAAGGTTGAGCCACTTCATCCGGGGCAGAAACTCGCCGAATTTCTCCTCGAAGGCACGCGCGGTACGCTCCAATGGTTCAAAAAGCTGTTCGCAGAGGGTGTGGAAGTGCAGTCCTTCGACTCCGCTCAGGAACCCTCCTTCGTTCCCTGAGCGGAGTCGAAGGGCGAACTCTGAATACGGGATGCCGAGGCGGGAATTGGCGGCGCAGGGGTCGTATATTTCGGTGTGACCTTCGGAATGTTCCGGATTGACGCGCAGGCCGATGGAGACCCGCCCCGCTGCTTTTTCCCACAGGGGGCGGAAGCGTTCCAGTTGGCCGAAGGAGTTGAATACCAGATGGTTGGAAATGGAGAGGAGTTCAACTATATCGCTTTCCTTGAAGGCGGCGGCGAAGCTATGCACTTCCCGGCCAAACTCTTCCCGCCCCAGACGGGCCTCCCACGGCGAACTGGCACAGACACCCTGGAGAGTCTTGCTGATGAGCGGGAAGACGCTCCACATGGAAAAGGCTTTCATGGCCAGCAGGATTTTGGCGCCGCTTTTCTGCTGCACATGATCCAGGATGGCCAGGTTGTGGCGCAGGCTGCCCAGATCCACCACATAAGCGGGGGAGGGGGCAAGCGGGAGTATTTTATCAATGTCGATGTTGGTCATGGATTATCTCAAATTATCGTAACAGTCGTTGCTGCAACAGAGTCTGAATGTCGCGGCGTCCGTCAAGAACTCCGTTCACTATTACTTCACCCGCTCTGATTGCATAGATGATGCGGTAGGGTTTGAAGTGGATCTCGTGATATTCGCGATTACCGAGTCTCAGCAGTTCCGGCGGGCAATGTCCGCGTTGCGGCAAGGTTTTCAGCGAAGTGATCGCCTGCTCAATGCCGCTTAGCAATGTGTCGGCGTGTTGCAGAGAATCATGAAATTCAACATATTCATGAATGTTGTACATGTCAGATTCCGCTGTTTCTGCAAGAATAATTCTGTACGTCATCCTTGCCGCCGAAGTCTTATTTTTTCTCTGATATCGGCAAATGCCTGTTCAGCAGGTTTGACTCTTCCCTCTTCAACATCTTTCTGACCCATCGCCAGAATCTTGAGCATCGCCAGACTTTCCTGGATTTCCTCATAAGAGGCAATATCCTGAAGAACCGCCGTTGCCTCGCCGTTCTGGGTGATGATTATGGGCGTGCGGCTTTCGGCCATGTTTTTGATGATTTCCGTTGCATGAGCCTTGACATAACTGATCGGTTTGATGGATTCCTGTAGCAGCATGATGACCTCCGTTGATCAAACTGAATTCAGTTTATATTAAGTCTGTGGTGGCGGCAAGGAGAAAAAACGGTCATCAGAAATGTCAAACGGGCAGCCGTGTGGCTACCCGCTGAAGTGCCTCTGGTACAAAAACGATTTACTACAGCTCCGGCCATTCTCCGCCGTCAACAACCACCGTCGGCAGCCCCATCGGCCCCAGCACGTCCAGGAACAGCTCCGGATCGAACTGCTCCATGTTGAAGACGCCAGCTTCATGCCATTTGCCGGTCAGCATCATGATGGCGCCTACCACTGCCGGAACGCCGGTGGTGTAGCTGATTGCCTGGGACTGCACTTCCTTGTAGCAGGCCTCATGGTCGCAGATGTTGTAGATGTAGACCTGCTTTTTCTGGCCATCCTTGGTGCCGCGGGCGATGACGCCGATGCAGGTTTTGCCTTTGGTTAGCGGTCCCAGCGAGCCGGGATCGGGGAGCAGTGCTTTCAAAAACTGGATCGGCACGATCTTCTGGCCGTTGAACTCAACTTCATCGATACGGGTCATGCCGACGTTCTGCAACACCTCAAGATGCTTGAGATAGTTGTCGGAAAAGGTCATCCAGAACTGAGCTTTTTTGATGGTCGGGATGTGCTTGACCAGCGACTCCATCTCCTCGTGGTAGAGGCGGTAGCAGTTCATCGGGCCGATCCCTTCCGGGAAGTCGAACACACGTTTGGTGGAGAGCGGCGGAGACTCGACAAATTGACCATTCTCCCAGTGGCGGCAGGTGGCGGTTACTTCGCGGATGTTGATCTCCGGGTTGAAGTTGGTGGCAAACGGCTGGCCGTGGGAGCCGGCGTTGGCGTCGATGATATCGAGCTCTTCAATCACATCCAGGTATTTCTTGGCGGCCAGGGCAGTATAGACGTTGGTCACCCCCGGATCGAAGCCTGAGCCAAGCAGCGCCATCAACCCTTTTTCCTTGAAGCGTTCCTGATAGGCCCACTGCCAGGAATATTCGAATTTTGCGGTCTCAAGCGGCTCGTAGTTGGCGGTATCGAGGTAATCGACACCGGTTTCCAGGCAGGCGTCCATGATATGGAGATCCTGATAGGGAAGTGCCACGTTGATGACCAGTTTCGGCTGCAATTTCTTGATCAGCGCTACCAGCTCCGGGACGTTATCGGCATCCACCTGGGCAGTGTTGATGCTGCCTCCCAGCTGGGCGGCAATGATGTCGCACTTGGACTTGGTGCGGGAAGCCAGCGTAATTTCGCTGAAGATATCGCGCCGCTGGGCGCACTTGTGGGTAACAACCTGTCCGACGCCGCCGGCGCCTATTATCAGAACTTTGCTCATATCATTACTCTCCTAAATAGGTATATCCCAATAAGGTTCTGTCCAGCAGTTCGACAAAGTGGCTGCTCTCTTCGATGGAAATCTTCCTTGAAGCCACGCTTTTCTCCAGATTGTCCCTGACCCGCTTCAGGATCTCCGGCCCCTTGTACTGGACGTATTTCAGCGTCTCCCAGGTGGCGTCGCCGTTGATGACGGTGTCGATCATGTAGCCGGTCTTCTTGTTGAAGGTAATATGCACGGCGTTGGTGTCGCCGAACAGGTTGTGAAGGTCCCCCAGGATCTCCTGGTAGGCGCCGATCAGGAAGAAGCCGATGTAGTAATCCTCGTCCTTCTTGATCTTGTGCAGCGGCAGGTATTTCGAACGGCCATTCTCGCCGACGAAGCTGGTGATCTCGCCGTCCGAGTCGCAGGTGATGTCGGCTATCGATGCCATGACGTCCGGTTTGTGGTTAAGCCTCTGCAGCGGCACAATCGGAAAGAGCTGGTCGATGGCCCAGGAGTCGGGGATCGACTGGAACAGGGAGAAGTTGGCAAAGTAGGTCTGGCGCATGGAGAGCTGAAAATTCTGCAGCTCCTCCGGGATCGGTTTGATTTTCTCGACGATGCTGTTGATCTTTTTAATGATCTTCGAGTAAAGCCACTCGGCAATGGCCCGGTCGTTGAGCGTCAGGTAGCCCAGGTTGAAGAGGCTGACCGCTTCGTTGATCAGCTGCAGCGTGTCGTGGTAGTCTTCCCGCAGAGAGTAGCGGTCGATGCTCTTGTAGATGTCCATCAGTTTCTTGACGGTTGGCGCCACTTTTTCCGAATGGGCCAGGATCTCCTCAAAGTCGGGCATCAGGTGCTGGGTGTTGGTGTTGAGGACGTTGGTGACCAGCACCGAGTAATGGGCGACTGTTGCCCGTCCCGATTCGGAGATGATATTGGGGCATTCAACGCCCGCTTCATCGCAGATGTTCTTGATCTGGTAGATGACGTCGTTGGCGTACTCTTCAATGGTATAATTGACGCTGGAGAAGTAGCTCGATTTGGAGCCGTCGTAGTCAACACCCAGGCCGCCGCCGATATCGAGGTATTCAATGCCGACTCCGAGCTTCTTCATTTCGGTGTAGACGCGGGCAACCTCGATCAGGGCGGTTTTGATCTTGTCGATCTTGGTGATCTGGCTGCCGATGTGCGAGTGAAGGAGTTTGACCGAATCAAGCATACCTTCTTCTTCCAGCATCCTGATGGCGGCGATGATTTCAGACATGCGCAGGCCGAATTTGGCATCCTCACCGCCGGAAGTTGCCCATTTGCCGGTGCCTTTTGAGGATAGCTTGACCCGGATTCCCAGCTTGGGGGTGATGCCGGTCTTCTTGGAAATTTCGATGATTTTTTCCAACTCGAACAGCTTCTCGACTACCAGTGTAATGTCGAAGCCTACTTTGGTGGCATATAGTACGGTCTCGATATATTCGGCATCCTTGTAGCCGTTACAGATGATCGGCAGATTGTTGCCGCTGGAAATCGAGATGCCGGCCACCAGTTCAGGTTTTGAGCCGACTTCGAGGCCGATGTTATAGCGCTTGCCGTAGCCGGCGATTGCTTCCACCACCTGACGTTGCTGGTTGACCTTGATCGGGTAGAACGTCTGGTATTTAGCCGGATAGTCGTTTTCCTGGATGGCGTTTTTGAAGACGCGGTTGATCGAGGCGATACGCCCCTGCAACACGTCCATGAAACGGAGCAGGATGGGAGGCTTGATCTTGCGTTTGATCAGGTCGTCTACCAGTACGCGCAGGTCGATGGCGTTTTTGGAATTCGAGGAGGGGTGTACGCAGATATTTCCCTTCTTGTTGATGGAGAAAAGATCCGATCCCCAGTTGTCGATATTGTATATTTTGGCAGATTCGCTGATGGACCATTTTTCCATGATCTGTACCCCATCTTCCGGTTAGTCGCATCCAAATAAACTACCTTATTTATTGCATAATATGGTCAAAGTCAAATTTTAATTCCAGCGCTCTCCGAATACGCCAAGGTGGCATGACTGCCTTGACTTTGCCGGAGGGAATGATTACCTTCACATTCAACTGAGCAACTCCGGTACATTACCTGTCCTGACAAACAGGATACGTGCGTTACCGAAGTTATTTTCTGCCTGAAACTAACAGGAAATAACGTACTAACTTACTACTTATTTCAGGTGCCCCTATGCCACGTTTTACAGGCAGGAAGCCGTTTACCCAGGAAATATTCAACCGGCATGTTGAAGAGATGCGTAATCTGCTCCATGCCCTTGAACTGAGAGACTCGTTTGAGGACAATGAAACGCGTCCGAAAATGGATATGTATGAAACGAGCCAGGATATCGTTGTTGAATTTGATCTCCCGGGTGTTTCCCTGGATACCATTTCATTGAAACTGAACGGTTTGACACTGGTCCTTGAAGCCTGCAAGCCGCGGGAACAGTACGAAGGCAAATTTATATGCGTGGAACGGAGCTATGGCCGCTTTCACCACGCGGTTCATATTCCCGGAAATGTTGATCTTGCAGCGATTCGGGCGGAATACCGTCGCGGTGTGCTGCGGGTGATTTGTCCGAAATGTTGCGAACGGCAGATACCGGTGACGGAGCTGTAGCTTTTGATAACTGAATTTATGTACAGCCCCAAAGGAGATATAGTTTGATAGAGATCGAAAACGATACCGAACAGAGTTCGGAAGAGCTGAAAATTCCCGAAGTGCTGCCGCTGCTGCCGATTCGGGATGTGGTTGTCTACCCGTTTATGATTATTCCGCTTTTTGTCGGGCGGGAAATGTCGGTAAAGGCCGTAGACAGCGCTTTGGCAGGAGACCGGATGATTCTGCTGGCCACCCAGCACGATGTCGGCGACGAAGATCCGCCCGCTGATAAAATCTATGAGGTCGGCACCGTTGCCATGATCATGCGGATGCTCAAGCTGCCGGACGGGCGCGTTAAAATCCTCGTTCAAGGGTTGGCCAAGGCGCGCATTACGGAGTACGTTTCAGATAAGCCCTTTTACACGGTTCGGGTCGAGCGGCAGAACGATACCATCGTTACTGATATAACGCTGGAAACCGAGGCGCTGATGCGCACCGTGCGTGAGCAGCTGACCAAGGTTATCGAGCTGGGCAAGCAGGTCTCTCCTGAAGTAATGGTGATTCTGGAAAATATTCAGGATCCAGGCAGCATGGCTGATCTGGTTTCCAGCAATCTCGGCTTGAAAGTTGCGGATGCCCAGATACTGTTGGAAATTAACGATCCGATTGTCCGCCTGACCAAGGTGAATGAATACCTCAATCGCGAGGTCGAACTTCTGAGCGTACAGGCCAAGATTCAGAACGCCGCGCGTGAGGAGATGGGTAA
This sequence comes from Geobacteraceae bacterium GWC2_53_11, assembly GCA_001802645.1. Taxonomy (GTDB): domain Bacteria; phylum Desulfobacterota; class Desulfuromonadia; order Geobacterales; family Pseudopelobacteraceae; genus JACRCG01. The sequence goes on along the minus strand of MGZJ01000036.1, from coordinate 160,232 downwards.
AAGCCACAAGGAATATTACCTGCGCGAGCAGATGAAAGCCATTCAGAGCGAGCTTGGTGATAATGAAGGCAAGGAGGAACTGGTTGAAATACGGAAGGCGATCGAATCAGCCAAAATGCCTGAAGCGGTACAGAAAGAGGCGCTCAAACAGCTGAACCGTCTTGAAAACATGCATCCTGACGGCGGAGAAGCCAGTATTGTCAGAACCTATCTGGACTGGATGGTTGAGCTCCCCTGGAGTACTTCGACCCGCGACAGCCTTGATATCGTCAGGGCCAAGAAGATTCTCGATAACGACCATTATTACCTGGATAAAATCAAGGAGCGCATCCTGGAGTTTCTGGCGGTGCGCAAGCTGAAAAAGAAAATGAAGGGGCCGATTCTCTGTTTCGTCGGTCCTCCCGGTGTCGGTAAAACGTCGCTGGGCAAATCAATTGCCCGCGCCATGAATCGCAAGTTTGTACGCATCTCATTGGGTGGGGTCCGTGACGAAGCTGAAATCAGGGGGCATCGCCGCACCTATATCGGCGCCATGCCGGGGCGTATTCTGCAGGGGCTGAAACAGGCTGGTGCCAACAACCCTGTCTTCATGCTGGATGAAATCGACAAGCTGGGCTACGACTATAAGGGCGATCCGTCATCTGCGCTCCTTGAGGTCCTTGATCCTGAGCAGAACCACTCCTTTTCCGATCACTACATCAATCAGTCCTTTGACCTGTCGAACGTCATGTTTGTGGCGACCGCCAATCAGATGGACCCGATTCCGTCGGCTCTGCGCGACCGTATGGAGGTCATCAATCTTGCCGGTTACACGGAAGAGGAAAAATTGCAAATTGCCAAGCGTTATCTGGTGCCGCGTCAGATCAAGGAAAATGGGCTTAAAGCCAAGCATATCAGCTTTGATGACGGCGCGATCAATGAAATTATCTCCAAATATACCCGCGAAGCAGGTCTGCGTAACCTTGAACGGGAAATCGGCACGGTCTGCCGCAAAATAGCCCGGAAGGTGGCGGAGGGGAACCAGAGTGCCGTCAAGGTGACCGCCAAAAGCCTGCATAGTTACCTGGGGGCTGCGAAGTATATTCGTGAGGAGGATCTGGACAAGAATGAGATCGGGGTTGTCAACGGGCTTGCCTGGACCCCGGTAGGCGGCGAAATCCTGCATATCGAGGCCAGTCTGATGGCGGGGAAAGCCGCCTTGACGCTGACCGGCCAGTTGGGCGATGTCATGAAGGAATCGATACAGGCTGCCCATTCCTACATTCGTGCCCATGCTGCGGCGCTGCATCTTGATCCGGAAATTTTTCAGGATCATGAAATCCACGTTCACGTCCCGGCGGGTGCCATTCCGAAGGATGGCCCTTCAGCCGGTGTTGCCATGACCGTGGCGCTGGTGTCGATCCTTTGCCACATCCCGGTAAGAAAGGATGTGGCCATGACCGGCGAGGTGACGTTGCGCGGTAAAGTCCTCCCCATAGGTGGCTTGAAGGAAAAAATTCTGGCGGCGGTGCGCTCCCGGATGCGTCTGGTGATCATCCCGGAACAAAATATGAAGGATCTTGAGGATATTCCGCCGGAAATACTGAAAAAAGTTAAGATTGTTGCCGTTTCCGAAGTAGAGGAAGCTCTCAAGCTTGCGTTGGTGAAATATCCGCCCTCTGTACCGGCTGCTGCCGCGAAAAAGGGTGTGAAGTCTCAAACAAAAGCACCTGTATCCAAACGTACGGCAAAGGCGTAGAGTAGTTGTTAAACGAGGTGATGTATGTCAGAACAGGTCATCTATGCCGCGTCCTGGTTGATTAATCCGGGTGCCCCGCCCGTAGCCGGCGGGGCACTGCTCGTGCAGAACGGCTCTATTATCGATACGGGGCCGTTAAGTCGGCTTCGCAGCACCTATTCCGCTCCGGTTTTCGATTACCCCGGCTGTGCCCTGCTTCCCGGTTTTGTCAATGCCCATACCCATCTCGAACTGACCCATTTCCCCTCCTGGAAGCTTCGCTCGTCGGTCGATTACAGCCCGCGTAAATTTACTGACTGGATTATTCAGCTCATCAAAATAGCCCGAGGTTTGACAGCCGATGACTATCCGCCATCGATTCAGGAAGGGGTGCGGATGTGCCTTGAATCGGGTACAACCGCGATTGGAGAGATTGTCACCAACCCGGCGCTGGCGGAGCAGTATTACAACTCTTCGCTTTTCGGCAGGCTCTACTTCGAACTGCTGGGGCAGGAGTCAAGCCACTTTGCGGCCAAGCTTGCCGCTGCGACTGCCGTGGCGGATCAGGGTGAAGCGCAGGCGCTGTTGTCCGGGTTGTCGCCCCATACCCTCTATACCGTCGGGCACGAATTTCTGGCAGCCATTCGGGATGCCGCCGCTTCACGCTCTTTGCCGCTTGCCATTCATCTTTCCGAGTCCCGTTCCGAAGCTGATTTTATCTTCGACGGGAGCGGAGATCTGGCCACAGACCTCTATCCATTTGTCGGCTGGGAACGCTTTCTGGGACATCCGGCCCACTGCAGTTCAACCGAACTGCTGGAGCGTCATGGCTTGCTGACTCCGACTACTCTGGCTATCCATTGTGTCCATGTCTCCATGGCTGATGTCAGGATTCTCAAGTCGCATGGCGTCCATGTCGTGCTCTGTCCCCGCAGTAATGAACTTCTCGACGTTGGCCGGGCCCCCGTGGCTCTGTTCAAGAAATTCGGCATTCCGCTTGCGCTCGGCACCGATTCGCTGGCCAGCAATAATTCGCTTTCGCTCTGGGATGAACTGCGCTTTGCCCTTGAAATGTTTCCGGATGACCTGACCGAGCAGGATGTGTTCCGTATGGTTACGACCGGTGGTGCTGCAGCCCTTGGAGTCTCTGACGCCTGCGGTTCGCTGGAGATCGGCAAACGGGCGGACTTTCAGGTAGTCGGGAATTGTGACGGAGACGAAAGCGGGGTTTTTGAACGGGTTATGCGGGAAGGAATCTTGCGGGAACTTTTTGCCGGCGGGGTGCGCTATGCGGGCACGCCACCAGCAGATGTGTAATAGTTTTGTCTACATAACAGCGGAATACATTTTCAACCTTTTTTCACTCTCTTCTCTTCCAGAATCATATCAATCGCCAGCAGAAAAACCCCCACGCAAATCAGGGAGTCGGCCACGTTAAAGGCCGGCCAATGGTGCCGGTACCAGTGGGCATCAAGAAAATCGATTACTTCCCCCAGACGTATCCGGTCAATCAGGTTGCCGACCGCCCCGGAAAAGATCATTGCCAGCGAAACGTGCGCCAGTTTCTGGTCGTCGCGCAGTTTGCGAAAGGCGATCAGAATGACGAACGCGGCTATGAACGATACGGCGATAAAAAACGGCAGACGCCACGATGCATTGGAGAGGAAGCTGAAGGCCGCTCCTTTGTTTCTGACGTAGGTAAGATGGAAAAAATTCTCAATGATCGGGATCGAATCGAACAGTTGCATGCTGCGATCGACGACAATTTTGGTGATCTGGTCAATGATTATGCCAACAATGGCAATAGCGGCGAACAGGGGGTAGCGAGATTTCATTGCTTGGGTCCGTGCATCCGGGGAACGCTGTCATCTACGGCGTCTTCCGGGGGGATAATGGTGGCGCGATTGCGCCCGTTATTTTTTGATGCGTACAAGCCGCGATCGGCCAGATCAACGAGGTCTTCCCATCCTTCATAGCCGTTTACCTCAACCTGGCTTGCGACTCCGCAACTGAGAGTTACACAGCCAAATGAACTCTGTTCATGCGGTATGTTCATGTCCGCGAGACCTGCCAAAGTACGGTCAGCCAGAATCAGGGCGCCATACAGGGTCGTCTCCGGCATAATCAGCAGGATTTCTTCACCGCCGTAGCGATAGAGCCGGTCGCAGGTCCGGATGCTCTTTTGCAGATACTCTGAAATATGCCTCAGAGCGCTGTCGCCGGCTTTGTGGCCGTAACAGTCGTTATAGAGCTTGAAATGGTCAACATCGAACAGCGCTACCGAGTACGAGCGGTTATAGCGCAGCGCCTGGCTGTGAGTATGTTCCAGGTCCACTTCCATGGCACGGCGATTGCCAAGACCGGTTAAACCGTCAACCAGCGAAAGAGATTTAAGCTCCTCGTTGGACTGGAGCAATTCCTGGGTGCGCTGGGTAACGGACTGTTCAATAAGGTCGCGCTGATTCTCGTAAATTTTGAAATGAGCCTTGGCAAGGTCTGACTGGGTGACCAGACCCACCATCCGGCCGGATTTGTCTATAACCGGCAGGTGGCGTATCTTCTGGGCCGATGAAATGACCAAAGCCTCGAACAGGGTTGTCTCTTCGGATACCGTCTCAACCGGAACCGACATGACATTGGCAACCCGCACCGGGCCCTGTGGTCTGTCAGAGATGAATACTCCCATCAGACGTACGATGTCCCGCTCGGTAACGATGCCGACCGGTTTGCCGTTTTCGACAACAACCATGCAGGAATAGCGGTTGTCGATCATGCTCTGGATGACATCCCCCAGATAAGCGCTGGACGATGTACTGATTACGTTGCTGGTCATGAGTGACGATACTAAAATATCAGCATGCATACCCACTCTCCTGTGTTGAGACGGATTTAAAACCGGAATCAGGTAACGGCAATCGTGCATTTGGGGCAGATGGTCGGGTGTCCGGCATCCGTGCCCAATTCTTCGCTGTAATACCAGCAACGTTCACATTTCTCACCAGGTGCGGCGGTAACCTGGATTTTCAAGCCCTCGACATTTTCCGATGTCCAGTAATCACCGGTCAATTCATCTGCCAGCGTTGCTTTCGAAACAATAAAAATGCTGTTCAGTTCGGTGGCATATTCCTGAAGGAATGCATACAGCTCAGCCGGTGCGGCGATGGTGACGGCCGCGTCAAGTGAATGGCCGATGGTCTTGGCAACACGGGCCAGTTCCAAAGCTTTCGACACTTCAGCGCGAACTTTGATAATGCGCTCCCAGCGGGCTGTCAGGTTGTCGTTCTTCCACTCCGGATGACGGTCGGGGAATGCTGCCAGATGGACGCTTTCTTCCCGCTCTCCCGGCATGAACTGCCAGACTTCGTCGGTGGTAAACGAGAGTATCGGAGCAAGCGTCCGCACCAGAGTATCGAGGATGCGGAACATGACGGTCTGGGCGCTCAACCGCTCCAGGGAGTTCGCCTTGCTGGTGTACATGCGGTCTTTGAGAATGTCGAGGTAGAAAGCGCTCATCTCAACCGTGCAGAAGCCGTTGACTTCCTGATAGATGACATGGAATTCCAGCTCCTGATAGGCGGTAAGAACCCGTTCCTTGAGGATTTCAAGCTGGTGCAGGGCCCAGCGGTCGATCTCGGGCATTTTTTCAAAAGGCACCGATTGGGTTGCCGGATCGAAATTGTTGATGTTGCCGAGAATGTAGCGGCAGGTGTTGCGCACGCGGCGATAAGCTTCCGCTACCCTGGTCAGAATCTCCTGGGAGATGCGGGTGTCGTCCTGGTAGTCCATGGCGGCAACCCAGAGACGCAGGATATCGGCGCCGAACTTCTTGATGACATCTTCGGGAGCGACCACGTTGCCCACGGATTTACTCATCTTGCGCCCCTGGCCGTCCAGTACGAAACCGTGGGTCAGGACGCTTTTGTACGGTGCAACGCCGCGGGTGCCGACGCTTTCCAGCAGCGACGAATGGAACCAGCCGCGATGCTGATCGCTTCCTTCCAGATACAGATCGGCAGGTGACCTCAACGTGGCGTTCGGTTCCAAAACGGCAGCGTGTGAAACGCCCGAATCGAACCAGACGTCGAGGATATCGTTTTCCTTTTCGAAGGTTGCGGCGCCGCATTTCGGACAGACCGAACCGGCGGGGAGCAGCTGCTCGGCACTCCAGTCGAACCAGACGTCGGAACTCTCCTTTTTGAAGATCTCCGCCACGTGATCCATGATGGTGCCGTCGGCGATGTATTCACCGCAGGAGGTGCAGGAGAACGCGGTGATCGGAACACCCCAGGAACGCTGACGGGAGACGCACCAGTCCGGGCGGTTCTCGATCATGCCGTAGATCCGCTCACGCCCCCATTTGGGAATCCACTCCACCTGGTCGATGGCCTTCAGCGCCTTGTCGCGCAGTTCGTTGGCTTTCATGCTGATGAACCACTGTTCGGTGGCACGGAAGATGATCGGTTTTTTGCAGCGCCAGCAGTGCGGGTAGGAGTGGACGATAGGCGCGGTCTGGAGCAGTGCTTCAACTTCAATCAGTTTGTCGATGACGCTCTGGTTGGCAGGGAAAACCTGCTGGCCGCCGAAAAACTCGACCGTGGAGAGGTACTTGCCATGATTATCGACCGGGTTGTATATCTCCAGCCCTTCCTTCAGCGCCAGTTCATAGTCTTCCTGACCGTGGCCGGGAGCCGTGTGGACGCAGCCGGTACCGGCTTCCAGAGTGACATGCTCGCCCAGCAGCACGATTGAATCGCGGTCGTAAAAAGGGTGTTTGCAGCGCATACGCTCCAATACACTTGCCTTGAAGGTGGCGATGACAGTCCCGGTCAGGCCGACGGTCGTCAGGAAAGAATCCTTGAGCCCTTCCGCGACGATCAGGATTCCCTTTTCGGTGTCCAGCGCCACGTAATCGAACTCCGGATGGAGTGCCACGGCCAGGTTGGCCGGAATCGTCCAGGGGGTTGTGGTCCAGATAACGACATAGGCCTGTTTACCTGCCAGTTCCGGGATTGCTGCCGATAGATCGTCCTGAATAGCGAAACGGACGTAGATGGAAGGGGACGTGTGATCTGCGTATTCGACTTCGGCTTCGGCCAGAGCCGTGACACAGGACGAACACCAGTGCACCGGCTTGCGCCCGCGGTACAGTCCGCCGTTGTGGGCAAAACGGGCCAGTTCGGCAGCGGTCAACCCTTCGTATTCATAGTTCATGGTCAGGTAGGGATTTTCCCAGTCGCCCAAGATGCCGAGTCGTTTAAACTCCTCTTTCTGGATATCCACGAACTTGGCGGCGTAGGTGCGGCATTCCTTGCGCATCTCCAGTTTGCTCATCTGGTGCTTTTTGGAGCCGAGATTCTTTTCCACCTGCAGTTCGATCGGCAGACCGTGGCAATCCCACCCCGGTACATAGGGGGCGCGGAACCCTTCCATCCGTTTGACTTTCAGGACAATGTCCTTGAGAGTCTTATTGAGTGCGTGGCCGATATGGATATGCCCGTTGGCGTAGGGGGGGCCGTCGTGTAGTACATAGAGTGGTTTATCTTTGCCCTGTTCTTCGAGTTTGGCATACAGACCGTTCTGTTCCCATTTGGCAAGGATTTCCGGCTCCCGCTGATTCAGGTTGGCCTTCATTGCAAAATCGGTCTGTGGCAGGTTGAGGGTGTCTTTATATTCCATAGTGATGCGCTCTCCGTTTCTGATTCGTTAAAACTGAACTAAACTACAGATATCAAGCCGGAATGTCAAGAAATCGGGGTGGTGCGGGACATGGGGAGTAAAAAAACGGAATCGGATGTTTCCGGCAGGGCGGTGTCATGCTTTCTTGTATTCGTCCTTGCATTTAGCACCACTCCTCTGCTATTCTTTTCAGCCATTTTACCCACTTGTAGAACGATCACTGAAAGGATCACCACGTAATGTTGAAAATGTTTGATTATCTGTTCGGGATGTTTTCCAATGACCTCGCCATCGACCTCGGCACCGCCAATACCCTTGTCTATCTGAAAGGGAAGGGGATTGTGGTGCGTGAACCATCGGTCGTTGCGGTGCAGAAAATGCCGAATGGCCAGCAGAAAGTACTCAAGGTCGGCATGGAGGCCAAGCAGATGCTCGGGCGTACTCCGGGATCCATTACCGCCATTCGCCCCATGAAAGATGGCGTCATCGCCGACTTTGATATCACCGAAGAGATGCTGCGCTATTTTATTCACAAGGTTCATAACCGTAAAACTCTCGTCCGTCCCCGTATTGTCATCTGCGTTCCGTCCGGCATCACCCAGGTCGAAAAGCGTGCGGTCAAGGAATCGGCCGAGTCGGCCGGTGCCCGTGAAGTGTACCTGATCGAGGAGCCGATGGCTGCCGCTATCGGTGCCGGCCTGCCGATTACGGAAGCGTCCGGAAACATGATCGTCGATATCGGCGGCGGTACGACCGAAGTCGCTGTTATTTCACTTGCTGGCATCGTCTACGCTCAGTCTACCCGCATGGGCGGCGACAAGATGGATGAGGCGATCGTTCAGTACATCCGTAAAAAATACAACCTTCAGATCGGCGAGCGTTGGGCGGAAAAAATAAAGATGGAGATCGGTGAAGCTTACCCCGGTCCCGAAACTCTGGAGATGGAAGTAAAGGGGCGCGACCTGGTTTCCGGTATTCCCAAAACCATCAAGGTTAATTCGGACGAAATTCGCGAAGCCCTCAAGGAAGCGGTCAACTCCATCGTCGATACGGTGCGGATCTGTCTGGAAAAGACTCCCCCCGAACTGGCTGCCGATATTGTCGATCAGGGTATTTTTCTGGCCGGCGGCGGCGCTCTGCTGCGCAACCTGGATCTGCTGCTGCGTGAAGTTACCAAGGTGCCGGTTCTTATTGCCGAAAACCCCCTTGACTGCGTCTGTCTCGGCTCCGGGCTTGTTCTTGATGAACTTGATCTGCTCCGTCGTGTAGCCATTTCATCCTGATTACAGTACCACAGGGTCACCGGGAACATGGAAACGTCCTTTTGACGTTATCCGCGGTCTCCGTGACCCTGTGATAGTGAGCCTTCCCAAACCTGCTATGAATTCCCAAACTATCGACATACTTGTCCCAGTCTGGAACAACCTCTTTGAAACCCGCGCCTGTCTTGCGGACATCCTTGTCCACTCTCCCGGAGCGCGTCTGATTATTGTCGATAACGGCAGCAGCCGTGAGACGGAATTGATGCTGGAGGAGTTCTCCGAGTCGCTGGGAGACCAGGGGCTGTTTATCAAATCCATAAAAAATATCGGTCTGGTTGCTGCAATTAATGTGGGGCTGGCCCGTTCCGACAGCGATTATACCGTCATCGTCCGCCCCCATGTATCTGTGCGGGCCGGATGGCTGGATGTGCTGGTGCGCGCGGCCGAGAGTACCGGAGCCGGGATCGTCTCGCCGCTGTTTGGCGGTGCGGAGGCCCATGCTCTGCCGCAACTGGCTCCGGGGTGCACGACCATGGAGAGCTGTACGGTTTCCTTCAGTACGCTGCTGCTCCGGAGTGAAATGCGCATGTTGGCCGGTGTGTTTGATGAGCAGCTTGACGGCAACGGGTGGTGCCTGAAAGAGTATGTCCGGCGGGTGGCTGCGCGTGGGTATCGCACCTGCATCATCGGTAACCTCTGTCTGTCCTGCTCTACTGCTCAACAGTTCGGTTCGGTGCAGCGCAGGAGCGAAATGGAGCAGCTCAGCCGCTCTGCCTATACGGCGCGTTGGGGCGTTACCCGGCATTATTGCGTGTATTTCGGCAAAGAGACGGACGCCGCTTCTCTTGAGGATACCGTGACCGCACTTCTTGATGGCGCCCGTCAGGGGCACCGGTTTACACTGCTGCTGCACCGGCGTCAGTATGCTGTTTTCCGGAAAATGGGGTGGAATGGCCTGCATACCGGCCTTGAGCTGCACTGCCTGTCGTTCATCTCGCCATTACGTGATCTTCAGCGAAAAGTTGCCGCCATGCGAAGTTCTTCGCCCGATCTGCTTGCCGTTCGGGGAGTGAGCGGCGTGATATTTCCGGGCATCGACACGGCTATTTCGCAGGAAGAGCTGCTCGGCAGTATTCTTACCAATACCACGACAATCTCGGAATAACGAGGGGAGGCAGTATCATGATTGCAGAAATAGCAGCACAATTATCGGCACATCGAGACGTTATCACCCGGATGGAGCAGGAACTTTCACCCCGCATTGCCGACATGGTGACGCTGCTCGCGGAAACCTTTGCGCGTGGCGGGAAACTTTTGGTGATGGGCAATGGCGGCTCCGCAGCTGACGCTCAGCATTTTGTTGCCGAGATCGTCGGGCGTTTCAAAATGGAACGGCGGGGCTTGCCAGCGATTGCGCTTTCAACGGATACCTCCATTTTGACCGCCATCGGTAATGATTATGGCTTTGATATGGTCTTTCGCCGTCAGATTGAAGCGCTGGCCGTGGCGGGTGACCTTGTGGTCGGCATCTCGACCAGCGGCAATTCTCCCAATGTGCAGCAGGCGCTGGTGCTTGCCCGTGAAAAGGGATGCCGTACGATTGGTTTGCTTGGCAAGGACGGCGGCAGCATCAAGGACGTCTGTGATCTTGCGCTGATTGTGCCGACTGTTGACACCCCTCGGGTACAGGAGGGGCACATCACCATAATTCATATCGTTTGCGATCTGCTTGAAAAGAAAATGTTTGCCTGAGAAGAGGAGGCCACGTGGACCGTACTACAGTTGAAACTCTCTTTGCCAAAATTGGGGCCATCCGTTGCCTGGTTATCGGCGACCTGATGCTGGACGAATACCTGTGGGGGCGTGCTGATCGTATCTCGCCGGAAGCTCCGGTACAGGTAGTCGATGTTATCCGCGAGGAACTCCGTCTGGGGGGAGCCGGCAACGTGGTACACAATCTGGCCGCGCTCGGCGCACAGGTGTCGGTCTGTTCCGTTGTCGGTGATGACCAGAACGGCCGGGAACTGCTGGGGCAGTTCAGTCACCATCAGATAGATACCAGCGCGGTTTTTCAGGACCCGGAGCGCCGCACCAGCCGAAAAACCAGAGTTGTTGCCGCACATCAGCAGATTGTCCGAATTGACCGTGAGTCACGGGATGCCTTGCCGGAAAACGTGGAACAGCAGCTGTGTGGCTGGATCGCCGGCCATGCCCGGGAGTATTCGGTTATAGTCCTTTCCGATTACAACAAGGGGGTGCTGACACCGGCGGTGATCGCCTCGGCTGTTGCTGAAGCGGCGGTGGCAGGCATACCGGTGCTGGGCGATCCGAAGGGAACTGACTACACCCGCTATGCCGGGGCAACGCTGCTGACGCCAAACCGCAAGGAGGCTGAAGCCGCCTCGGGAGTTGCCATCACCGATGCTGCAACTCTGGCACAGGCTGCCGGTGCCATCATGTGTACGGCCGGGTTGCAGCATCTGCTGATTACCCGCAGTGAAGAAGGGATGTCGCTCTTTACTCAAGGTGGGGACGTCGTCAATATTCCTACTGTCGCCCGTGAGGTGTTTGATGTCTCGGGTGCCGGTGATACGGTGCTGGCGGCGCTGGCGGTTGGTATTGCCTCCGGCTTTAGCATGGCGGAAGCGGCCCGTCTGGCCAATGTTGCTGCCGGCATTGCCGTGGGCAAGCTGGGAACTTCCATCGTTACCCCGCAGGAAATTATCGATGCCGTCTCGTTGTCCCACAAGGACAGTCATGCAAAAATAAAAAGTATTGAAGTGCTTTCACCGCTGATAGCCGCCGAACGAAACAGGGGCAAACGGATTGTGTTTACCAACGGCTGCTTTGATTTGCTGCACTTCGGTCATGTGAAGTATCTGCAAAAAGCGCGCAGTCTCGGCGATCTTCTAGTGCTGGGGCTTAACAGCGATGCCTCGGTACGTCGTCTGAAAGGGGCGAAGAGGCCGCTGATCGACCAGGATGAGCGGGCCCATCTTCTGGCGGCCCTTGATTGCATTGATTATGTGGTTATCTTTGATGAAGACACTCCGCTGGAACTGATAACTGCCCTTAAACCGCATATTCTGGCCAAGGGGGGCGATTACTCACTGGATGGCGTGGTTGGCCGCGAAATTGTCGAATCGTACGGCGGGAGAGTCGAGTTGATTACGTTCGTGGACGGCAAGTCTACGACCAACATCATCGAGCGTGTTCTTGAGCTGTATTCAACGGAACAGCGGTAAGGAATATCTGGTTTTTAACCGTGATTTCTGGTATGAGAGCATTTTAGTCAGTCAAAGTCGGTTGATAACAGGAGCAGTTATGGCAGAAAATACCGAACCGCGCAGGGAACTCTGGATGTTGGGTATAAAGCCGGGAAGCGGACGGGAAGAGACTCTTTCCTCGTATCTGGAAGCAGGTGGCTATGTGTGCCGGTTGGAGCAGTATGAAAATCTTGAGGCCGGGAGACCGTTGGGGATCGTGCTGGATATTTCGCCGTTTTCCGACGATGGCTGGGGAACGCTGCTGAGGATAAAAACATCTCCTGCTACCCGTAATATCCCTGTGTTGCCGGTGTTTCTCAGTGAAAAGGGGAAAATAGGCGGTGTCTTTCCGGTGGCCGGATTTTTTGCCCTGCCGATTGATGAGCAGTATCTCCAAAATCGTCTGGCGGTCTATGGCCTGACGGAAGAAACAGAAACCTGGGATCTTCAGGCAATGGTGGTATCGCGAACCGGAGAAGAGAAACTTGCCAAGGCGGTTGAGTCTTTCGGTTTTGAAATCGTCAAGGGGTATACCGGCAAGGAGGCACTGGCTCTTGCCTCCATCCACCCGGTTTATCTTGTGTTTGCCACCCAGATGTTGTCGGATATGTCGGCATTCGAGCTGCAGGAGCGACTTCGCCTGGACCCGTACAGCAGTAATACCCCTCTGTTTGTGCTGCTGAAAGATGGCATGAAGGATGGAGAAAAGCTTGCCATGAGCAGAGAGATCGCTCATCTGGTCAGAAAGAAACAGCTTACGTGCGAGGAGTTCCTGGGATGCCTGCGGCGTAAAGAGTAACACGGAGGTACAACACGCATGGAAACCAAACAGCCGCGACCTGATATCAGGCGCGGCTGTTTCTGTTTCGTTTGGAATACAAAGCAGGCGTCAGATTACAGAAGTCCGTCCAGTTCCTTGATCTCGACACTGGCTTTGCCCCGCAGATCCTTGGCCCATTGGCTGAAGCGCTCTTCCGATTTCTTGCGGTAAATAAGTTCCTCTATCTCTGCCTTGACATTTTCAAAGGGCTTGGTGACGCCGGTCACCCGTGCTTCAAGTTTGATGATGTGAAAACCGATGGGGGTTGATACCAGATCGCTGATCTCACCCGGCTTCAGAGAGAAGATCGTCTTCTCCAGTTCCGGCTGCATATCGCCTTTTTTAAAGCTCCCCAAATCGCCGCCATCCTTGCGGGCGGCCGGATCTTCAGAGAACTTTTTTGCCAGTTCGGCAAAGTCTTTACCCGTCTTGGCATCGGCCAGAACGGCAAGCGCAGTGGCCTTTGATTTCTGTATCTCCGCAGGGGATGCTTTCTCGCCGGTCTTGAAGAATATGTGCCGTGCCCGGTAGCTGTCCTCTTCGGTATATTTTGCCAGGTTGGCGGTGTAGTATTCACGCATCTCCGTCTCACCTACCTGGACCTTGGCCCGGACTTCCATACTGATCAGTTTCAGCTTTTCAATCTGTTCCTGAAGCTGGGCCCGATACTGATCAAAAGAAAGCCCCTGGCCGGCCAGAGCCGTTTCCAGAGCCTCTTGCGACGGGATGTTGTTCTGTTTGCGTACATCATCGATTGCTTGACGAATTTCTTCTTCCGACACCCGGATACCCAACTCCCGGATTTTCTGCTCGGTCAGCTTCTTTTCAACCAGACGATCAAGGACGCTACGGCGAATCGCGCTTCGGGCTGCGTCATTCACAGCTCCTTTCTTCTCCGCATCCTTGATAACCGGGACTGCTGCCAGGTTAACATCATACTGGGTGATTATGTCGTCGTTGACAATGGCAATAATAGCGTTGGTCACGTTCTTCGGTTTTTTCAGTTCATCCGGAGAAAGGGTTGCCGCATCAGCTTTCAGTGTTGCTGCCGCCGGTTCCTTGGATACGGCAACGTCGTTGCTGGCACATCCTCCTGCAATAAGAAGCGCCAGTGCGGCTGTTGCTGCTTTCAAAATACGCTGCTTCATAAGGAAACCCTTTTCTTCGTTTAGATGTCAAAACCGGAAGGGGGATCACTCCCTCGCTTCCGGTTTTGTCTGTTCAGAGCATGTCAGGTGCCGCTATTTCTTTTCAGGAACAACCGGCTTTGGAGCCTCGACAGCTTTTTTCTCTTCTGCTTTCGGCTCATCTTTTGTTCCGCCCATGGAGTTCAGGACATCTTCCTTGACGGTTATCTTAGCAGTTTTCTTCAGGTCTTCCTTGATTTTCTGGAAGATTTCCTGCTGCTTTGACGGCATGATCGCGCCTTTGATCTGCTCCTTGACTTCTTCGAAAGGACGCACGCCGGCGGCGCGTTTACCGGTCAGCTTGATAATGTGGAAGCCAAAATCCGATTTGACAACGTCGGAAATCTGTCCTTCCTTAAGGGCAAGAGCGGCTTTCTCAAATGCAGGAACCATGCTCCCTTTGCCGAACCAGCCGAGGTCGCCACCCTTGGCGGCGGAGGAGTCAACGGAACTCTTCTTGGCCAGTTCCTCGAAGCTGCCGCCGGCTTTGATCTGGGCCAGGATATCCTTGGCTTCTTTTTCGGTCTTTACAAGAATATGGCTGGCCTTAAGCTGATCGCCGGATTTGAACTTGTCCTTGTTCTGCTCGTAAAACTTTTTCATATCTTCATCAGATACCTTGGACTCCGTCTCAACCTTTTTCTTGAGGAATGATTCGACGATCAGGCGTTTTTTGAGATCTTTCAGCTTGTCTTCAATTTCAGCGCCCTTGTCGAGGCCGTCTTTGGCTGCCTGCTGGAGAATCAGCTCACGAATGACCATGGTGTCCAGCATTTCCTTGCGCCCCTGCGGGGTGTCTGCCATTGCTTTCAGGTATTCGGGAAGATTCTTCAGTTCGCGGTCAAAGTCACCGGTTGTAATGGAGCCGCTATTGACTTCGGCAAGAACTTTTCCCTCTTTTTTTGCATCAGAAGTTCCGCCGGTAGTTGAACCGCCCTGGCATCCGACAAGTGCTGCCACGCAGAGGGTGGCCGTAAACAGTTTGGTAGTGGTAATGAGTTTCACGTAAAGCTCCTTTTGTGTAGTGTCTAAGCATATATAAACTCGCAAAAATTAGCATATCGCCACGGTCGTTGCAACATTATTTCGTTTAACATCCGCAATGGTTTTTGCTTGCCATTAAAGTCTGATACGCTACAATGCGTGCCAGTTCCGGATTGGTTTGCACCCCGAACGATTACTTCCTCCGGTGATAGACAGAGTTGATCAAATCGTGACCCCATCATCTGCCCCAACACTTGCGAAAATCGGTGAATTCGGCCTCATCTCCCGCATTTCAACCTGCGTTCCTTCGTATGAGAATGTCATTACCGGTATTGGCGATGATGCTTCGGTGACGGCACTTTCGCCCGGAATGCAGTTGCTGACATCTACCGATATGCTGCTGGAGGATGTGCACTTCAGGCGTTCCTGGCATGACCCCCTGCTACTGGGGCGCAAGTCGCTGGCCGTCAGCATTTCCGATATTGCCGCCATGGGGGGAATTCCGCGCTGGGCGCTCCTTTCCCTGGCGCTACCCCCGGCTCTCCCCCTGGCATTTATTGATGATTTCGTGCGCGGTTTTCTTGCGATGGCAACAGAGCACCGGGTCGCGCTGATCGGCGGCGATACCTGCTCGTCGCGCTCCGGACTGGCCATTTCAGTAACCATCATGGGCGAACAGTCGCCGTCCCGTATCCTGCGACGTTCCGGGGCGAAGCCGGATGACGACATCTGGGTAACCGGCACGCTTGGTGATGCGGCGCTGGCGCTGAATATGCTTGAAAAAGGCGAAACGGTTTCCGAAGATCTGCTCCACCGCCTGCTCGATCCCTCGCCCCGGGTCTCCGCTGCTCTGGCACTCACCGAAGCCTGTCTTGCCACCGCCATGATCGATGTCAGCGATGGCGTTCTGGCTGATTACGGTCATATTGCCGACTTGTCGTCTGTGGGAGGCTGTCTTAACCTCGCCGATCTTCCGCTCTCGCCTGCTTTTCGCAAGCATATGTCTGCGGACAGTGCCACCGTTTGCCGCATGGCGCTCTGCGGAGGTGAAGACTATGAACTCTGCTTCACCGCCCGGCCTGCCATGCGTGAAAAAGTTGCTGAATGTATGAAAAAGTGTGGCATTGCGGTGACACGTATTGGTATAGTAACAAGCTCTCCGGAAGTGACGGTCGTTAATCCGGATGGTACCCCGTTTAATTCCCAAGCCGAAGGTTTTAACCATTTTACATAACGCAGATGAAAGGAACTTCCATGCACCACATCATGATCCCCGCAGACAAGGCCCGGCGTTGCGCCGATGCTATTCGTATCCTCTCCGCCGAGGCAGTAGACAGGGCTAACTCAGGTCATCCCGGCCTTCCTATGGGAGCTGCAGACTGTGCCGTAGCTTTGTGGGGCAATTTTCTCGAATTCAATCCGGAAGATCCGCGCTGGCCCAACCGGGATCGTTTCGTTCTCTCCGCCGGTCATGGTTCCATGCTGCTGTATTCGCTCCTGCACCTTTTCGGTTTCGACCTTTCCATGGACGAAATCAAGAACTTCCGTCAGTGGGGGAGCAAAACTCCCGGACATCCCGAGTTCGGCCACACGGTCGGAGTTGAAGTAACCACCGGACCGCTCGGCCAGGGCTTCGCAAACGGCGTCGGTATGGCGATTGCTTCTAAAATGGCTGCCGAGCGTTTCAATACATCCGATTTCAAGCCGATCAACCACCATGTGTATGCGCTGCTTGGCGACGGCTGCCTTCAGGAAGGGATCAGCTACGAAGCTGCTGCTCTGGCGGGGCACCTCAAGCTGGGCAACCTGATCTACATTTATGACAGCAACAGCATCACCATCGAAGGGAAAACAGATCTCGCCTGGTCCGAAGATGTGGAAGGGCGTTTTATTGCCAGCGGCTGGCATGTTCAGAAGGTGGACGGTCACAACAACGACCAGATCATTGCTGCCATTGCCGCTGCGAAAGCCGAAACAGGCAAGCCCTCGATCATCATTGCTACTACCCACATTGCCTTCGGCAGTCCCAAGTGCCAGGGGACATCAGGCGCACACGGCTCGCCGCTCGGCAAGGACGAAATCGCTGCCACACGCGCCAACCTTGGCTGGGATGCTCCACCGTTCGAAATTCCCCAGGATGTGCGTGAAACCTGTCAGCAACGGGTCGAAGAGGTGAAACAGCGCCATGCCTCCTGGCAGCGCGGTTTTGCATCATGGCACGCCGCCAATCCGGAAAAGGCAAAACTGTGGGATGAAATGTGGCACAAGCATCTGCCGGCAAACCTGACCGAAGAACTGCTTGCCGCAGTTGCCGATAAAGATGGTGCCACCAGGGCGCTTTCAGGGGCCGTTCTCCAAAAAGTGGCAGCATTGATTCCGTCGGTTGTTGGTGGTTCCGCCGACCTGTCGCCGTCCAACAACAGCGACATCAAGGGGGCTGCTTCAGTCCAGGCCGACAGTTTTGCCGGCCGCAACCTGCATTTCGGAATCCGCGAACATGCCATGGGGGCGGTTGTCAACGGCATGGCCCTCTACGGCTGCTTTATCCCGTACGGCGCGACATTCCTGGTTTTTGCCGACTACTGCCGTCCGGCGGTACGCCTTTCAGCGCTGATGAAGCTGCAGTCGATTTATATCTTTACGCATGACTCCTTCTTCGTCGGTGAGGACGGCCCGACCCACCAGCCGATCGAACATGTTGCGTCACTGCGCCTGATCCCAGGTCTTCAGGTTATCCGCCCCGCCGATGGTGTTGAAACCGCGCTGGCCTGGCAGGCTGCCCTCCAGTACAACGGGCCTACCGCCTTGATCCTGACGCGCCAGAAGCTGCCGGTAATTGCCCGGACAGCTGCGTTTACTCCCGATGACGCGCTTAAGGGTGGATATGTCATTTCCTCCCCAGATGGTGCGCCTGACGTGGTCATTATGGCGAGCGGCTCTGAAGTTCATATAGCGGCAGAGGCGATAGTACTTCTCGCTGCGCAGGGCATTAAGGCCCGCCTTGTTTCGGTTCCCTGTCTGGAAACATTCCTGGCCCAAACGGCAGAGTACCGGAACCAGACTCTTCCTGCCGGTGTGCCGCGTGTTGCTTTTGAAGCGGGACGCGGGGAGCCATGGGGGCGCCTGACCGGTTGCGACGGCCTGTTTATCGGCATAGAACATTTTGGTGCATCCGCACCCGACAAGGTTCTTGCCGAGCAGTTCGGGTTTACCACTCCGCAGGTTGCGGAGAAGATCGCTGCTTTTGTAAAAAAATAAAGTACAAGCTTCCGACGGAGGCCCGGAGTACATTCGGCCCCTCCGCCGGAACTGCTTTCCGGCAAGATAATCCATGGAACTGATCGAACAACTTAAAAAACCGCTTCTCTTTTCCGGTCTGAAGAACGAGGATCTCGCTGAACTTGCTGCTATTACGGTTCGGCGTGCCTTCCGGAAGGGAGAAACCCTGTTTAGCGAAGGGGAGGAAGCCACCGGTTTTTATCTGCTGGTAACCGGAAGCATCAAGCTCTGTCGCATGTCTCCGGATGGCCGCGAGAAGGTGCTCCATTTTGTCAAGCCGCGTGAAACATTTGCCGAAGCCGCTTTTTTCGGTGACGGCAAGTACCCGGCAGAAGCCCGTGCCATGGAAGCAGGGGAGGTGCTGTACCTCCCGCGGCAGGGTTTCATGGAACTGATGAGCCGGAATCCCAACTTTGCCCTCAACCTGGTAGTGTCGCTTTCGCTCATGCTGCGCCAGTTTGCCCGCCAGATCGAAGAACTCTCCTTTGCCGACGTCACCTCGCGGCTCGCCTCCTTTCTCGTGCGACGGGCGGCGGAAAGCTCAACCAGTTTCGGCGGTATCACCTATATCGACCTGGGGATCAAGAAGGGTGAACTCGCTTCCCGTCTCGGCACCGCCAGCGAAACTATCTCGCGCACCCTGAGGAAGCTTAAGGAAGAGGGGATCATCGAGGTGCAGGGAAATCGGGTTGTTGTACACCAGATGGAAAAACTGCAGAAAATGTCGGAACGTCATGAGTAGTAAGTGATTTTAACACGTAATTCATGTCAGATAGTATGAATCTCCTTAACTTCGTTATACCTCACTTGCTGCCCTTCAACCCACACCTTCTCAATGGACTCTCGTCCAACTGCTTGGCCCCTCAGGTTTAATTTCATGTAGTGCTGATTATTGCCAACTAAGGAAAACACATGCTCGAAATAAACGGACTTAACGTCGGTCATGACGGTAATGCGATTTTGGAAGTGCCACATTTGTCTGTTTTTACAGGTGAACACTGCCTCATCCTTGGCGCATCCGGATCAGGTAAAACAACGCTCCTTTCCACGCTCTCCGGGTTGCTTGCTCCAATTGCCGGGGAACTATTGATAGACGGTTGCAACGTCCATAAACTGCGAGGGGTGGCAATGGATGAATTTCGTGGCAGGCATATCGGTATAATTTACCAGACTTTGCATATGGTCGGCGCTCTGACCGTTCTGGACAATCTGCTTTTGGCTCAATACGCCGCAGGACTCCCGCAGGACAGGGAAAAGGCAATCGCTCTTCTGGAGCATCTCGGTGTTGCTGAAAAAAAGGACCACAAGCCGGAAACATTGAGCCAGGGGCAGTTGCAGCGTGTGGCGATTGCCCGCGCCGTCATCAACGGCCCCAGAATTATTGTCGGAGATGAGCCAACCTCGGCACTGGATGACCGCTCGTGTGAAACCGTGATGGAGCTTTTATTACAACTTGCCGCGTCAGCGAACGCAAGCCTTGTGATCGCTACCCACGACCAGCGTATCAAGCGTCATTTTCATAGGCAGATCACCCTGGAGGGGGGGCAATGAACAGTCTGAGTCTGAGTTACGCGTATCTACGCCATAAAATATTGAGCACGGCGCTTACTGCTGCCACCTTTGCCGTCGGGGTGGCGATGATCGTTGTCTTGCTGCTGGTTAACGCCCAGCTCCAGAACGAATTTTCCAATAATCTGAAAGGCATTGATCTTGTCGTTGGCGGCAAAGGCAGCCCCATGCAGCTTATTCTTTCCAGTGTATTTCACCTTGATACTCCCACCGGCAACATTTCGCTTGATGAAGCTGAAAAGCTGAGCAGACATTCTCTAGTCAAGGAAACCATCCCTATCGCCCTTGGCGATAATTATCAAGGATACCGAATTGTTGGCACTACCCAGGCATATCCGGAACATTATAACGCCCGACTGAAGGCGGGTGGGCGCTATTGGCAGAAAAAAATGGAAACGGTGCTGGGCGCGGAAGTTGCCGCCAAAAGCGGACTCAATCCGGGCGATTCGTTTGCGGGGTCACACGGCCTCACAACAGGGGGAGAACTGCATTCGGGGCTCCCCTATACGGTTGTCGGTATATTGGAACAAACCGGAACCGCCATCGACCGTCTGGCTCTGACCGGCAGGGAAAGTATCTGGCATATACATGAACAGCATGACCACGATCATGATGCAGAAGGGGCCGGGCACAAGAATGGAGCGCAAGGCCATCATGATGACGGCCATGCCGATGCTCAAGGGCATGGCCGCGAGATTACGTCACTGTTGATCACCTATAGTTCGCCACTAGCCGCCGTGGAGCTCCCGCGTCAAATCAACAGCACCACTTCAATGCAGGCCGCCAGTCCGGCCTTTGAAGTTGCGCGCTTGAATACTTTTATGGGGACCGGCACAGAAACAATCAAGTACTTTGCCTGGTTCTTGATTGCCCTGGCGGGCTTCGGCATATTTACCGGTTTATATAATGCCATGAATGAGCGCCGTTATGACCTGGCCTTGATGCGTAGCTTCGGCGCACGTCCCGGCAAACTATTTAAACTGATGATGACTGAAAGTCTGGCTGTTGCGATAGTCGGATTGGTAGCGGGTGTTGTCACGGGGCATCTTTTTGTGGAGAGTTTCGCTGCTTGGCTTGCCAGCTCCAAGCATATTCATATAACCGGCAGACTGTTTCTGATTGAAGAGATGTGGCTTGTGCCTGTAAGCCTGGCGGTAGGTGCTTTAGCGGCATTATTGCCGGCGATCCGCGTGTATCGGATCGATATTTTCAAAACATTGGTGCGGCGATGAGTGAGCAAGGGGGCAGCTCTCATCTCATAACGGCTTTTTCCAATTTAAAAAATATTCTTACCCGCGCGTCGTTGATGAGAACCAGAGTGCCGGAAAAAGTCGCTAGTTTGTCATGCCATACTACCGGCTCGGATGTAAAAACCTCAATGACCTCATTCGTCCGGCTGGGTGGACAGAATGCGCAGGTTGGATTGTTTTTGTTAAGTAGAAAATGTTTTGTCTCTTTACTTGGTTCCAATGGTGTCATAAATCCGCTGATGGTGATTTCTTTACGATCTAGTTTACGTACTGCAATTGTGTACCCGATCATGGTCAGGTTTTTAACTTCATCCCGGACAAACCTGCATTTTGCAAACTCCCCCCACAGCGGATGGTTTGAGTTAGGCAGCTTGTCTGTTGCAGCTATCACTGTAGTGCCGCACAACAAGAATATTATGCCGGTTAATATTAGTAGTTGTCTTAAGCGAGTCATGGGCCGGACTCTGCCCCAAACACCTGAATAAGTCAAGGTGGATGCGCCTGACAATTCTTTTGACCGCAGCTTCTTCCTGATGATATGTTGCAAAAATACAAGCCAAAGTTAAACGCTATAACCGGAGAATATCATTATGCTGATCGTCATGAACCACAATGCCACCCAGGCTGATGTCGATGCCATTTCCAGAATTGTCCAGGATATGGGTTTCCGGGCTGAACCGATTCCGGGGAGTGAGCGGACCGCCATTGGCGTGCTTGGTAATCACGGGTATGTAGATGATAGTAAAATACTCGAACTTCCCGGTGTGCAGCGGGTTATTCACGTATCCAAACCGTATAAACTGGTGTCGCGCGATTTTCATCCTGAAGATACGATTGTTGATGTTGCGGGGGTCAAAGTCGGGCAGGGGTGTCGTCCGGTTGTTGTCGGCGGTCCTTGTGCCGTGGAAAGCGAGGAACAGATCGTCAAGACGGCGCTCTTCGTTAAAAAGTGCGGCGCTGACATGCTGCGGGGCGGGGCTTTCAAACCGCGTACCGGACCTCACACCTTCCAGGGGTTGCGGGAAGAGGGGCTCAAGCTGCTGGCAATTGCCGGAAAAGCGAGCGGTCTGCCGGTCGTGACAGAAATCATGAGTCCGGACAATGTGGGGCTGGTTGCCGAATATGCCGATCTGCTGCAGGTCGGCGCCCGCAACATGCAGAATTTTGACCTGCTTCGGGAGTTGGGTAAAATCCGCAAGCCGGTACTGCTCAAACGGGGCATGAGTGCGACCGTTGAAGAGTTTCTGGCGGCGGCGGAATATATTCTTGCCGAAGGAAACAGCCAGGTCATTCTCTGTGAGCGTGGTATCCGCACGTTTGAGACCGCTACGCGCAATACCCTGGACCTCTCCATAGTGCCGCTGATCAAGGAGATGTCGCACTTGCCGATCATGGTTGATCCCTCCCATGCGACCGGTAAACGCTCGCTGGTTGCCCCGATGGCCGAAGCAGCTTTGATTGCCGGAGCGGACGGTGTTCTGGTTGAAGTACATCCCGAACCGGAAAAGGCGCTTTCCGATGGTCCCCAGTCGCTGACATTCCCCGGTTTCGAGAAAATGATGAATGAAATAGACCAGTTGACCGCATTTTTGCAGAGCCGCTAGAAATGTATACAAAACGCTTGATATGTTCAATCCATCGGAGTAATAATTGATCGTCAGCTTGTTCTCTCTACCCTGCCCGTTGGTTGTAACGCCCGGGCGGAATGCTAAATAAAACGGGGGTCGTTCCCTGCTGTGGTGTGCTGCCTTCAGTACGCGGGTCTGCCTGAAACAGTATATTGATTCCCACAATTAAGGAACTCGCCGGAGGCCCTTAATGCTGACGACAGGGTGGAGAGATGAAAAAAGAGGGGATGCCGAAAGGTGTCCCCTCTTTTTTTGTGTGGTGCCGGTCATTTCCTGATCTCCCATTCAGCTCGGACCTTAATTCATAAGTGCATTTTTCAGGTGGTTGTTGTACACTGCGGCACGAAAGGTTTCGACGGTTTACCCTGATTGATTCGGGTGCTAACCCGTTTGACACCTGCTACATCACGTATATTACCCGGGGAAATAATGGCGTTAGTTGTTTGCACAGAGTGTGGTCATCGCATATCATCACTGGCGCGTTTCTGTCCCAAATGTAACCATTCCAAAGGCACCCCCGCACCAGACGTGTCCCACTCCGCAGATCAAGCTGTTTCAAAAGGCGATGCACCGCCTGTATCACCGGCACCGGAGGACGTTCGCCGCAGCGGTATCGCCAGTTGCGACGAGTTGCTCCAACGTGAGTTTTCTCCATCCGCGGATGAAGCAATCATTCTGGAAGGCAGGACGTTCGTCATAAAGGGTATTCTGAACGTTGCTGACTGCTATGCCTATCTGACATCAAAAAGGTATGTCGTCTGTGATGCCTCCGGGTTGGCCATCCTTTTCCAGATAAGCAGTAACGGTTTTGCTTCCATTGAAGACGGCCGCCATGTAGTTTCGAGAAAAATCATTATTAAAACCGTTTCCGGAGAGACGTACCAGATCAAATGCCTCCCGCATTACACCTGGTTCGGCGCTTTGCTTGATCCACGGGGAGCTTTGGAGGCGTCGAGAAAGCCCAAAACAGCTCCCTCAGTTAAAAATGCCGGTATTCTCGACTGGTTTTATGAGTCTGACGGAGTAACAGTTGGTCCGATCCATGAAAAGGAAATGGTCCAGCTTATCAAGAGCAATACCACCGTCTTCAGGGATACCAGGGTCTGGAATAAAAGTCTTCCCGAGTGGAAGCCGGCGGAAGAAACCATCCTGTCCATTTTTTTCATTGATTCACACGACAGCGGGGCAGCAAAAGCAAGGACGGTTTCACGCCTGTTTGGACGACTTTGGCCCCATATTCAGGTGCTCGGCAGGAAGTATTTCTGACGGGAAGCCTTGTCGATGTAATGTGTGACAGGCAGTTTTGGGTGAAAATTTGAGCTGAATCGGGGGGGACGTGACATGGCAGACATTATCTGCATGGAATGCAAGGCGACGGTTTCAGATGAGCCCGGATATTGTTCGGAATGCGGATATCCCTTTGACAGCAAACAACCCGAACAGAACGACGCAGATGCAGACAAGGCGGTCACTGCACAGCCGATTGTTGCCGTTGCGGACGAATTCGGCGCAGCGCATCCGGATGATGTTGCAGAAGATATGGTCAATGCTCAGCCGAATGACGCAGTCGCAGGCGATACGGTCAGCCCGCAGAATGATGCTGTTGACGCAGGTGATGCGCCTGTAGCGCAGCCGAACGTAGTTGTCATGCCGCAGTTGGACACAATCCTGCGCTCATTGAGCGCTGTTGCGCTTGAAGTGAAGGATTTACAGAGCAGGGTTGATGAAATCAAGGAAGAGCTTGATTCGCGTCCCGCACCTTCAGAAGATAAGACAGAAAAAATACTGGCGGATATTATAGGTAGGCTGGACGCTATTACTTCGGTTCAAAATGCAATAAAGACGTCAGTAGAGCAGGAAACTCCGCAAAAAAAGAAAAAGAATCTGCTGGCCGCTTTCTACAGAACGCTCAATTCCCCCAACAGCATGTTCGATTACATGTTTTATATTTGTGTCGTACAAATCATATTTGTCATAGCTAATCTGTTTCTGGCAGCCTATATCGTTACGTTGGTTAGGTAGCTGTTTCTTTTTGCAATAAATCAAAAGGGACTGTATTTATCGGCTTGATATATTTTGCGCCTATGTTACATTTGCACAATTATATTTCAGGAGGAAATACATGTTTCGCAAGCTTACGGTTTTTATCTGTCTTCTCTCGTTTACTCCCGCTGCATTTGGTGCTCAGCAACTTGCCGGAATTGCCGGTTCTCCGGTCGTATCTGATCAGCGCATCGAACAGCGCCCGCTTAATTTGACACCACCGCTGTCACTTCCTGCGGAAAAACTGATGGTTGCCGAAAACCTGAAAAACAGCGATTCATTAAAAGCAGAGGAACCGAAGAAAGCGAAACCAGGGCTTACATTCGGAGAATGGGCGGACGTCCATTTCGGTGATTATCGCTGGGCCTGGTGGGCCGGCGGGGCTGCGGTTCTGGTCGGACTGCACGCGTTTGTTTTTGCTGAGGGTGATTAATCTTGGCTGTTTCATGTCGCAGTTAGACAGCACAAAGCCGGTAAGATACTCGTTGTGGCACGAGTATCTTACCGGCTTTGTTATTTTGTTTGCATCAACATCATGAAGCCGGTTCTTACAGAGGAATGCAGGGAAATAAACTGATGTCGTAAAGACCGGGGCGCTCTCTACTGAGAACGCCCCGGTTCGCTGGTTACTTTTTAAAAGTCTTTACGACATATTCGGCCAGCTGTTTGAGATCTGCATCGGAGATCGTCTTGCTGTCAAAGGCCGGCATTCCTCCGCCGCCGTTACGGGCTTTCTTGATGACCTTTTGCGGGTTCTTGATACCTTTGAGTGTTGCTTTCGGATTCATGACGTTGCCGCCGTTTGGATGGCAGTTGGCACATTTCTCGCTAAACAGTGTGGCACCTTTTTCAGCAGCGACGGCGGTAGAGCCGAACAGTGCAACAGCAAGCATGGTAACGGGTAACATTAGTTTTCTGCTCATGGTCTTACTCCTTTCATAAATGCATGGTAAGTAACAGCAATAAAACAACTAAAATATGGGCGGACAATACCATTACGCAGTTTCAAAGACAAGCGCCTTGACGCGGCGGGGGTAGCAGGATTATTGTTGGGCGAATTACTTCCTGTTATACGAGGCACATATATGAACGGTCGAAGTCTTATCGAGTCAATCGGCTCAACACCACTTGTGGAAATCGGTTCTTTCGGCACACCTTCCGGCGTGCGCATTTTGGCCAAACTGGAAGGTAATAACCCCGGCGGTTCGGTCAAGGATCGTCCGGCACGGCAGATGATTCTGGCGGCCGAGGCGAGCGGCGAGCTGACTTCTGACAAGGTTATTCTGGAGCCGACCTCGGGCAACACCGGCATTGCGCTGGCCATGATTGCTGCCGCTCGCGGCTATCGCATCAAACTGGTCATGCCCGCCTGCGTCAGTGTGGAGCGGCGCAGCGTGCTGGAGGCATACGGTGCCGAGATTGTCCTGTCTCCAGGCTGCGAGGCAACCGACGGGGCGATTCGTCTGGCCCACAAGATTTATGGCGAAGAGCCGGGGAAGTATTATATGCCGAATCAGTATGCCAACCCGAACAATGCGCTGGCCCACTATGAAACCACCGCGCCGGAAATCATGGCTCAGACCGATGGCGAGATAACCCACTTTGTCGCCGGCATGGGCACCAGCGGCACTCTCATGGGAACTGCGCGCTATTTCCGGGAAGTCAAACCGGAGGTGCAGGTTGTGGCGGTCGAACCGGTGCTGGGGCACAAGATTCAGGGCTTGAAAAACATGAAGGAGGCGATAGTTCCGCCTATTTACGATGCGACAGCCTATCACCGCAAGCTGGTCGTGGAGGATGACGACGCCTTTGAAACCGCCCGTCTACTGGCCGCAAAGCAGGGGATTTTCTGCGGGATGTCAGGGGGAGCTGCCGTGGCCGGGGCACTCCGGTTGGCGAAAGAGCTTGAGTCGGGGGTGATTGTGGTCATCATACCTGACCGTGGTGATCGCTATCTCAGCACCAACCTCTTCAAATCCATGTGCGCCCAGTGTCCGCCATAAGGAGTGGATTTTTTGTTTGATGCGTAACGCAAAGAGGGGAGGCAGCTTATTAAGTTGCCTCCCCTCTTGTTTCATGTGTCGCTACGTCGTTACCGCCGCGCCTTGCCGCAGATGGTTCCGATATCTATCCGGAACACCTTGGTGCGCTCCCCGTCAGCCTTGATATATGCCATTCCCTCCGGAATAAAGCCGGGCGAGTACTTCGGCAGTAATCCTTCCAGACCCTTCTGCTTTTCATCGTCAAACACTTCACTAGCTATCCCCGAAACGATCACGCTTTCATAACGCGTGGCAAATTTATCCGGCAGCACTTCCGTACTCCCTACCACACAAAACGATACCCGATTGTTGGCGGTGAGATTGTCCAGCTTGTGCCCTGCCACGGCACAGTGGAAGTAGATGGCGTTGCCGATGATACAGTAGCTGAGCGGGAGGCCGTACGGCTGTCCGTCGGAGCCGCAGGTGGAAAGGATGCCGTATTCTCCTCGCTCCAGCAGTTCCCGTGCTTCTGATTCGGTCATGCCCCGTTCCGGGCGGCGTAATTTAGTGCTCATGTCGATGTCTCCTCGGGCTTTTTTTGTCGCATCATCGGGAAAAACAGTACCAGTGTCATCAGCACGACAACTCCTGCGGTGATAAAGCCGGTGGCGTAGCCGATCCGCTTCAGGGCGAGCCCCATGACGGTGGAACCGGCCATCATCCCCAGATAGACGCAGCTGTTATACAATCCCATGGCCAATCCCCGTTGTACGGCCGGTACCAGTTCCGCGATCAGCGCACCGATGGCGGTAAAGGTCAGCGCCATCCCCACTCCCATGACGACCGCGCAGGCCAACATCTGCCAGAGCTGAACGAACTGCCCGAGCGCGGCCAGCGACACTGCCAGGCAGATCAGGCCGACAGCCACGAGGCGCCGCCTCTCCATCCGATCGGACAGGTTTCCGATCGGCACCCTCCCGACCACGTTGGTCATGGCCTGGGCGGCAAATACCAGGCCGACATGAGCGGCATCATATCCCTGCTGTGTTGCATAGAGCGGAAGAAAGGTCAGGAAGACGCCAAAGCCGATGCAGCTGCCGACTGTTGCCAGCAGGCAGGCCAGCAACTGCCGGTGGTGCAGCAGGTCGAAGCTGGCGGAGAGTGCGGCATGAAGGTCGGTCTTGTGGCGTGGCGGCCCCTGGGGTAGGACTAACAGCGCCAGCAGTGTGACCAGCGCCAGCAGACTGCCGGAGATGACAAACACCTGGCGGAATCCTACCGCCTTGGCGAGATAACCGCCGGTTGCCGGGCCCAGCGTCATGGCGATGTAGATGGCGGTCGTGTACCAGCCATAGGCCTGACCAAGCCGTCCGGGCGGCATGACATCGGCCACCAGCGACAGCATGCCGGGGGCAAAGGCAGCCAGTCCCACGCCGAACAGGACATAGGCTGCGGCCATCTCACCCGGTTGGTGACATTGGGTAACCAGAAGCGAAGAAACGGCAGTTGCCGAAATTCCGGCAATAATCGGGATTTTGCGCCCGATGCGGTCGGCCAGCAAACCAAAGGGTATGGAGAACATCCCTGCGGTCAGCATGAATGCGCCGTTGATGGTGCCCACCTGTGCCGGACCGGCGCCCAGTGATGCCGCCAGAAGCGGCATGACCGGGATGCGCAGGTACGAGCTGAAGAAGGCGGCAAAGCCGATCAGGCAGAGCAGCAGAAACGGGGTGAGGGTATGTCTGGGTGTCATGTCGTTCACCAATTCATGCCGGGCTGAATGTCACGGGCTGAACATCTCAATATTCATCAATAAATTCAAGCGGAAATACCTTTGTTGGGAGATGCTGCAGGGAGCGGGCATGTAGCAGGGGCTTGGCGGGGAAACAACTTCCCTTGACCGGAAAGTCGGTCCTGTGACAGAGTAATACCACAGCATATGGCTTCTGAGGGGATTCTTCCGGCTTTGCCCAAAAGGAACATTCTATGACAAATAAAGATGTCGCTCCCGCTTTTGCCGCGGCAGCCAAAAGCGATGAAATTATTGCCGCCGTCGGGGATGGGGTAACTGTTCACGACCAGGATTTCCGCATTATTTACCAGAATCAGGTGATGAAAAGCGTCTTTGGCGACTGTGTCGGCAAGACGTGCCATGAGGCGTATAACCAGTCGGGCGATGTTTGTCCCGGCTGCCCGGTCTCCGCCTGTTTTTCCTCAGGTGAAGTTCATACGGTGGAGCGGATAGTCACTATCGGTGAAAAAACCTTTGTGTTTGAAACCTGTGCTTCCCCCATTCGCGACAAGGCAGGCATCATTGTGGCTGCTGTAGAGGTGGTTCGTAACGCGACCGCACGAAAGGAAGCGGAAGAGAGAATTACCAAATTGAAAAATCTCTACGATGCGTTAAGCCGTACGAACAAGGCTATTCTGCACAGCAAGCATAGAGATTTTCTGTTTCGGGAGATATGCCAGATAGCAGTGGAGTATGGAAAACTGTCTCTCGCCGTAATCGGGACAATCGACCCTGAAACGGGCGCTATCACTCCCGTTGCCCATTGCGGAGAAGCAGCCTGCTACCTTGACTCGCTTTCCGTCTCTTCCGATATTGATCGCGAAGAGGGGCGTGGCCCCACCGGAACGGCGATCCGGAAGGGAGAACCGTATGTGTGCAACGATTTTCATGGCGACCCGATAACCGGGCTGTGGCGTCCAGCCGCCCTGGAATACGGAATCCTTTCTTCAGCAGCATTCCCCATTACATTTAACGGGGAGAGTGTCGGAGTTCTCAAGGTTTATGCCGATCGAAAAGGATTTTTTGATCCGGAAATAGTCGATCTCTTCCAGGAGATGGTTGACAATGTGAGCTACGGCATCAACAGTTTTTTTCGCGAAGAAAAGCGCCGGCAGGCGGAAATGGCGTTGCAGGAGAGTGAGGAGCGCCTGAGTCTGGTTCTTGAAGGGAGCAATGACGGCTACTGGGATTGGAATGTTGAAAACGGTGCCGTCGGTCTAAGCCCCCGTTTTGCCGATATGATCGGGTTCGAACCGGGTGACGTTGCATCCACTATTTCCGCGCTCATGGAGCTGATCCATGGTGACGATAAGCCGCGGATGCGTGGCGTCGTGTATGACCAGCTGTCGCGGACCTCTTCTCCTTTTGAGATTGAGCTCCGGATGGTTACAAAGGCGAAAGAGTATGATTGGTTTCTGTACCGGGGAAAGGTGGTTTCCAGAGATGAAAACGGCACGCCGTTGCGGGTGTCGGGTGTGGTCCGCAATATTACGGAGAAAAAGCGCCAGGAGGAGGAACTGAATTATCTAAGTACCCACGATACCCTGACCGGGTTGTTCAACCGGGCATATTTCGACGCGGAAATGGTTCGAATGGCGAATAGCCGGCAGTATCCGCTCAGTATTGTGATTGCCGATATTGACGGCCTGAAGGTGGTTAACGATAATTTTGGACACACGGAGGGGGACCGGCTTATCAAACAGGCCGCCCAGGCACTCCAGCAGTCATTCCGCGGTGAAGATGTCGTTGCACGAATCGGGGGGGATGAATTTGCGGTTATCCTTCAAAATGCCGACGAGGCGTCTGTAAAAGAAGCGATCAAGCGGGTTTTGACGTTCCAGACTCTCATTAATGAGATAAACAGCACGTTCGTTTTGAGCATTTCATTGGGGTCCGCTACCGCCGAAAACGGTGAACAGCTCAGTGAAGCCTTAAAGCTGGCGGATTCCCGGATGTACTATTATAAAATTCGCCGCAAACAAGCCGGTTCTAATCCGGAGATGACAAGCAGTACCTGATGGTTGGAGCCCTCTGCTCAGGCTGAGGGCTCCTGCATACATCAGACTTCCTTAGAGATATTCCTCGAAATAGTCCAGATCCTTGTGAAATGTTTCCTTGATGCGCCAGAGTGAGAAAAGCGCCACCACCATGCAGAGCGCCCCGACGCAGAGGGCGCCGTTCTGGATGCCGAGCGGTTTGCGCAGCAGCTGGAACAGCAGGGTGATGGGGACGGTCATGCCGCGCACAAAGTTGGGCACGGTGGTGGCCACGGTGGCGCGCAGGTTGGTGCCGAACTGCTCAGCGGCAACCGTGACGAAGATGGCCCAATAGCCGATGCCGAAGCCGAGAAGGCCGCAGATGCCGTAGAAGACGGCGGCACTGACACCGCTGCTGAGGAAATAAACCGCTATGGCGATGACCGTGATCCCCTGGAAGATCAGCACCACCTTGCGGCGGCTCTGCAGCAGCTGGCTCATCATGCCGCTGGCGAAGTCGCCGAACACCAGCCCCAGATAGCAGAACATCACGGCATTCCCGGCGCTGACGGCACCCTGGACGTTAAGCTCCTTGGCAAATTCAGGGGAAAACGTAATAAGGACTCCCACCACAAACCAGGAGGGAAGTCCGATCATGATCGAGTGCGCGAATCGTCCGAAACGATCCCGGCTGGTGAACAGTGACAGGAAATTGCCGCGCCGGACCGCCTGCTTATCCATCCCCTTGAACATCCCCGACTCAGCGACCCCCAGCCGCAACAACAGAAGCGCCAGTCCCAGCACGCCGCCGATCACAAAGGAGGTGCGCCAGTCAAAGGACTTGGCGATGAAGTTGGCCAGAATCGCCCCGGACACGCCGACCGAGGCGACAATCATGGTGCCGTAGCCGCGCAGGCTCTTGTGCAGCACTTCGCTGACCAGCGTGATTCCGGCCCCCAGTTCGCCCGCCAGGCCGACTCCGGCGATGAAACGGAGAATTGCGTATGCTTCGATGGAGGTGACCATGGCGTTGGCCAGGTTGGCGACGGAATAGATAAAGATCGAGCCGAACATGATCTTGAGCCTCCCCTTGCGGTCTCCCAGAACACCCCACAGAATCCCGCCCAGCAGCATGCCGATCATCTGCATGTTGAGCAGCAAGACACCCTTATCGATCAGCTCCTGGCCGGAGAAGCCGATTCCCTTCAGGCTCGGGACGCGCACGATGCTGAACAGCACGAGGTCGTAAATGTCGACGAAATACCCCAGCGCAGCCACAATAACCGGCATGCTGAAAATGGTCATTATCGAGCCATGCGGGGTTTTGCTCTCCTGTATCTGTCCTGTCACGCGTGTCTCCTCTCATGCTTTATGCGCAGCAGATTCACTGATACACCTGGAGTGCGGCAGCGTCAAGGGCCAGCGTGCCGGCAAGGGCTCCGCATGGTAAAAAAAACACGATTGACAAAGCCCGGCAAGTATGAAAAACGTGTTGTCATTAAATTTGTATTATGGAGGCGGTATGGCACTCGTGGCGTGGGAAGAACAGTACAGCGTGGGAAATGACCGTATTGACCAGCAGCACCAGCGTATCGTCGCCATGATAAATACATTGGGTGAGGCGATGGAAACCGGAACCGAAAAGGCGGCTCTGATGAAGATTCTTTCCGATCTGGTGGGATATACCAAAACGCATTTTTCCGAAGAAGAGTCTCTGATGGCCCAGAAGAGCTATCCGTATCTGGTTGAACACCGGGAACAGCATGTTGCTCTCAACAGGCAGCTTGCCGACTATTACCGGAATTTTTACCTCAGTTCCCGTCCGCAGACCGCAGAAGTGATGGCTTTTCTGCAGAGTTGGCTGTTCAACCACATTCTGGAAGAGGACAAGCGCTACGCACCGTTTTTGCAGATGTGAAATGAGAACCGGTTCCATTTCACAGGCAGGTCAATGTTTCCCCGGAATTCCTCTCTCACAGGGAACTTTGGTCTGGCAGAGGCCGCACCCGACCTGGGCGACACCGTGCGTTTCCGCTACCGCTTCGACGGCGGTGGTGTAGACATGCAGCCTGCATTTGTTTTTGTCATGTCCCATTTTTGAAAGTGCTCCCACCGGACAGCGGGAAATACAGGCGCCGCAACTGCCGTCCCGGAAGTAGAGGCAGTTGTGCAGGTGGTTGGGGTAGGGGCGTTCGCTCGGCGTCAGTTGGAGGTCGGTGCTGACGCTGCCGCAGCGGTGGCCGATCCCCCGGGGGGTGATGAGGGCGTCGTTGAGACTGAAGGTGCCAAGTCCGGCTGCATATGCGGCGTGGCGTTCCGACCAGGTTGAGGCGATGCCGACCGGCGAATCAGATAGTTCCTGCCAGCTTGGGCTGTATTGCGGCGCAACGGCCTGCTGGCCGAGTTTTTCCAGCCACGTTACGAGATGGCGGCGCAGCGCGCCGTTCAACTGCTCCCCGAAAAACCTGGTCTGAGCCCATGCGCGGGAAGGAAACATCTCCTCCCGGCGGTTACTCTCCCTGGTTGCGTTCGTGATCGGCAGAATCCAGCAGATCACGGTGGCCGCCTCTTTGTCAGCGCCAACGCTTGCCATGACCTGTTGCGGCGTCTGGTGGAAGTCGCCGATGATGCGTTTGTAATCGGTAAAGAGCGGATCGCCGGCTGCGGCAAACCCGACCAGCGGTTCGTCGAAGTACGGAGCATCACTGCCGGGAAAACAGTTGAGTGGCGTCTCCCGGACAAACCGGACAATTTCGCTGCGGATCTGTTCTTCCATGAGCGTCACTCCTGACTGATGCTTTTGCCGATCTCCCACGCCTTGCCAAAAAACTCGCCAATGCCGTAGTAGCCGCGATGCGCCGTGTCCCAGATCAGCGGTTTGACCTTGGTGATGTCCGGGTATCCCTTCTCACCGATTACCGCTGGGTCTGCCTTCACATCGATTATCTCCCCGACGAACTGGGTGTGCAGCCCTATTTCAAAGCTGTGAAGCAGCTTGCACTCGATCACCAGCGGTACTTCGGCCACATAGGGGGCATCCACCAGTTCGCTCCGTACCGGCGTCCAGTTGCAGGCGGCAAACTTGTCCGTATCGCGGCCGGAAACGGTGCCGACATAATCCGCCTGGGCTGCCTGGGCTTCGGAAGGGATGCTTATGGTGAACGCCTTGCGGGCTTCGATGGCGGCGTAGCTGTAGGTTGCCCTGCGCAGCGATACGGTGACGCAGGGCGGGGTGGAACAGCAGATCCCCCCCCACGCAATGGTCATGATGTTGGGCTTTCCTTCGCCGTCATAGGTGCCGACCAGCCAGACAGGCGTCGGTGTTGCCAGTGTCTTTGCTCCTACCGATTGTTTCATGTGTCCCTCCATTTGGATATGACGAAATACTAGACCGGTCGTCTACTTGATTGATAAAAATATCAGCGCAATGCCGAGGCAAACAGTACTTCCACAAAGTCCCGCATCGGCTGGGGCGATTTCATGACCTTGGCCCGCAGGATCGAACCTTCCCAGCCGGAGAGGATGAAACCTGCCAGCACGTGCGGATCTGCCGTTGGCGACAGTTCCCCCAGATGCTGCGCTTCGGTCAGGCAGGCGGCGAAGCGCTCTTTCCATGAGGCAAAAATCTCGTCCAGCCGGGTGCGGAAGCGCTCGTTCACGTCGGCCATCTCCTGTCCCAGGTTGCCGATCAGGCACCCCTTGGTGCAGTTGTTCTGGCTGACTCGCGCCAAGCCGGTTTCCAGGTAGTTGCGGATGCGGTTGAGCGGGGTAACTTCCTCGTCAGTCAGAGACGCGACAAGACGCAGCTCGAAACGCTCGGCGAAATGCTCGATGACGGCCAAGCCGAACTCTTCCTTGCTCTTGAAGTAGTGGTAAAAGGAACCTTTGGGGACGGCAGCCTCTTTCAGTACGGCATCAATGCCGGTGGCATAGTAGCCGTTACGGGAGATGAGGTCGGTGCCGATTCTGATGATTTCTGTGCGGGTATCTTTCTTTTCCATGGCAGGATATATAGACCGAACGGTCTAGGAAGGTCAAGCGGAAAATACGCTATCGGCACTGCTCCCTTTTTGTTGCGGCATCGGCGCAGCCAGCCAGGAGGCAATCGCATCTGCGCGTCCCACCGTTCCTCTCAGAGCGATGTTGCTGGTATGGTATTCCTTTGCTTGATGGCAATGCCGGTGCAGTAAATCGAGGATGCGGTACGGGTAGTATGCGTAAATCCACCGGGAGTGTACCGGCACCGAATATCGTCCCGCAATAGCAGCCCTGGATATAAATACCCGCTGTCCGAATATCCGGATTTTATCAAACAGGTTCCTGCTCTCCAGCAGCCTGGCAAACGGTGAGCTAATTGAGGCAGCTATCTGTTTGTCCCCGAATATCTGTGCGCGGGTGGTTGCTAAAACATCATCCGTCATATCAAGGGGGCGGAGCCTTTCCAGAACTTCAAGCGGAACCCGTGCTTCAACCAGCTCGTGTGCCAGTCGCAGCGCCAGATAGACACCGCGCTGCCAGCCGCTGCGCACCGCCTGATCTGAAACGGTCCGCCAATCGAGAGCCGGCCCGAAACGGGTTATCAGTGCCGCTATGTCGCACGACGGCCGCAGTCCGAATGCAAACTGATGATGGTAGGACGTGTGAAGGCAGAGGTGCAGCAGCAGAGCTTCAGGAGAGAGCGCCAGCGCTGCGCAGCCGGCCACCTGGACCGGTACGGCGTGTTGCCACAGCCACTCGGGATTGACGGAGCAGCTTTCCTCCGGCCCGGCAATATTCCAGTGGATCTCAAATGCCGCACTTCCCGCCTTGATCATGCGCGGCAGGTGATGGCACGTTTTCAGTGTGACCTCCGGACAGATCGGTTGCAGGGACGTATACCCCCGCTCGGCCAGGGCCTTCGCAACTCGCGCCAGGTCGGCGGTGCGCGCCAGTACGTCGATATCATTCATTTCCCGGAGACCGGTGACGTCATACACGGCATCGGCCAGATAAATTCCTTTGAGCAGGAACAGCGGAATTCCCTCGCGATTCAGTGTCGTCAGGAGTGCGCGCAGCTCTCCGTAACGGGCCAGGTTGCGCATGGTGTTCTGCCGAAGCGCATCCTGAAGAGTTTGGGCAACCTCTTGGGGGAGATCCCCGCCCCGCGCTTTTTGTTTAAGCCTGTGCCAGAGCAGGGGGCTTACCCGCTGGGTGACGGCCAGCGCCACAAGCGCCCGCCACTCATCCGGTGTCAGTGCCGCAAAGCGTGCGGCTTCAACTGGCTCACCTTCTTTCAAACAGTCGAGCAGCAGTTGTTCGAGTGTCACCATGTCAGTTTTCATCGGCATTTCCCTGTCCCTGTTAATCACAGCTCTGCCGCATCTGCCGGGTCCATGATTCTTCGTAGTGCCCGTGTGCCGCCAACAGTTGGTGATGGCTGCCGGATTCGATGATCCTGCCCTGGTCCATGACATGAATCATGTCCGCCTGCAGGGCGGTCGTAAAGCGGTGGGTGATGATGAGGGCGGTGCGACCGGCCACCAGTTGGCGAAAGCGAAGCAGCCAGTCCGCTTCGGCCCAGGAATCCATGGCGCTGGTCGGTTCGTCGAGGATGATGAAATCGGCATCCCTCAGAAAAGCCCGCGCCAGGGCCAGGCGCTGCCACTCCCCCCCGCTCAGTTCTGCACCGCCGAACCATTTGCCCAGCACCGTTTCATAGCCCCGCGGCAGGCGGCTGATCGGCGCATCGGCGCCGCTGGCATGGGCTGCCGCTTCAATCCTCTCTTTGCCGGGATTGGTGTCAAGGTCGCCAAAAGCGATATTGTTGTACACCGAATCATGGTAATGCACCGGATCCTGGAAAAGCACGGTGATCCGCTGGCGCAGCGGTGCAAGCGCAAGGTCGCGAATATCCGTGCCGTCCATGAGTACCCGCCCCTGTTCCGGATCGTAAAAGCGGCAGAGCAGCTTGATCAGGGTGGTTTTGCCCGCGCCGTTTTCACCCACCAGTGCGGTGATCTGACCCGCCGGAATGGTCAGATTGAAATTGGCAAGTGCGGTGCGTGATGAACCGGGATAGGAAAAAGAGACATCGCGAAGCGCAATCTCCCTGTTCAGTCCGGGGTGGGGAAGCGGCTTCTCCGGTTCCGCAATGCGCGGCTCCAGCGCCAGAAACTCAAAAAGATTTTCCAGGAACGCCAGGTTGCGGTAAATCTCGCCAGTGCTACCCAGCAACGAGCGCATCATACGCTGGCCTTGAAAAAAGGCCTGATAAAACAGCGCCAGATCACCCAGTCCGATTGTTCCACGCAACGCCAGACGCCCCATCCATGCCAGGGCGCCCGCCATGCTCGCCAGGCCGAACAGCGCCGCCGCTCCCTGGGCGACGGCCTCCGAGCGGGCAAGCTGCACCTGCTCCAGTCGCAGCCGCTGACGCAGATTTTGAAAAAGTGACCGGAAGTGGCGGCCAAGTCCGAACAGCCGCATCTCCGCCGCCGCCTCGCGCTGGGTAAGCATCAGGTCGTAATAACTGGCCTGACGTATAGCCGCGGTATTGTGTACCCGCCAACGGTGAAAGCGGATGGTGTGGCGCAGCACCACCAGCAGGGCCGGAACGGTGCCGATTGCCAGCAGCAGGGGAATCCAGATGCCGAATGAGAACAGCACCCACCCCATGGCGGTCAGTGTGATGAGGCTTTGCAGCAGTGTCCCCGTGTTTTCGAGCAGGGCGGTCGGCCTGCTGAGGGCGTCAATCCGTGCGCGGTGCAGTTGGTCGTAATAACCGGGGTTGTCGTAAAACGAGAGGTCAAGCCTGAGCGCCTGTGTGTGGATAAGCTCATGGACGTGATCCTGTACCCGTTCGGACTGGGCAGTGCGCAGCCATTTACCGGCACTCTGGCATACCTCGATGCCGATCAATGTCAGTGCCATGGCAGCCGCCGCAGGCAGCAACGGCTGCATGGCCCGCCACCCCCCGCCGGAGCCGGTCAACGCCGCCACGCCGTTCACCAGGGTGCGGGTCAGGTAGACCGAGGCAACCGGCAGCAGTCCCTGCGCGAAGAGTAACGCCAGCCAGAGAAAGGTCAACCCGCCCGCAGCCGAGCGAACAAGGCGGAAAGCGCGGGGCAGGTAGGGGAACTGCTGCCGCAGCCGGCCGGTGGCGGCGACAAGTTGGGTAAGGGTATGGCTCATGGGTCTGATCCTGGGGTGCCGGGGTGGTGTCTGTTCAGGAAAACGTGGCAACAACCGTAAACTGCCGGTGTCCGGCAGCGCCGGTGATAATGGCCTCACCGCAACGGAGCCAGGCGTGCGCGGCGAGTTGTTCCGGTTTGACATCGGCTTTTGCCACCCCCAGGTAGAGGGTGGCGGCGATCCTGCGCCGTTTCAGCATCCACTGTCCCGCCACGGCCTGCGGCAGGCAGACGCTCTGCCATGGGGTGTTGTTGGCGGCGGAGCGTACCGCCTGGCCAATCAGACGGGCGTGCCGGAGCTCAGCAGGAGCTACTTCCGGGGCGGATTCCCTCATGTGTTTACCCAGCGAGCCTGCCAGCCAGCGGAACGGCATCATGAGCACCAGCAGCCGGGCCACTCCCAGCAAGGCAAAGGCTTCCAGCAGGAGCAACCGCTCGGTGCCGCTGCGTTTTCGCCACTTGGCCGTGACGGAGCGAATATAGGTCAACAAAGTAGTGGGCATGTGGTGTGTCGTTTCGTCGTTTGACCGTGTCGCTATCATGCCATCCGGTCGCCCGGACAGAGGCCAAAGATCCGGGCCAGGCGGCGTCCCGAAAAAAA
Organism: Geobacteraceae bacterium GWC2_53_11; assembly: GCA_001802645.1. Classification (GTDB taxonomy): domain Bacteria; phylum Desulfobacterota; class Desulfuromonadia; order Geobacterales; family Pseudopelobacteraceae; genus JACRCG01. Next base: position 122,031 of record MGZJ01000036.1, on the reverse strand, counting down.
GCCGTCGGTAGCGTAAAAAAGCTCCAGTGATAGCGTTTCTCCCTGGCCGCACGCCACGCGGATACCATCTGCCGCGCTGGCCGCGATGATCGTGCCGGGGGGCGTCAGGTTGTCGGCACATGACGGGGCGGGGGATACCTCCAACACGCGTACCGGGATTCCTTTCAGTAGTGTCAAAGCGCCGCCATAGATCGGGTTGCAGGCCCGCACCAGGGCGTTGATCTCCACAGCCGACCAGCTCCAGTCGATCGTCCGGTCGGCGTCCGCCGGGCGCGCCAGATAGGGTGTCGTCGTGGCTTCCTGCGCATGCAGCGGGAGCTTGTCGCCATGGATGGCCAACTGCTGGACAAACTCGATCATCACCCGTGGCAGCGTTCCGCCCAGCCGCTGCATGTGCAGGGCGTAGGTGTCGTCCGGGCCGAGCGGAACCAGCTCGGCGTGGGCGATGCCGCCGCCGTCGATTTTCGAGGTCATGCGATGGATCGTAATGGTGCCGAAAGGCTCCCGGTTTTTGATCTGCCAGAAAACCGGATCAGGCCCACGGTAGCGCGGCAATGCGCCGCCGTGCAGGTTGAAAAAACCGAGGCGGGGCAGCTCCAGCAGCTCAGGCGGAATCTTGCCGGGAAAGCCCATGCAGCAGACCACGTCGGCGGATATTTCGCCCAGCCAGGGGGCAAGCTGTCCGGTCAGGTCGTCCTTGCCGACATGCAGAAACGGGATTCCCACTTGGCGGAGCGCCATTTCCAGCGGGAAATTGATGTCTTCGCCGCCTCCGCTACCGGGCACGGCTACACCCGCCAGCAAGCCCTGGCTGTACAGCGCCTCCAGGGTAGGCTGCAATACGGTTCCATTACAGAGAACGGCGATGTTCATGACAAGAGTCCTTTAAAGTTCGGCGCCGTCCAGACCGGAGTTTCCTTGTAAAACACCTTCTGACGGGGTTGCAGCCAGGCTGCCTGGCGGGCGTGATCCGCCGCCTCGTCCCCCCGTCGCTGTTGCGGCAGCAGCCGTGCCAGCTGCTCGTGGGCCTGGATGTGGTCGGGTGCCATCTTGATGGTTTGCTGGAGATAAAAGACCGCTTCAATGGTGTGTCCCTTCATCTCAAGGGTCATGGCCAGGTTGAAGCAGGCCTCGGCAAAACCGGGTTTCAGGTTGAGGGCCTGCTTGAAATGCAAGATCGCTTCGTCGTAGCGGAACAGCTCTTTGAGCAGGTTGCCCAGGTTGTTGTACGGGTCGTGATAATCCGGGTTCAGCTCCATGGCCTTGAGAAAAAAGATGCGCGCCTCTTCATGGCGCTGCAAGGCGTGGGCGGCGACTCCGGCGTTGTTGTAGTAGTTCGGTTCATGCGGGTTGATGGCGATGGCCCGTTGCAGCCAGGCCAGCGAATCGCCGTACTCTTCGCACTGGTAGCTGATGATCCCCAGCAGGTTGTGGGCCTCGGCGTGGCGGGGATCACCCTTGATGCAGTCGCGCAGCATCATGCTGGCCTGGGGGAGCAGGCCGAGTTTGTAGTGTTCTACTCCACCCATAAAATTGGTCTTGCTTCGGTTCATGGTGCGCTCTTTCGTGTTTATTTTTTGTCCACAGATTTCATGGATTTTCACAGATTAAATCAAAACGAAAAGCCCTAATTCCGGAACAAAACTGAAACAAAGAAACGTGTTGGTTTTAAAAAATCCGTGTAATCTGTGGATGAGATTTTGTCACGCCACAATCTCCCCGTCTTTATCCAGGTACCCGAAGCGCTGCATCACCTCGCGGTGATCGGCTACAATCCGCTGCACCTGCACCTCGGTCAGTTCCTCGCGCCACGAACCGCTCTCTCCCTTGCGGAAAAAGCGTTTTGACGCTGGGCTTTTTTCCTGAAACCCTTCCGACTCTTCCTGCTGCTGGACCACCTCGAATTTGCTGAAGGCTAGCGCTTTGTTGATCTGCTCCTCGTTGTGGGGGAGTCCGGCAAAGCAAACCGCGCGAGTGAACGTCTCCAACGGCTGAGTCTTCATATCTTCGTAGCGGAGCAGGCAGACCGGAAACGGCGCGGTATCGGCCCAGGTCAACACATGTTCGCTCCAGGTGAGGAGCTTTTGGCGTAACTGTTTGTGCAGCCGCTTGGGCTTGCCGCAGAAGGTGAATGCGTTATCGGCCATGTTGTCAATGGCGGTGTCGTAGTCGGTTCCGTTGTGATGGGCGAACGAAACCGCCACATCCAGCGGGTTGCGGATAAAGTAAAGCGCGCCGCCGGTGGCTGTCGCCGGGATCAGTGGCAGGTTGTCTGCTACCAGGGTATAGGCGTCGTGGATCTTCATGAAGAGTGGTTCTTCTTGCTCTTCAGCCAGATAGCAGTACAGCTCCGGGCGGAGTCTGTCTATTTCGTCGGCGCTGAGGTCGGACGCCTCGAAGCCGATGTGCTGATCGAAGATTCCCCTGGCGCTGGCAATGGGGGACGTCTCCAGTTCGTTGATGTTGGCCGGTGTATCGCTATCGCGCAACAGGTTGGTCAGGAAGATGCGGAACCAGGTGTTGCCCGATTTGGGGTATGAGGCGAGCCAGATAATGCCGTTCATGACGGGAAGCGCTCCGCCACCATATCCATCAGCTCATCCAGCAGAAAGCCTTTGTCCGGGCGGACTACTTTGCAGACCTCGGCCTTGGCCGCCACCGCGGCGCACTGTTTGAAATGATCCTTTTTGCCGCCCAATCCGTGTAGAAAGTGCATCCGGTAGGTGTTCTCGATGAGCGGATCGATCTTTTCATTTCCCGGCAGCGGAGTAATGACCAGGGCGTCCTTGTTGGTCGATTTCAGGATAAACACCGCTTGCAGCGGCACCGGCGTATGCAGAGAAGAATCCACCGGCAGAAAGTATTTTTCCAGGTCCACTCCCCAGCGGACGCTTTTGAGCTGATCCTTGCTGGTGTCCAGTTTCTTCAGGGTATCGGCCCACAGCTTCAACCTCGGAAAACCGGGGATCACCGCCGGACCCCCGTCACACATGGTAATAGCGCAGAGATCGTCGGCCAGGAAGGGGTAGCCGCGCTGGTGAAATCCGGCGGCCAAGGTCGATTTACCGATGCCGGACGGGCCGCAAAAAGCGACGCTTTGCCCATTCACCGCAATGGCGCTGCCGTGCAGCACCAGGATGTTGCGCTGGTGCAAAAGTGCTCCCATGGCTGAGCCCATCAGGAAGATGAGGATGTCGTCCTCGTTCGCCCCGCTCTCCGGCGTGATGGTGATGCGGTTGCCGTCCTGCACGTAAAAGCGCGCCACGTTATCCACCAGCAGCAGGAATTCGCCTGGAGATGCCTGAAAGCGCACCCCCTTGATACGGGGATCGGTCAGCGCCTCGGGGGTGTCGCCGTATGCGATGAACACGTCGGGAACATTCGGTTGGGGTGCTGTAATGGCAAGGGATGGCAGGCGAAGGGAGGAGGCGATATTCAGGCCGAAGATACGATGCATACTCATGGGTAGTCTGGGCATTCCTTTGAATAAATGCGAATTGGCAACTAATTACGCGTGTTCCCCCGGTTTGAAGCTGAAACGATATATTTGTCAGGAAAGCCCGGTGGTAACGCCTGACTCCCCACCAAAAACAGGTTTTCCACTGCCGCTCGTGTTGGCTGCCGGTATTCGCCGTAACCTGGGTGCGCTCCATGTCCGGGGTGTCACGTCCGTTTTGGCGTTCTCATGGAGTATGTTTTTATTTGTTGGTTCGTTCATAAGCTCGCTCCTCCGTGTGTTTGTTGAAAAGCCCCCTGCGCTCCTTTTATAAGGCGGGCAGGGGGCATGTTGCTGTTAGGTGCGGGACGGGAATATGCCTGCCGTGCAGATACAGAAATTGAGCGCCAGTGACGGCTGAGGCAGGGGGAAGGCTGCGCCCGCGCCGGCAGCGCCGATGGCCAGGTTTGTCGCCCTGAATGTTGGGGTGACCGTAACCTGAACCGCGTCGGAGGCCATGGTGACATTTTTGGTGTTGGTGTAATTTGAGAGAACTGATGAGTCTGCTGCGTCCCACCCCTTTGCCCAATAGGCGGTGTTTTGAGGCTTGTTGACAGTTCCCTGAGCATCTCCAGCATTTACCGTGACGGCTGTCGTGGTGGTTACCGTCTGCCCCGCCTGCACCTCTTGAAGGGTGTGCCCGTGGGTCGGGAGCTGGGTCTGGGTCAGGGTCATGTTGTCCTGTCCGAATGGAATTCCAAATGCCCGGGCGGTTCCGCCTGCAGCTGTGCCGTAGTGAACCGGAGTCCGCCCCTGCAGATTCGGCAACATAAAGTTGGTGCTGCCGTTGCCGCCGAAGACGACGCCGATCAGCGCATAGAGCGCCGAGTTCTGCTGAATCTGCAGCGTGGCCCCGTTGCACTGGGCAAAATACATCGGTGTCCAGTTGAAAGCAAACGTCATGATTGAAGCCATGTAACTGTCCATTGTTTGTTCCCCCTTTTTACTTAGGATTATTTACTTACGTAATAATTCTGGTAGCACATGTGTCTGTATTTATCAATTAAATTTATGACCAATACTCTAATTGGTGAAACTGAATATACTGACGGGGAAATTGATTGATCGACCTGCCCTCTTTGTTCTACTATTGCGGCGCCATTTGAAATTAAAGCTACCGAGGAAATATGACGATGCCCAAATTCAGCAAAGCGGTTTTTGAACCATTGGTAAACAGTATCTTTACCGTGCAAATAAGTGACGATCAGGCAATTCCGCTACGTTTGGCCGGCATCACGTCCCGGCAGATTTCGCCGCTCTTTGAAAGTTTTTCCCTGAATTTCGATCCATCCCTGGGAATTCCCGTCCTGCCGGATAATTCGTACCCGATGTCGGCGGAAGGGTTCGGGCCGGAGTTGATCCACATATCCGCCACCCATGCCGGGACACCGGATCCAAACGCGTATTATTATGAAAGCGTGTTTAATGTGCTGGTGGAGGAAAGCTGACTAAGCTCTCTCCTCCATCGGCAATCCCCGTACCTGCCGGTTCGTGACCGCTGCCGTTATCCGTTCCGGATACTCGTCGCCCCAGGGGAGGACGAGCGGGAGGCTGAGCTCCCGGCTGGCGCAGTGCCGCAATCCTTCAACACCAAGTGGCGCATCCGGGCCGAACATGCGCTGATGCGCGGTAAACAGCCGCAATTCCTGCCCCCAGAAGTAGACCTCTGTTGCCTGAATATTCTGCTGCATCCGTTGTGTGTCCGCCAAAGCATTGGTGTCGGCAATGGGGCGCCAGATATCGGCATAGAGAAAATCCACCGGCTCATCCGGCTGCCATTCCATGGCGTTGGCCCGGACAATGACGATCTTGTCCGCTATCTCCGGAGGCAATTGTCCGGTCACGCCGCTGGCGCTGATCAACTTGATTACCTCTTCATCCAACTCCACCACCGTGACCTTTCGCACTGCCGGATTCAGCGCAGCGTTCAGGGCTACCCATCCCATCCCCAACCCCATGATGACCGTGTGTCCATGGGCGCACAGGCAGCCCGGCTCCTGACTCTCGATTTCGTGCGGAGTGAGCGACATCCAGGTCTCCCACTGTTCCGGATTGCCCGGAGCGTGACGCATAAGCAGCGGCATTCCGGAAATCAGCCACTGGCGGGTGTAATAGCCGAAATCGATGCCGCTCGCCATGTGCGAGAGCCGCCATGATCCCTGGTCGCCAGATGGATAGACCGGGATGAAGTACGGGGTGTTGAATAACGGTACGCCCAGCATCTGGGCCAACTGCTCTGGCGCTATTTGGTTCATCTGTTGCCCTCGCACAGTGGATGTTTTAATCATATCCACAGATTTTCACAGATTAAAACAAGTCGTTTTGGGTCTTAACAAAAACCGTCTAATCCGTGTAATCTGTGGATACGGTTTTCAGCCAGGTGTCGAGCTGCTTCACAGCCTGGATATTTCGGGTGTACTGGCCTCTTTTGTTGTCGCCAAGCGGGGCGGCAAGGATGCGAGGGAGTTGTTCGATCTGTTGTTGCAGCTTGTCCGTATCCAGATGTTCCGCCAGCGATGGGTGCAGGTCATCAATAGTTACCTGCCGAAGATGTTCAAAATCTCTCGCACCCTGTCCCCCCATTATCGCCCCCATATCCTTTCCCGGTTTCCAGGCCACCAGATCCGGTACCACGCCGGCGATGGCGCGGCGATGCAGGTAGCGTCCCATGCCGCGATAAAAGTTCTCTTCGGACGGGATGGCGAGAAAAAGCCGCACCAACCGGACATCCAGCAGCGGCCAGCGGTAGTCAATCTTTCGCCCCGCCGCCATAAGGGTACAGTTCTCCATCCGGGTCGGCACAAACGGCATCCAGCGCTTTTCCAGCGTAAAACGCTTCAGGTCAGTATAACCGGCATCGAAACGGGCCTCCTCAAAATAGCGTTCCTCAATCCCGCATCGTCGGACCAGTTCGGGCCGGATGATGTGGTGTGCCCAGCGTTGCCGGTACGCTTCGTAAAATCCGGAGGCGTGAGAAGATGCAGTAAAATTTGCTGTTGTGCGCCGACGCCACTCCAGTTTGACCATTCGCAGAAAACGGAACAGGGCGTTGCCCGGCAGGATGCGGTACAGATCCCGGTAACGGCGCTGGAGCAGCAGCTCCATGGGAACCATGTAGCCGTGAATGGTGGTGCCGAATTCGTCGCCGCCGAAGCCCGACAGCATGGTTCGTACATCCAGCCGCTCAGCCAGACGGTAAAACGGCTCGTGGAGTGGGCCGTTTCCATGCTCCATGGGGTATCCGAGCAGCTCCAAAGAGCGCCGTGTAGTCATATGATGATCCTGCAGATTAGCAACGATATGGGTATTCGGAATACGGCACGCCTTGCTGACCGCCAGAATGTACTGCGGTTCCAGTTCGGCAAAGGCGAAACCGAAACAGTGCAGGCGCGACAGTGGCTGATCGAGCAGTTTGGCGGCAAAGGCGGTAATGGTGGAAGAGTCAATGCCGCCGCTCAATTCGGAGCCGATGGCGTATTCGGAATCAAGCCGGCATTTGATGGCCTCCTCCAGCTGTTCCCGGTAGGCTGCTACGTATTCGCGGGAATCTTTCAGCTTCAGTGCCGGTTCGGCAGAAAGGGTGAAGTATTGCTGCAGCTGAACCTGTTGAGGGGTGACGGTCAGGAAGTGGGCCGGGGGGAGCTTTTTAATGTTGTGATACGGCGTGCGGTCGAAGCTCATGGAATTGTGTACCATGTATTCCGCCACCCAACGTTCATCGATGGAGAACGGCACACCGTGGACCTGCCGCAGGGCGCTGACGTTGGTGGCGCAGACGAACAGATCGCCGGAGGCAAAATAGTAGAACGGCCTGACCCCCATGTGATCGCGTCCACAAAAGACCGTGTTGCGCTGCCGGTCGTGAATGACAAAGACAAAATCGCCGATCAGGTGGTCAACGCATGTCTCCCGCCACTTCAGGTAGCTTAACAGGATCAGCTCCGTATCGCACATTCCGGCCAAGTCCTTAGACGCGATAGCCAGTTTTTTCGCCAGCTCCTCCCGGTTATCCAGCCGCGCCCATGACGCCGCCGAGATTCGGCTTTCCGCATGATACAGCGGCGCAGGTTCCAGCCGGGAACGGGCCGTGTTCCAGTGCAGGCACTGTACCAGCAGGCTTGTGTCGCCGTCGGCCAGGAAACCGCTCTTGTCGGGAGCGGCACACGGCATGAGCCGGTTGATAATCCCTTGAGGGCCTATGTTGAGTGGTGGCGCGGCGTTGTTGCGATTAAAGTAAAAGAAAAACATGGCTGGCTCGCTTCTCCTGAAATTTTGCTTCTTAATTCTCTTTTACAAAGGGGGGATTTTCTCTCAATAGTCCCCCGTACAAGATCTGCGGCGTGGTTGCTCCCCAGCCGCTGTTGCCTTCCAGCATAAGCGGGCCATCGGGGGTGATGACGTAATCCCAGGCGATGGCGAACAATCCGGGAAGTTGCCGGTGGGCCGCCTTGGCGCTTGTTTTGATCTCGTCCCAGAACGGAACGTCGCAATTTTCCAGCCGGGCAAACAGGGCGTCATGCCGCGCCAGTGCCGGAGCGGGCAACCGCTGTCCGGGAAAAGGGAGAATCAGGCCGGAGGCCGGTTCGACCGGCAAAATCGTATGGCAATGCTTGCCGTCATCCGACGGATGCGGTATCTCCAGTGTCGCGCAGTAGCAGTGCACGTCTTGGGCCGGATGGTGTTCGGTGATGATGCGCAGGATAACCGCATCCTCCGATGGAACGAGCGGTGCGAACAACGGGTGGTTGATCATGACCGGCTGAACAAGAAAATCATCACTGCCAACGGCCTTGTGCAAAGCGTCCAGACTTGTCAGCTGGGTTTTTATACCGCTGGCAATAGTAAAAATAACAGGGGCATTTCCAAAGCCCCGGCGTTCGATCACAAAGTTATCGCGGCTGGCGGAACCGTGTCGCGGTTTGCAGAAGAGCCGCGGGGTGGCGTGAAGGTAAGGTGTCGGGTCAAGCTGCGCATTGCGCGGGAGCACTCCCAGAGTCGGCACCATCGGCACTCCGTGGCTGGCGAGCAGGTCGGCCAGGCCGGATTTGTCCTGTATAAGGGTCAGCATCGCCGCGCTTGCGCCGGGCCGGACATCGCGCCAACGATGAAAGGCGTGCGTTTCGTGGAAAAAGATATAATTCCACGCCTGCTGTCGTAAGCCGAGCCGGTATAGTCCGAACGTGACGATTTCTCCGGGCGGAATGCAATGAGCAAGACCCATGACCAGTACCCGCAGAAACAGGGTGGCGGTGCCAATCCCTTCCCATTGGCTAATTTCCGCGCCACGATACAGCACCACGCGCCAGCAGCTCCGCAAGCAGGCAAACGACACCCAGCGCAGCCACAGGAAACACTCTCCGAACAGATACAGGGGGAGCGGCAGGCGGGGGTGTCTCCCCAAAAGCCACAACTGCCGATGGATGCACACGTTGGGCGCGGGATGGGGAAACAGGTAGCGCCAGGACACGATCCCGTGCGGCAGGGAACGCCGCAGGTACTGTTGGGTGAAGAATTTTAACAGCCGTTTCATGGGCATTGCTGCGGTGGGCATGTTACGCGTGGACCTGTATGATTCCGGCTTCATCCAGTTCGCCGATAAAGGCCAGCAAATCCCGTTCGCAGGTTTCCCGGTCCACGTCGTATTGCCCTGTCAGGGTATCGATAAGAACCGACACCCTGACAGGGGTTTCGATCATCTCCCAGATGCGGCTGCCGGTCGGCTCAAGACCAAAGTATTGTCCTTTTTCGATGCTCATCATCACCTTTTCGTTGTCAATGTCGCTGGCGACGATGTCTTCAATCTGGCTGATCGTGCTGTCACTGGTAATGCGCGCGGTTGTCATGGCTACTCCTGGATAATGGTGATATTCCCGCTGTAGCAGGGAAGTAATATGTTCGTCTGTCTTCAGTTCCTGGTCATAGCTGCTCATATCCACACTCGCTCAGCAGTTCCCAGTCCATCAGGTCGTTGATCACGCGCAGGTGGGTTTCCGGCAATCGTTGCATGTATTCGCCGTTCGCGTAATACGACGGCTGGAATGTGTCGGGCGCCTCGACCACCGGCAGATGATCCCAGTGGGTCGGCTCTATAATCGCCGGAATTGTTTCAAAAACGCCGGAGCGGTGCCAGCCGAATTGCGCGGCGATATCCGACATGACCTGTTCCGGATCGGCCAGCAGATCTTCGTATCTGATGAGTCGCGCATGTGATTCATGCGCCCGCACAAACGAAATCCATGCCCGGTAATTCCGGTTGTAGCCGAGGCATGCCTCCCGCATGAACTCCATGCTCCACTCCTGTAACGGTTCATCACCCCGGATCCACCCATTGAACCTGGCAGCGCTGACGATCCATGCGTACGGGTCTTTGATCGTTATCAGGAAACCGAGCTCACCGTTTGCATACGCCCGGGCGATATGGGGGGCACGTCTGACAAGTTCCGCGTGCTGGGTCAGATCCCTGGGATGGGACGCTCCGCCGCGCTGCGCAAAGGTTGCGGTTGATACAAAGTTGAACGCGGGGTCGTCTGTCTGCGCCGCTTGTTCCCGGATTGAGTCGAACGGCACGGGTGGAGAGTGCTTGTTGCCCAGGATGTAGCTCAGGACGTGAACGTCGTGGTAGTTGCGCTGAATCAACGCCCGCAGGTAATTAGTTCCGGTTCGGATTTCGCCATACTGCTTGACCGTGGTTATCATGGTTAGTGTCCGGTATTGGTGTGTGCGGGCTAGCCTGGCTGAGCCAGCTTTCAGGGCAGCCCGCTTTCATGCAAGCTATCCTTGGTGCAATTTTGTTATCTTTAATATAACTCAGTAAAAAATGCTAAGTATATTTAGCTGATAATCTGCATTTTAGCTGTCGAGAGGGCACATTGGTGATTGATGACCAGGTCGTTGAAGCGTGGAATTGTTGAAGGGGAGGGGAAGCGGGGCTGTTGTAGCAGAAAAAAAGACGGCCCGATTTGATCAGGCCGTCCGAGTACATCTCTTTATGCTACCGGCAAAGGGTAACGGAAAACAGATTACCCTTTGATCATTTTCAATCGCTTGGAGAGAGCCGGCTGGGAAATGCCCAGAAGACGGGCCGCCGTAGTCTGATTGTTGCCGGCCCGTTCCATGGCTTCCAGCACCAGGAAGGCCGCGGCATCACTGAAGGTTGGCAATTCCTCAAAACTGGCAAAAGGGTTGTGCCGATCCGGCTGGGCACCGATTGCAGCATGCTCCGGGTGGGAGCGTCCTATTATTCGCAGGAATGGTTCCAACGGCAGGGCTTGTTCGCGCTGTTGGCTGACCGCGTCGTAGATCATGGCTTTCAGCTCGCGCACATTACCGGGAAAGGGGTAGCCGGTTAGCAGGGGGATCAGTCCCTTGGGTTGCAGCGGTCGCGGCTTGTTCAGGGCTTTGGCCGCTTCCTCGCAAAAATGTTCCAGCAGCAGCGGGATATCGCCGCGCCGTTCCCTGAGCGGCGGGATATGCACCTGATGGGTGTGCAGGCGGTAGTAGAGGTCGCGGCGGAAGGAGCCTGCAGCCTCTTTTGCCGACAGATCCTGGTGGGTCGCGACAACGATCCTGGCTTTAAGCCGCTTGGGGAGATCACTGCCGAGCGGAAAGTATTCCCCCTCCTGAAGCAGGCGCAGCAGCTTGACCTGCGAGGCGATGGAGAGGTCGCCGATTTCGTCCAGAAACAGGGTGCCGTCGGCAGCTTCCTCGATCATGCCGCGCCGGGGTTGATCAGCGCCGGTGTAGGCGCCGCGCAGGTGGCCGAACAGGGTGTCGGCAAATACCGTGTCGTCCAGTCCGGCCACATTAACCGTAACCAGTTTGCCGTGGCAGCCGCTTAAGCGATGGGTGGCGCGGGCGATCAACTCTTTGCCGACGCCGCTTTCGCCGGTGATCAGCAGCGGTTGAGGGCTTTTGGCGACCGCCTCCACATAGGCAAACAGTGAAAGCATGGCCCGGTCGGTTGTGATGATGGGGGCAAAGGCCTCTGGATGACGGATATCCGGTGCATTGAGGCGGCTGGCCATCTCGCGATGGTCGCGCTGCAGCTCCTGCATCCGTATCGCCCGCAGCACTCCGCCGATCATGCGGTCCTGGTCGTCGGTCTTGACGAAATAGTCAAAGGCGCCCTTGCGCATGCAGCGTACGGCGGTTTCCAGCTGGTTCAGGCCGCTGATGACGATGGTGACGATCTCAGGGTGGTGCTCGGCTATCTGCGCCAGCAGTTCCTCTCCGGAAAGCTGCGGCATGGTCAGGTCCAGCAGCACCAGGCCGATGTTTCCCTTGTCGAGGATCGCCATGACCTGGCGGCTGTCGCTGCCGGTGGAGATGTTGCTGATGCCGGCACAGCTCTCCAGCGTCAGGGCCAGGGAACTGAGCCAGTCCGGCTCGTCGTCCACCAGCAGAACGCCGAAATCGGGGTAAGGGGTATCGTTCATGAGAGTGATTCCTTGTTATACGCGGGAAGGGTCAGCGTCACCACAGTTTCGCTGCCGGGGATTGAATCGAACGTCATGGTGCCGCCATGCTCTTTCACGATGCCGGCCGAAACTGACAGGCCAAGCCCGGTGCCGCCGCTGTCCCGCTTGGTTGTGAAGAACGGGTCGGTCAGATGTGCCAGATGCTCGGGAGATATGCCGCTTCCTTCGTCGCGCAGCCGGAAGGTTACCGTAGAACGTGCTGTGTCGCAATACGTTGCAAGTTCGATGGCTTTCTCCGTGTCGGGCAGCGCCTGGCAGGCGTTCAGAATCAGATTGACCAGTACCTGTTCGATGCGCTGGGCATTGCCGCAAAATTGCGGGAGATGTTCACTGTAGGAAACGGTAAAGCGGGTAGTTGCCTTGTGGATGGAAGGTTCGACAAGGCGCACGGCGGCCTGGGCGACGCTGTTTAAATCAACCAGTTCGGAACAGGAAACATCTCCATTGCGGGCAAAATCCTTAAGGTCGTCCACAATGCGCTTGATGCGTTTTCCCGCATCCTGCAGCTTGTCCAGACTGCGCGGAATTTCCTCCCGCATGCGTGAATAGGGGAGGCCGCCGCAGGTAAAGTCGCCGTTGTCCCGGTAATACTGATCCAAAACTTTAGAGGCGTCGGCGAAAAACCGCTTTACCGTCGGCGCTTCCAGCAGAATCAGGCCTGTCGGGTTGTTGATCTCGTGGGCCACACCGGATACGAGGATTCCCAGGGCGGCCATCTTGTCGGCCTGCACCAGTTGCTGCTGACCCTGCCGCAGTTCCTCTTCCGCATGACACCGCTCGGCAATTTCCCTGGTCAGGTCGGCGGTGCGCAGGGCCACCTGGCGGTGGAGCGTACGTGACCAGAGGGCGAATCCGCCGAGAAGGAGCAGCAGCGGCACGACCACCACGGCGGCGTATTTGACCGTGGTGCGCAGGTCCACATGTTGGGGTTCCAGCACCCCCAGCCACTTGTTGTATATTTTTTCGTACTGCCCGGTTTTCTTGAGGATTGCCAGTCCCTCGTTCAGGCGGGAGAGCAGTTCGGCATCCCCCTTGTCCACGGCATAACAGTAACGATGCGTCGCCACGTTGCGCACCACCGGCAGAACGTTGCCAAGCTTCAGCTCGCGGATCAGGTACATTCCCGGCACAATGGCTACCACGGCAAAATCGGTTTTACCGTCCGCGACCATGCGCATGGCATCCGCCGGTGTATCGGTCAGCACCAGGCGTGCTTGTGAACCGTTTTTGACCAGGTAGTCGTGCATGATGCCCAAACGGTGGACAGCCACGGTTCGCCCGGCCAGATCATCAAGAGAGCCGACCGCAGGGGAGTTGCTACGGGCAAATACGGCATGGTTGACTACGGTGTGGGGGAGGGAGAAGTCCACCTCTCCGGCGCGTTCCTGCGACCAGGACATTCCCTGCAGCGCGTCTACCTCCCCGCTTTGCAGCGCCCGGCGCATCTCTGCCCACCCGCCCAGGCGAATCTCGACCCGCATCCCCATGACCTCGGCGATGGTGCGCGTCAGCTCGACATTATAGCCGGCAGGTTGGCCGTCCTTGTCGATGAATTCATAGGGGGGGTAATCCCGGTCACCGCCGATAATAATCACTTGGGGTTCGTTTTTCGTAGCGGGTGCGGCCATGGCAGGGTGGGGTGGGGATAAAATCAGCAGTGGCAGCAGAAGCAGAAGCCCGAACCGGAGAAGAGTCGTTATTTGTTGAGAAAAAGTATGGTTTGAATATGACATAGGAGCGTTTCCTGAATGAAATTAAACCATAAATGAGTCGTAACCCCACCTGTCCTCCCCTTAATTAAGGGGAGGGACGCTACGATGTGATGTTGCATCTGCGTCCCCCCTCTTAAGCTAAGAGGGGGACAGGGGGCGTTATGTACTAACTCTATCATACGAACCGGCAGTTTACGAAACTGAAAAGGCGACCATATGGCCGCCTTTTCAATAGTTAATACTGGTGCTGGTGCGGTTCCGTATTAGTACAGCATTTTCACCAGCAGATAGCCCACGCCGCAGCCGGTAGCGACACCAATTATACCCGGAATAATAAAGCTGTGATTGATGATGAACTTGCCGATGCGGGTGGTGCCGGAACGGTCGAAGCCGATGCAGGCCAGATCGCTGGCGTAGGTCGGCAGGATGAAGTAGCCGTAGCTGGCGGAAAAGAAGGCGATCATCATCAAGGGATCGACGCCGAGGCTGACACCCAACGGAGCCATGGCTGCTACTGCTGCGGCCTGGCTGTTAACGAACTTGGAGACGATAAACAGGACGATGGCATAAGTCCATGGCTTGGTGGCCACGATTCCGGCAAGTGATCCTTTCAATAATTCAAAGTGCGCTTCAAAAAAGGTGTCGGCCATCCAGGCTACGCCGAAGATTGATATGACAGCGACCATGCCGGCCTTAAAAACGGTGCCGTTGGTGATCTCCTGTATCTTGCCTTTGCAGCAGGTAATAAGAATGATTGCTCCGGCAGACAGCATCATCATCTGGATGGCTATGTTCATGGAGAGTGGTTTTGTTTTTCCGACAGCGCCGAAGATCGGGCGCAGTTCGGGGAAAGCACCGAGTACAACGACAACTGCGATGGCGGCGAAGAAAATCCAGGCTGACCAGTAGGCTTCTTTAGGGAAAACCTTGTCCAGCAGGGTGGTGGATTCACCATAGATGTAATTCTTTTGGGCCGGATCCTGTATTTTGGCCTGGAACGCCGGATCGTTTTCCAGATCCTTGCCACGCTTGAGGCTCCAGAGGGCTGTCATTATGACGCCGCAGAAGGTGGCGGGAATGCTGATGCTTAACAATTGCAACAAGCTGACCGGATGAGTGGATTTTGACAGGATGGCAACCATAGAGACGACTGCCACGGATACGGGAGAAGCGCAGATCCCCATCTGGGAGGCAACCGACGCCGCCGCCATGGGGCGTTCGGGGCGGACACCTTCTTTGATGGCGATGTCATAGATGATGGGGAACATTGTGTAGACCACATGGCCGGTGCCGCACATGACCGTGAGTGTCCAGGTGGTGATCGGGGCGAGCAGGGTGACGTACTTGGGATTGCGCCGCAATATCCGTTCGGCGACGCGCATCATCACGTTGAGGCCACCGGCGGTTTGCAGCACCGAGGCGCAGCCGATAACCGCCATAATGGTGAGCAGTACATCGACCGGGGGTTTGCCGGGGGCAAGATGGAAAATAAAGGCAAAGGCGAGGAGACCAAGGCCGCTGATTAACCCAAGGCCGTAGCCGCCGTACCGGGCACCTGCCAGCAGGCACGCAATGATAACCAAAAATTCCAGTACAATGATGATGTCCATGAGTTGTTTCCTCCGGTAATCGTGGTGGCGCTCTGTATCTGGTTTCTATTGAGCATGGAGCGTGCCGGTTTTGCTGGTTCATGTAATATGCTGTTATTACAGGATATTGTGTGTAGGTGGATGGTGCTCGGCCAGGCGGGAGTTATAAGCAATAGTTATGGTAAGGCGGAATGATGAGGCGTAAAGGTAAATATAACGATATGTTAGGGGTGGTTATAACTTCAGGTTATGGATATAACGTCAGGTTATCTGATTAAATGCTCGGGTGGCGAGAGTTTGTGGTTAAAGGGGCGGGCACTCGGCCCGCCCCCATTTTTTTGTGGATCTACTTCCCCGCATAGCGGGATTTGACATTGTAGCCGATCATCCAGTCTGCCATGGAACGCTTCGGCAGAACCTCTTTCAGCCCGGCGGCAATGGCGTCGCCGTCCTTGCCCTCCGCTGCCAATTCGCGTGCTTTCTTGTCGAACAGCAGCAGATACTCTTTCATTTCCTTGAGATCCTTCTTCGTCGAAAGCGGGCCGTGACCGGGGATGATTTTTTCAATATTCATGGCCAGCAGCGAGTCAATTGTTGCAGTCCATCCGCTGATATCGCCATCTGCCATGAAAGGGTGGAAGTCGGTGAAGAGGACGTCACCGGCGAAGAGCAGCTTTTGAGCCGGGAGATATACGACCAGGCTCCCCTCGGTGTGGGACGGGGCTGTGCGGATCAGTTCCACCGTTTCGTCGCCAAGATCGATCTGCATCAGGTCGCTGAAGGTGAGGGTAGGGAGGATGATCGCGGTGCCGGCCATTTCTTCAGGCTTCAGGCCGTAATTGCCGATATTCTGCAGTGTTCCCTCGCCGGCCTTCTGCAGCGAAGTCCGGTCGGCGCTGTGAGAGATGATCGTAGCTCCCAGTTTGGCAAACACGCAATTGCCGAAGGCGTGGTCCAGGTGGGTGTGGGTGTTGACCACATATTTGATCGGTTTGGACGTCACTTTGCGGATATCGGCCAGAAAACGTGCCCCTTCCTTTGCGGAAATCAGCGTGTCCACTACCAGCACGCTGTCCTTGCCGATAACGATGCCGGCATTGGCGGCAAAGCTGTGGGCGGGGGAGCCGTCTTTCTGCCCCACATAGGAGTAGACATTGTCGGCGATCTTTGTCAGTTCGGCAAAGGCGCTTTGGGTGAACAGCAGGGTGACGGCGATGAACGACAACAGGAACATTTTCTTCATTTTCTTCCCTCCTTAAAATTAACTGCCATCTTCTTCATAAATTACTCATGATCCCGAAATCCGTGAGGATAAGATTTTCTACATAGTACCCGCCAGGACCTTTGTCAAGTGGGTTCCGGATCTAAACCTGTTTATTGCTGCTAATTTTCTCTCATGGCGCAGTCGTGCCGTTGCGTGTAAAATAGGGTAAGGCGAGAGGAGTTGGCAGAGTCTCCATGCCTGTACAATAAAGGATATAAACTGTGTTTGCCGCTGCCGCAATGCTTGGCAAAGGAGAATGGACATGCAAGATATTCCCGATTTGCTGGAAACACTCAAACGTTCCCCCACCATCCTTTCCCAATTTGTTCTCGCCATCCCGGACAGCAAGCTTGATGTGCGCAGAGGTGAAGGCTTCTGGACGATTGCGGAACATATCAGCCATCTGGCCCAAGTGCAGCCCATGCTCTTGAAGCGCATCGAACGGTTCATGACTGAGGATAAGCCCGAGTTTGTCCCGTACAATCCGGGTGCAGGCCCGGAAGAGCCTGCTACTCCCGAGCGTATGAACATTGAATTCGCCCTCGATCAGTTCACCTGCTACCGGGCCAGTCAGCTCCAGTTCCTTGAACGTGCGGAAGAAGCCACCTGGAAAAAGAAAGCGACTCACCCGGAATATGAGGAGTATTCCCTGTACATCCTGGCAAGGCACCTTCTGATGCATGATCACTGGCATATGTATCGCATGGAGGAGTTGTGGTTGACTAGGGATGCGTATCTGACAACTCTGGGATAGTGAGGTGGATGTATGAGCTCATCTCGTCTGAAACAGGCGACGAAACTTGAAGACATTCCCAATATCGGCACTTCAATTGCCGCCGATCTACGTGCCATAGGAATTCTCAGTCCGCAGCAACTTGCCGGCCGCGATCCCTTTGCCACCTACGTTGAATTGTCGGGCACCATGGAGCAGCGCCATGATCCGTGCGTTCTGTATGTCTTGATGTCCGCACAGCACTTTCTCGCTTGTGGTGAGGTGCGCCGGTGGTGGACGTTTACCGAACAGGGGAAGAAAATTCTTGCTGACAAATTGAAGCGGGAGCCGTGAGCAGGTTTTACATCGTGATGTTGTTATGCACAGGCATACTGTGTCAGGGGTGCAGTTACAAAGCTTGGACGTCCGGATTGTACACCGGGTTTAAGGAAGAACAGAAGAGGCGGTGCTATGAAACTCCCAACCAGGGTGACATTCAGAAGTGCCTTGAACGGGCGAATGGCATGTCCTACGACGAGTACACCAAGTATCGGGAAGAAACGGTCAAAAGGTCGAAATTAGACAATCTGCCGTAACGTTATAGTTTCCTTTACCCTGCCGAATTCCCGCAGAGCGTCTCTGCCGATCCAGCGGGCGCTGCGCGACTCCATAACGGCCAGCTCTTCCGCCAGTGCCATAGCTCCCGGCAGATCCTTCCGCTTGCCGATTTCCCGCAAAGCCCAGTTGACCGCTTTTTTGACAAAGTTGCGCTCGTCAACAGCTTCGCGGCGTATCAGCTCATAGAACGGCTGAAACGATTCGACCGACGCTTTCCTCTCCTGCACCGCCAGGCGGGCCATCAAAACGAAACCGGCCCGCTTGACGAACTCTTCCGGCCGGCTGCTCCACGCCACCGCCTTGTCCCACACAAACGGGGTGCGGGCGAACAGGTTGGCGCAGCACTGGTCGCACACATCCCACGAATCCAGCTCGATCACCCACGCTTCCAGTTGTTCTTCCGTAACCTCCTTTGGATCATCAACCAGCGATGCCAGGATGCGCGCTTCATGAATGCCGGTCTTCCACAATTCCAGTGCCAGCGGGTGATTGCGGCGGTGGGATTTAGCCAGCTCGCGCAGTATGGGGATGGTGACCCCCAGCGTAGCTTTTGTGCTGATGCCGAAACGGGCCATCCCGGCTACGTTGTCCGGATTCGCTTTGCTGCGCAGATAGGAGATGATCTCGCTACAGGTCATCCTGGTCGCCTTTCTCGCCTTTGTCACGGAAATGCACATAGGCCAGCAACAGTGAAGCCGCTTGAAGCAGGGCGCAAAAATACATGGGCGCGCCGATGCGCCAGTCGCCGTGTGGCAGATGCGACACCATGGAGAGGAGCGGCGCGCCGAAAAGAGGCGCAATTACCGTCATCAGACTGTTGATTGAGCTGACCGCTCCCAAAGCCTGCCCCTGATTTTTGGGATCAGCGGCGCCTGAAATGATGCTTTGCAATGAAGCAGTGACGGTATAGCCGAGCACATTCAGACCGATTACTGCGTACATCATCCACCCCTGACTGGCCGCGCCCCACAAAGCGTAGGCCAGTGATGACGATACCAGTCCGGCTACCGCAAGGCGCCGTGGAGTGAAGTGTTTCAGCAGTTTTCCCAGCAGAAAGCCCTGCACGATCAGCGACATGATGCCGACCGCA
Source organism: Geobacteraceae bacterium GWC2_53_11 (assembly GCA_001802645.1). Lineage (GTDB taxonomy): Bacteria > Desulfobacterota > Desulfuromonadia > Geobacterales > Pseudopelobacteraceae > JACRCG01. The sequence continues at coordinate 103,073 of MGZJ01000036.1, read as the reverse complement.
GCCAGCGACCAGCCGTTTTCCTTCGGCCCCCAGCCGAACTTGAAGGTCGTGTACAATACCCAACTGGTGTACAGCACGAATTGGGCAAGGCCGCTCAAGGCAACTACCGCCACCAAACGGCCGACGCCGCTCAATCCGGCCAGGGCGCGCAGGGATGTCAACGGGTTTGCCGCCCGCCAGTGGAATGGGCGACGGCGCTCGGGCGGGAGAGATTCAGGCAACACAAAATAGCCGTACAGCAGGTTGAGCATGGCGCAGCTTCCGGCAACGAAAAACGGCAGTTTTACGCTGATGGCACCCAACAGTCCCCCCATCACCGGGCCGATAATGAAGCCGAGGCCAAACATGGCGCCCAGCATGCCAAAGCGTTTGGCACGTTCTTCGGGTGCGGTGATGTCCGCTACGTAGGCATTGGCCACGGCAGCATTGGCCTGCATCGCGCCACCCACCAGCCGAACCACGATCAACATCCACATTGCCGTGGCCAGCGCGGTGGCGAAAAACATGAGGCCGAGCCCGCAAAAACCGAGCAAAAGCAGCGGGCGGCGGCCATAGGCGTCCGACAGTGCGCCGAGGATCGGCGAACCGAAGAAGTTTGCGATGCCAAAGGCGAACACCACAGTGCCATACCAGAATGCCTGGTCTGCGTTAGAACCGGTGAAACTGCCGACTAGTGTCGGCAGCACGGGGATGATCAAGCCGATGGTTACCATGTCGATAAGGACGGTCAACATGATGAACGGCATGGCTGCGGTGCGGTCGCGACGGGGGGAGAATAGTTTGAAGGTGGTCATTCGGAGGTGCTCGATCCTTTTGCCGGTGTAATGATTTAGAATCTTTTATAGCTTCACTATTACTTCATGATTACTCAAGATGTTAACTTCTGTAGTCATAATCTCGAAGCAATCTTGAGGTAATCATGAGGCTAATTTCTTACATGTCTTCTGGCTTGTGAGGGTCAGGCAACGGCCACACCGCTTTGTTGCCGCAACTGCTGCATATTCCGCTCAAATGCCTTTGCGCTGTTATACCCCCGTTCACCGAACGGTTGCAACTTTTCCAGCCAGTGCAGTTCCAGTGCTGCCAGCAGCCGTTCTACATTGTCGCCCGGTTCCGGCTTGTCCAGTACGTCCAGTACAGAGAATTCAAAGTTGTCCGCGCCGAATTCGTTCAGATCTTTCTGAAGCTCCCGGCTGAATACAATCTTGCCCATTTTAAGCTGAAACAGTCTGCTGTTGCGCGTTCCGTCAAGGTTGGTGCTGCTGTCGATATAGATCCTGCCGTTTACCTTGTTTTTAATCTGATAAATCCCCATGTCAGGGGTATTCTGTTTGTAGAGCCGCTTCAAGTCGGCGCGTTTGCTCTCTTTCGGCATGTTTTCCGATCCTTTCGCTTTCTGCTGTGGCAAAGCCGCTTGCACAGTCTGCTCGTTGTACTTCCTCACCCGCCAGTATTCTGCTCCCTCCCGGCGGATCAGCCCTTCATCCACCAGCAGGCGGCGGATGGTGCAGTAATCGTCAAACAGCGGCATTATGAGCCCGGTAACCTCCTGCTCTGAATAGCGCTGCTCCGGTTCGAAGCGCGCGGCAAACTGCTCCAGCACGATAAGCCGTTTCTTGTGCTGCGTCGGCAGTTTGTCCAGTATGCCATGCCGGAAGAACGTCTCCAGTACTTTGCGCCGATACTCTTCCATCCGTTCGTCCTGCAGTTCCCGGCCCACAGTCGGCGCTGACACGATCTCACGCAGGGTGGTGTCAAAGATAGCGTCGTTCGCCTGGATAACCACGTAATACTGTTCCTTGCGGCTACTGACCAGTCCGGCCTGTTCCAGTTTGCGTAGGTGGAACGAGACGGTTGAAGCAGCCAGTCCGTGGCGCTTGGCGATTTCCTCTACATATTGGGAACGCTCTAGCAGGGAGTTGATGATGGCCAAACGCGATTGGTCGGCCAAGGCTTTCATGATAGCGATACTCTGCTCGGTTTTCATATGGTGACTCCTGATTCGATGTTTATCGAATCAAAATAGCCAAAAGGAGGGCGTGTTGTCAATCTGTTTTTATGTATATCGAATTGTTGTATTCTTGTCGGAGTGATTGACAAGCATAATTGCTCTATCGTATTGTTTGTTCATGAAACTCACTAATACCCAACATACTGTCGTAGCGGTCGTAGTCGTCGTCACCTCGTGACGGCTCGCCGCTACCTGTCTTACTGACATTCAAGGAGCGCGGGCTGGTCCCGCGCTCTCTTCGTTTCTGCACCATTTCGACGAGGATACGCGCGGTACACAGTCCGTAGCCATCACTCATCGAAAGGAGCAGTACCCATGCAGATCACCCCGCAGTTGACCATCCCCTTCACCGTTCCATCACCCGGAGGGCCGATCCCTCGCTCGGCCAACCTTTTTCTCGTCATCGGCAAGGATATTATCCTGATCGACAGCGGCGTACGTGGTTGCGAAAACGCCATCTTCGACTATCTTCAATCTTTGGGACGGCAGTCTGCCGAGATCGCTCACTTGATTTTGACCCATGCCCATCCTGATCATATCGGTGCGGCACGAGCAGTCATGGAAGCTTGTGCGTGCCAGGTTGCGGCCCATGGCGCCGAGCGGGACTGGATCGAGGATGTGGCAATTCAGGAGCGGGAACGTCCGGTGCCAGGTTTTCAAACTCTGGTGGGGGGATCTGTTGTAGTGGCTTTGGAGCTGAAAGATGGTGATCGAATTGTTTCAGAGGAAGGCGTGTCTCTGGAAGTAGTGCATACTCCGGGGCATTCTTCCGGCTCAATCTCGCTCTGGCTGGAACAGGAGCAGGCTGTCTTCTGCGGCGATGCCGTGCCGCTGCCGGGCGACATGCCTATCTTCACCGATTACGAGGCGTCGGTGGCGTCGCTGGAACGGCTGCGCGCGCTTGAGGCCGAATGGCTCCTGTCCGCCTGGGATGAACCTCGTCATGGTGATGCTGTCGAGCGGCGAATCGACGAAGCACTGCAATGGCTGGAACTGATTCGGCGAACTGTGCGGGATGTTGCAAGGCAGTCGTTCGATGGCGATGCACTGGCGTTGTGCCGGCAGGTGGTACCGTTGTTGGGTCTGTCCCCTTTTGCGGCCAATCCACTGGTGGCGCGGTCTTTCGCGGCGTGTTTGTGAGGATACAACGGTGCGGGGAAGGGTGTTGAGTGTTACCGCCACTTCATTTTCATGTACACACCGCCCCGCTCCAGCTCATCCAGCATCTGCATCAGCCGCTTCTGCTGCGTGGCCGGAAGCTTGGCGCGGGTGATCCAGCCGATGTAATCGTTTTGCTGATACGGAGGCCGCTGGCGGTAGGCGTCCATGAGCTGACGCTCCTCAAGGGCGGCAAGTACGAAATCGGGCATCGGATATACGGGGCGCTTCAGGCGTGACGGTGTGTCAGTCATAGCTTCCTCAGCGATGCGGGATCAGCTCAACATCGGGCAGGTTGTCAAATACCTCTTCCACCGTGGCATAGCCGGACAGTACCTTTATGACAACTGGTAGCGGTTCCGGCCAGATCTCCGGCAGGTCGGCTTCCAGCTTGTCATTGGTCGGGAACGCCAATCGTTCTACGGGCGGACAGAACTGCGCATCCACTCCCGGTTTGTTGCCTCGGGCATCGATGCGATACCAGCCAATTTCCGGCAGCCAGACGGCGTTCAGTCCATGCAGGCAGTAGGGGGCGCCGTTGTCGTTGAGCGAGAGCCGTTGGTAACAGAGCCCGGCCGGGATGCTGTTGGCCCGCAGCAGCGCCGCCAGCAGGTGGCTCTTGGCGTAGCAGTAGCCGGTGGCGTGCGCCAGCACATCCGACGCGGCGCAGGTGACCGGGTTTTGCTGGTAGTCCCAGCTGTGACGTATTTCGTCGCGCACAAACTCGAAACAGCGCCGGGTGATTTCGGTGTGGTCGGTTGTTCCGGCAGCCAGTTCTTGCGCCTTGGCCAATACTGCCGGGTGCTGCCAGTTGATGTGTTCGCTTGATGCCAGGAAAATAGTGTGGTTCATGAGTTTTACTCCGTACTGCCGAGGTCGTTCTGCTATATCTACGGTGCAGGCAATCATTTTGTCAATAGCCATGCAGAGTGCCTAACCTGTTTCAATATCGATGACCTTGAATAAATTGCCACCTGATATCTTATGATGTACAATGCTATCAAAGATACCAATGAGGAGGTTTTCTATGGGAAGCAGGCAGTTGGGTCTCAGGCTTGACGAAGCCGATAGCATGAACCTGAAGCGAATTGCTCAGCGTGAAGGGCGCAATGAGCAGGATGTCATTCGGGATTCGTTACGGATGTATGTGCGCAGTGCTGACGAACAAAAGGAATTTTTTGAGTCAGTGGAACGGGGCTGGTACGAGCTTCATTCAGGTCTCGGAACTGTTGTTGCGGAAGATGATACGTTTTTCGACTCCATAAGAAAAGAGCTTCGGAATGTCAAAACGTCCGCTTAAGCGTTCTCTGGAATATCAATCACGAGTCAGGCACTATGCGGGAAATTTGGCTGAGCGCTATCGGGTTGAAGTTGCGGATGCTTTTCTGGCTCGCATAGAAGCCGCTGAAAAATTTCTCTCCGACAACAATTTTGCCGGTACTGATGCTCCCTATCTACTCGCCGGTCAACAGGCAGTGCTCAAAGAGTTGTACCTCGATTCCGGGCCGGTCAAATACTGCATTATCTATGAAGTGACCGAGGATTATGTAGGATTGATTTCTCTGTGGCACGGAGTCGGCTCACGGAAATCGGATCTGCTGGTAAGGTTGTGGGGGATGAATCAATAGAAATGCTCCATCTGGGGAGATGGCCGGTTCACGCGCGTGTGCGCGTGAACCAGGTCATTAATGAGTTGAACAGAGACAAAAATGATTTTATTGAAACCAGCAATTGACATTCGTACCAATATTGGTACAATGGATCGCAAATGACCGATATTCCTTTTGTTCTTAAAGTCGTATTTTATCGTTCCGAAGCTGGTAATGAGCCTGTACGGGAATGGTTGAAGGATTTGCATCGTGATGACAAACGTCAAATCGGTGAAGATATCAAGACCGCCCAGCTTGGCTGGCCTTTGGGGATGCCGCTCATTAAAAAGATCGACAAGGACTTATGGGAAGTTCGAACGAGATTGACAGACGGCATTGCACGGGTTTTCTTTACGGTTGATGGTGAGTACATGATTTTATTGCATGGATTTATAAAGAAATCACAGAAGACTCCACAAAACGAACTTAAGACGGCATTGAGCCGCCTTGGCACCTACAAAAGAGGCACAAAATGAAAAACGAACATTTAGGATCAAGCTTTGATGAGTTTCTTGAAAACGAGGGGCTTCGTGCGGATGCGGAAGCCACAGCCATTAAAAGGGTAATTGCTTACCAGATTGAACTTGAAATGAAGCAAGCTAAACTGTCAAAGACCGCCATGGCCGAAAAGATGCACACTAGTCGTACGGCATTGGACAGACTCCTAGATCCTGCCAATGTTTCTGTTACCCTCCAAACCCTCGAAAGAGCGGCCCTTGCCCTCGGTAAAAGTCTGAAAGTTGAACTGGCATAACCATTCGGTGGCAGACGGTCGGCGCTATAAGACTGCGTCGCTGCTGCTTCTCAACCCCGTTGACATCATTGCGCTAATTAGCCGATAGTTTTTTGATATTGTAACAATCTCACCGGCTTCTATAGTGCGGTTTCTTGAGCCGGTTTTAAGCCGGTACAGCGTTGTGACGTGTGTCCGGCACCCCCTTTGTGTCCACTCACAGTTCCTGCATCCAGCCAAACCGGTCAGGTAAACGGCCATACTGGATTCCGGTGAGGGTGTCATACAGAAGTTGTGTCACCGGGCCAACCGTTCCGCCACCGATGGTGGCCAGTTCATTTTGATAGCATAACGCCCCCACCGGGGAAACCACTGCGGCAGTGCCGGCGCCAAATACCTCCTGAACAGATCCATTTCTGATGCCATTCATTAGATCATCAATGGCAGCGGGACGTTTTTCAACTGTAAGACCCAGCGTTGGAGCCAGCTTCAAGATGGAATCACGGGTGATTCCTTCGAGGAATGAGCCCGACAGCGGCGGGGTAACCAGACGGTTGTCGATCACAAAGAAGATATTCATAGCTCCGACCTCCTCCACATAGCGATGCTGTATGGCATCAAGCCAAAGAACCTGGTCGAAGCCGCGTTTAACAGCTTCCCTGCCCGCGATCAGCGAGGCCGCGTAATTGCCGCCGGTCTTGGCTTCGCCTGTTCCACCCGGCGCTGCACGCACCATGCGATCCTCCACAAGAATCCGTACCGGTTTGAATCCGGTGGCGTAATAGGCTCCAACCGGTGACAGTATGATGAAGAAACGGCACTTTGCGGCCGGTCTTACCCCCAAAGCCTCTTCAGTGGCAATAAGCGCCGGGCGGATGTAGAGCGATGTGCCTTCGGATTCCGGCACCCAGTCGCGTTCAAGACGGACAAGCTCTTTCATCCCTTCGATAAACAGGTCGGCAGGCACTTCGGGGAGGGCGAGGCGCGTTGCGGAACGAATGAGGCGCTTCAGATTCATCTCCGGCCTGAAGAGGGCAACGCTGTCGGCATTCCAGCGATAGGCCTTGAGCCCTTCAAATGCTTCCTGACCATAGTGAAAAACCGCCGCAGATGGCTCCAGCATGAACGGCCCATACGGCACTATCCGTACATCGAACCACCCTTCTCGTTCGCTCCAGTCGGCTACCAGCATGCGGTCGGTGAAATACCTGCCGAAACCGAGTTCTGCCGGATTGGTACATTTCCGCTTCTTTTGATTCTCCTGCACCGGCTCAATGCGTATCTCCATGACGCTTTCTCCTCAAATGATGTTGTGAGGAAATCATACCGTTCACCGCTATGACCGTCTAACTCCAAAAGGACAACTAATAGCTTGAATCGGCCATATCTGCGGACTATACTGGCGCCATGTTTAAAGAACTGTCACAGGCTGAAACAAGAGAACAACTGGATGTCAGGGGGATCGATACCTCTTCGCTGGAGGCGTTTGCCTATCTGGACAGTGATCGGAATATTCGTTACGACTGGCATGCCCACGAGCGGCACCAGCTTATGTATGCTTTTTCCGGGACGCTGCGGCTCGAAGCGGAGAACGGAATCTACCTGCTGCCACCCCAGCGTGCCGCATGGATTCCAGCCGGGGTAAGGCACCGGACGACGTTGCACAATGTACTTTCGGGTTCGGTTTTCTTTGCGTCGTCTCTGGTGGCAACAGAGCAGTCGTGTGTGCGTATCATCTCGGCAGCGCCGATTGTTCGTGAGCTGGTTCAGTATGCTTTACGCTGGCCACCGGGGCGTACTCCGGGCGATATGCTGGCGGATTCTTTCTTCAAAACCTTGGGGCTGCTCTGTGGGGAGTGGATTAAGGAGGAGGTGCCGTTTTGTCTCCCGGCTGCAAGGAGCAGGCAGATAACCGCAGCTATGGAATATACCCTGACAAATCTGGAAAACGCCACCCTTGAAGGCGCAGCCGACGCAGCCGCCCTGTCGCCACGACAGTTTCGCCGTCGCTTTAGTGCGGAAAGCGGTATGGTCTGGCGGCAATTTCATCATCAGGCCCGGATGCTGCGGGCAATGGAGCTGCTGGTGCTGCCGCAGGCCACAGTTACCGGTGTTGCCTATGAAGTTGGCTTCAACAGTTTAAGTGCCTTTGCCAAAAGCTTTAGTCGCTTTACCGGCCAATCGCCAAACGAGTATCGTCATAGTGGTGATAAACACCTTCGGCCTCGTCATTAGTGATGAACATGTCGAATAGGGCCGTTGTTTGGCACCCACTCTTAGTAAAAGTAAGCGCCTCACTCAGTAATGATGGTGTCCTTCGGCTTTATCCACGAAGTCGTCGTCGCAAGACGGACGCCGTCCTCCAGCGTCGCCTGACTGAGACTCCCTGCCTCGGTCTGGATGCAGATGAAATAGAGGTCTTCACTTCCTGCTTTGAAGGCCCGCTCGCCTGCCGGAGCAACCCTGATCAAACTTCCCTCCTGAACCGGGAATTCATCGCCATCAACAAAGAACGTGCCGTTGCCGCGCAGGACGATATACAGCTCCTCGTTCTTCTTGTGGGCATGAACAAACGGGATTCCTTTTCCAGCTGGGAGGCGGTTGAGTGACACCTCCGAGCCGGTCAGGCCTAACTCTTTGCCGATAAAATATTTACCGTGAAATCCCATGAAGTCGCGATCCAAAAGTGTTTCAAACGGGCCTGTGTGTTCAGCAGAATAATTTGTTTTATGAATGGTCATGACAAGTTCCTTTCGTCAGGTTTTGTATTCTGGGTTGCTCGTATTTGGTTAAGAGTTGCTTCGATCTTATTCAATCTATATATACCATATTCAGCTCAAGGAGAATACATGCCGAATTTACCTGCACTTCAGGTAGACAGATTTATGACAGAACAGTATGCCGTCTCCGGACTGACAGTATACCGGGATGTTGTCTACTCCGTCCGCCCCGACAACGGCGGCATTCAGTACACTTCTGACCGCACCAAAGAAGGAGAGGCAGGCGCTGCCGAACTTGCCTTGAAACTGGACATCATCGTTCCGCCTGCCGCCGCCGGAATGCAGTTACCGCTGATTGTATGGCTGCATGGCGGCGCCTTCAGCGGCGGCGACAAGGATGATGCGGCGGGGTTGCTGTTGACCTACGCCCGCGCCGGTTATGTGGTGGCGGCGGTCAATTACCGGCTGACGCCGGATAACCATCTGAACCCTGGGCTTCGTATGCAGGCCATCGTGCAGGCCAGTGAAGATGCCATGAATGCTATCCGCTTTCTCAAAGTAAATGCGGCGGCTTATCACACCGACCCGAGCCGTATCGCGACCATTGGAGCGTCCGCCGGCGGCGGGCTTTCACTGATAAATGCGGTCGCCTACGATACGTTGCCGGGTACACAGTCAGACTTCAGCGGGGTTTCCTCGCGGGTGGCGGCGGCAGTGTCAACCGGGGCTACCCTGGTTGAGGAGGGGAATAACTCCGACGCTTATTTGCAGTACAAGGCTACTGATACGCCGGTGTTGCTGTTCCACGCCTGTCCAGTTGACTGCACAACCGGAGCCAACTGGGAAGGTAACGTGGTTCCGACGGCGGCACGCATCAATGCTTCCGGCAACCGCTGCATTACGGTGCAGCAGCCGGATATGACGCATACTGCTGATCTGTCGCTTGGCGGGCCGTACTGGACGGAGTTGAAACCGTTTTTATGGGAGCAGTTGAGGTTGGAGGAGTTGGTGTGATGCGTATGCCGCCACACGTTGAAATGTGGCGGCGTGGCAGTGGTAGATTATGCCTTGCCGGAGAGCATGGTGAACAGCCTTCTGTTGAGTGCGGAGATGTCATCTTTTTCCGGCACCGAAGCGCCGATGCCTTTCAACCAGAACCGGTCGAGTGCGGTTTTGCCCTTTGTCGATATTTCCAGCTCGGTCGGGAACAGGGAATAGAAACTTAAAATCCGCAATACCCCGTAGAGAAAGCCGATGCAGTCGGCACCTGTTATTTCCGTGTAGATACTCCCACCGTGACGTGTCGAATATTCAACCTGATAGTCAGATAGCTTCAAAGGAGGACCTTCGACCCGCTCGGTCATGCCGGTAACAGCAGGGAGCGGATTGAATTCCGTGAACGGAACCGGCGAGCCCGGCTCAGCAGCGACCTCGAAAGAAGCGTCCCAGCGAAGTGGCGAGTGCTTCAGGGCGGCTCCATTCAATATGCTGATTTTATTGCTCGACAGGTTTGAAGAAAGTCTGCCCAGCCAACCAGGTTTCAGGTCTCCCGAGAGGCTCAGAACATTGCTGCCTGATGGCCGTGGTGACATCTCCCAGCTTACTCCGGAGCTGTCTCCTTTGTATGTATTTTCTGAATGAATGATCGTCGCTGATTTCATAGTGTCCTCCATTGCACAGTTATTCGTGGTACCGGTTTGTGGGATAGATCAGCATAGGCCGTGCCAAGTTACATATCCCTAAAATCCAGTTGTTTAGCGGTTTACAGGGTTAAGAAGATAGACACAAATACGACTACGTGCTTTTAAAATGGGCAGACTTGTTTCATTTTGATGCCGATGTGCCGATAGAGATAACTGTCAGCATGAGGAGGTCAGCATGGAACTAACTGCCATTGTGAAAAAATACAACCTGACGTTGACACGCTCTGAAAGCAATCTGGTTGACCGGTTGTCGGGTGCGACGTCAGAACAGTCTGAACAGCGCATGAAGGCGCTGGCAGAAGCCCGAGACGTGTTGAAACAGCTGCCGGATCGGCAGAGTTCGGAGCGGAGTCGCCGCATGGAAAAAGCAGCCATGCTTAAGGAACGCCTGAAGATGCTCAAGCAGATGCTGCCGTTTCTTAGTCCCACGGCGGCAAAGTCGCTGAAGTCTGAAATGAAGCAGATTGCCGGGCAAATTGCCTCTTTAAGTGGAGGGAGCGGTGGAGGAGGAAGCAGCGCAATTGTTACGATGGATGCACCTGCTGCCGGAACGGCAAAACCTGCTCAGGGAGCAGAAACAGAACAGAGCGCAGAACCGACACCGGAAGCTGATCAGGGAGACGGCAAAAGTCAGCAGGAACGCAATGCATCATCTAACGTCGAATTGCCGGGGCAGGGAGTGAAGAAGGATGTAGCTATTGAAGACGAGCGCAAGTTGAGAGAAGCCGTAGCGGAACTTAAATCGCTCTTCAAAACGGTACTGGAGGCGTTGAAACGCAAACAGGGGACTAGCCAAGCTTCACGGGGTGGTTCCCAGCTTCGGGCGTATATGGCTCTGCCGGATAGTGGCGGAACTGTTGCCGTTAACGTATAACCCGCGTTCCAATCGTGTACAGCACGCCAATATCAAGCCAAATGCCGTCGGCGGTCGCCAGTCCGGCAACCTCTTGCAGATGCTCCTGCCGGAAACGCTTCAGAACATCCGGTTCAAGCTGTTTCAGCATGCCGCGAAACCCGGCGTTCCAGATCAGATCCCACCATTCATTTTCATCGGCAAGATAAAAGCCCATATTTTTCTCTTCCACCCTGATATTCCGAATGCCCGCCGTTTCAAAAAGCTCCCGGCAGCCCGCCTCGGTGGCGATGCGCCGCCAGGTCTGCGGCGGTAGTTGCACACCGTAATTGACCAGCCGTGTTACCATGAGATCGCGGAGCGGGTTGAAATAGCTTTCCTGGAAATTGCAGATGGCGATGGTGCCACCCTCCTTTACCAGCGCTGCAATTTGCGCTAGTTGGCTATCCATGTTTTCAACGAAAAAGATGCCGAAGGCGCAGGTTGCCACGTCAAACCCCGCTTCGTTCAGGTTAATCCCCTGCATGTCCATTTCAATGAATTCTACGTTGCGAATGTTCCGTGCCGCCGCTTTGGCGCGTGCCTGATCCAGCATGCCTGCCGAGAAATCAATCCCCAGTACCGAACCGTGCGGCAGACGTGGTGCCAGTGCCAGCGCGGCATTGCCGGTGCCGGTCGCAATATCGATAACCCGCTCGGTGCCGTTCAGGCTCAGGATGGATGCGAGATGCGCGGCGCTGGCAGGGAAAAAACGGAGTGCTTTGCTGTCGTATGCATCTGAAACGGTGTTGAAGGTTTCCTTGATCATTGCTGTGCGTGGTGACGGTTCCATGTGGTTAGTTCCTTGTCGTGAAACGGTTTGATGACGACTGATTCCGGGGGTTACCTTCCCCCTGCAACATCCAGCAGCGCCCCGGTTGTGTACGATGCCTCATTCGACAAAAGCCAGAGGATTGTCTGAGCCACCTCTTCCGGTTGCCCGCCGCGCTGCATTGGGATGGCGTTTTTGACCCGCTCCACCCGGTTTGGTTCACCACCGCTGGCGTGGATTTCCGTGTAGATGATGCCGGGGCGTACGGCATTGACGCGAATTCCTTCGGCGGCAACCTCCTTGGCCAGGCCGAGTGTGAAGGTGTCGATAGCTCCTTTTGAAGCGGCATAATCCACATATTCGCCGGGTGATCCAATGCGGGAGGCTGCGGATGAAAC
>MGZJ01000036.1:11450-91020 GCA_001802645.1 Geobacteraceae bacterium GWC2_53_11 | reverse complement strand
CCTCACGCGCACAGATGAAACTGCCAAAAACGTTGGTTGCAAAGACGCGGCTGAGCCGTGCGCTATCCATCTCTTCCACCCGCGCCTGATGTTCCAGGATACCAGCATTATTGACCAACGCAGTAACCTTCCCCAGTTCCGCATCGACGCGCTCGAACAGGCGGACGATATCTGCTTCCACGCTGACATCGGCAGCAACGGCAATAGCCTCGCCGCCGGTTTCTGAAATGTCGCGCACGACGGTGGACGCTGCCGCTTCATTGCGGAGATAGGTAATGCACACCGCATAGCCGCGTGTCGCCGCAAGCCGGGCTGTTGCCGCGCCGATGCCGCGACTGCCGCCGGTTATGATTATGACCTTTTTCATTTGGATGCTTCCGTTTATGCGTTCAGGTTTTTGTCATATTTATTCTTGCCTGACGGTCTAGGCCTCTTTTCCCATAAAGATCGCCACACGTTCCAAACCGGCATCTCGGTGATCCTGGCCTTTTTTGAATTCGTTGCCTTCAATAATTGCCAGCAGGTTGCGACGTTGGGGATAACGAACGAAAATAAACTTATCCCATCGATCTGCCAGCATACAATCAGGATCACCTTCCAAAAGGCAAATTGGTTTGCCTCCGTACACGGGGAATGCCCCTCTGCGAAGTAACTCGAACCCGGCGATTTTGGCATAACGGTCATACGCTTCTTGTCCACTAACCTGTTTGCTGCCAATTCCCGATGTTTGGTATTCAGCAAATTCTTTGTTCTTGTTCAGGTTGTAAACAAAGAGCGGTTCGTCCAGATTTTGACTTCTGGCAACATCCATCTGATACCCATCAGGCCATACTGCGGTATTTGGAGCTTTCCAGTCAGCGCTGGGAATACCGCAATCCTTAATTCCTTTGAACAACTGGACAACCCATGAAATCGCTTTGACAATACGGAACGTTGCGGCTGGTTCCGCTTCAATGGCAAGCACGACAACATTACTGCAAATCTCTTTTAACTCAGGTCCAAAGACGGACATAAATTCCAGAGCGGACTGAGACTTTGGAAACTCATCAATAACTATCTCATAGATTACCATTCCCTCGCGAGGCGCAGGATCGACTTTTACTCTAAACAACCTTCTGCTTCCGAGCATACTTTTACTTTTATCAAGCCAGTCCGTATATCTTTCAAGATCACCAATTTTCAAATGGAATATCAATGCTATTTTGTTTTTCCCAGAGTTGTTTTCTAACTTCTTTCGTGAATATTCTGTGTTTAATTCGGTGTTATCACGATTCATAGAGTTATCCGTCGATTCGACAACATGTCCAAGTTTGTGTTGCTGCATAGCTGCTCCTCTGTTTTGAAATAACCCAGGAAGCGGAAATAAAAAAAACCCGCCTCCGTGGGGGCGGGTTTTTAATAATCTTTAAAACGTGCGCTAGCCCACCATTCTATGAATGGTGCTAAAAAACAGCGCAGTGTTAAGTACGTAACGGTTCATTTTTTTGTGCTAACACTACCGGAGATCTGTTGTCAATATTTTTGTGGTTAGGGTTGCACTCCCACATACCGTGCTATCCCGTCTTCATTCTGGATAGTGGCTTTTTAACTATGAATCGGCAGCCAGATCTCGGTGCGCAGGTTTTCCGGTTTCGTACGGCGCGGATCCCGGTTCAGATACTTTTCAAAACAGGGCGCATTACGTAGGGTGCAGCCGCTGGCGGGGACACGACACTTTTACTGCAGGTGCTTACGATGCGAAACGCGCCGCCATCCTCCGCTGCATCTCCTCAGCCGATACATCCTCAATACGGGTAGCCAGGTTCCAGATATTGCCGAACCGGTCTTTTACCGCAGCCAAACGGTCGCCCCAGAACTGGTCGGCCGGTTCCATGGTGGAGGTTGCCCCTGCCTCCAGGGCGCGCTGGTAGACGGCATCCATATCATCCACATACAGATAGAATGCGCCCGGCATCGGCACGCAATCCCCCCCCATCGGCTCGCCCAGCATGATGATGGAGTCGCCGACCCAGACCTCGGCATGGGCGAGGGCGCCATTGGGCATCATGATCCGTTCCTTCTCGCGGGCATCGAACGCCTGTTTCAGGAAGTCGATCAACTCCACGGCGCCGGCGACGGTCAGAAAAGGGGTGACGGTGTGGTATCCTGCGGGAATCGGTTTTACGCTCATTGTCATTTCTCCTTTGCGAATGATTTGTCGAGCATCGGCTCTCAAATACCACCTTACAGGAAGACAGTGTCAGAACCTGTCAGTAGTGTCGCGCTGCCTGCGTCTAACCCGTTTCCGGGCAACTCGTGGTCAGCGCCACTTGTCGAGTATCACTTCTCTGATACGGCCAGATGCACCCCCAACCCGGCAAAGGCGGCGGCAAAGCTGCGGCGCAACCAGACCTGGACCGGCTCGGATTCGATGACGGTGGTGCGGAAGGCATGGGCCAGCAGCCCGTAGATGACAAATACGACAAAGGTCATGGCCATGAAGACACTACTTAAGAGCAGCAGTTGCATGAGTGGCGCGGCGCCCCCCGGTGTCACGAATTGCGGCAGAAATGCCAGAAAGAAGATGGTCAGCTTGGGGTTGAGTATGTTGAGCAACAGTGCCTTGACTATCAGCGACAGTGCCGTACTCCGGGATGACACGGTGTCCAGCGCGAATGTCGCTGTATCGCGCCAAGTCCCGTAGGCAATGTAGAGCAGATAGGCGACACCGGCGTACTTGAGGGTCTGGAACGCCAGGGCGCTGGTATGCATGATGGCGGCCAGACCGCAGACGGTTGCCAGCAGATGGGGAATGATCCCGGCGGTACAGCCGAGAGCAGCATAACAACTTGCTTTGCGTCCCTGCGTTATGCCGGTGGAAACCGTAAAGATGACACCGGTTCCGGGGATAAGAACGACGATGAGAGATGTTATGAGGAATTCAGCGGTGATCATGGTATGGGCTCCTTTTGGCAATTATGGCAGGGCACGTTATTTCTTTCCGCACATCTCCATCAACCGGCTCATGGTGTTGAAGTTGCGCGTGGTGGCCTTTACCTTCAGCTTGCTCTCGAAGAAATTGTTGGTGAAGCGGGAGTCGCTCTGTTTGGTGGCGTAGAGGGTGTAGAGCGCCGCATCGGTCACCCGGATGAGGTCGGGGGCGCAATCCATGGCCAGTAAATCACTCAGCCGTTGCGGGTCAGGTGGCGTCTGGAACAGGGTGTAGTAGAGCCTGGAGGTATCGGCATCGGGGAACGGGTTTTGGGCCAGCACGCGCCCGAGCTGCTGCGGCGTCCGGACGATCACCGCGATGTCGGCGCTGATCGTTTCCCTTATGGTATCATGCACCAGCTGCTCGACAGCCTCGGCATCGAGGGGGGAAGCGGCAATGACGTTGCCGCTCTGGATGTAGGTCCGCACCTCGACCAGGCCCGCTTCGGTCAGTTCCGTACGCAACTGCGCCATCGGTACCCGGTTGCGCCCGGTCGGCATTACCCCGCGCAGGAGAATGACGTATCTGTTCAGGGTCGCAGGCATGGAGCGTCAGTCCCGGAGCTTTTCCATAAACACCAGTTCCACCAGATCGGACAATGGCTTCCGGTCAAAAATCGTGTAGCTGAGCCGCTCGTAGAGCCAAATATTGCGGACACTCTTGCTGCCGGTGAATAGTTCGAACCGTTTGACGGCGGGGAACCCGGCCTCCACCGCCAGCATCAACTGCGAGCCGATGCCCCGTCCCTGAAAATCGGGATGCACGATCAACCGGCCGATTTCGCCGGTGCCGTTGTTGATCGCCACCCGCACCGAGCCGATGATTCTGCCGGCATCGCACACCTTGAGAAAGGTGATTTTCACCAATTCCCGTTTAACGTCGTCAAGTGTCTCTGTCAATGGCGGGATGGACCAGTCGTTGTATATCGCGGCTTCGCTTTGATACGCGAGCTTCTGCAGTTCCAGAATCTCCGCGGCATCAGCTATGTCGGCACAGGTTATCGGGTTCATGATTTTCTCGCTGTTTGGGTGACAACGGGTCGGCCATTGACCTGCAGGATTTTCGGGCAGGTCCAATGGTGTAGTTAACAACCTTGGTTCACATCGTTCATAGGTTAGGCTTCCCCACTAGGAGGCTCCCAATTCGGATCACAGTCAACATTGTACTTATTTGGGTCAAGATTCAGTTTCACCCAATAGAGAAACGCTTGAACAAAGGCATCATTTCGTCCGGCTAGCGTTACGTAATTCGCCAGCGCCTTGAGAATTGCCGCGAGTGCGCACTCTTCCAGATCAATGTCGATGTAACCGTCGTCGTCATCGTCCATGTGCTTTAGGTGGTTAATGGACAGGGTATCGTTAATTTCTTTGCCAACCCCTTCTCTTGTAAGGTCGGTGCCACCTTGCGCGACTTCTGACAAAAGAACTGATTCTGTGAAATTCTCTCGTCCCGTGTTGATAACGAGACGGGATAGAATCACGTCTGCGGCACCAGCAAGCGTGATTACCGAGAATCTATCGCGTCCAGCAACAAAAAGGCCAATTGCTGCTTCAAGTTGATTAGTTGCTAGTTCGAGGCGAGTATAAACCTTATTTGTCATTTGGGCCTCATCTTGGCAGGCACAGTAGCGAACTTATCCATCAGACCGGGGCCGTCAGTGTTGACCCAAGTCCACTGTAGATAGGCCCGAACAAATGGTTCGTCTTGCCCGTTCAGCGTAACATAATCTGCAATCGCACGAGCCAATGCGTCAGTCGCTTGCTTTTCCAAGTCTAACTCGACTGTTTCGCTATCGTCCTTTGACAAGTGCTTGTGGGCAATGACTCCGAGCCGTTTGTCAATGTGATGCGCATAAGATTTTCGTTTCGGAGTATTCCCCTGCAATTCGCGGTAAACGCGTCGTGCATAGTCTACAAACGGCTCTTTGCCCGCCCTCCTCACAAGGGTGTCGAGGATTCCGCTTGACGCGCCTGCGAGAGTAATTACAGACGACCAGTCCAAACCGCGCAAGAAAATGTCTACCGCTGTCTCAAGTTGTAGCCGTGCAATTTCGCTTTTATGAAAATTTGCCACTAGCTGTAGCCTACTGACGTCGTTTGATGGGCAGCACTCATTCCCAAACCACTTCTACATTAAGGTATTCAGCAGCTGTATCTTGTATCCACTTTGGAGGGGCTAGTTCCATTACCTCTGCCAGCCTTACAATCATTTTCTTTGTGGCCTCCACAGATGTGTGTGCTTCTTCAACTGTGAGACCAAGAGGCTTGTAGAGATCAGTAGAATCAGCGTAGAAACCAGGAATTTTTTTACCTTTGTAATGTACCAAGGCGTTTCTAGTTTTTATTAGGTGTGAAAAATCCTGGAATGGCTGATGCCCAGGCTCAAACCCACTTTTGCCGAGCAATTGGGGAAGGAGTAACCATTTGCCTTCTATCGACAGTTTTTCATAGTGGTCGAACATTTTAGCTTTAATGCTTGATGAAGCAATTTTGTTTATATGTGCCTCAAGTGCGGCTACGCAAAACATGTGCGTAGTAGCCGTTGCTTGAAGAAACCTGCTGAAAGCCGCTTTTGCTTTATCTTTTAGACCCTCAACATACATGATCTGTTCATTACTAAAGCTAACATCAATCTCATCTCCAATATCCCATACTTCATAATCATCCAACCAAGGGATGCAGTTTAATTCCTCGTTTGTGGCATCTGCTACCGCTTTATTTTTTGTTGCGTCTGTCAGGTTATTTACTGCGGAATGAAAAAACATGGCATCAACGTTCAACGCGGTAAAAAATTGAATATTCTTCAGTTTGGACGTCATGCTCTTTTTCCTGTCTTGGTTTTTATATTGTTCAACGGTGCTGATGGTGTGCGGGTTCACCGCACCACCCGATTGTTATGCGTTGTGAATTTGCTCAAGTATTTCTTTGTAATTTGACATAACGGCTCGAAACTATTGTCATATTGGTAGTATTGTATATACTCCAACCATCTTGTATATAACGATGCAAATGTTGACATTTCGACTATTTCCTTCGCTGCCTCAGGCCCAGTTTCATAAGCCCCAACCGAAACCGGACCACCATGAACGCATGAAGAAAGCTCTGAATATCTTGGAAAAATGGAACTCAGTATTGGTGCTGCACCACTTTCCTTTGTCTTCAACTGCTCAGCTATATAGTGTGTCATGTTTTTATACTTAAATTGATCCGACTTCTTACGTATTTGATTCGCTG
Source organism: Geobacteraceae bacterium GWC2_53_11 (assembly GCA_001802645.1). Taxonomy (GTDB): domain Bacteria; phylum Desulfobacterota; class Desulfuromonadia; order Geobacterales; family Pseudopelobacteraceae; genus JACRCG01. The sequence goes on along the minus strand of MGZJ01000036.1, from coordinate 84,816 downwards.
ATTTATCGTTAGAGATAACACCCATATTTTTGAGAGTTTCAAACGGAGATATTTCAGAATTTATACCAACCAAGGAATAGCTCTGTTGAAGAGCTTTAGCATAGTCAATGTTTTCTTGATGATTACCGAATACCCAATAATCTATTCCGATTTCGTCATTATTATTACTTATCGTTTTCATCCAAATGTATTGATATTTTATAAAGTGCTCTATTAGTGATCTGTATAGAATATTTAAGGAATAAAACTCGTCAATCTTCGCCACCTCAAAAACACCTATACGGATACTCTCAATCTTCGTGAATAAGGTAGTCTTTGAGAAAATGGACAGTGGCTTATCTGTGCTCTTTAATTTTGATAAAAACTCATGAATAAGTGGAAAATGAGGTTCAATTTCCTCAGCCAGCTTCTCTAACATATCTTCAATTTCTAATAATTCTTCCATGCTCTACCTCAGGTATAACTCCCTATTGACCGGTTCACGAGCACGTGCGCGTGAACCGGTGATCTTCCCAAGCGGAACATTTATCCGGCGGCAATCGGATCTCGCACCGATACCGCAAATCATGCCATACGGTAGCACATCGGGAGTTATTTCAGAAGACAGAATTAATGGAGCGAAGCTAACTGAATGACCGCAAGAGGCGGGAAGCACTGCATTTGCGCGCACCATCTGACCGGTGTGCGCTCAAGTGCCCGGCTACTCCCCCAGACACTCGGCCACGATGGCTGCCACATGGATCGCCGTGGTGTTCAACAGCGGTATGCCGTGGATCATCCATACAGGGCCTTTGGAGCGGCCGCCTTACTCCACCGGCAGCCAGATCTCGGTGCGCAGGTTTTCCGGTTTCGTACGGCGCGGATCCCGGTTCAGATACTTTTCAAAACAGGGGGCATTACGCAGGGTGCAGCCGCTGGCGGGGAGCCAGGCGGCAAAGATACTCCGGTAACTGTCGCCCAGCCCCTCATACGCCCCCTTGTGCAGAAACACGGCATAGCGTCCTCCCGGAATGGTCTGCACGCCAATCTCCCCCTCCGGCGCCACTTCTTTATGAATGGTGATGCAGGCGTCATAGCGCAACTGGTCAGCCGGTGTGATGGCCGGATCGGCATTGCCCATACCGATGGCCCAGGTATCGGCACTCAGCAGCCGGTTCTGGTAGGCGTACCCCATCAGCACGCTCCAGGCAGCCGCAGCCGCCTCGCTGTAGGCGCCGCTTTTGCGCACGAACAGCACTTTCGTATCGTTGATTTCTCTCATCTCGGCAGTCATCATGGCAATCTCCTTCGTTGATAGAGGTGCGACAAACGGAGGAATGGTGGCGCACTGCCGCTGCCGGAACTCGCTCGGGCTCATGCCGAAGCGCTCGCGAAACGCCTTGGCAAAGGCCGCCGGGGTTTCGTAGCCAACCGCCAGCGCTGTTTCCGTGACGTTGTCAATCCCTGTCAGCAGCCGCTCTGCCGCTTTCTCCAGCCGGAGCCGGCGTACATGGCCGCTTACCGTTTCCCCCAGATAGGCGCTGAATATGCGGTGGAAATGAAACGGCGACAGGCAGGCCACGTCGGCCAGCCGGTCAAGCGTGAGCGGCTCGTCAAGATGCTCGCCGATATGGGCCAGTACCCGGCCAAGCCGTTCCTGGTAGCTGTCAATGGTTGCAGGGCGCATCATTCTCTCCGTGTCGTTTACCGGCACCTTAGCATCGTCCGTACGTGGCCGCTATTCCAGGCTTGCTGTTTTTGCTAGGCGATCACCGGCACAGGGGCAGGCGGGATCAGGTGGCGTACTCGGGGAGAAAGCGGAGTGTGCCGAAGACGGTTACAGTTGGTTGCATTTACGTGCCTTTCTGGTGAACTGTGGCTGCTTATCTGTGCTGCTCGGTTTGATGGGATAGAACTGGAGTGTATCACCGGTGCAGTTGCTGCACGACGCCTTTGAGCATTGCCGGAACAATCATCCGGTGAAACTGCTTAACCGGTAAAAAATAAAGTCTGCCAAGCCAATTGTGGAATATGACAACGGTTGAAATTATCAACTCCCTGTCGCGCTGATTACTCGCTTCACGCATGAATAGCGACACACGAAAGTTCAGATGTTTGTCGTCTTCTCCTAAAATCACTTCCTGCTCGTTCTTTGTAAATACTTTGAACAAGCCCAGTTTTGCTCCCGCTTCGCAGGTGAAATTGTCGAGTAGTTTCTGTCTGTTGGCCGCTCCGCCCGTCTTGAGGCCGAGCCAGCCTACAATTCTGTTTCTGAGCGCAAACAGATCCTCTACCCATTTCGGCCCGGATGTGAAGAAGGCTTTTGCCACATCTTCAATTGGCACTGTTTGCCCGGGCGACAGCTCAATGACTGACGAATAGCTGTCGGCGTAGTCGTACTGTTGATCCGTCGCGTGTAATACGGATGCTGACGGAAGGCTGGTTTTATGTATTGTTGACGTGCTCAATGCGGGCATTGTCTGACTGTCCCTACGTTGTCTCAGCGTTTCCCCGCTTTTGATAAAACAGCAGAAAATCGTGCGGAGCAAACACCGTGACTCCCATGCAGAGATCAGGCGGGAAGTGGATCTGATTGCCTGTTACGATACAAACGGCTTGTGCGGCAATGGCAACCTCAAGAAAAGGTTCATCATCATAATCGGGCAGAGAATGCGGAAGTGGGGATGAAGCGACCGCACGTCCCCGGTGTTCGATATGGTCAAGGAGAGCGTCGATTTTATCTTTTTCAAACTTGAATTTGGGACGGAGAAGTACTTCCCTGTATTCGGTCAGGATGCGGGCATCAAAGGAAAGAGCCAGTTCCGCGGATGAAACCATGCGGACAATTTTGCCGCACGGGCCGAACGGCGATAACAGACCGGAAACAAGAACATTGGTATCAAGGACAATATTCATTTTGGCGAAACACGGCTTTTACGGACTGCCCTGATTTCGGCGTCAATGTCATCCATGGTCAAGTTACTTGTTCCCTGGTTGGCAGACTGCCGCTGAAGGGTGGCGACCGCTTCCACGGCGCGGGCCTGACGAAATGCCATCAGCGATTCCTCAAGGTTTGATTCGCTGATAGCCGCTAAAATGGCTATTGGTCTGCCATTACTGGTGATGATGAGTTCGCGCTCTTCCGGGAGTTCCTGCCAGACCTGGGCGGATTTGCTTCGTAAATCTCGCACACTTAAAAATTTCATGATCATTTCTCCTTTGTGTTATAATTGTGTACACAAATGTCACTCAGGTCAATTGAAATATTGTTTCACTCACGTCTTGCAGGCCGTCAATACAAATTTAACGTTAGAAGGTAAATTTGTATTGACGGCCTGCCGCTGAACCGTTTTCGCAATCAAAACGCCCAACTGGCCAATTCAAAATAGTCAAAGCCGCTGCTCCGCCCGCCCAGGCACCCGGCCAGGAAATCCTCCATCTCGCGATAGAGCTTCAGGTTGTTGCTCCACTTTTGATTGCCGTGTCCGTCGCCTTTGAATTCGACGAACTCGACATTCTTGCCGGCTTTGCGCAGGGCCTCAACCATTTCTTCGTCTACCAATTACCTCGGCTTGCGAAGCCCTGGTGCGGAATTGCGCCCCAGCTTCGCATCCAGTTCGTCAATCCATCCGGCTTTGGAGCCCGGAAAAGCATCGGCGTAGGGCACGTAGGGTTTGATGTCCAGTACCGGTGTGCCATCCAGCAGGTCAACACCGCGCAGATGCAGCGTCCTGCCTTCGATCTTTACCAGTTCCACCGCAGACAGGCCAATGGAGTTGGGACGATGGGGGGAACGGGTGGCTAACACGCCCCGCTTTGGTCCGCCACGGGGCGGCTTGACGCTGCTTTTCCACCCTTCACTCAGATGGAAGGCGAAGATGAGCCACAGCCGCTCGAAACCGCTCAAATCCTGGATAACCTTCTCGTCCAGCCAATCAGCGAGTTCCAGCGTGGCTATCGCGAAATCCCCGCTTTCCGTACCTTCCACCACCGTGCTTTGATGGGGTGCATCAATGCGGCGGGAATAGGGGGAGCGCAGGAAGCCGATGGGGCGATAGGTGAAGGTGGAGTCTTGGCTCATGTCAGACATCTGTATTCCTGTTCCGGCGAAGTGGCTTGGCAGCAATCCATCACAACAAACTTACCAGCATCTTGGTTCCCATCACGATCAACAGCAACGCAAAAATCTTCTTCAATTTATCAATCGGCAGACTGTGCGCCAGCTTGGCGCCGAGCGGGGCTGTGGCTACGCTGGCGGCGGCAATGCCGGTCAGTGCGGGAAGATAGACGAAACCGAGACTGTGCGGGGGGAGCGGGGCTGACAGACCGTTGACCACGTAGCCGGCCGCACCGGCCAGGGCGATGGGAAAGCCGATGGCAGCTGACGTGCCGATGGCGCGGTGAATGGCTACGTTGCACCAGGTCAGGAAGGGGACCGACAGGCTACCGCCGCCGATACCGACCAGGCTGGACACACAACCGATCACCCCGCCGACGCCGAACATCGCGGGCAGACCGGGGAGCTGGCGATGCGGTTTGGGCTTGATGTTAAGGAGCATCTGGGTCGCGACGTAGTAGAGGAAAACGACGAAAAAGCCTTTGAGGAAGCGGGTGGAAAGCTGGGCGGCGACCCAGGAGCCGCCGAAGGTGCCGGCCATGATACCGAGACTGATGCGCCGCACCACCACCCAGTCAACGGCGCCGCGCAGGTGGTGGGCGCGAAGGCTGGAAACCGAGGTGAACATGATGCTGGCCAGGGAGGTGCCGAGGGCCAGGTGAAGGATATGGCTGTCCGGCATATGTTGGGCGGTGAAGATGAAGGTCAACACCGGCACGATCACCAGTCCGCCGCCGACACCGAGCAGGCCGGCCAGAACCCCCGCGAACGCCCCAAGGGCGATATACATCAACCACACTGTCATTCCGTTACTCCGGTCAGATTTTGGCGGCCATCATACGCGGTGGCTCCGGCTTTTTCAAACGGCAATTGCTGCCGCCAGATTATGACATTTCACGATGGTCACGGTTGCGGCCTTGTCCCGAATCAACGCCCAGGGGCGATACTCCTCCGACATCCACCACGCCTCAAACGCGGCCTCGCTCGGCCATTCCTGGATGGCGATAGCGTCCCAGGTTTCAGCACCGAGCACCGGTACATTATCGACCGAGCGAAACGTCACCTTTCCTCCGTACTGAATGATGGTAGGAATGTGCCTTTGATGTAGTCGGCAAACAACTCGGTGTCTCTTATTCTGGCAAGTATCAGGTAGTTGATCATGGTTATTTCCTCGTCTTATCTATTAACCAGTCCCATCAGGTTCTCCGGATAGCGGGTGCCTGCGGCAGCACCTGCGGGAAGTGCCTCGGCAATCTCGGCCAGTTCCGCAGCGCTGATCTCCATGGTGCCGGCGGCGATGTTTTCTTCAAGGTACTTCTGCCGCTTGGTTCCCGGTATCGGTACGATATCGCTCCCTTGCGCCAGTACCCAGGCCAGTGCCAACTGGCCGGGAGTAATCTCCTTGCGTACGGCAATAGAGGTGATTCGTTCCACCAGTTCCAGATTTTTCGTGAAATTGTCCCCCTGAAAACGGGGCGAGGTGCGCCGGTAATCGTCTTCGGCAAAATCGTCGGGACTCTTCAACTGGCCGGTCAGAAAGCCACGCCCAAGAGGGCTGTAGGCGACAAAACCGATGCCCAGTTCCCGCAGAGTCGGCAGGATTTCCTCTTCCGGGTCGCGGGTCCAGAGTGAATACTCGTTTTGCAGAGCCGTAATCGGATGTACGGCATGGGCGCGGCGGATGGTTGCTGGGCTTGCCTCCGACAGGCCGAGGAAACGAACCTTGCCGGCAGAGACCAGATCTGACATGGCGCCGACCGTCTCTTCAATCGGTACCTCGCTATCCACCCGGTGCTGGTAATAGAGGTCGATATGATCAATGCCAAGCCGCTTCAACGAAGCGTCGCAGCATGCCCGGACGTACTCCGGTCTGCCGCTGATGCCGGTGATGGGTGCCCATCCTCCTTTGACCGGTTGACTGCGCATGATGCCGAACTTGGTGGCCACAACTACCTGGTTGCGTTTCCCCTTTATTGCTCTTCCTACCAGTTCTTCATTGGTGAATGGCCCGTACATGTCTGAGGTGTCGAGGAAATTAACCACCAATTCCAGAGCATGGTGGATGGTGGCGATGGACTCCGCCTCGTTCCGCTTGCCGTAAAAATCGGACATTCCCATGCAGCCTAATCCCTGGGCCGATACTTTCAAACCTTGCGTGCCGAGTGTCCTCAGTTGCATATTTCAACTCCTTCCGTGTGCAGTTTTCACCCAACAGATGCCGCAAGCTGCATGCCTCTGTCAAGATATTATGCCGGAGCCAGGCCATCTTCGTTTTCCGTATTGACACATGCGAGTAATGCTCTCATAGTACTGAACAGTACCGAGTTACTAGACATACGAAGTTTATCACCGAAAAGGCAAAATCCGGGGGACCGGATGACGCAAAGCCACCTACCCGGAACGGGAAGAGGGGTTACCGAAGCGGTAGATATGGTTGTGCGTACAGCAACCAATTTATGGCCTGCCTTTTCGAGAGAAGATGCGGGCTTTTTGTTGTGTGCGGCAATGGTCAGAGCGGGTTTTTGAGATATACTTTAGAGAAATGTTTTGTGATGCAGGTACTTGTACAATCGAGAGGTGAAATATGTCTACATCAACAATGTCAACCGTAGCGCTTCGGAGAGAGCTGAGAGCGGCCATGGGTGATCGCAGCAGGCTGAGCAAGCTTCACTCGGTAATCACCGACAGTATCAACAACGCGTACGGTGAAGAAAAGGCGGAACTGGTCAAGTTCAGGCAGGAAGTCAAGGATGCACTTAATTGCCGCGTGCTTGAAAAATGGTGAGGCAGGCAATGCGTTGTCATTCCTGTTTGCAGCGAATGTCCGGAAAATGGTTTCACCGGCAGCAACGAGGGAAGCTCCATGAGTAAAGACCGGTATTGGCGGGCAATAAGCCTGGACAGTATTTCACCTGATTGTTTCCCCAATGTGGCCCTGTTTCTCAGGAGCGGGGGGAATTACGTGCTCTACAAGGATCCGGACAGAAAATTTACTTCGGCGGATTTTAACCGTCTGGAACGTAATTTTACCGAATTCCTGTATGTCCGCAGCGGCGACATGGAGGTTCTGAATGAGTTTATGGAGAAGAGCCTGGCTGATCTGCTTGCCCGGGAAGATCTGGGCAGTGCCGCAAAGGGGAGGGTGCTGTATCAAACCTCGGTGAACTGCGTCATTGATATGTTTGAAGCACCGGAAACGGCGTCAAACCTGGCGCGCTGCCGGAGCATGGTTCAGCATATCATGCAGTTTGTCGCTGCTGATCCGCATGCCATGGAATCTCTGCAAACGGTTATCGATCATAACTTCTATATTTTTGCCCATGCCGTTCAGGTCGCCGCGCTTTCCCTGCTGGTTCACGAAAAGCTGTTTGATCTGGCCCCTGACGAAATGGCTGATGTCGGCATTGGTTCACTAATTCACGATTACGGTATGACCTTTATTACCAGTGAGGTGCTTGAAAAGAATGATGCTCTTTCCGACATTGAATATTACAAGGTCAAGCAGCACACCCAAAAGGGGTACGAGTATCTGAAACGGTGCGGAAATTACAGCGAGGTTGTGCTGAACATTGTCCGTTATCACCATGAACGGTACGACGGCAACGGTTACCCCACCGGGATCAAGGGGGATGACATCCCCCGCAGCGGACAGGTAGCGGCCATTTGTGATGTGTACAGCGCCCTGATAATGGATCGTGCCCATCGCAAGGCCAGTTCCCATGACGATGCTATCAAGACCATGCGCGATGAAGCACGTAAAGGGGCTTTCAACCCGGAGTTGTTTGAACGTTTTGTGGAGATAATTGCCGAAATCCATCCGGTCTAACTATATTCTTTCACCTCTTGCCAGCGGAAACAATCAACCGTGTGGTCATTAACCATGCCGATCGCCTGCATGTGGGCGTAGCAGATGGTGGTACCGACAAAGCGGAAGCCGCGCTTCTTCAGATCCTTGCTCATGGCATCGGATACCGGGGTGCTGGCCGGGACTTCCCTGATGCTCTGCCATGAATTCTGAATCGGGCTGCCGTCTACAAAGCTCCACTGGTAGGCATCGAACGAACCGAATTCCTCCTGTACTTTCAGAAACGCCTGGGCGTTGGTTATCGTCGAGGCCACTTTCAGGCGATTGCGTACAATGCCCGGATTTCCCAGCAGCTCCGCCACCTTTGCTTCATCAAAACGGGCCACAACTTCCGGATCAAAGTTGGCAAACGCGGTCTGGTAGGCTGCCCGCTTGCGCAGGATGGTTATCCACGAAAGGCCGGCCTGGGCTCCCTCCAAGGTCAGAAATTCAAACAGCAGCCGGTCATCGTGAACCGGTACTCCCCATTCTCGGTCGTGATAAGCTTGATAGAGCGGATCGTTGCCTGCCCAGGCACAACGAGTTGTTATATCCATGGTTCCTCCTTGATGAAATACGGGAACATCTCAAGCGCGATTTGAAACGGGGATGGTGAGAGGCCGCTTTATTAGAATTGTTGCTTCTTTGGTACTAATCTGGAGCTCAGTTTTCTGTCACCGCTTCTTGGGATAATTATCTTTTTAGGAACCCGAATCCGGGCGATATCACTCGCAGCATTAACATTATGCATATTCGTAATATTCGTTAAAAAATCAACGATATCCTCAAAAACATGAGGTTGATCCTTGATTTTTCTGAGGGCACCTAATAACCCTTCTTCCCAATTTTCAAGCTGCCGGGTGTCCGGATCTTCAAAGAGAATGAGATATTTGGTGCCACCCAACGTATCTATTGCCTTCAGAATCTCGGAATGAGAAAAATCAATAAATTTCATCACTAATGCCATGGAAAGAGGGTGCACGGGTTTCGTTCTGTCATTAAAGCACCGGTCAGCAGCTATGGCATTCAGGTGCTTGCTCAAACCGCTGTCATTACGAAAACTTTCTACATCGGAATAACCGCTTTTCAATAATCGGGAGTTAAAAACCTTTTGCAAGGCAACCTGGTAGTTAAGTATCTCCTTTTCAGACATGAATCCTCCACATATGAAATGTTCCACCTCAGACGTCTCCGTAGCGATTCGGAATCTCATCCTTTACTTCCTCACACTGTTACACCCGTAGTGCCGGTAGCGTCAATCGTCAAAACTTCATCAAGGATTTCGCAGCACATTTCAATCTCCTCCCTGCTGACATTCAGGGCCGGCATAAAGCGTAGCGTGTCAGGCCGGGCTGCATTGATGATCAGTCCCTTGTCCCGTGCCTGCACGACCAGCGTATCGCCGTTGGCTTCCGGCAGCGTTAGCGCCAACAGGAGCCCCGCGCCACGCACTTCGCCCAGATGATGCTTTCGTGAAAGCGCCTCCAGTTTGTCCCGCAACAGCGAGCCCATTTCACGGACATGTTCTATAAATCCCGGTTTCAGCAACTCCTCCAGAACGGCACAGCCAACCGCAGCCATGAGCGGGTTGCCGTTGTAGGTTCCCCCCTGGTCTCCCGGCTCGAAACAGCAGACTTCCTCCCGCGCCAGCAGCGCGGCCAGTGGAACGCCTGCGCCGATGCCCTTGCCGAGCGTCATGATGTCCGGTTCCACTCCGCACTGCTGATAGGCAAAGAGCGATCCGGTCCGCCCCATGCCGGTTTGCACTTCGTCAAAAATCAGCAGTGTGCCGCGTTCTCTGGTCAGCTTCCGTAAACCGGCCAGATACTCCGCCGTTGCCGGGATAACCCCTGCTTCACCCTGAATCGGTTCCAGCATGACCGCAGCTGTTTTATTGGTGATTGCCTGCGCAACCGCATCCAGATCGTTCAGCGGCACCTTGATGAATCCTGCAACCTTCGGCTCGAACAGTTCGTCCCAGTGCGGTTTTCCCGAAGCGGACATGGTCGCCAGAGTCCGGCCATGAAAGCCGTTGATCATGGTGACGATTTCATACGCCCCGTTCCGGTGGACGCTGCCCCACTTGCGGGCCAGCTTGATGGCCCCTTCGTTGGCCTCGGCGCCGCAATTGGCGAAAAAGACCTTGTCGAAACAACTGTTGGCGGTCAGAAGATCGGCGAGCCTGATGGCCTGATCGTTATAGAATGCCGGGCTCGGGCTGATGAGTCGTCCAGCCTGCCGGGCCAGCGCATCAGCAACGACCTGCGGAGAATGCCCCAGGCAGTTGACCGCCCATCCCTGGATAAAGTCCAGGTAACGCGTGCCGTTTTGATCCGTAATCCATGATCCGCTTCCGGAAACCATGGTGATGTCAGGGCGTGTGGTGATGGACATGAGCGAGTTGAAGTCTGCGCTTGAGGGCATATCAGTGTCTCCTTTGCGAGTAAGCTGACAGAATTATACCTTGTCATTTCGTGTCGTGCTTTCTATAGTGCGACAATGAATAACGAAAAGCTGACAAGATTGGCACCGGTAGCGTTGGGGGATGGTCTGGATCGTAACAGGCCGGTTATCCCGCTCGCCTTGCAGGCCAGCTCACGGCTGGTGGATGGACAGCCGGACGGGCAGTGTACTCACCATTCCCATCCGCGTGGGCAGTTGATTTACGCCATCAGCGGCGTGATGCGGGTTGTCTGCAGCCGTGACATCTGGGTGGTGCCGCCTTCGCAGACGGTGTGGGTACCGCCGAACCAGGAGCATGAGGTATATTTTTCCGGTGAACTCTCCCTGCGCAACCTGTTTATCGACCCGTCCGTTATTGTGGGGCTTCCGGATCGATGCACGATTTTGAAGGTGTCGCCGTTGCTCAAGGAGCTGATTTTGAAAGCTGCGGAGATCGGGGACGGCTATCTGCCGGACAGTGCCGGGTGGCGGTTGATGCAGGTGTTGCTGGATGAGTTGCGGCAGGCGCCGGAAACGCCGCTGCACCTGCCGATGGCACGGGATGAACGGGCGATGCGGGTGATCGAGGCGCTGCTGAAAGATCCGGGCGACAGCCGAGATCTTGAACAGTGGGGAGTCGTTGCCGGGGCCAGCGGACGGACGCTGTCACGGCTGTTTGTCGCCGAAACCGGCTTGACCTTTGCTGTCTGGCGCAAGCGGTTACAGTTGCAGGAAGCGATCAAAAGGCTTGACGCGGGACAGCAGGTGACCCGCATCGCCTTTGATCTTGGCTATCAGAGCTTGAGCGCTTTTATCGAAATGTTCCGGAAAGAGATGGGGGCATCGCCCGGAGCGTGGCGATCTGTAACTTGATATGCCGTCTGCAAGTCTTGAATAGTGAGTCCAAACTTTTCTCGACATTTAATGCCGCTGGCACCTTTAATAGGTTGCACCTTTCGCTAAAAGTTTCTCAGGTTTTGAAGTCCGGAGAGACATTGAATTGATACGTGCCCGCTGGTTGGAAGCGTAGTTAGCGACGGTAATCCGGCAGATAATCTTCCCGGACCGGCGAAAATACTTCAATAGCAACCGCTTCTTCAAGGCACTCGGCGCAGTGAGGCATGTTGCCCGCAATGCACCAACTGTCACCCGGTAGCACGTCATGACTGTCCTCGCCGACTGTCAGCCGGAGCCGTCCGGTGACCAGATAACCGGTTTGTTCATGGGGGTGGGAATGCAGGGGGAGGGCGGCGCCTTGTTGCAGGCGGAACTCCACCATCAATGTCTTGTCGCCATACGCCAGCGTCTTTTGTTCAATGCCGTCCAATACCTTTTTGTAACCGTTGTTGCTGAATTTTCTAAGCATTGCTTACCTTTTTCGTCAGTTGTTCCCGCCCGGCTTTGGTTAGCCCTTTGACCACCAGGGCATAGGAAGAATCAATCATTTTATGGAGCAGGCTGTCAGGAACGGAACCGTCAAGGGTGATGGTGTTCCAATGCCGCTTGTTCAGATGGTATCCCGGTTTTATGGCGATATAGATGCTGCGGAAAAAATCCGCTTCCGCCGGGTCACATTTGAGTGAAATCCTGAGCGGTTCATCTCTTCCGGCAACCAGGGCAAACATTTTACCTGCCACTTTGAATACTGCGGCATCAGGACCAAACGGATAATCAAGGGCAGCCCCCCTGCGGGAGAGCAAGAGATTCTCAAGTTCGCTATAGGTCATATTGTTTGTACCTTCTGAATGAAGTGTTTTGAATTTGTGGTAAAATCCTGTATTAGTCCTTGCCTTGCACCTAACATTTTGCAGGGCGGATCGTCAAGCCTGTCGGGAGGAATAGAAATCATGCGTCACATTATGGTGGATCAGAAAGCATGCAAACATGACGGCATCTGCACTGCAGTATGTCCGATGAGTATTATCGAGATGAAAGACGGTTCGGTGCCCAATCTGGTGGCAGGACTTGAAGATCTCTGTATTTCCTGTGGCCATTGCGTTGCGGTTTGTCCCCATGGCGCTCTTTCGCTGGACGAGATGAAGGCGGAGGATTGTCCGTCGATCAAGGCGGAACTGAAGATTGATGGTGAACAGGCGGAGCAACTGTTCCGGTCACGCCGATCGATTCGGGTGTACAGCAGTAAAACGGTGGAGCGCGAGAAATTGGCACGGTTGATTGATATGGCCCATTATGCCCCGACCGGGACCAACAGTCAGCAGGTGCAGTGGCTGGTGGTCAATTCGCGGGAGCAGCTTCACGCTCTGGCTGCGGGAATTATCGATATGCTCCGGTATCTGATTAACGAAGGGCATCCGCTGGCGAAAGCCTATCGTTTGGAACGTTCAATTGCGGCGTGGGAAGCGGGGAAAGATCCCGTCCTGCGGGGGGCGCCGGCACTTGTTGTTGCCCATGCTCCCAAAGGGTATCCGCTGGCCCAGGTGGACAGCACCATTGCCCTTACCTTCCTGGATCTGGCCGCGCCGATGGTGGGACTCGGCGCCTGCTGGGCCGGCTTTTTCATGATGGCCGCGGCCCAGTGGCCGGTTCTGCAGGAGCTACTTGCCCTGCCGGAAGGTAACGCCTGCTGCGGAGCGCTGATGATCGGTTACCCAAAATATGAGTATCACAGGGTGCCGTTGAGAAAAGAAGCGGTGGTCAGTTGGCGGGAGTAAATGTGGAACAATGTGGTGATGCGTCTGTTCTCATTAAAACTTGACGGTCGCTGCTTTTACAAGTAATTACAGTGGATTAAAACGATCTGAAATGATGGGTGTCGGCTGCAATTAAGGAGGGGATATGTGGAAAAACTGGAAAATTAGAACGCGGATCGGACTTGGCTTCATTCTGATGCTTATTCTGCTTGGCCTTGTCGGTGTTACGGGGTATTCGAGCCTGTGCGCTGTGATGGATCGTGGCAGCAGAGTGGATGAAGTGCAGATGATCGTCAAAAATCTTCTGGAAGCACGTCGTCACGAAAAGAACCTTATCATTCGTAAGGAAGCCGAGTATCGGGATAAAACCTTGAAGGCCACCGCCGAGATGAAGCGTCAGGCTCTTGCCACCAAAGAGAGTTTCAAGGAAGCGGATAACAAAAAACTGATGGATGATGTCCTTGCCGGTACGGCGATCTATGAAGATGCTTTTCGCCGGCTAGCGGAGATCGTGCTTGCTGGGGGCGAAGCGACACCGGAACAGGCGGAACTGGATAAAAAAATGGTGGCCGCTGCCCGAGCGGCGCAGGAGAAATGTGAAGCAGCCGTCAAGGAACAGAAGGGTGAAATGTCCTCCGCCTTTACGTCTGCTCAGCGCACCATAGCCATTCTCTTCGGACTGGCCATCCTCTTTGCCGTACTCTTAGCCGTTTTGATCACACGCAGTATCTGCATACCTCTCAAGAAGCTTGTTGCGACTGCCCAGGCGCTTGCAGACGGTGATCTTACCATCGAAGTTGCGGTAAACTCGGCGGATGAAGTCGGCCAGCTTGCGGTGGCTTTGGGAGGAATGAGCGATAAACTGGGGGGGGTTATCAGCGAGATCTCCGGAATAGCCGCCAATTCGGCTGTCTTTGCCCACGGATTGCACGCCGGTGCTGAGCGGATCGCTGCCGGAGTTGAGGAAGGGGCAGGACAGGCTACCGGCGTGGCAACCGCCGGAGAAGAGATGTCAGCGACATCCAGCGATATTGCCCAGAACTGCCAAATGGCTTCCGACGGGGCGCAGCGGGCTTCCGATTCAGCCCGTAATGGCGCCGCAGTCGTTGATGCAACTGTTGCCATCATGAGCAGGATTGCTGAAAACGTCCAGCAATCGGCCCGGACAGTCGAGAGTCTGGGGGAGCGGAGCGATCAGATCGGGGATATTATCGGTACCATCGAAGACATTGCCGATCAGACCAATCTGCTGGCCTTGAATGCCGCCATTGAGGCAGCCCGGGCCGGCGAACAGGGGCGCGGCTTTGCCGTTGTTGCTGATGAAGTCAGGGCTCTGGCCGAGCGTACTACCCGTGCCACCCGTGAAATCGGCGAGATGATTAAAAATATTCAGGTCGAGACCAAAAGCGCTGTCGCTGCGATGGAGCAGGGGGTAGAACAGGTAGAAAACGGCACCATCGAAGCAGCCAAATCCGGTGAGGCGCTTCGGGATATTCTTGATCAGGTAAATAATGTGGCCATGCAGGTCAGTCAGATTGCTACCGCTGCTGAAGAACAGACCGCCACTACTGCGGAGATCTCCGGCAATATGCTGCAGATCACCGCCATACTTCAGTCAACCGCTCAGGAGGCCCACACCTCGGCGACAGCAACCAGCCGGATGAATAATCATGTTGAGGAGATGATGGCCTGTTTTGCCCGATTCAAGATGAATGAGGATGTGCCGCTGGCTATTGCAAAAGCCAAGAGCGCCCACATGATTTTTGTTGGTAAAATCAAGTCCCATCTGGACGGGGTGGCGACAATCGACGCCGATAAACTACCGACCCACCTGACCTGTGCCTTCGGCAAGTGGTATCAGTCCAAAGGACAAACAAGCTGCGGCCATACCAGCCATTTCCGTGAAATTGACGCTCCGCATGCCAAGGTACATGAGCTGGGCAAACAGGCGATTGCCGCCTTTAACGGTGGTAATAAACAGAAGGCTAAGGAGTTGTGTGACGAGATGGTGTCAAATTCGGAGAAGTTGATGGGCATTCTTGACCAGTTGGTGCATAACTGCAAATAGGTGGTTTTCGTTCTGAAGTTCGTTGCGGGGCCGATGCTTATCATAAAGTGTCGGCCCCTTTTTCGTTTCGCTCTGTGACGCAGAGTATATACCTGTCTTCTACGTGAAATATTTTCCGATACAGATTTCCAGTTTGCCGTGCAGAAGAGTTTCGTCATCGTTGCCGATCTCCGCATACAGTTCCGAGGCATGGTCGAGAAACAGGTGAGTAATGCCCGGATCGAAGTGGCTTCCCATGGATTCTTTCAGGATGCTTACGGAAACGTCAAAACTGAATGGTTCCTTGTAGGGCCGCTTTGAGGTCAGGGCATCAAACACATCAGCAAGCGCGAATATACGGGCACACTGTGGAATGTCTCCCCCTGTCAGCCCTTTCGGATACCCGCTGCCGTCAAATTTTTCGTGGTGGCAACGGACAACGTCCCGCGCGTCTTTCAGCCAGTCATAGCCATGAATTATATCTTCACCGTGGTGCACATGACTTTTCATGGTCTCAAATTCTTCGCCGGTCAGCTTTCCCGCTTTATGCAGAATCGCGTCACTGATGGCAATTTTACCCAGATCATGCAGAAAAGCTCCCTTGATAAGTCCCTGCATGGCGCTGTTGGAAAGTTCCAGCTTTTCGCCGATCCGCACAGAGTAGAGGGTAACCCGGTAATTGTGAATGTTGGTATCACTATCGCGTTTGGCGATGGCACTGCCCAGCACCTTCAGCATGCCGATGTTGGTCAGGGCAAGATTTTGAGAGTAGTCGATGAGCCTTCTGTTGAGACTGATGATAAGTGGATACAGTGCCAGGCTGGTTGCGAAAATGACCAGTATGACCAGTATGAGCGACAAGAAGGTCTGTTGTTTGATCTGTGCGATGATATCGCCCGGAGCGTGATAGATCCCTTCGATATAGCCGAGCTTGTTCCCCCCGCCGTTGATAATGGGGATAAATACCCTCAGGTAGGTGTCGTCAGCCAGCATCACTTTTTTGCAAATGATGCCGCTTTCTTCGGCAAACTCGCTGCCGTGCCGGGGAAGCCTAGTTTCAATCTCCCGGGCGGAGGGTTTGATCGCTTCGGAAACTTTTCTGGAGTTGGCGTCGTAGAATTCGATTGCTATCAGGTTGTCCTGCTCGATCTCATCCTGAATCCTGAGATTTAGTTCGTCAAGCGCCTGCTCCGAGGGTGACTTCAAGTAGGAAATAATGGCGTTCGTGTATGAGGCTGTTTCTGCTTTGGCCATGCTTACGACATGGTTGTCCAGTCGTACATTGCCGAGAAAATGAACCAGAGTGCCAATTGCCAGGGAAAGAATTATCCAGAGCAGTACCAGTCTGATAAGGAGCCATTTGTGAAGGTTTTCGATCATAGCTGCGTTATTCCTTACTCACAATTACGGGGTGCTTTAGCAGCATTGATGCAGGGGAAAAATTCCCGATCCATGCTGAGCATATGCTGGAGGACGACTTCGTAAACGAGGAACTTGAAAATATTGCCTATGGCCGATACTCCCTGATTCAGGGCCTGCGCCAAATTCCGTCCTTCGTCAAGCAGACGTTCGTGTTCCTGTTTATGTTGTGCCAACGCGGAAAACCGGAGTGATTCAAGGATGTCCTCTTCATCGTGGAAATGCAGGGCAATGTCATCAAGCAGCAACGACACACGCGCTGAAATTTCAGAGGTCGGGAGGTCCGAAAGAATGGCATCCAGTAATTCATTGGCTGTGGTGAAGAGGGTCTGATGCTGGCTGTCGATAAGAAGGTTTCCTGAACAGAAGGTGTCTTTCCAGGCCAGTTGAATCGGATTGTTTTGTTCGCCACTAGTGAGACGTTTTATATCATTGAATGAAGCATCAATTTCCATACGGTTGCGTCCATTTGACTTGGCCTTGTAGAGCATGGTGTCGGCTAGAACAATGATGTCGGATTCCGATTGAGCCGCTGCACACGAAATGGTTACAACGCCTATGCTGGCAGTGACATAATCGAATGTTGGGGACGATTCGTGGGGAATTGCCAGCGCTATTATGGCCAGCCGGATTTTTTCCGCGATGGAAGCGGCACCACTCAGATCAGTTTCCGGCAGGATGCAGGCAAATTCCTCGCCCCCATACCGGGCGGGAAGGTCGGCAGCACGAATGGCGCACCCGGTTATTGCCTGGGCAATTTTTCTCAGGCAGTCGTCTCCTGCCACATGACCATACGTATCATTAAATGCCTTGAAGTGGTCGATATCCAACAGAATCAGCGACAGTTCGGCTCCTGAACGTGCATGGCGTGCATGTTCCTGCGCAAGTATTGCATCGAAGCGTCTTCGGTTGGCAAGTCCGGTCAGAGCGTCGGTGCCGCTTAAAGCTTCCAGCAGGCGGTTTGATTCTTCCAGCACCTTTTTTGCTTTTGTACGTTCGGTGACATCGCGACCGATAAATACCATCCTGGATGGTTGTCCGTTCGGGCCAGGGATGAATTCGCCATTCACCTCATAATCGAACTCGCTGCCATCGGCACGTATGGCGCGGTATACTCCCGGGCCGGGATACTCCCCTTGAAACATGAGCCCGATGTTGGCAATGGCCCGTTCATGGTCCTCCGGGACAATAAAGTCTGTGAGCGGCCTGCCGAGCGCACTCTCCTCCCGTTCGTATCCAAACATCGTCAGAACGGCGGTTGACATCTTACGAATCCGCCCCTCCATGTCGGTGACGGTAATTCCATCGGGGGATGACTGAAGGATGGACCTGTAGAGCGCTTCGCTTTCCCGCAAGGCATCATTTGCCTGTTTGCTCTCGATAATGGTTCTTTTTAACGCTTTTGACAGCCTGACAAATCTGAGCGCAATAAAGGTTGGAATGAGTGCCAGCAGCAAACCAACCGCCATTCTTCCGTATACCGATCTTATATATGGTTGTGTTGTAGAAGGGGCATCAATGAAGCGCTTAATGTCAAAGGCCGGGCTCTGTAGCTCCATTGCGGCAGTTACTTCCGAATTGTTATGAGGAGAGGGGTGCGATCGCTCCTTGACGTTGCCGAATGCGGATAGCGGCAGCAGCAACAAGACAATAAGAGTGGTCAGACGCCACCAGATGTTTTGAGGAAAGCGGATTATGCTCATATTTCAGCAACAGGTGCCAAACTCTTCTCCGAAATTGGCTTGAAATTTGAATTTTGCTAAACATAGCGGACTGTTCAGGTCTGGTCAAGGTAACATTTGGCAGGTAAAATGAGGGCGGGGACATGCGCTCGCAGGGCAATAAAAGCCTGGTGAGTGTGCTCTGGCAGGTTGACTGTGTATGGAGCCTCGGCAGATTGTTTATTGAGGCACTTCCGAATATTTGCGGTCTTCCTTGATGACATGGTTCAGCAGCCATTCACCGAGCACAATGATCAGGTCACGGGAAACCTCCAGGTCGTTGTCGTGGTAGCTCGCGCGAAGTGCTTCAATCGAGTTGGTAAATTCCCGGTGCTTTGCAATGTGCTCGTTGAGTCCGGGAAAACCGGCTTCCAGCATGTGTTGCTCTTCAGCTGAAAAATGATAGCAGGTGTATGCCGATAGCTCGTCGATCTTCGGGATGATGTGGTCAACCTCCCGAGAGTTCATAACATTTTCGTACACCGAGTTAAGAATGGCGAACAGTTTCTGGTGGTGGATATCCAGCTCTACGTCGCGAACAGAATATTCCGGTTTCCAGGTGAATAGTGACATGTCAGTACTCCTTATCCTTTCGTAACGTTGCGTATACAGTTAATTGAGGCACCTGTTTCAGTGAAATGACGCGTCTCGTGGTGATGCCCCGGAACTCTTCTGGGACCCGGTTTGAACGGAGTGGTAAGGTGTTTGTTGACGGTTTAACGTACGTGGATTCCGTCTCACTACCGGCCCTTTGAATGTCTTGCTGAAAGGCAGCAAAAATCAAGCCTACGGGCTGGTAATCGTTATGTTTGATCCCTGCAGTGAAAAGTGTACCAGTTAAAGCCGTACAAACAACCTCTGGTTTTGGACAGTTTGCTTGTTATTATGTTACCCTTGGTGGCAAATAGTGCTTATTGGTATAAATAAATATCGCAATGCAGGGAGGAAAAACTATGCCGGAAAATTTATTTATTCCCTCAGTGGATCTGAGAATCGGCTCACTTGAAGAGTATAATCGCAGGCAGAAGGAGAAGGCGGCATTACAGCACCGAAAGTCGAAACCGCGTCCGTGTCTTACACTCTCACGGGAATTCGGCTGCGAGGGGTATCCTGTTGCCGAGTTGTTGCGTGAATTGATGATGCAGAGGACCGGTGATGAATGGGTGCTGATAGATAAAGCTGTTCTGGAAGAAGTTGCCCGGAGGAATAATATTTCGGAAGAAATCCTGCGCACGCTGGGAGAGAATAACCGGACACTTAATGATGTTCTGGCCACCTTCTCGCCGAACTGGAAAAGTGAACAGGATTACTTCCGGCTACTCTCACGCCATGTTGTGGCACTGGCGGAGCAGGGCAACGTCATCATTGTCGAACTGGGGGGAGCTATCATCACCCGGCACATCGAACATTCCTTTCATTTCAGGATATATGGCTCCGAATCCTTTAAAGTTGCTTCCCTTGCCCGCCGTTTGTCTTTGGCACCGGAGGCCGCCGAGAAGCTGATGCATCGGCAGCAGAAACTGCGCGATAATTTTACCAGGGATTTTCTTGACAGGGATGACCATGATCCGGCGCTCTACCACATGTTGTTCAACAATAACCATGTCTCACCCGGCGGAATCGCCCATATAATTGCCGATTTTGTATGCGCACGGCATGGAGAATAACCTGTGACTGGACCGGTCAGAATAGGTGTCAGTGCTTGTCTGCTGGGGGAGTATGTTCGTTACGATGGCGAGCACAAACTTGACCTTTGCATCACCGGGGTCATAGCGAAGTTTTTTGCCCTTGTGCCGATCTGTCCCGAGGTAGGGTGCGGTTTGCCGACTCCCCGGGAAGCGATGCGGCTTGAGGGAGAGCAAGATGCTCCGCGTTTGATGACTGTTCAGACCCGGATTGACCGGACCGGGCAGATGCTGGACTATTGCGCTGCAAAGCTCGGAGAATTTGGAAAAATGGATTTGTGCGGATTTGTCTTTAAGGAGCGCTCCCCCAGTTGCGGCATTTCAGCAGTACCTCTCTACACCGGCGCTGATTCTGTGGTGGCTACAGCGGGTTTGTTTGCCCGTGAGATTCGCCGCCGTTTTCCGCTGATGCCGCTTGAAGAAGCCGAGCGCCTTAATAATCCTGAAATCAGGGAACGCTTCATCGAGTCTGTTTTTCTCTACCACCGAGCTCATTTATCCGCCGTTGCCTGCCGGACAAATTAACCTGAAATCCCCTTGACAAAAACAGGGGTGCTTATTACCTTTACCCTGTTAGCACTCAACAGTGACGAGTGCTATTTTTTTTGGGGTGACAGCATGGACATTGAGCTTTCTGTCCGTAGCAGACAGATACTGGAAGCAATTGTCGAAGATTATATTGCTACTGCCGAACCGGTTGGCAGCAGTGCCGTGGCGCGTCGTCACGCCCTGACACTCTCATCGGCCACGGTGCGCAATGTTATGGCCAATCTGGAGGAAATGGGGCTCTTGACGTCGCCTCACACCTCGGCAGGGAGGATTCCGACGGAAAAGGCCTATCGCTTCTATGTTGACTCGCTGATTGCGCTGCGCCAGGTAAGCCGCGATGAAAAGCGCCAGATTATAAGCCACTGCCGCCAGGCAGGTTCCGGCCTGTCAGGAATTTTGAAGGAAACCAGCCGGACACTGTCGCAGTTGTCAAACTATATGGGGATCGTAGTGGCCCCCAGCTTTACCGCTGACGTTTTCCGCCATATCGAGTTTATCCGTATCGGCCAGCGCAAAATTTTGGCCATCCTTGTTTCCAGTCATGGAGCCGTCCAGAATCGTTTGATCGAGACTGATGATGATTATGCCCCGGAAGAGCTTGTCAGGATGGGGAATTTCCTTAATGACAGAATGCAGGGGGTGACCATCAGCCAGGTCAGAGAGATGATATTAGAGGAAATGTCATCGGAGAAAGCCCGGTACGACCAGCTTCTGGCCCGGGCTCTTAAAATCAGTGAACAGGCGGTGCGGGCTGAAGGGGATGAGATTTTTGTAGAAGGGCAGGCGCGAATTCTCGACCAGCCGGAATTCAGTGATGCAGGTCGCATGAAAGAAATATACCAGGCGTTTGAACAGAAGGGACTGCTTGTTCAGCTCTTGTCGCGCTGTATGACAGCTGAGGGCGTGCAGATCTATATCGGGTCGGAAACGTCTCTGAGCCAGTCCGCCGGGATCAGTCTGATTACCTCCCGGTTTGTTACCAGCAGCAACACGGTAGGTATGCTGGGGGTGATCGGACCGACCCGCATGGGGTATTCGAGTGTTATTCCGATAGTTGATTACACAGCCCGGATGGTCAGCAGGCTGCTGAGCGAAGTCTAAATTTGCATAAAGGACATACAATATGAACTCAAAAGAACATGAAATCGTAGAAACTACGCCGCCCGACGCTGTTTTTGATGAGGAAGCCGCTTCTGAAATCACTCTCCCGGAAGGTGTCCAGTCTCTTGAAGAACAGTTGGCAGCCAAGGAAAAGGAAGCCAAGGAAAATTGGGATCGTTTTCTCCGTGAGCGGGCTGATCTGGAGAATTATCGCAAGCGGGTAGGGCGCGAGAAAGAAGAGTTGTTGAACTACGGCAATAAATCGCTGCTGGAGGAAATCCTGCCGGTCATCGATAACCTTGAGCGTGCTCTTGTTCATGCTTCCGAGGAGAGCCATGGCGCCATTGTCGAGGGTATCCGCATGACGCACTCCATGCTGCTGGCAGCGCTCAAAAAGTTTAACGTCACTCCGATCGAGGCTGTGGGAACCCCCTTTGACTCGGCCTTTCATCAGGCCATGGCGCAGGTGCCGACCGATCAGTATGAACCCAATACGGTTGTTGAAGAATACCAGAAGGGGTATATGCTGAAAGATCGCCTGTTGCGCCCCTCCATGGTGACGGTGGCAACCTCTCCAAAATAATTTTTTCCTGAGACCTTGTTTTTTCCAAACACGATGAATATCTTTCAGTCAGAGCATTTAAAAAGGAGGACTACACGTCATGAGTAAAGTAATCGGAATCGACCTGGGAACAACCAACTCTTGTGTTTCAATCATGGAGGGTGGTGAGCCGGTCGTTATTGCCAACTCCGAAGGTGGTCGTACGACCCCTTCGATGGTCGCAATATCAGATAGCGGAGAACGTCTGGTTGGACAACAGGCAAAGCGTCAGGCGGTCACCAATCCTGAAAACACCCTCTATTCCATCAAGCGCCTGATCGGCCGCAAGTTTGATACAGAAGCGGTAAGGAAGGATATTGCCATTTCCCCGTTCAAGATAGTCAAGGCTGATAACGGCGATGCCTGGGTGGAAGTGCGCGACAAGCGTTATTCCGCACCGGAAATTTCGGCAATGATTCTGCAAAAAATGAAAAAGACTGCTGAAGACTATCTGGGAGCCACCGTCACGGATGCTGTCATTACGGTGCCGGCCTACTTTGACGATTCCCAGCGTCAGGCAACCAAGGATGCCGGCAAGATCGCCGGTCTGAACGTCCTTCGTATCATCAACGAGCCGACTGCTGCCGCACTTGCATACGGTCTGGACAAGAAAAAGGATGAAAAAATTGCCGTATTCGACCTCGGCGGTGGAACGTTCGACGTTTCCATTCTTGAATTGGGGGACGGCGTATTCGAAGTTAAATCAACCAACGGAGATACGTTTCTGGGTGGCGAGGACTTTGACCAGCTGATTATTGACTGGATTGCCGATGAGTTCAAAAAAGATCAGGGCATTGACCTGCGCGGCGATAAGATGGCTCTCCAGCGTCTGAAAGAAGCTGCGGAAAAGGCCAAATGCGAACTTTCCAGCTCAGTTGAAACCGATATCAACCTTCCGTTTATCACTGCCGACGCTACCGGGCCGAAACATCTGACGCTGAAGCTTTCCCGTGCCAAGCTGGAGTCTATCTGTGCTCCTTTGCTGGCCAAGCTGGAAGGGCCGTGCCGCACCGCGCTGAAAGACGCCGGTTTGACCGCCAGCCAGATCGACGAAGTTATCCTGGTCGGTGGTATGAGCCGTATGCCTGCTGTTCAGAAATGCGTCGAAGACATTTTCGGCAAGGTGCCGAACAAAGGCGTTAACCCGGATGAAGTCGTTGCTATCGGCGCCGGTATCCAGGGTGGTGTTCTGAGGGGCGATGTTAAAGACGTTCTGTTGCTGGACGTAACCCCGCTTTCACTTGGTATTGAAACGCTGGGCAGCGTCATGACGCGGCTGATTGAGAAAAATACGACGATTCCGTGCCGCAAAAGCCAGGTTTTTTCAACAGCCGCCGATAACCAGCCGGCTGTTTCCATCCACGTTCTGCAGGGCGAGCGCGAAATGGCCCGCGACAACAAAACGCTCGGCAATTTTGAACTTACAGGTATTCCTTCGGCACCGCGCGGCCTGCCGCAGATTGAAGTGACGTTCGATATCGATGCCAACGGTATTGTGCACGTTTCCGCCAAGGACCTCGGTACCGGCAAGGAACAGTCAATCAGCATCACCGCTTCTTCCGGACTTTCCAAGGACGAGATCGACAAAATGGTGCGTGACGCTGAAGCTCATGCTGACGAAGACAAGAAGAAACGTGAAGCGATTGAAGCTCGCAATCACGCTGACAGCATGGTCTACAGCACCGAGAAGTCGCTTAAGGAGTTTGGCGACAAGATCGATGCCGTTGAAAAAGGGAATATCGAAAATAAACTTGCTGAACTGAAGAAACTGATGGAAGGCGAAGACGCCGAGGCTATCAAGAAGGGTACTGACGAGCTTGCCCAGGCATCTCACAAGCTGGCGGAGGCCATGTACGCCAAGAAAGATGGCGCGGAAGGCGAGTCTGCCGCGGGTGCTGAACAGGCCGGTTCGGCAAAACCGAAAGATGACAAGGTTGTTGATGCCGATTTCGAAGAGGTAAAAGAAGAGAAAAAATAGTCCGGGTTTTGGTACCGGGTCAGCTCCGTAGGGGCGGGTTTTAAACCCGCCCCTACACGCATTTCAAGATAAAGGAACTTACTGTGGCCATCGGCGAAAAACGTGATTATTACGAGGTGCTTGGCGTTCATCGCAACGCCTCGGAAACAGAGATAAAAAAAGCCTTCCGGAAGGTAGCGATCCAGTTCCACCCGGACAAAAATCCGGGCGACAAGGCCTCGGAAGAGAGCTTCAAGGAAGCCTCTGAGGCATATGAAATTCTTTCCGACCCGCAGAAACGCGCCCAATATGATCAGTTCGGGCATGCCGGTGTCTCCGGAGGGGGCGGTTTTTCAGGGGGAGGTTTTGGCGGTTTTGGCGCTGGTACCCCGTTTGGCGATATCTTTGGTGATATCTTCGGCGATATCTTCGGCGGTGGTGGTGGCGGTAGAGGCCGTGCTCAGGGAAGACGTGGCGATGACCTGCTCTACAATATGGAGATCAGTTTTGAAGAGGCGGCTTTCGGCGTCGAGAAGAAGATTGAAGTTCCGTTTGCCAGACGCTGTGCCACGTGTAATGGCTCCGGTTCAAAGCCGGGTACCGATCCCAAAGTATGCCCGACCTGCCGTGGCGCCGGGCAGGTCCGCTACCAACAGGGATTCTTCAGTGTCAGCAAAACCTGCGGCCAGTGTAACGGCGAAGGTAAAGTAGTTGAAGATCCTTGCCCCGACTGTCGCGGCAAGGGGAGCACGAAGGATACGAAGACTCTTTCCGTCAAGATCCCCGGCGGTGTTGAAACTGGGTCACGGCTTAAAGTAACCGGTGAGGGGGGCCTTGGCAAGGGTGGTCCGAACGGTGATCTGTACGTTGCGATCAACGTCAAGGAACATGCCATTTTTCAGCGGGAAGAGAATAATGTCATCTGTGAAGTCCCAATAAGCTTTATCCAGGCTTCACTCGGGTGTGAGCTGGAAGTTCCCACGCTCGACGGTAAAGTTGCCATGAAAATACCTGACGGCACGCAGTCGGGTAAAATCTATCGATTGAAAGGGAAAGGTATCCCCTCTCTCCAGGGGTATGGCCGTGGTGACCAGCTGGTTGTCATCCGGATTGAGACTCCTACAAATCTGAACAAGAAGCAGAAAGAATTGCTTGAGGAGTTTGCCCGAATCAGCGGCGAAGATGTGCATCCCATGAAAAAGGGATTTTTAGACAAGGTGATGGATTTTATCAGTTAATAGTCAATGAGCCCGCTGAAAAGGCGGGCTCATTTATTTTCTTGCCTAAGGCATGTAAACTCATTTAGTATTCAGGACTAAATCGGGCGACTTTCAGAGGGGTGGGGTATGGATAAGCAGAAGTTAGTCGAAAAAACCGCCGAAACCCTTCGTCCGTTTGAAACGGCAAACCTGATTGAATCCATGAAACATTTGAGCGTCAATGATGTGTTTTCACATCCAGTTGTGCTTATTGTGATTGTTGCCATCTTTTTTTTCGGTGTTGTAAAGCGTTCAAAGCCTGTCTTGTTGTCTCTTTTTTCGCTTTTTTGTATTGCCGTGATCATGCGCTATACCATGCCGGCCCCGGGGGATGACCTGTCGGTAACGTCAATGCTCCCCTTCATAGGTGGTGGACTGTTGGTTGGCGGTGTGGTTATCTATTTTTCGCTTATTAAATCTGACTGATACGTGTAAGGAATTTACGAGATGAAAATTGAAAAACGTGATTGGCTGTTTATAGGAGTAATTGTTGTCGTACTGGGGATCTTTGTCGCTATTTCAGGTAAAGAAAAGACGACTCCGATTCCCAACAACCAGATGCATAAAATTGCCTACGAAACTGCGTTCCGAAATGCCCCCGGTCCCGATGCCTCGCTTTTTAAACGTGCTTTTTTCAAGCCGGACAAAAAGGGCGCTGAGGTGTTTTGTGAGCCGTGTCATAAAGAGAAGGGGGTGCCGTTTCCTCCGAACCACCCCGCCAAGAACCGCTGCCTGTTCTGCCACAAATTCAAACAGTAATCTCTGCTGCTGTCGCCTCTTCATCAGGGGCGACAGCAGAAACTGCCGGCATCGGTTCTTCAAGGCTGATTCTCCCTATTTTACCAGCCCGCAGTTCGCGCAGGAATGCTTCAGCGGCCCTGTGTACGTCAATCTCTCCCCCCGCTATCAGGCAGCCCAGCCGTCGTCCGATTAATTCAATCATCTCCGTGGGTGTTTCAGGCAGTTCGGTCTGCTTATAGCGTACTTTCAGAAGCTCCGGGTATCTGGTCATCATGTATTCGACCGCAAAAAGTCCGACGCAGGTGTAGTCGAGTGCGCTTGCACCTATTGCTCCGCTGGCAGCAAGCCGATAGGCGACGTTTTGATCATCCATGTTCGGCCAGAGGATACCGGGGGTGTCGGTCAGAACAATGCCATTTTTGAGGTCGATCTGTTGTCCACAGGTGGTGATTGCCGGCTTGTCACCGACTTTTGCAATACTCTTTCCCGCCAGTGTGTTTATCAGGGTCGATTTGCCGGTGTTGGGGATGCCGAACACCATGACTCGTAGCGGCCACCCGGGACGTCCCCGGTGTGGCACCGTTTTTTGGCAGAGCTTGATCAGTTGCTTTGTGTCAGCATGAAGTCTGGCCGACAGAGGAATGGCACAAACGTTTGCTTCGCGTTCATAGTGCCTTACCCAGGCTTTCGTAACGGCAGGGTCGGCCAGGTCATGTTTGTTCAATACCTTGATGCAGGGCTTGTTGCGGCGCATCTCATCCAGTTGGTGATTAGAGCTGGATAAGGGAAGCCGTGCGTCAAGTACCTCGATGATCACATCGATCTTGCGGATCGCCTCGGCCATCTTTTCCTGCGCCTTGCCCATATGTCCCGGATACCATCGAATTGTCATTATTGTCCCTTTTATGTAACCATTTAGATGAAAGGTGAGGAGATACCCTTTGCTCTTCACTCCTCACGTTTCAGGAATCAGTACAGATCATACTTCAATAATCTGCACTCAATTGCTCCGTTATACAGGACGAAACGCCTGGATGCCTTAAGGCCGATATATTTTGCCAGTTCAAGGTTGCCGGTCAGAACATACCCGGTCCAGCCGCGACAGCGTTTTTTCATGATGTCGCCGATTTGGCAGTACAGTTCGCGCAGGTCATTTTCTTCGCCCAGGCGAATGCCGTAGGGAGGGTTAATGATGACGACACCTTTGTCACCCTCCGGCTGGAACTCCTGCAATGCTGCATGGAAATAATGGATCTGACCGGTCAATCCTGCATTGGCAGTGTTCCTTCCGGCCAGTAGCAGAGCTTTGCTGTCAAGGTCGTAACCGGTTATCAGGCCGACCGGCAGTTTGCGGATACCTTTTTCGGCTTCCGAACAGATGCCGGTCCAGAGTTCATTATCGAAGTCACGCCAGCGCTCAAAGCCGAACCGACGCTGCAGGCCGGGAGGGATATGTGCGGCCAGAAGAGCCGCTTCGACCGGAATGGTGCCGGATCCGCACATAGGGTCTGCCAGCGGTATGGAACCATCCCAGCCGGTCAGAGCGACGACCGCTGCGGCCAGCGTTTCGCGCAGAGGAGCTTCGTTTCGTTCCAGGCGATAGCCACGCCGGTCAAGTGAATCGCCGGAACTGTCAAGGCTGAGAGTGCAGATGTTTTTGTGAAGATGTACATTGATTCGTACATCCGGTGAGGTCGTGTCAACATTCGGGCGGCTGCCGCACGATTCTCGAATGCGGTCTACCACAGCGTCCTTGGTCTTCAACGCGACAAAACCGGAATGGGTCAGGGCCGAATCTCGCAACGAGCAGTCAACCGCGAGTGTCATGTCCGGAGTAATTAATTCTTGCCAGGCTATCGCATATACTCCGGCATACAGTTCATCCGGGCTTGAACAGGGAAAGAGTGCCAACTGGACCAAGACCCGGCTTGCCGTACGTAACCAGAGGTTAGCCCGGTATAACCCTGCGCGATCAGAGCAAAACGATACGCCGCCTTTACCCGGTTTTGCTCCGTTGATGCCGAGCGAAGCCAGTTCGGCAGCGGCCAGTTCTTCAGCGCCGCGCGGCACTGCGGCAAAACAGTTCAAAGGGCGCTTCGGGTCTGTTTGAGCAGCAGGCGCCGCTGTTACGGCCATTTTTGCCGGAAATGCCGTAGCCGCTTCCCGTCCCTTTTTCTGCTGTCCGGCCTGACGTTTGCCAGGACGTAAAATATGCTTAGCCTTAGTCATTGCGATTGCTCCCTGTTTCTTGTGCCCATATCGCTTCTAAAGCGCTTATTGTTTCTGCTTCGGTACCGCTGTTGTCAATGACCACACTTCCGCAGTGCTCTTTGTCTGCAAGCGGCATCTGGCTGCCGATTATCTGTAGAGCCTGTTTGAGGCTTATGCAGTCACGCTGCATGACCCGTTCCAGCTGAACTTCGGGACGAACCGTTACGACCCAGATGTCATCAACCCTGTCGGTTGCCCCGGCTTCGATAAGAAGTGGCGCCATGTAGATCAACCGTTTATGGCCGGCGGCAGCCGCTTGACGGATCCGCGCTTCGGCAAGTTTACGTATTGCAGGGTGGAGAATTCTTTCCAGTTGGCTGCGCTTATCAGAGTCTGAAAAAATCAACGAACCGAGGCGTTTTCGATCAAGTGCACCGTCACTGGTCAGTATCTCCCGCCCAAAGGTGGCTACTATTTGCTTCAGTGCGGGGCTCCCCGGTTGAACAGCATCGCGCGCAAGCTGATCGGCATCGATAACCGGAATGCCCCGGTCAGTGAAAAAACGCGCGACGGTACTTTTGCCGGTGGCGATTCCACCTGTTAATCCTATGACCCGGATTGTGTTCGGCATCAGCGAAGGGCCTTCAGTTCATGAAATGCGCGTCGGAAATTAACATCAAAGAAAGCTCGAAACCCCGGCAGTTTCTCATACTGCGGGAGAGAAAATTGCCGCTTGGCGGCTTCAACCTCAAACCCTTTGGCGGTGAGCCGAAGGACTTCCGTTGTAAAAGCACGGAAGAATGTCTGGAACTGGAGGATGCCGTCTGTTGTCGTAACGTCTCCCAGACCGGGTACGACGGAACGGATGTCAATGCTGGCCAGTATTTCCAGCATGCCTGCCCAGTCCTGGAACGTGGCATCTCCCATGTATCCTGCCACGTTGTTAAATACGAGATCAGAGGTGAATAAAATACCCTCTTCAGGGAGAATCACAAACATGTCACCTTCGCTGTGGGCATGCTCGGTGGCATTGAGAACAAGGGTTGTTGAGCCCCGCTTCATGGTCAAGCTACGGTCGAAAAAGGTGACCTGGTTTTTGATCTGGCGGAATTCGCTTTTGAGGGCTTGCCATGTCTGCCCGGAAGATATGATTTCCACATTAGCCGGCAGGTCAAAGTCCACATGGTTAAAGCCGCGGTGATGATGCGTCAGAATAATGTAGCGGACCGGGATAGGTGTGACTGTTTTGACAAAATCGAGCAGTTCTTTGGTAGTTTCAGGGACAAAGTGTGCGCCTGCGACAATGACTTGATAACTTGTAACAACAATAAGCGAGTTGCTGGCAGCTTTTCCACCCGGCTCGGCAATTGCTGCATAAACGCCGCCTCGAATATGTTTGAAGGAAAAATTGGCAGCCAGGGCAAATGTCGGCATCAGGACCATGCAGAGTATTAGCAATGCTGTTCGCTTCATGTACTCCCCCATAAGAATTGCCATCATAACAGAGCAAACAGCAAAATGACAGATTTTTGGCTTGAGTTGAGTGGCTAAATAGTGTAATCATTTTCGACCTAAGAAGTTTTGCTGTTTGGTGTACGGGCGGTTAGCTCAGCTGGATAGAGTACAGGCCTCCGAAGCCTGGGGTCGCGGGTTCGAATCCCGTGCCGCCCACCATTTTAAGTAATTACTGCTTTTGAAGTTCCGGCTGCTTCCTGCGGGGTTTGCCGCGTCATAAAACGAGTTTCCCTCATCCCCCATGCAGCCCCTCATGCTCATTTATCGGCGCTTGAATCTAATTAGAATATTTGAGGGAAATGATGAGAATTGCGCTCCTGTTTTCACTTGTTCTGCTGGCAGGCTGCACCAAGGTTAGTGAAGAGGAATTGAAAGCCAAGATTAATGCCTGCACTGCAGTCGGGATGGATTATACCTACCTTAAAGACTACAGAGGCAAACCATATGATGTTATGTGTGTTGCCCGGCGATTACGATAATATGCCGGTGATTCTGGTTTGGTTGGTAACGGTTACTGATATTGGTCTGCTTGTTTTCTGAGATTATTTCACCCGATCGACGGGTCGTCTAATAGTCAGACCTCTCCATAATAGAATCATACAAATAGTATCGCCGCACTCTCCGGCGATGACGACAATTTATTGTTCTATCTCCCTTTTTCTCCTTGGTAGGCTTGATCTCGCTACCGGTGAGATAATTCCCTTGATTGTCTTCTACCTGATTCCGGTATCGGCTTGATGTGACCCGCTGTCGGGTACGATCCTAAATGCTTATAAGCTGATGTATATAGTTAAGAGAAACGATAAAATCAGGTTGTTAACAAAGATCGGAGAGGTTATCCATGGCTAAGGGAAGTTTTGATGCTACGGAGTTGATAGCCCCCTTGATGCTTCGTATTCCGCTCGGGTTGATATTTATGGCTCATGGTTCTCAGAAACTGCTGGGCCTTTTTGGCGGGCAGGGGTTGACCAGCACATTCAGAACCTTTGAAGAAAAAATGGGGATTCCACCCATATTCACGTTATTGGCGATCATCGCCGAATTTGGCGGCGGTTTTGGCATCCTGACCGGTTTCATGACCCGTCTCTCAGCAGCGGGCATCTCTGCAGTCATGCTGGTGTCCATATACAAAATTCACTGGGCGAATGGTTTTTTTCTGAACATGACCTGCTCTGCCGGCCACGGTCATGGCATTGAATACAATGTTGCTCTGCTCGGGATGGCCCTGTTCCTGGTGATCGCTGGTGGCGGCAGATGGTGTCTTGACCGCTTGGTGTTCCGGTAGTTGCTTTTGCTTCAGATAGTTGTTGTCACTTCAGGCGGGCTTGCCCCGCCTTTCGATTGCCGATAAGGAGTTTATTTCCGTGGAACTGTTTAATCAGAACGAAGTAGAAAAACGTCGTACGTTTGCAATCATTAGCCACCCTGATGCAGGCAAGACCACCATCACCGAAAAGCTGCTTCTTTTCGGGGGGGCGATCCAGCAGGCCGGTGAAGTCCGTGCCCGAAAAAGCGCCCGTCACGCCACGTCCGACTGGATGGAGCTGGAAAAACAGCGTGGTATTTCTGTTACCTCTTCGGTCATGAAGTTCTCGTACGAACAGTGCGAGATCAATTTGCTGGATACTCCGGGACATAACGATTTTTCTGAAGATACCTACCGCGTATTGACCGCAGTAGACTCAGTTTTGATGGTCATCGATTCCGTCAAAGGTGTTGAAAGTCAAACCAGGAAACTGTTGGAAGTCTGTCGTCTTCGTCATACCCCGATTATGACATTTATGAACAAGCTAGACCGGGAAGGGCAGGAACCATTCGACCTGCTGGATGATATTGAAAAAAACCTTCACATGCAGACGGCTCCGATTACCTGGCCGATCGGGATGGGCAAGCGTTTTCGAGGTACCTATCATCTTTATACCAAAGAGCTGACCTTTTTTGATGCTGAAGCGGATAACGGCACCGGAGAGATCATAACGGTCAACGGTCTTGCTGACCCGCGTCTTGATGAATTACTGGGAAGCCAGGTGGATGAACTGAGAAATGATATCGAACTTCTGGAGGGTGCAGCCCATCCTTTCGATATGTCAGCGTATCTGGCCGGGCGTCAGACCCCGGTATTCTTCGGCAGCGCCATCAATACCTTTGGAGTGCAGCAGTTGCTGGATGCTTTTGTTCAGTATGCTCCGCATCCGTTGCCACGTGAAGCGACCACCCGTGCGGTTTCTCCTTATGAAGAGCCTTTCAGCGGATTTACCTTCAAGATTCAGGCAAATATGGACCCGGCTCATCGTGACAGGATTGCGTTCTTTCGGATCTGCTCGGGTAAATTTACCCGTGGCATGAAGGTCCGCCACGTTCGATTAGGGCGGGATGTTCAGATTGCCAACGCTACCATATTCATGGCCCAGGATCGCACCAATGTCGAGGAGGCGTGGCCGGGTGACATTATCGGTATTCACAATCATGGCACGATCAAGATCGGTGACACCTTTACGATGGGCGAGGAACTCAAATTTACCGGTATACCAAGTTTTGCTCCGGAGCACTTTCGCAAGGTACGGCTTCTGAATCCGATGAAGTCAAAGGCGTTGGAAAAAGGTCTGGTACAGCTGGCTGAAGAGGGTGCAACTCAGGTGTTCAAGCCGGTGATGGGATCAGACTGGGTGATTGGAGCGGTCGGTCTGCTGCAATTCGAGGTGGTTATGCACCGTCTTGAATTTGAGTACAGCGTTAAAGTCGCTTTTGAACCGGTTAGTTACGTTACCGCGCGCTGGGTAACCGGAGAAAAGAAGTTTATTGAAGATTTTGAAAAGAAGGAAGCCATGCATGTGTATATCGATGGTGAAGGGAAGCTGACCTATATGGCGGGGAGCCAGTGGCGGCTGGATAATACCATTGATACCTGGAAAATGCTTGAATTCCACGAAACAAGCGAACATAGCTGAACAGATGCTTCTAAAGAATAAGATACACAGGGCCAAGACCAGGTCTCAGTACGGTTTTAACGCAACGATGCGTGCGTTAATGGGGATGTCATACAATCACTTTCCTTTGATTATGCCGGGAGTCCACCCGCTTGTTGCTCCTCTCATCATGTTCCGTCTTAAACGTCGCGGGTTTTCAAATTGCCGGGTTGAGGCATCCTGGACAGGGCTGGTGGTGTACGCTGACCGCTAAAACAACGAGAGGCGACCTGATATGGTCGCCTCTCGTTGTTCATATATCACTTTTGTTCTTACATGAATTTTGAAATTTCGAATCCTATCTGTCCCAATGGCAGTACTTCATCGGCTACGCCGCCATCAACACAAGCTTTCGGCATGCCGTAAATTGTAGAGGTTGCCTCATCCTGTGCGATAGTTACACCGCCCTTTTGCTTGAGTAACTGCATTCCTTTGAAGCCGTCGTTCCCCATGCCAGTCAGAATTACTCCCAGCATTGCACCATTCGTCGCTTCGGCCATGCTTGACATCAACAGGTCCACTGACGGGATATAGACATACTGTGGATATTCACTGGTTGGCCGCGTTTTGACAACGATGTTGGCACCCTGGCGCACCAGTGTCGTGTGCATTCCCCCGGGGGCGATAAGAGCCAGTCCCGGTTTAAGAACGTCGCCGTCAACAGCTTCACGGATGGTCATGGAACATTTTGCGTTCAGACGGTCAGCATACGGTCCGGTAAAAGCTTTCGGCATATGGATACCGACAATGACACCATAGGGGAAATTAACCGGAATACGAGAGAGAACTTCCTGAAGTGCAACAGGCCCGCCGGTTGACGCTCCGATTCCAACATACTGAATTTTCTTTCCCGCGAACTTTGATGCAGTTGGACGTGCTGCGGTTGAGGAAGCAAGTGTTGCGGGGCGCGTCGGCACGGAAACGTTGCTGGGCGCGCGGCGTATGCGCGAAGCAACCGCTTCCTTTATTTTACGCATTAATTCCTGTCTGAACGTATTCTGCGCGTCAGTAGAATCGGTGACGTTTTTCGGAATATAATCGATAGCCCCGGCGTCAAGCGCCTCGAATGTTGATTTGGCACCTTCATTGGTCAGTGTTGATACCATGATGACTTTGGTCGGCGCTTTGGCCATGATCTGCTTCAAGGCGGTAATGCCGTCCATTCGCGGCATTTCGATATCCATGGTTATAAGGTCCGGTTTAAGCGCGATTGCTTTTTCTACCCCCTCCATGCCATCAGCGGCAGTACCGACTATATCAAAGGAGGGGTCTTTCGACAGAACGCTCCGGATGGCCATGCGCATGAATGATGAGTCATCAACGATCAGAATTCTGGTTTTTGCTTGTTGGGGCATTAACATCAGGGCTTCGCCTTTGTAGTGGTTTGTATGCGTATTCTTGTATCAGGTACAAAATGTAAAACTGATACCACTGTCAAGGTTATGACGGGTTGAAAATGGAGGAAACCAGTTCCTTGATGTCAGGAATTGAATCATCCAGCTCATAACAGAACCGTTCAACATCCATTGTAGCTAGTCCCGGAGACTCATTTTTAAGAATGGTCCATGCTTCTTCTTCGCTCAGATTGAAACTGATCCACTCAAGCCCGCCATAGTTCAATTCACGAACGGAACAGAATAGATCTGAAAGGTTGACGATAGCGCATAGAATCGGATCAACGGTGGCTTCTCCCGGGGCATGGTGATGTGCGATAACATCACAATAGGCTTCCGGAAAGTTCCATTTACGCGCCATGCTGAGGCCGATTTCGCAGTGAGTTGTACCAAGAAGTTCAGCTTCGGCATCAACAAGTTTCACCGGGTGCACCTTGATATGCTCCAATACCGCTAAAAAAGGCTCTCGCAAAAAGTTACTTAAAAAAACTTCGCCGAGATCATGTAAGATGCCGGATATATAGGCTTTCTCGAGATCCTGGTAGCCGATCTTTTGCGCGATGATTTTTGACACCATGCCGACGCCAAAAGAGTGCTCCCAAAAGGCGTTGAGATCAAGTGCTCCGGTATTGCCATCAAAGACATCGATAACTGAAGTTGTCAGAGCCAATTCCCGGACATGGCGCAATCCCAAATAGACCAGAGCGCGTTTAAGGGAGGTGATCTCCTGTGCCGGTCTGTACACGGGAGAGTTGAGCAGTTTCATGACCCGCGCAGTCATGACCTGATCGGTCAGCATCAGATCGGCAATCTCTTCAACGCTGACATCAGGATCATCAAGAAGCTGTAGAACCTTGGTCGCAACAATTGGAATGGTAGGGAGATCATCAACAGCCCCAACAAGGATTTCAGCACGTTCCATCATTTGATTCTTGTCCATATAATAAAACCTCTCAGGCTATTTCTTGTAGCCAAAACCACCGGGAAAGTGAACTGTCTTGAATTTGTCGTTGACGCCGTGCAGTGATTCCGACTGGCCGACAAAGAAATAGCCATAGGGTTGCAGGTTGTTATAGAAGTGCTGGACAACTTTTGATTTTGATGCGGTGTCAAAGTAGATCAGTACATTGGCGCAGAAAATGAAATCAAAACTTTTCATAAAAATCATCTTTGAATCTTCATAGAGGTTTAACTTGTTGAATGTTACAAACTTCTTTACATCCGGCGACAGGATGAATTTCCCGTTGTCTTCGCGAATATATTTGCGC
Source organism: Geobacteraceae bacterium GWC2_53_11 (assembly GCA_001802645.1). GTDB lineage: Bacteria > Desulfobacterota > Desulfuromonadia > Geobacterales > Pseudopelobacteraceae > JACRCG01. Next base: position 49,349 of record MGZJ01000036.1, on the reverse strand, counting down.
TTATACATATCCGGGATATTGCGTACAGAATATGCGTTGTACACGCCTTCCTTTGCCTGGGCGATCACCGTTTCATTAATGTCGGTGCCGACAATTTCAATGATCCAGTCTTTGAGCAGTGTGGCCCGCTTTTCAAGAAGAATCATTGCCATGGTATAGGCTTCCTCTCCTGAGGACGAAGCTGCACTCCATATCCGCAGTTTACGGAAGCCCATCTTGTTTTTGGTTTCAACAAGTTCCGGCAGCAGCTTGTTTTCAAGCGCAGCCAATTGAGGGACATTGCGGAAGAAATAGGTCTCGTTGGTGGTTATTTCATCCATGAGGAATTTTAATTCTTCAGAACCACGTGGCGACTTGAGCAGCAGGTAATAATCCTGGTACGTTTTGCTGCCGGTGGCTTCCATGCGCCTTGTAAGCCGGCTTTCTAAAAAGTACTTTTTGGTGGTGTGAAAATACATGCCGCATATATTGTAAATAAAATCGCGGAGTTGTTCAAAATCCTTATCACTGATGGCCACGTTTCACTCCTTGGACGTCATTCCCTTGATTGTTCTGCAAAATAATACGTTGGCTGCCGATGGAGCTCTGTTATTCGCAGCCTTCTGACATTGCAACCGGGTCGATGATCAAGGCAACCCGCCCATCGCCAAGAATAGTGGAGCCGGCAATGCCCGGGATGTTTGCCAGGTAGTTGCCAAGTGACTTGATAGCCACCTCTTGCTGTCCAACCAAACGAGTAACAACTAGTCCCATCCTTTTTTCCGCAGCACCGACGACAACCACATAACAGAAGTTGTCTGCCTCACCCTGCGGCTGGACATTGAATACCCGCTGTAAACGAATCAGCGGAAGAACAATGTCGCGCAGTTTCAGTACTTCCTGGCCGCCAATCAGGTGAAACTGACGCTGGTCAACCCGGATGGTTTCCAGGACTGACGAGAGTGGAATGGAGTAGATTTCTCCTTCAACTTCAACAAGCAGAGATTGGATGATAGCCAGCGTCAGCGGCAACCGGAGAATGAATTCTGAACCGAGTCCTTTGGTGCTCTTGATTTCAATCAGTCCATTCAGTTTTTTAATGTTGGTTTTGACAACGTCCATACCAACACCGCGGCCTGAAAGATCGGTGGTTTTTTCCTTGGTTGAGAAGCCTGGCAGGAACAAGAGGTCAAAGACTTCACGCTGTCCCATTGCCGCAAACTGCTCCTCGGTAATGAGGCCTTTTTCAATCGCCTTGCGTCCTACTCTTTCGGTGTCAATGCCGCGGCCGTCATCCTTGATACTGATGATGATCTGGTTTCCTTCATGTACGGCTGCAAGTACAAGTGTGCCACCACGCGTCTTACCAGCGGCTGTCCGCTCGTCGGGGGTCTCCAGGCCGTGATCCATGGCGTTACGGATAAGGTGAATCAGAGGATCGCCAATTTCGTCAACGACCGAACGATCCAGTTCGGTTTCCTCACCGATAATAACTAGTTCAACCTCTTTTCCCAAATCGCGGGACATGCTGCGAACGATCCGCGGAAATTTTTTAAAGACCTTCTCAACCGGTATCATCCGCATCTTGAGAACCTGCATCTGGAGTTCAGACGTTACAAAACTCATCCGTTTGGTGAGTTTGCCGAATTCTTCATTAAAGTCGGCCCGGTTTGCATCATTTTGCTGCAGATCCTGATTGATCTGGATCATGCGATTGCGCTCGAGCACTAACTCACCGACCTGGTTCATAAGGTCATCAAGGCGCTTTACATCAACCCGGACGGTTGAATTGTCAGAAAGATCGTCTCCTTTGCCTTCAGCCGGTTTAGGGGGGGCGGGCGCTTTTTTGGGAGCGGCTTCAGAAGCGGGTTTCGGAACTGGAACCGATGATGGCGGTATCGGTGCAACAGGAGCTGCGTCAGCAGAAGGCTCCGGCACTTCCGGGGATTGCGCCGGCTCGGACGCCGGCGGAGTCTGGATGTCTGCCGATGGTGCTGCATCCACGGAAGGAGCCGCTGGCTGTGCCGGTGGCTGAGCAGCGCGCTGCTGTGCTCCTGCCGATTCTGCTAGGAATGGCAGAAGTTTGTTGATAGTGCCGTCCGTTTCACGTTCCTGGATGTCACCGGCTTTGATATCGCTTACCAGAAGTTTTATCAGATCTGTTGCCTCAAGAATGACGTCCATTATATCAGATGTCACTATGAGCTCACCTTTTCGCAGACGGTTCAGAACATCTTCGGTTTTATGGGCGACTTTAACCAGCAGATCAAACCCCAGAAAGCTTGAAGCGCCCTTTATGGTGTGAATCGACCGGAAAATGCGATTCATCAGGTCGGTGTCATCGGAGGTTTTCTCAAGCGTAATGAGGTCGTCGTCGAGTTTCTCGAGCAGCTCAGTTGTCTCGGCGAGAAAGCCGTCCAGTAGTTCCTGGTCTTCGCAATCAATTGGTGGCATGGTGCGTAACTCCTGCTAATGGTAATGACGTGAGGGTATTGTTACATTCCGGTAAACAAGTTTTTTTCATCGCGGGAAAACATTTTCTCAAGATTCAGCAGCACGAGCAGTCGCTCGGCCTGATTAATGACACCGGCAATGCATTCCTGATCTATTCCACCCGCAACAACTGCCGGTGATGGCTGGATTTCGCTTCCTGATATTCTGATAACTTCCGAGACGGCATCGACAATGAATCCCATCAATTCGCCCTCCATGTCCATTACCATGATTCTGGTTTGCTTGTCGTTCTCGGATTCAATCAAGCCGAATTTCTTTCTCATGCAAATAATTGGGACAACCTTGCCGCGCAGGTTGATGACCCCCTCGACATAATGCGGGGTGTTCGGTACACGGGTAACAATAGGCATCCGAATGATTTCACGTACTTTGAGCACGTCAACGCCATACTCTTCCTGATCAAGGTTGAAGCTGACCAACTGGATCAGTTCGTCATGAGTATTATCAGTTTTTACCGGTACCAGTGCATTCTGCATCAGTCGATCTCCTCGATCATGAATTGTCATGTCAAATGTACCGTGAATTATACTAACAACTCAGGTACGTTTCGACAATTTACCATGCATATCAATCGATATCAAGCAACATACAAAGAAAATAACTGCTTCAAAATGTAAGCGATTGTAAGATTATTAACGTCATCAGGATACGAAATGGTTGGTAAGTCATTTTATTGACATTTTCTGTAATCCATGTAGTATGGCGCACATGTATTAAAATCTGGGGGACAGGGCCGCTATGCGCGAAAACGGAACGATTTTCATTGCTGACAATGATGTGAAAACTCGTGATTTAGTGTCTGCTTTTTTGACATATCAGGGGTACTGCATTACTGCGGCAGAAAACGATGCCCTGTTTTTTGACACTCTTCAGAAGAATAATGTCGATATTGTAATCGCTGAGTTGGCATATTTGCGGTCGATAGCTCCTGACTTCAAGGAACGCTGCGCTCAACTCAACCCGCTGCTCGTATTAATCGTGTATGGCGAAGCGGGGGCTGCCGAATATAAAAAAATTGGTAGTGATTCTGTTTTTACCCTTCCGAAGCCGCTCAATCTTGATGAGCTGGAAAGTCTTGTCATGCGGGCGCGGGAATATCAGTCGATGAAGATGTTCGATTTTTCAAGCGGTACCTCGAATCAGTCTCATCTCCTCTCGGCAACCATGATCGGCACAAGCCAGCCGATGCGCGAATTATTCGATATGATATCCAAGGTTGCTGCTTCAAATGCAACGGTTCTGATACAAGGTGAATCAGGTACCGGCAAGGAACTTGCAGCGAGAGCCATACATCTATTGAGTGATCGGCATGCGAAAAACTTTGTACCGGTAAATTGTGCTGCGATACCGGATGATCTGCTTGAGAGTGAATTGTTCGGGCATGTGAAGGGCTCTTTTACCGGCGCATACGCCAATCGTGCCGGTCGGTTCGAAATGGCGGACAAGGGGACTCTTTTTCTTGACGAAATCGGCGACATGAAGGCCAACCTGCAGGTCAAACTGCTGCGGGTACTTCAAAACAGGGAATTTGAACCGGTCGGGGCTTCGAAATCGCAGAAAGTTGATGTTCGCATTGTTGCTGCAACAAATAAGAATCTTGAAGAACTGGTGGTCAGCAAGGATTTTCGTGAAGATTTGTATTATCGGTTGTCGGTAATTCCGATCACGATTCCTCCCCTGCGTGAGAGACGGGAAGATATTCCGGTACTGATTCATACATTTCTGACCCGTTTCAATTCTGATAAGCGGCATGCCGTAAAGCGCTTTTCACGTGATTCGCTTGGAATCCTTTGTAATTATGAATGGCCTGGCAATGTCAGAGAATTGGAAAACCTGGTGGAGCGGCTTGTAATACTGAAAGGGAGCGGTCTGATTGTCCCGGATGACCTGCCGGAGAAGTATCTTTCCGGAAAGCCCGTACAAGCAATCTCGGTTCAGGTCCCTTCTCTTCCTTCAGACAATATTCTTCCGGATGGGGGCATCTGCCTGAATTCTGCCGTAGATGCTTTCGAGAATAATCTGATAATTCAGGCTCTAGCTCGTTCCGGCGGCAATAAAAAGGAAGCAGCACTTCTGTTGAATCTGAAGCGTACTACTCTGATTGAAAAACTTAAGAAGAAGAACCTGGCATTTGTCGAGGACTAGCGGTCATGTCAATACCAATTGATAAGCTTTCATTGTTGGGTGCGCTTGCTCCGTTTCGGCAGCTTTCTGCCGGTGCTGTTCCCCTGCAGGAAAGCGGTTTTGCCGATAAGTTTGACAAAGCACTTGAAAGTGGCGGTCCCTCTGATTCGAATGCCAGCGAAAAAGCCAGGGAACTGGCGCAGACGCTGACCTTGCAGATGTTGCAGAATTCTCTATCCCTTGCCGGAGATTCTGCTGAAAGTACCGGAAAGTCAGGTCCCGCATTATTTTCCTCTGCAAACGCAATTGTTCAGGCCTATCGAGCTAATCTTGCCACATATACCGAGTCGTCTGCTCCCGCGTCTTCGGCACCAGTCCAGACGCAACTTCAGGAATTGCAAGCGGAAGTGTCTCCTGCTTTACTCGCAAATCAGCCACAACTGTCCCGAGCCGATAATGTGACGTTCGATCCCCTCATTTCCAGGGCGTCCCGAAAATATGGCGTTGATGCCGGTTTGATAAAAGCGGTTATCAAGGCCGAAAGCAACTTTAACCCGCACGCGGTCTCGCATGCCGGAGCACAGGGGCTGATGCAGCTTATGCCCGCAACAGCCCGCTCACTGGGGGTCGGCGATTCGTTTGACCCGGAGCAGAATGTTATGGCCGGCACCCGATTTCTCAAGGATATGCTGCAACGTTATAATGGTGATGTTGACTCCGCCCTCGCCGCCTACAACTGGGGGCCCGGTAATGTTGACAGACGCCCCGATCATTTGCCGAGAGAAACACGTGAGTATCTTGCACGAGTCAAGCAACTATACTCTACATTCAGCAGCTGAAACAGGTGCATGACTGCTCGTATGCACGCCTTTCTTGTAGTACCCCGGAATGAATATACTCCCCCTATGTGAGGAACATTATGGCTTCGTTATTTATCGTCGGCACAGGTCCCGGCGATGTCTGCCATCTGACTGAAGCGGCCCGTCAGGCAATTGCGGATTCCGATATTATTGTTGGATATGATAATTACGTTGAACTGGTACGTCCTCTGCTGGAAGGAAAGCAGGTGTTGTCAACCGGCATGATGCAGGAGGTACAACGATGTCGTGAAGCGATCAGGCTTGTACGATCCGGGGAATCTGTCGCTTTGGTGTCGGGAGGTGACTCCGGAATATACGGTATGGCCGGGCTTGTGCTGGAGCTGATTGAAATGGATGCCAGGCAGGATGCCGCTTTGCAGCATGTTGATGTTCAGGTCATCCCGGGGATCTCTGCTGTTCAGGCCGCTGCATCACAACTGGGCGCACCTTTGATGCATGATTTTGCCGTGATTTCGCTTTCGGATCTTCTGACCCCATGGGAACTGATTAAAAAAAGAGTGGAGGCGGCTGCGCGGGCGGATTTTGTCCTTGCCATTTATAATCCGCGCAGCAAAAGCCGCAGGACGCAAATAGAAGAAGCTCAGAATATCATTCTGGCGCATCGCCCGGCAGATACTCCCGCAGGTATAGTACGTAACGCCTGCCGCAAGGGACAGACACAGGTGGTGACGACCCTTGGCGAATTGCTTGACCATGAAATAGACATGGTCAGTATCGTGCTGATTGGAAACTCCAGTACGTTTATTGATTCCGCAGGACGAATGGTAACCCCCCGTGGCTACGCCGCAAAATACGGCACATCGGAGGTAGCGACAGAATTAGTCGCAGAGCAGCCTCCGCTTCCGCACCCTGGATCTGTCATGTTTTGCGGCACAGCCTCTGACGTGGGAAAATCAATTGTAACCGCCGGATTTTGCCGCTGTCTGGTGAAGCGTGGTATGGCGGTTGCCCCCTTTAAATCCCAGAATATGTCGCTCAACTCCTATGTAACGCCTGAGGGGGGGGAAATCGGCCGTGCTCAGGCAGTTCAGGCGCAGGCATGCGATATTAAACCTCATACGGATATGAATCCGGTTTTACTCAAACCGAATTCGGATACCGGTTGCCAGATTGTTGTGCAGGGCAGGCCGGTGGGTAATATGTCTATTTCGGAATACGATGCCTACAAACCGGCGGCCTTTGAAAAGATATGGGAGAGCTTCGACCGTCTGCGTCAGGCGTATGAATTTATTGTTATTGAGGGTGCGGGAAGCATTTCTGAAATAAACCTGAAAAAAAACGATATTGCCAATCTGAAAATTGCATTGATGGCGCGATGCCCCGTTATTTTGATTGCGGATATTGATCGAGGCGGAGTTTTTGCCCAGATCGTTGGCACAATTGAGCTGCTTGATCCATTGGAGCGTTCCTACATCAAGGGGATAATAATTAACAAATTCCGCGGTGATCTTGAGGTTCTCAAGCCGGGTATAGAATTTATCGAGCAGCGAACCGGTCTGCCCGTGTTGGGAGTCCTTCCCTGGTTTACGGATATCAGTCTTCCGGCGGAAGATAGCGTGGCTCTTGGTCAGCGCTCCAAGGTTGTCAGCATCATGACCGGAATCAAAAAAATTCACATCGGAGTGCTAAAGCTTCCGAGAATTTCAAATTTCACCGATTTTGACCCATTGCAGAGCGAGTCTGATGTACTTCTGAGTTATGTCGAGATGCCGGATCAACTGCATGGACTTGATGTTCTGATTATTCCTGGCAGTAAATCAACGATCGCGGATCTGTATTTCTTGATGGAGCGTGGTCTGTATGATGCAATTCGTGACTTTAAGGGACATGTTGTCGGCATATGTGGCGGCTTTCAGATGCTTGGGACTGCAGTTCTTGACCCGCACGGCGTCGAGTCTGCTATCAAAGAGGCACAGGGGCTTGATCTCCTCCCTTCTACGACTGAACTGTTGATGGAAAAGGAGACACACCAGGCCTTGACATATCTTGATGAAGCCGGGTTGACGGTAGCTCCGGAATGCAACGGGGTCATGACCGGTTATGAAATTCATATGGGATTGACGACGCTTGATAAGGGCGTCAGACCTTTTTCCCGTATTTTCCGGCGCGGTGATGCATCTGTATCTGTGGAAGACGGAGCTGTTTCTGCTGACGGCAGAATTTTCGGTACGTATCTGCATGGTCTCTTTGATAACGTACGATTTCGCGAAATCTACCTGAACAGCATTCGACTGGAAAAAGGAATGCCCTTGAGACGAGGTGTCCAGAAACAGCCACAGAATGATCCCTTTGATCAGTTGGCGGAGCTGTTTGAAAAGAATCTGGACATGCCCCGGATATTGAACATCTGCGGACTCGGTAGTGAAACCCCCTGAGCCCTTGATCATACTGATTGCTCTCTTGCTCGATCTGGCTTTCGGAGACCCACGTTGGCTGCCCCATCCAGTGGTTGCAATTGGTCGTTTGATTCATTTTCTGGATCAAAAATTGCGCCGAACATGGCTTGATGAGCGTGTTGCCGGGATGCTGCTGTTGCTGCTGGTAGTAGGTTGTTCAGCAGGATGTTCGTGGATTCTCTTGGAAGTGCTTGCCACGGAGTTACCGCTGGTCGGCTGGATCGCTGCCGTGGTTGTCTCGACAACCTGTCTTGCTTCCCGGTCCCTGCACACGGAATCAGCTCGTGTAGCTTCTGCACTGCTTGCCAATGACCTCCCTGCGGCACGCCATTTCCTCTCGTATATTGTTGGACGCGATACGGAGCATCTTGAGGAGCCCGAGATATGGCGAGCCGTTGTAGAAACGGTTGCCGAAAACACTTCCGATGGCATTATTGCCCCGCTTTTCTGGCTGGCAATTGGTGGCCCGGTTGCCGCAATTGCCTATAAGGCTGTGAGTACGTTGGACTCAATGGTCGGCTATAAAAATTCGCGCTATCTTCAGCTTGGATGGGCGTCGGCACGGATGGATGATGTTTTGAATTACATCCCGGCCCGTATCTCTGCGCTGCTATTGATAATCTCGGCACCTTGTGCAGGCGGATCGCTATTTGATGCTGCACGGATAACTTTCCGGGACCGTTTGAATCATCCTTCTCCCAATAGCGGCCATCCGGAATCTGCCGCAGCAGGAGCTTTGGGGGTGCAGTTTGGCGGGAAAGCCAGTTATCACGGGGTTGTTTCATGGAAAAAGCATATTGGCGATCCGTTGAAACCTATTGATGCCCGAACGTACCAAGGTATGATTGTATTGATGTATATTTCGACCCTGCTGATGGCTGCCCTCTGTCTGGCTGCCACCTTCTGCCTGAGAGGAATGCGTGTCCCATTCATATGATCACGGCGGAAATGTTTTTTCCGTTGCCCGAAAACTAGGCGTTGCTTCCGAGCTGATTATGGATTTTTCCGCCAGTATAAACCCGCTCGGCATGTCGCCAATGGTCCGAAAAGCCCTGATCAATTCCCTTGACAGCCTGGTTCATTATCCGGATACCAGCCACGTTGAATTGAAACAGGCTTTGGCAAAATTTCATTCGCTATCGCCCGCTCACTTTACGGTGGCAAATGGTTCAACGGAGCTGATTTATAATCTTCCAGCCATGCTGCCGGGTTCCAAAGCGCTTATTATTTCACCGTCATTCAGTGAGTATGTGCGGGCGCTCGGTCAGCATCATTGGGAAACACAGCATTTTACCCTGACTCCGGAAAATAACTTTGCCATTGATACCGATAAACTGGAACAGGCACTTGCCAGCGGGATTGATGTGCTCTTTATCTGTAATCCAGGGAATCCTAATGGGACTCTCTATCCTCAGAAGCTCATCGAAAAGATCTATAGCCTCTGCCTCTCTTCAGGAACCTTTCTGGTTCTGGATGAGGCATTTATGGACTTCTGCGAGGAAGCTTCTGCAAAACGCATGATTGTGCACAGTGACAATGCCCTTGTACTCCGTTCCATGACAAAATTCTTCGGGATTCCGGGGTTGCGGCTTGGTTATGCGATCTGCAATGCGACCCTTGCGGAACGACTGGACTTAATGGGTGGCCCGTGGAGTGTCAATACGATGGCATTGGCTGCCGGATCGGCAGCGCTTCTGGACACCCGGCATAATCAGGAAAGTCTGGAGTTTGTCCGGCAGGAACGGGGATCTCTCTCTGAAAGTCTGGCTCAGTTTCAGCAACTGAAATTATATCCGTCGAATACTAATTATTTGCTGGTAGAAATCAAGGAAGGGATGTCTGCGCGGGAACTGAGAGAGCGTTTACTGCCTCAGCGGATTTTGATACGGGATTGTGCCGGTTTCAAGGGGTTGACGGAGCGCTTTTTTCGCATAGCTATACGTACTGCAGATGAGAACAGGCGGCTGCTGGAATGTCTTGGCAGAATACTCCAGTAGCCGCTGATAGCTCCTTGGCAGAAACCCGGGAGCTTTATTTGTATTTGCGAGGAACAACAACGATGCCTGATTCAGTAATGGTATAGCCATTACAAAGGTCTGCGTCTGTATCGTAGCCGATTTCCGAGCCATCAGGAATAACAACTCCCTTGTCTATGATAGCCTTTTTGATCTTGACGTGTCTCCCTACCGTGACATTTTCAAACAGAATTGAATCTTCCACAAGACTGTAGCTGTTTACCTTGCAGAGCGGACCGAGGATGGAACGTCTGACCGTACTGCCGCTGGTGATACAGCCTGCGCACACGTAGGAATCAATGTTCACTCCCCTGCGATCGCCATCGTCAAAAACGGTTTTTGCCGGAGGAAGATTCCCCTGGTTGGTCAAGATGGGCCATTTGTAGTTATACAGGTTCAGCTGCGGTGAGACATGGATCAGATCCATATTCGCTTCGTAGTAAGAGTCGATTGTGCCAACATCTTTCCAGTATCCCCGTTCTTCGGCTTTCATACCGGGAATCAGATTGTCATTGAAGTTGTAGGCAAAGACACGGTCACCGCACTCAAGCATCATTGGAATAACATGCTTGCCGAAATCCAAATCTTCATGGTGCTTTTTTCCCTCAAGTAATACATCAATCAGCTTTTTTGTTGAAAAAATGTAATTACCCATTGAGGCAAGGCAAGTGTCGCGCCCGGGAATTCTCTCCGGTGATTTCGGCTTCTCGTTAAAAGCAGTGACCCGTGCGTCGTCATCTACGGAAAATACACCAAACCTTTTGGCATCCTCAGTCTGTACTTCAAGGGCTGCAATGGTTATATCTGCCCGGTTCATGCGATGGGCGTTAATCATCTGGGTAACATCCATCTTATAAATATGATCTCCTCCGAATATTGCAACATAATCGGCATCGGAAGACTCAACAAAGCGAAGGTATTGGAGAATTGCATCTGCTGTTCCCTTAAACCACTCTTCACTTTCGCTGCTCGTCTCGGGAGAGATGGCAACATAGAATTCACCCAGCCCGGTCCATTTACCCCATGATTCACGGATATGCTTGTTCAACGAATAAGCCCGGTATTGTGTCAGGATGTAGACTTTCTTGATGCCGGAATTAAAGAGATTGCTAAGAACAAAATCAATAATCTTATATTTGCCGCCAAAGGCAACACTTGGTTTGGCGCGGCGAAGGGTGAGAGGACTGAGGCGTTCGCCTTTCCCGCCCGCCAAAACCATGGCGATAGTGTTCCTGCCGACATTATCCATGAAAAGCATATCCGTCCCCCTGTGAAGTTCTTTTAGCCACGCAACTCTACCGCATTACGGTGTCGTTGAACATAAAAAATATACGGTTATTAACAAACAATTGAGTTACGTACGCTTACGTGAAAACTACGATATCGATGGCAGCAAATGGCTTGCCTGAATGATGCAAAGAAGTATACAATTCTCAATTGTTGTAAACTTCTGGTACGCGAGGAGACGTCATTGTGGCGTGGAAATCAATTGGCATTTTTGATTCCGGAGTAGGGGGACTGACCGTTCTGCGTGAGATAATGCAGGCACTTCCCCAGGAAGATACCCTGTATTTCGGTGATACGGCGCGAGTGCCGTACGGCACCAAGTCTCCCGAGACGGTGACCCGCTATGCGGCTGAGATAGCTTCCTTCCTTATAAAGCGGGATATAAAACTGTTGGTTGTTGCGTGTAATACCGCCTCAGCCGTTGCCTTGCCTGCACTCAAACGGCAGTTGTCTATTCCGGTCGTTGGCGTTATCGAGCCGGGGGCGAGGCGTGCTGTCGAGGTTACCCGTTCGGGGAAGATCGGCGTAATAGGCACTGCCGGTACCATTCGCAGTAGCGCCTATACCCGCGCAATCAAGCGGTTAAATCCTGATGCTGTTGTCCTGACCCGTGCTTGCCCCCTGTTTGTGCCGTTGGCTGAAGAGGGGTGGACCGATAATCAAATTGCGCGATTGACGGCACAGGAGTATCTGCGTGAGTTGAAAGAGTCAAAGGTTGATACGTTGGTGCTGGGGTGTACCCACTATCCGCTACTCAAAGCTTTAATTGCCGATGTTATGGGGCCTGGAGTAACACTGGTGGATTCTGCCGCAGAAACTGCACGGACTGTTGCAACAATACTGGCAGAAAAGAAATTGCTTCGACCGCCGGCGGAAAATGGAAATCACAGCTATTATGTCAGTGACATTCCTGCTGGTTTTGTCCGGGTTGGTAACCGCTTTTTAGGTGGGAAGCTGGGAGACGTATTCCAGGTTAGTCTTGATGAAGAAGAGGACAACAACTGATGGCGCACCAGAAAAAAAAGATAACGATCAGTATTTTGATACCTTTTGTCGTATGTATGTTGTTTTTCTCAATTATGATTTGGCAGAAATATCGTGCCAGTCATGACCTGTCTGATACTCCGGCACCACCTCGTACGGAAGGCAGACGTTCTGTGACCCTGTTTTTTGCTTCTGACGGAACGTACCTGGTCCGGGAAGCGAGAGATATAGACCCGTGTGACGATGACTCCTCCTGTTTGAAAAGTATTCTTGACGAACTTCAGAACGGCCCTGTTGGCGAGTATCTGGAAACGATCCCTGAAGGGGCTGCTGTTGAAACAATACTCCTGGAAGGGCCCCTTGCGACAATTGAATTCAACAGCTCCTTTTCCGAGTCGATGCTGTCCGGCAGTTCCGCAGAGATGTTGGCAGTGTATTCCGTCGTAAATACGGTTAACGCCAATTTTCCTGACATACACCAGGTCAAGATAAACATTGATGGGAATTCCGGCGCCGTTTTGAAGCATCTCGATCTTTCTGAGCCGCTGTCGCCTGATTATTCTCTGGAGTTGCTGGCTGTCCCAAACCCTGAAAAGAGTGTAACCGGTTCGACAACAACCAGTAAGGGGGCGGTACCATGAAACCTTTTCGCACTGCAATTCAGGAAATGGTGCTGATCCTTGATGGCGCCATGGGGACGATGCTGCAGTCACGCGGACTGAAGGCGGGGCAATCTCCGGAAGAACTTAATCTGACCATGCCGGAGGTTGTCGCTTCGGTACATCGCGACTATATACGGGCAGGTGCAGACATCATTATTACCAATACGTTCGGTGGCACCCGATTCAAGCTGGCACATTACGGGCTGGAAGACCGCCTGAGGGAAATCAATATCCGTGCAGTGGAAATAGCCCGTAAGGAAGCTGGCAACAGGGCATATGTCGGCGCTTCAATGGGGCCGACCGGTCAATTTGTTGAACCCGTGGGTGAGGTGACGTTTGACCGCATGAAGGAAGCTTTTCGTGAACAAGCCGAGGCGCTCGTTACGGCGGGGGCTGACCTGATCAGCCTTGAAACCTTCCTTGATATAAAAGAGGCTCGCGCTGCTGTCATCGCAATCAGAGAAGTATCCTCCGTCATACCGATTGTCGCAATGCTGACGTTTGACGACAATGGCCGTTCGGTCCTCGGCACTCCACCCGAAGCGGCAGCGATTACCCTTGAGGCCGCAGGTGCCGACATCATCGGCTCAAACTGCGGGTTGGGGGTGGATGGAATATACGACATATTGTGTCGTATGCGTGGTGTGACAGGATTGCCGCTAATCTCTCAGGCTAATGCCGGACTTCCTCTTCTTGTCGGTGATCAGACCGTTTTTCCCGGGACTCCGGAGGAAATGGTTGATTACCATGAGCGTATGATCGAACTCGGCGTTCGTATCATTGGCGGATGCTGCGGTACAACACCGGCGCATATTCGTGCAATGAAAGATGCATTGGCATTGAAACAGCGCACATGGTCTCAAAAAAGCGACAGCAGTGGTGCCACGCTTCTCTCTAGTCGCTCGGGGTGGACCCGTGTTGGCGCCGGTACAGCTACTGCCATTATCGGTGAACGAATTAATCCGACAGGTAAACGTCTTTATTCGCAGGAGTTGCAGGAAGGGAAAGTCTCATATATTCGACGTGAGGCCCTTGATCAGGTGCAGGCAGGTGCTTCGCTATTGGATGTCAATGTCGGCGCGCCCGGCATTGATGAACCATCAGCCATGCAGAGAGCTGTCTTCTGTGTCAGCAGCGCCGTGAGTGCCCCGCTCGTGCTGGACTCATCCAATCCGGACGCGCTTGAAGCAGGGCTGAAGGCTTCAGACGGCAAAGTTTTGATCAACTCAGTTTCCGGTGAAGCCAAAAGTCTCCGGCGAGTGCTGCCGCTGGCCAAAAAATATGGAGCGGCTATCATAGGTCTGGCTCTTGACAAGAAGGGCATCCCGGAAACTGCGGAGGGGCGCCTGGCTGTTGCCCGTCGTATCCGTAACGCTGCCAGGCGTATAGGTATTCCTGATCACGACATAATAATTGATTGTTTGACGCTGACGGTAAGCGCAGAACAGAAGCGTGCGACCGAGTCTCTCCGGGCCATTCGTTTGGTCAAGCAGAAACTAGGCCTCTCTACGGTTCTTGGTGTAAGCAACATATCGTTTGGCCTGCCGCAACGCCCGCTGATCTCTTCGACTTTTTTTGCAATGGCAATGGAAGCCGGGCTTGATGCCGCTATTATCAATCCAAAAGACAAGCCGATGATGGACGCTTGGCGATCGGCGATGGTATTGCTTAATCGTGATCATCAGGCTGCTGCCTATATTGAAGCGTATCGTGATCAGCACGTGCTTCCTTCTCATTCGCAGTCTCAAGTTGAAGCCGATGTTTCTACATTAGGCCGACTCTCGCAGAGTATCATAAGTGGTGATCGTGACGGCATCGTTGCTCTGGTAGAGCTGGCATTGGCGGAAGGGCTTGCTCCCCTTGAGATAAGTAACAAGGGCTTTTTACCTGGCCTGGAGGAGGTGGGACGGCGTTTCGAACGCAATATATATTTTCTGCCTCAGGTGATGCAGTCGGCGGATACCATGCAGGCCGGATTTACACGCTTGAAAGCCGAGATGCATGGTGAATCGTTCAAGAGTCGCGGAAAGATCCTTATGGCGACGGTGGAAGGCGATATTCACGATATCGGTAAGAATATTGTCTGTACCTTACTTGAAAACCATGGTTTTGAAGTCTTTGATATCGGCAAAAACGTGCCGGCTTCAACCATCATTGCAAAAGCAAAGGAATATGAAGTACATGCTGTCGGCCTTTCAGCTCTTATGACAACAACCATGTCAGAAATGGACAATGTGTTAAAAAAACTTAAATCCGCAGGGGTTGCCACGTTTACCATGGTTGGGGGCGCCGTTGTGACCCAGGAGTACGCAGATCGGATTGGTGCCGACCTTTATGCAAAAGATGCCATGGAAGCGGTGGCGAAAATAAAAGAGCTGTTAGGTGCTAATGACTGAATTGAAGTGTTTTGGGCGGCATTTGCGTTTTCAGCGTCTTTTTTGCGAAATACTGCCGATGGTATGTGGCACGGCAATTCAGTGTCGTATGCTTGAAATATGGACGCCTATTTTTTGAGCACAAATTGTCTCGCGGCGGAATAGCATGGATTCGTATTTATGTGGATTGCTATTGTTTGCTGTAATGTGATAACGTGAAATGGCGTAATTAAGAATAAGGGTGTACGATGGTTCTCGGTTTTAATCACAATCTAATGTACAAAGGTGAGGTCTTTCACGTCCAGACTGAAGATAGTGGCGTGGCTAATCCACACATTATTACGTTGCTCTATCGGGGCGGAGTAATAATAAGTTCTAAAAAAACCAGTTATTCCGATATATTGAAGATGGATAACCTGGAAGTCGTTGTTGAAGAGTTGATGAAAGAGCAGCATAAAGACATGATGCGCAGGTTGAAAACGGGTGAATTTGACGAAAAGGCATTTTCATTTAAAGCCCAACTCATTGAAAACTATGAAATTCCTACTCTTGCGCCGGAAGCTGATCCGATTTCAGACATGTTTTCGGCATCTCCCTCCACAAGTCCTACAGCTAAAGCTGATGTTTCCCTGCTTTTTGAATTGCCACAGCAGGCGGGAAAAAACGCTGCGGCATCTTCTCAAAATCAAAAAAACACCCCTGAAGATAATGATAAAGTTGTAAATCTTGATGAAGCAATTCTTTCGTTTTTTGGCCCTCGTGATAAATAACGATCTCTCAAGCATCACCTCAGCGAAGGTTACCTCATATGTTTCGTAGCCTCACGACACGTGTAATTGCAACCACCATCTCTCTGCTCGTAGCGGGAATATTTATCTATACTACCTTCAACGTGCGTCATCAGCAGGAAATGCTTATTGAAACAGCTCGTGAGAGTACCGAACTGTTGCTGCATACCGTTGAGAGCAGTATTTATAATACGATGCATCTTGGGAATGTGCAAGACGTCGGTGCTATCTTGTCTATGGTCGGTCAGCATAATCAGTTGGTGGGGGTCCGCATATTTCATCCGCATGGGGTAATTCTGCGTTCATCTGTGCCGAGTGAAGTCGGTAGATCCGTTAATGAAAATGATTACAAAATATATCAAAGCCCTAAAAATTATAGTATTTTTACCATAGCTCCTCATGGAGAAGTCTTGTCAATGGTTAAGCCGATATACAACGAGGCGTCCTGTCATGCCTGTCATGGCAGCAAAGCTCGGGTTATCGGCATTCTCAATATAAACTATTCTCTCAATCGAACAAAAATGCAGATGCTTGATGCTTCCAGGATCTTTGTCATTTCATCAATAGCAATCACGGTGTTTCTTGCGATTACCATCTCTTTTCTGCTGGTAAGGTTCGTAAAAAACCCTCTTGATAACATGGTTGATACGATGCTCAAGGTTGAGCAGGGCGACTTCGCGGTACGAATAGCATATAAAGGTAAGGATGAGATAGGTCGTTTGATCGAGAGTTTCAACTCAATGGTTGATCGACTTGAAATTGCGCAGAAAGAGCTGGAACAACTCCATTTCCAGCAATTAGAACGGGCTGATCGATTGGCTTCGATCGGGGAAATGGCCGCCGGCATTGCACACGAGATTAAAAACCCTCTGGCCGGAATATCTGCTGCAGTAACGATTATTAAAGACGACATGGTTTCGGACGATCCTCGTGGCGCAATTCTTGGTGAGGTCATTGAGCAAGTCAAGAGACTTGATAAAACAGTTAACGACCTGCTTTTCTTTGGAAAGCCTTCTCTTCCGGAGTTGACATGCGTTGACATAAATTCGATTCTTGCAACGACGCTCAAATTTGCTTCGCAACATCGCGGTGGTGCCAATATAGAAAGAAAAATTCAATTCCAGCCGGATCTTCCCGCTGTGTATGCTGATGACAAGCAGATGCAGCAGGTTTTTTTGAATATTGTACTCAATGCGTACCAAGCAATGTCGGCTGGTGGTGTTTTAGGTGTAAGGTCATCTGTTGTGATGCGAGGCGATATTGAGTATGTGCGGGTTGATATATCCGATACCGGTTCAGGGATTCCTCCTCAGATACTGGAAAAAATCTTCACTCCGTTTTACACAACCAAAGCCCAGGGAACCGGTTTAGGCTTGCCGATCTGTAATAAACTCGTAAAACTTCATAAAGGTGATATTCGAGTAACCAGCGATGATAGGAATGGAACAATATTTACCATTGAGTTGCCGTCATACTATCCCGAATCTATCGATGTAAGTGAGGAAACCGTATGAAAAAAAACAAACTATTGGTTGTTGATGACGAACACCTTATCCGTTGGTCGCTTGAACAAAATCTGAAAAAGCAGGGTTACGAGGTTGTCACGGCCGGGAGCGGTGAGGATGCGCTTCGCCTTGTCCGGGAAGAACAGCCGGATTTAGTCCTGCTGGACATACAGTTGCCGGGAATCAGTGGTATAGATGTGCTTGAAAAGATTAAGGATCATGATGAAGATATTATCGTCATCATGGTGACTGCCAATAGCGGGCTTGAAAATGCCGTAAGTGCCATGCGGCTTGGTGCTTACGACTATATCAGTAAACCGTTTAACCTCGATGAACTGTCGATTGTTGTCAGAAAAGCTCTTGAAACATCCGATCTTAAACAGGAAGTAGTCAGACTCCGTACTGAAACAAAGAAAAACGGTCCTCCTCATATTATTGGAGAAAGCCGCCAGATTAAGTATTTGATGGAAGTGCTGGATAAAGTGGCCCGAAGCGAGGCGTCTACCGTTCTTGTGCAGGGTGAATCCGGTACGGGTAAGGAGTTGGTCGCTAAATGGATTCATTACAGCTCAAATCGCGCTGAGAAGCCGTTCATTGCAATTAACTGTGCAGCTGTTCCCGCGACACTTCTGGAAAGCGAGCTGTTCGGGCACGAAAAGGGTGCTTTTACCGATGCAAAAGCAACTAAAAAAGGTCTGTTTGAATTAGCTGACGGCGGAACGGTCTTTCTTGATGAAATTGGCGATATGGAAATGGGAATGCAGGCCAAGCTGCTACGGTTCCTCGAGGATCGCTCATTTCGGCGAATTGGCGGTAGTCGCGTCTTTACGGTAGATGTCAGGATTATTTCAGCGACGAACAAAGATTTACAGAAATCGATAGAGGAGAAAACATTCCGCAACGATTTGTACTACCGGTTACAGGTAATCCCTATTTTCCTGCCTTCGCTGCGAGAGCGCAAAGAAGATATTATTCCGTTGGCGACTCATTTTATCAACTTGTACAACAAGGACTTTAACAAAAAAGTCCAGGGCATTGCAGGAATGGCAGAGCGGATGATGACGGATTACAGCTGGCCGGGTAATGTCCGTGAACTGAAAAATGTAATTGAGCGGGCAATTATTCTTGGTAATGATGATACCCTGCTGCTTGAACACTTGCCGCTTGAAATTGTTGCCAAGACTTCGCCGCAATACGGTGCACCCGTATCGTCATTTCGCTTGCCGCCTGAGGGTATAGATATTGAAGAAGTTGAGAAGGAACTCATTAGGCAGGCTCTTGAAATAACAGAATGGAATCAGTCAAAGGCGGCAAAAAAGTTGAATCTGGGTATTGACGCGTTCCGATACCGCATGAAGAAATTTGGTTATTTAAAGTAAGTATGTTCTTGGCACTTAAATTGCTCATATACAACGAAAGAACTTTGATACAGTTTAATCTGTCAATCTTGAAATAATGAAAAACTCCACAATAACGGAGGCATAGAGATGCTAGTACGAGCGAAAAAAGTTGTAGTGATGGGTGTTATAGCGCTGGCGACAGCGGTTATTTCACTGCCAGTGGTTTCTGTAGCGGCCACTTCACCGACGGTAACAGTGTTAAGTCCTTTGACCAAAGGGCTTCGTTCGCCGGTTAAGATGGTTATGGATGCGGCAGGTAATGCGTACATAGCTGATCAGCGAATCGGCGGTGTGGTGAAGCTTGATGCTTATGGCTCTCAGGTTTCTGTTATTAAGACTGCCGCGGCTCCTGCGGGTATGGCTCTTGCTCAGGATGGCACTTTGCTGGTGAGCCAGGCTTCTTTTGTTGCTCGTTACGATGTTGCAGGGGGGCAGGAGGTTGGTCGTATAGCCGGTGCGCCAATGCAGTCGCCGACTGGAATCGCCGTTGATAATGTGACCGGTTATATATATATAGCCGACGGTGCAACCGGCCAGGTTCTGGTGTATAACGCTTCCGGCGCATTTGTTCAGGTGCTGGCTTCAGGGCTTCTCTCGCCGTCAGGTGTCACTTTTGAAAAAGTTTCTGGCCAAGTCGTTGTGGCAGATACTTTTGCTAATAAGGTGCGGTTCTTTAACAAGCTTGACGGTACGCTTGTTAAGAGTGTGGGAAATCCGGTATCAACAGTTCTGGGTGCTGCGGTTGGTGTGATGCAGTTTGCTGCTCCGGTTGCGGTCGCTTTTGAATATAGTCAGGATCAGGCAACTCTTTTGAGAATGTATGTAGTTGATGCCTTTCAGAGTAACATTCAGGTCGTTGACCCAGCTACGTCAGCGGCTTTGACGGTTTCCGGTACAACTAAAAACTATATTGGCTCATCCGGTACTGCGAACGGACAGCTGATGGTTCCTTCTGACGCAGTGTTTGATTCAGTAAATAGCCGGTTGCTGGTCGTAAACGGATTTGGTAATGTTACGATCTATGGAATAGATGGTGGTAAAAGCCCGGAATATGTAGACGCGACTCCTCCGGTTTTTACATTGAATCAGGTGCCTGCTGAAGTGACGGTAGATTCGCTGACTATCAGTGGTACCGTTGAGGCGGGAGCTACTGTTCAGGTGTCTGCTAGCGGGTCTTCAGTAGTCGGAGCAGTTGTTTATGCCGGTTCTGCATGGAGTGTTCAGGTTGCCGGGCTTACTGCTGGTGCTAATAGCGTCACCGTAACGGCAAAAGACGTAGCTGGCAACAGCGCTGCTGCCCAAGTTGTTAATGTTAACTATCTACTCCCTGCTCCTGCATTGACAATTTCTCCGGTAGCTTCGGTAACCAAAAGTCCGTCTGTAACGCTTACCGGAACCGTAGATGCCGGTGCAGTCGTGGTTGTGACTAATCAGGCAACTTCAGTAAGCGGAAACGCTGTGGTTTCGGGTACGGCATGGAGCTATAATCTTCTTCTTGCTGAAGGAGGGAATACAATAAATGTTTCCGCTCAAAAAACTCAAAGTGCTACCGTGGTAACTCCTTTTGCAGTTACTCTTGATACAGTAGCGCCGGTGCTTTCCGTGTCGGCGCTTCAAAATGGCAGTTATACCAGTACCTCTGTCCAGAACATATCTGGGACGATTGCTGATCCTGGCTCAGTTGTGGTTACGGTGAACGGCGCGCCAGTTGCGCTTGCCGGTAACGCATTCAGTGTGCCGGTTTCGCTTGTAAATGGTTCCAATACTATAACGGTTGTTGCTGTCGATGCCGCTGGTAATACGACAGCAGACAGCAGAACGCTGTATTTTGATGCTGCAAGGCCAAACATAGCCGTCTTAGAGCCGGTTGACAATTCATTTACATCCTCTTCAGTGGTGAAAGTCAGTGGATCAGTTGACAAAGTATCGTCTGTTACAGTTGCAGGAGTTGCAGCCACCCTGCAGGATAACAGTTGGAGTGCTTCAGTAAATCTTCTTACGGGTTCTAATACCATTGAAATTGTTGCAACTGACCTTTACGGCAATAGCTCTTCGGTAAAGCGTTCGATCACGCTTGATGCTTCTAACCCGAATCTCTCGATTGTGTCACCTGCTCAGGATATGGCAACAAATGTTCCCAACGTTCTTTTCTCCGGTACCGTTGCAGACTCAACAACGCTTTCTTTGGAATATACTTTGAACGGTTCAACTTTTGCCGTGCCAGTTAATGCGGGTACGTACTCTTTTAATGTGGATTTTGCAGCCGAAGGAACATATCCTGTTACTGTTAAAGCAAAAGATGCTGCTGGTAATACTTCAGCTGTTGTCCGTAATGTTATTTATGACATTACCCCGCCAGTGTTTACGCTGAACCAGGTTAACGGAGCGATGCCGTCAAAGTTGAGTGGTACCGTAGAAGCCGGTTCTTCGGTAGTTATTAAGGACGGGGCAACGCAAGTTGGTACTGTGAATATAGCAAATGGTTTATGGACGGCTGATCTTGCAGGAGTGTCCTACAGTCCTGAGAGCCTTATGTCTGTTGCAACCGATGCTGCTGGTAACAGTACTTCAGCCTCACTTTCCTATAGTTATCCGTCTGGAACGCTTAACCCTGATGGCATACCTACGGTTAAAGGGGATGCTCTCCGTGCAATTCGTATCGTAGTAAATCAGTTGACACCGACTGCACAAGAGCTTGCCAGCTATGACATCGGTCCTCTGGTTAATGGTAAACCGAATCCTAACGGCAAGATTGAAATTGTCGACGCCATTCTCATTCTTCGTAAAGCTCTTGGGCTGAAAAGCTGGTAACTGGTAAAAACTTACTACATCTCACTTATAAGGGCCGTGACATGAAAAAACTTTCTCGAAATACATTGATATTGGCGATTGTTGCAGCGGGTATGATGGTTGCTTCGCTGGCGGTAGCTGGCATTGAAAACACGAAGCACAATTTTACACAAAATGCTCCTCCCGATTGGGGCAGTACCCAGCTTCATGATGACACCAATGCTCAGCCGCAGATTTGCGTGTATTGCCATACTCCGCATAATGCAGGTCAGCCAAAATTTCTCTGGAATAAGGTCAGTAAAAATACCGTCCTGACCTACAAGTTTTACTCGTCGGTGTCAACTACCAACGCAATACGGACACAATCTGCTTTCTCAGCGGATTCTTCATCGCTACTCTGTCTTGGTTGTCATGATGGAAAATCGGCAATGAACGTCCTCCATAACGGTGGCAAAGGCACTGCGGCTCCGGCCGGTTACCCTGCAGGGTCCAGCTATGCGTTTGGAACAGGTGAGCTGTTCATGACTAATCCTGATCCTACATTCTTCCTTCCCAATCCTCCTTCGCCCAGTCTTGGTGGCGGGGCTCCGGGGGTCGGCACTACGGTTGATCTTACAGACGATCATCCGGTAGGTTTCAGCTACACGGAGGTGTACGGCGAACGTGCGACAGGCTTGCGCACTCTTGCTGATATTGACACACGTAGTTTAGGTAAAATACGATTCTTTGGTGGAGCAGCTGTCCAAAGGGTGGAATGTGCTACGTGCCATGATCCTCACGTCGATTACAATACAGATACAACGTTAAAACCGTTTTTGGTCATGAGTAACTCTGAAAGTAAGCTTTGCCTTTCCTGTCACGATAAATAATATATTATTTTCACATGCTTTTATTAGGAGTGTGCCATGAACAAATGTAAATTAAACTTATTGGTTATAGCGTTTCTGCTGCTTGTGCCCTGCCTGGCATTAGCTCTGCCCGGAGCCCATGACCCTACATCTGGCGGATATTCCGTCACGTGTCAATCGTGCCATGAAGCCACCAAGTCATATGGTAATACGGAAGCAAATTATAGCTCTAACGTCTGCTTGACCTGTCACTTGTCCGGAACAAACCAGACATTGAAAGTATTCAAGCCGGAAGATTTTGCCGATATTGCCGGCACTTCAACAATGGTGAGGGGAACGCCTGTTCAGTCATCCCATAAATGGTTTGGCTCTGATGTCGTGCCAAAGGCTGGCGCACTGGCACCTACCGACCCGGCTGGAAGTGGACTGAATAAAAATACTTATTTTTCAGGCTCTCTGTTTTGCGCCCGATGCCACAATATTCATGGTACCTCCGGAGCACAATCCAACTATGCCCCATATCTTCGTGCGGCCAATGATTCTGACCAACTCTGCACGAACTGCCATCGTACACGTGATAAATCTGATCACACGTTTGGTACTCACCCGGTAAACGTTTCCTATTCAACTGCTTATAAAGCAAACCCAACGTCGTTCCGTGCCACACCTGATTCTGGTAGTGCTATAAGCCAGCTAAAGCTTGTGAAGGGAAAGGTTGTTTGCTCTTCATGTCATAAAGTACACGCTGCCGATTCACGCACTGCAACTCTTGATAACTACTCAACCGGCCATGCTTTTTCCAACCTGTCGGCTTCCAAAGGTTACCTTCTGCGCGTTGATGCACGCGGCAAAGCAGCAAATGATATAAATATTTGTACAAACTGCCATACAAACAAATTTGCACACAATAGATCCAGCCAGAATGTACAATGTAATGACTGTCACTCCGGTCATGTTGAGTATGATCCATCTGCTACTGGCACTGATACTTCAAATGTTCCCAACGTCTACCTTGTGCGTCGCTACCTTTCCTATTCAGCAGCAGGCCGTATAAGTAAGCGTATTATCTACAATGATGTAAATACTAAAAAATACTATATCGAAGGTGGTGGCGGTGTTTGTCAGAGTTGCCACGCTGTTCCGGTTGCAACACATTTTTCAGGTGGGGTTCTTACCAGAACCAATTGTTCGGGTTGCCACAACCACAATGAAGTTACTGGTTCATTTAGTCCTGGAGCCGGCGCATGTGACACTTGCCACGGTTATCCTGTAACCAGCAATGCCAATAAAGAGTCAGGTTACACAGGCAACGAAGACACTTCTCCTCATGTAACTCATGTCGGAGGCGGAAGTAATTATTCTTTTAACTGTAATCAGTGCCACAATGGTTCCGTAGGGGCCGGAGCAACTCATAACGAATCGCCGACTAAGTCATATGCGAGTGTTTTTATCGATAAAGTTGCTGTTGGATCTGGTGGTGTTTTAGCTGGCTCTGGTGCTACCTACAGTGGCGGAACTTGTTCAGCGGTTTATTGTCACAGTGATGGTACTTCAACCAGTGCAACTGGCAGTGCTACATGGGCTGGAGGTCTAAATACTCTGAATTGCGGATCTTGTCATTCAGCAACTCCAGGTACAGGCTCACACACTGCTCATGTTTCTACACGTGGTTATGGCTGTAAAACTTGTCATGCTGCCACATTAACAACAGATGCTACAATCAATGTTGCTGGTGGCAAGCATGTAAATACCCAGAAAGATATTCAGTTTTCGCAAGTAGCACCTGCGTTGTCAACCGGAACAACTTGCGATACCGTTTATTGTCACAGTGATGGAGCAGGCACAAGAGTAGTTGCACCAGTGTGGGGCGGTGTTGGTGGAGTCTGTGGTAATTGCCATAAGACAGCTGTTAACGGTGCTCTTGCAACCGGTTCGCATACTACTCACTTTACTCAGATTCCTACCGGTGATGCCAGCTGTGCAACCTGTCATGATTACACTAGCACCACTGATGCTAAGCATATCAATGGATCTCTTGATTTGTTGACACCTTCTGCAACCGTAAGTTGCGGTAAATGTCATGCAGACCCATATAGTGCGTCGTTTAATGCTCCCGCTTGGGGAACCTCAGCAGCAGGATGTGGCGCTTGCCATACTGCTGGTGGCGCGTTCACCGGAACTGGTACGGCTCCTGCGACAGGAAGCCATAACAAGCATATGGCTTTAGCTTCAGCAGCATGTAATCAATGTCATACAGGAGCAGTCGCCGGTACCAATGGTGGTGCAAGCCACACCAATAATACGGTTGAGGTTGCCAATTCTTACACTGCCTCACCGGTAACCAAGCATACTGCTGGTCTCTATAGCGGTACTTGTTCAACAACATGTCATTCCACCTCAACAGCAGCTGTTTCAACGCCAGTCTGGGGAAACACTGCAACCTGTGCATCGTGCCATGCTTCCTCACCGGTAACGGGCGCACATACAAAACACACTGCCGTAACGGCTATTCTTTGTGCTGATTGCCACACCGGCGCAGTCAAGGATTCCAACGGCGGTTCAGCTCACGGTGATGGCAATATTGACATATCTGTTGCCAACTACCCGGCTAATATTTCCAAACACACTGTCGGTACATACAGCGGAACGTGCTCTACCGTATGTCACTCAACCTCAACAACCCCGGTTGCTACTCCGATCTGGAGCGCTACGGCAACCTGTGCATCGTGCCATGCTTCTTCACCTGCAACGGGCGCACATGCAAAACACACTGCCATAACGGCCATACTTTGTGCAGACTGCCACACCGGCGCAGTCAAAGATTCCAACGGCGGTTCAGCTCACGGTGATGGCAATATTGACATATCTGTTGCCAACTACCCGGCTAATATTGCCAAACACACTGTCGGTACATACAGCGGAACGTGCTCTACCGTATGTCACTCAACCTCAACAACTCCGGTTGCTACTCCAATCTGGAGCGCTACGGCAACCTGTGCATCGTGCCACGCTTCCTCACCGACAACGGGTGCCCACTCGGCTCATATGGCCCTGGCAGGTGCAGCATGTAATCAATGTCATAATGGTGCAGTATTGAATACGAATTCAGGAACAGCCCACGGCGATGGTAACATCGACGTAACCAATGGATATCCTGCAAATGTAGCAAAACATGTTGTCGGTACTTATTCCGGTTCCTGTTCTACAACAGCCTGCCACGGATCAAGCTCACCTAACTGGGGTACTGTAGTCGCAGGTGTGACATGTACCAAGTGCCATGGTAAGCCGACCTTGACTAACTACAGTACGGCAAATGCCTGGCAGGCAGCTCCTGGTTATGCTCAGGTTGCTGGAAGCGGTACGTATACAAACAACGTATCAGATACCGCACCGTACGGAGCACATGATGCTCACGTCCGCGCCATAAATCAGTATACAACCCGCAAGACCCTCTGCTCCGATTGCCATGGTACATTACCGACAAGCGGCACCCATGCTGATGGTCTGACGGCAATGCCATTTAGTGATCTTGCCAAAAACATCGGTACATCGGGCGGCAATGCAACCACCGGACCTGCAACACGAGGTACTCTGACTCCAACGTATGCAGGCGGAACATGTTCCGCTGTTTACTGTCATGGTGGTGGAGGCGTCATGGCCGGTACGGACACGACGCCGGAGTGGCGGTTCACCGGCACATCATACTTGACTCCGTATGCCAAGGATGTTACTAACTGCGGTAAGTGCCATGCAGCGCTCCCGGTTGTGGCAGCTAAAGACCATTCAGCTATGAACTTTGCTACACAAAATTGTAACGGTTGCCATGGTCATGAGGGTAATGGTTCGAAACACATCGATGGAATTTTGCAAGCCAGTGGCGCATGTAACAGTTGCCATGGCTATCAGGCTGGGTCATGGGCAGGTGCGCCAAGTATCAATGCTGAAGGCAAAGGTGCACATGAGGCACATATAACCTGGCTCACAACAAAGCGCTTCCCGACTATTACCCTTAATCCTTTAACTGATGGTTATGCATCAGCTGCAACTACCTGGACAAATGTTTGCGGAGTCTGCCACGGCAACACTCCTGGTAATCATGACACCGGGACGGTAAATGTTGAATTGATCAGTGCGTTCTCGTTTGGCGGTGCACCAGCCTACAAAGGAACACCGGGTACTCCATCTGCGACATTAAATAAGGAAAAAACCTGCTCTAACATCAGTTGCCACTACTTCACTACACCACTCTGGTCTACGTACTAAGCGCGGGAGGCGATATACAATGGGAAAAGTAATTAAGAAAAAATTAAATGGAATGAGCTGGTGGGCGAAAACCAGCTTGATTCTCCTCCTCACGCTGGCAACTACGGTCTTTATGTACCAAGGGTGGTACAAACCTGTACCTGCACAAGCGGCAATTTCATCACTTATTGCGCCAGTTAGTGTATCTGCGACAAGTGTCCCTGCGTCGGCAAGTTTTGCGATTGCGGCCAGCGCTTCCGGCCAACGGATGTTAGTTGCAGGTGTAACTGTAGCAACTACTGCTGCCGTTGCTCCGACAGTTACATGTACATATGGTGGCACCGCTCTGACCGCTGTTGCAAATACAAGTACAGCTGCAACATCAGCATTGGAACATACCTACATGTTTTATATGACTGATAATACAACATTGATGAACGGAACCTCTCGTCCGTTGACATTTACTGTTTCGGCAGGAACTATGACTGCAAACAGTATTCATTATGCGGTTTATGATGGCGTATCCCAAACTGCTCCAACTGGTGGCAGTTACAATAGTGGCGTAACTAATGCCTCTACAATGCCTTTGACTACACGTCTTTCAATATTCTCCGGAGATATTGGGTTTGGTGTAGCGATGATTGTCAATAGCGGCTTGACAGCACCTTTGACAATTGCTCCTGCCACCAATTGGACTTCTGTTGCAACTGCAACTGCAGTAACTACAAACCCGCCAGGAGCAACAAACCGGTATTGTTTTACTACTACGACCGCTGATTCAAGCACGGCTTCACACACACCATCTGCTGCCGGTCGTATTTCCTCTTCAGCCATGGTTATTAGAGCATTCACTAACACACAGATGCCTGCAACTATTAGCGGTTGCTCTCAGTGTCATGCGAGCTACCCCTCCTTAAGCGATGGAACAGCTCGCAACAACCCTCCCGGAACCTTCCTTGGCTCTCACTCTGTTGCCGAGCATGGTACCGATTGTACACTTTGTCATGTTTCTAATTCGACTTTTGATCACTCCAACGGCAACATTGAAATGGCGGCTTCAATCAGAGGTGGCAGCTACGGTAAAGGCGCAATCTGGGCAGCAACAAATACACCATCGGCTTTGAATACCTGTAGTTCGACACAGTGCCATGGTGCAGCAAGCCCTGCATGGGGGGCTACCGGAGCTGGTGGCTGTGCCACCTGCCATAGCGACACTTCAGCAACAGCAATATTTAAAACTACTGCGGGTACCACCGACTCGACAAGCTCAACACTTCATGTCAGTCATCTCAACAGAACACATGCCATGTCAACCACTGTAATAACCTGTGCCGATTGCCATACTGTTCCTGGAACTGTAGCTGATCTTGGGCATAATGATTCTGCACTGCCAGCCGAGGTGAAAGCTGCTCTTGGATATGCTGGCTCATCGTGTGCAACAGCTTCGTGTCACAATTCGAAGGCTCCGGCATGGACTGGAACAATGCTGAACAACTCCATAGCAGACTGTTCAAAATGCCATGATCTTCCTCCGACTCCCGGCTCAGGCGCACACGCATCAATCCCTTCTGCTATTTCAACAATAGCCGGACTCAGCGCCTGTAGTTCGCTCGGCGCTTCAGGTGGCTGTCATCCTACTATTGCTGCAACACCAACACTCTATACAAATATTTTTGCTGACGTAGCAAAACATATCAACGGCTCCATTGAAGGCGGATCTTGTACCGGATGTCACGATACCGGCGGTTCTGGTGATAAGAACGGTCGTGTCGCAGTGACACCGCAGTTTAATACTGCAGGCAACTCACACCACGTACAGACAACTGCTTCCGGTGATCCGGTTGACGTAAAAGCTTGTTATGCCTGCCACTGGGAAGCTAATGCTGACGGAACAAAAAATGTTACTTACCACACGGAAGCAGCTGGACAGCCAGTTAATCTGGTTGTATGGAATGCAACGATACGTCCTACAACATATACGGTCGGCACAACTGCTGTTGAGTACCTGAGTGGCGGTACTTTAGCAACGTCGCGCACTGAACTTGCCAAGATCAATTCACAGTGTATCAGCTGCCACAACACATTAAATAAAACAACAGCTCCATTTACGGCAGCTGGAGACACATCGCCAACTTCCAAGTATGCATGGGATGGTATTGATATTAATACCAAATGGGTTCAGGCCGGTACGACTCCATGGGGTAAATTCAACTTCTCTGGTGGAACAAACCCAATCGGCGGCACAAATGCTAAAAACCTGGTAACCAAGGCTTTCTCCGCTCACAACAACACCTCTGGAAACCAGATGGGCGGTGCCACCCAGACAGACACAACCATAACCAATATTTCCGGAGCAACTGCTGTACTTTGCTTTGACTGCCATAACTCGCATGGTTCATCAGTTGCTGGCATAACCAGCCAGTATTCAAGTGCTACCGGTCGAAATAAAGGCGGCTTGATCAAAGATGTAGCGGCTGGCAAAGGTGGTTATGTAAACGCATATAAACCTGTCGCACATACAAAGACCGGACAAGATACTGCTTCGTTCAGCGCTGGAGCTACTATCTGCTTCGACTGCCATAACAGTGCAAGCGGAACTTTGACCGCTGGTTATACTGCTTCCGGTACTGCTCCATGGGGTTACCAGACTTTTGGTGCAACGGCAGCACTTTCTGGATACCTTGATACTCCGTATTTCGGTGCCTTCACCATGCCGGTTGCAACTCGCACACCATATAAAGCAGGCGTTGCAAACGCCAAGGCTATGCCATTGGGCGGTCACTACGGTACAAGTGTTGTCGGAACTCCGGTATCGGCTATCACAAAACAGGCCCATACGACAACTGTAACAGCAGGTCTTCAGGGGCTTTGTACCCCATGTCACGATCCGCATGGTGTTACAACCAATACAACATTCGTTCCTACTCAGGCGAATGCAGTACCTCTGCTCAAAGGAACCTGGGTCACATCGCCATACAAAGAAGACAAGGCTGATATTGCCGTACAGCGTGGTGGCGGTAGTAGGTATACTGGCTTTACCGCTGGTGGCGCAATACCGGGTTACCATATCGATCAGAACACCCTGATTGTACAGCCTAACCCGACCGGTTCCGGTGGTGCAACTACTGCTTCTGCAAGAAGCGCTTTGAGAAGCCAGAAATTTGCGCCATTCACTAATGCTGCTTCTTCTCAGCAGACGTTCGCTGATACAAACTTTGCCGGCCTCTGCATACAGTGTCATGCAAAAGCAGCCCTGACAAATGCTACGGCGCCGTCAAGCACCAACTGGAAAACAACGGCACGTATCCACCAGTCGGTCAAAGGGTGGGCAGCAACAACCGGCAATAATGTCGGCAACAAAGTCCATGCGTACACCTGTTCCAAGTGTCACGCGCCGCATACTTCACGTCTGCCGCGTCTCCTGGTTACCAACTGTTTGGATGTGAAGCACTTTAAGCAGAATGCTTCATCAACTGGAACAATACCAACTGCTGCCGGTGCTGCAGTTGCCGGTAACGTAACTCTGCCTGTTACTACCGGTGGTACTGGCCGCTTCCCGGCCGGTGGCGGGTTGCATAAAACACAGTGGCCGACTGCATTCAACCCTGGCCCATGGTGGTTCCAGCAGACAAACGTAAATGGTACTATTGCATATGGCTCCAACTGCCATAACGCAGCAAATGCCGGCGGAACTGCATACAACCCGACTAACCAGATGTGGAATAACAGGTCTTCGTGGTAAGGAAATAGCCTGGGTATCTTCGGGTGCCCAGGCTATAAACAGAGTATATAAAGCTGGAAATATAAAGAAAGGAGGTGCCGACCATGAAAAAACAATACGTAACTCCGAAGATTGTTGGAAGTGCAACAGTTCATCCTTGCTAATTATGGTGTTGTAGTTTTACTTAAGGTTGGGTCAGGTAATGATCCAACCTTTTTTTATTAATATTCTTCGTGAAATGCTCATCTTTATGAAATTATCCATTCGACAAACCGCCGTTGTTGTTTTTACCATCACTTTTCTGCTGTATCTTCGTACGCTCACGTGTGACTTTGTAAATATTGATGACCCGCAGTATGTCTATCTTAACACTGGTATCAGATTCTTTGATTGGTCTTTAATTGTTGAATCGTTTACTACTTCTTATATGGGGTGGTGGATGCCGTTAACCTGGATCTCGCTGGCCATTGATTATAGATTCTGGGGACTGAATCCGTCTGGATATCATCTGACCAATGCCCTGCTGCATGCCGTTAATGCGTCTTTGGTGGTTCTGTTAGCAGACAGAGTTTTGAGTGGCCAGATGCTATTTTCTTGCGTAAGAGATAGACAGAAAGGAGAAGTGTGTTGTTTTTCTGAGCATCCTCAGTTTAGAGAAAGTAGTTATGGCCTAAAATATACGTTTACTCTGCTTCTTGCCGGATTGTTCTGGGGAATTCATCCGCTCCGGGTTGAGTCGGTTGCCTGGGTAACGGAGCGAAAGGATGTTTTGAGTGGTCTGTTTTCGTTGCTATCAATACTTTTCTATCTTCGTTATGCATTGGCGAAGGCAAAAGAAGAGATCAAATCTGTGCTTTGCAAGGATTATGCGTTTGCCCTGTTTTTCTTTCTGCTCGCACTGTTTGCCAAACCGGTAAGTGTCGTTATACCGGCCATGTTTCTGGTCCTTGACTGGTTTCCGGTGGGGAGGTTACGAACCGGAACTTTCTTTACCATGCTTGCTGAAAAAATTCCGTTCGTAGTTTTTGCGATTACTGTTGCTGTGGCTACGGTATACTTCGCTGCCGGAGAGACCATCCTGATTTCTTTGGCGGACTATCCACTCTATAAGCGTTTGATCGTTGCCGGATACGCGCTGACCGAATATGCCAGGATGAGTATCTATCCATTCGGTCTGGTTCATTTCTATTCTCTTCCAATTACTTTTTCCCCCATCCATTATTTCTTCTTCGTCATTTCGGTCTCTGTTATCAGCTACAGTGTCTTGCGCTACAAAACATTCCCCTGGCTGCTGTCAACCGTCCTTCTCTATATGTTACCGCTTCTGCCGGTACTGGGGTTTTTACAGAACGGAACCCAGTCTCATGCTGATCGTTTCAGCTATCTCCCCTCGATTTTTCCAAGTATTATGGCGGCTTTTTTCATTGTTGTCTGGTATGAACGCGTAAGCTCACTATCACGCCTGTATGGACGAATACTATTTTCCGCGCTGGCAGCGTTGTTGATCTTACACGGTTGTTTGACCTTTAATCTTGTTGGAGCGTGGAAAAACTCAGGTACCCTCTGGAGTCGCCTGATTGATATCCGGCCTGTTGGCAGGGCCTATTATTACCGGGGAGAATATTATCTTAAAAGCGGCCAGTATCCTGAAGCAATTGTTGACCTGAAATATTCCATCAGGCAAGCTGAGATAACGGGCTTGCGCGAAATATATAATATTCACGCTCTGTTAGGTGCGGCGCTGAGCGGTGCCGGTCAGTTTGATGAGGCTGTTAATGAATTCAACATTGCGATCGAGATGAACCCCATACCCAATTATTTCTATTATCGTGGTTTGGCGCTCAAAGGGCTGGGGCGGATTTCTGAGGCAGAGGATGATTTCAAGGTAGCCGGGTCAGAGACCGGCCCTCTCGGATGGCACGTATTGAAATAACTGAATGAGGATATATGAGCAAACCTTACCTTATATGCAATTATGACAGATGAGCGCTATTAAACGTTTGATATGCATAGCCATTCTTCTGGGAACATTCTCTCTTCTTGCTGCTGCCGGCATTACTGCCAAGTCAGCAACATTCGATGAAGTTCAGCATTTTGGAATGGGTCGCTATCTTCTGCTGAATCAGAAGTGGGATGTTATGGGGTCAATCATCCATCCGCCATTGGGATATTATATCCTGAGCCTACCGCTGCTGCTGTATGACGATGACAAACAGGCGTGGGAATATGAAGAGAAAAATAGGGACACTGTTTTTCTTGGCGGGGTTGATATAACAAGAGGCCAGTCCCTGCTTTCAAAGCCTGAAAACAGAGATGACCGTCAGCTTATAGCCTGCAGGTTGGTAGTACTGTTTTTGGCAGTTGTACTTGGAGTATACGTGTACCTGTTTTCGTCAGAGCTTTTTGGCGTCACTGGTGGCCTCTTTTCACTGTTTCTGTATGCTTTTACGCCGGTTATCCTAGCGTTTTCAGGGATCAGTACCCAGGATATGCCGTTAACGGTGTTTTCATTTATTTCGGTCTATTATTTATGGCGGTATCTGCAGGATTCACGTGTTAAACACTCTGTGCTGTCCGGTCTTTTTCTGGGGATGGCTCTTGCGGTCAAATTCACGGCGATGCTCCTCATCCCGTATGAAGTTTTTATTTACGGTTTGTACTTGTATAAGACCAAGAATAAGCCGTCATATACCGTCTTGTTAATCGCTGGAATAGCCCTATTGGTGCTTTTCGGCAGCTATGGTTTTAAGATTACTCCATTTCTTCAAGGGAACGAGTACCGTCTGGCAGAAATGAAGCGTGGCCAGGCTGCGTTTCTAAACGGTAGGCACTCAAATTTCGGCTGGTGGTATTTCTATTTGGAGTCACTACTGATTAAAACACCAATTCCTCTGCTGCTTCTTTTCGCTACCTCACTGTTTTATTTGAATAAAATCAAGAAAAACGCACTTACTATATTGATTTTGTTTACTCCGGTTATTTCTCTTACCGTTTTGTTCAGCCTCTCTCCGTTCTCGGTGGGAATCCGTTACCTGCTGCCGATGTTTCCGTTTGCTCTTGTCGGCATGGGAGTATTATATCGTCAAGCCAGCCGACAAATGGTTATATTCACCTGCTGTATGGCCCTGTGGCTTGTGTTCGGGACAGTTCACATTGCTCCTCATTTTCTTGCGTATTTTAATGAGGTGACTGGCGGAGCGGATAACGGATACCGATACCTTGTTGATTCCAATCTTGATTGGGGGCAGGATCTGAAAGGTCTGAAAAAATACATGGATGAAAACGGAATACGGAAGGTATCACTAAGTTATTTCGGGGCGGATTCGCCGCAACGGTATGGGATTGACTATGACTGGCTGCCAAGCCACTATCTGTATAATCCAACGCCTGACAAGCCGTATGACATTTCACCAGACCAGCTCATTGCCGTAAGTGCAACCAATCTGCAGGGAGTGTATTTTGAAAACCGGGATGAATTTGCATGGTTGAGGAAGTATAGGCCACTTGCAAAAATCGGTTACAGCATATTTATTTACGATCCGCAGGAGATCATCAGAAACAGATAGTCACATGCTCTTGATACACCACGCCTCATCTGCATTCCTTTAAGCAGTTACCGGAATTTTCTGCTGCCTGCAAGAATACCAACTGCACCGCCAAACAACTTTTTCAACTCTTTCAGAGAGCTCAACCTCTTCAGCCGGTTGAGAATTATCCGGGACCTGAAGTAAAATTCTTTATATGCACGTGAAACGAATGCAGAAGCCTCCTGTCGCGTGACCTCAGTGCCGATCAGCTCAATAAGACGATCTTTAGACGGGTCAAGGGTGTATGTTGACCAGTAATCTTCCAAGCCATGTTCCATGTAATACGTGTATATTTCCGTTTCGGGAAACGGGAGCAGGGTTGTGAACTGCGCATAGTCCAAGGGCAGTTCCAGAGCAAACCTGATGGTGTCTTCCATTGTTCTCCGTGTTTCACCAGGGAAACCGAACATGAAAAAGCCCAGTGTTTCAATGCCGCACTGTTTGGTAAAGGATACGGTTTCCATCACCTGTTGCGGTAATATCCCCTTGTTCATAGTGCGGAGTATCTCCTGGTTGCTTGACTCAATCCCATACATGATGGCGTGACAGCCGGCACTTTTCAGGACACGTATCATTTCTCTACTGACTACATCAACACGACTTCTGACGCTGAATGAAACATCGAGTTTACGGCGTATGATCTCTTCGCAGATCGCAAATACCCTTTCCCGGTCTGTGGTAAAGGTAGAGTCATAGATATCAAAGTAGTGTATGCCGTGCCGGGAGAGGTTGAATTCAATTTCGTCAACAAAATTACGGGGTGTCCTGGCCCGATATTTTTGATGATTGGCATTGCAGAAAGCACAATTAAATGGACAGCCGCGTGCCGACATCATTGCGGTAAAATTCTTACGGTTGGCAAGGATGTTTTCATACAGTTCATTCTTTATAAGGTGGCGGGCAGGAAACGGAATCGAATCGATATCGGCGACGGTTTGAACGGTACGATCAACAATCACTCTGCCGTTTGATTTGTAACCGAGCGATTTTATCCCCTCCAGCGGCTTTCCGGCTTTCCATGCACGCACAAATTCAGGGAGCGGCAGTTCGGCTTCTCCGACGATGCAGTAGTCAATGGCATCATGAGACATGGTCTCCTGCGGAAAAAGCCTCACATGATCGCCTCCCACAAGGACTGGGATGGAAGTGCCATTCTTGAAGCGGTTTATCCATTCCAGGACAGGGCGAAAGCTGGTGGTTGTCAGGGTGAATCCAAGCATGTCCGGAGCGAACTGCCGTATCCGTTCCAGTGTGTCAGTATACGAAAGCTGTTCGGCTTCCATATCAATCAACGCTACGGTAACATTTTCCTGCTCCAGTATTGCAGCGACCGTCAAGAGGCTTAGTGGCGGAACGAAACCAATATTGTCATCTCTGAAAGCCAGTTCACGAAAGTTAGGATTCAGCTGGTTTGGTGTGAATATAAGGCAAATTTTCATAAGGAACCCTGGACAGTGCAGTAAAGGTAGTAGAGAAGTAGCCTAGCATAATAATTCCAGATGAACTATTTGAATTTTTCCGGCATACTACAAAGGTTTAGCAGGTTTTATTCATCAAGGCTTTTCAGCCGGGAAGTCGCGAGGCGTTACGTACATGTTTTCCTCAGTAACCAAGGCTTCGGCAGAGTACCAGTCACAAAGAAGCGCCCACTGGGATGGTCTGGCGGAGAAAT
The DNA here is from genome assembly GCA_001802645.1 of Geobacteraceae bacterium GWC2_53_11. GTDB lineage: Bacteria > Desulfobacterota > Desulfuromonadia > Geobacterales > Pseudopelobacteraceae > JACRCG01. The sequence goes on along the minus strand of MGZJ01000036.1, from coordinate 13,579 downwards.
TCTCGCATGCAGGCTTGCGTTCGTATTACCACCGAAGGATTACTGACCTGTATCGTGAACTTATTCCGCAAGGGGAGAGGATTCTTGAGGTCGGATGTGCACAGGGTGACCTGCTGGCGGCATTGCAGCCATCCCGGGGCGTTGGTGTTGATTTTTCAGGTTGCATGATTGCCAGCGCACAGGGAAAGTATCCTGCTCTCGAATTCATGCAGTGTGATGCGCATAACCTCAAGGACGTGTCCGGTCCCTTCGATTATATTATCTTTTCAGATCTGATTGGCGATCTGTGGGATGTTCAACGTTTTTTTGAAGAAGTCAGAAAGTTATGCACTCCGGAGACGCGAGTGGTCTTTAACGTGTACAGCCACCTCTGGAGCCAACCAGTCAGGCTGGCCCAGTCATCCGGTTGTGCCAATCCGCTGCTCCCTCAAAACTGGCTTTGCCTTGATGATATTAACGGCCTGCTGAAACTGACCGGTCTTGAATTGGTCGCGCATCGGCCAGAAATTCTTTTTCCGCTCTATCTCCCGGTGTTGACGGCTGTATTCAACCGGTATCTGGTGAAATTCAAGCCTTTCAGCTGGTTTGCCCTGACTGATTTTGTCGTTGCAGCACCTGTCCCGGTCTCTGTCCTGTCAGACCTGAAACCTACCGTTTCGGTCATTATTCCGGCGCGAAATGAAGCGGGCAACATCAGGGAAATCCTTGAGCGGGTTCCGCAGATGGGGGGGGGGACGGAGCTGGTCTTTGTGGAAGGCGGATCAGTTGATCTCACGGAAGAAACCATCAGATCCCTCCTGGCTGACAACCCGCATATCAATGGAGTGCTTGCCAAACAGACAGGAACCGGAAAGGGTGATGCGGTAAGGCTTGGCTTTGAGGTGGCGTCGGGAGATGTCCTGATGATTCTTGATGCTGATCTTACCGTAGCAGCTGAAGATTTGCCGAAATTCTATTCTGCCCTCCTGAATGGCCGCGGGGAATTCATCAACGGGGTTCGGTTGGTGTATCCGATGCACGAAAAGGCAATGCGGTTTTTCAATCTTCTTGGCAACAAGTTTTTCAGCATGGCATTCTCCTGGCTGCTCGGTCAGCCGGTAAAGGATACTCTCTGCGGAACCAAAGCTCTCTGGAAGCGTGATTACCACAAAATTGCCCGTAATCGCAGCTGTTTTGGCGATTTTGACCCGTTCGGAGATTTTGACCTGCTGTTCGGCGCAGCCAGGCTAAATCTTAAGATTATCGACCTGCCGGTGCGTTACGGGGAACGCACGTACGGAACCACAAATATCAGCCGCTGGTCGCACGGTTTGCTGCTGTTGCGGATGGTTGTGTTTGCCGCCCGTCGGCTAAAATTTATATAACCGGCTGTGATTATGTCGATATGTGGCTATTTTCAACGGACTACCGTAAAAATATACATTGCCAGGATCCTGTGCAAAATAGTCCATCTCTTTATCCGGAACCCGATTGTCAGTGCAAAGCGAAGCGGCATCCGTTATGAGCTGGATCTTAATGAAGGAATTGACCTGGCAATTTTCCTGTTTGGAGGATTTCAGAAACATATTTACCGGAACCGGTTGCTGAAGATTTCCGGTCCGGCCACGATTATCGATATTGGTGCCAACATCGGGAGTATGTCGTTGATGTTTGCCCGGCTTTTTACCGATGCACGAATACATGCTTTTGAGCCTACCACGTATGCGTGTGAAAAGCTGAGGCGCAATCTGGAGCTGAATCCCTCTTTGGCAGAAAGAATTACCCTGGTGCGGAGCTTTGTTTCAGATGTTGCAACACAGCATCCGGATATCAAAGCCTATGCCAGCTGGAGGGTCGGCGGGGGCGACGAACAGGGGGAAAAGCACCCGGTACACTTGGGCACGGTAAAGGCTGCAGACGGTGCCGCCGCCACAACTCTTGATTTGTATTGCGCCCGCAACAACCTGACGGACGTAAGGCTGATCAAGATCGACACGGACGGTCACGAGTTTCAGGTGCTACAGGGGGCGAAAGTCGTTATCAGTTCCCAGCGTCCCTACGTACTGTTTGAGGTCGGCGGTTATGTGATGGATGAGCAGGGGATCGCTTTTGATAGGTATGTCAGCTATTTCAGCCGGTTTGACTACACG
>MGZJ01000036.1:0-11435 GCA_001802645.1 Geobacteraceae bacterium GWC2_53_11 | reverse complement strand
ACAATGATTCCCCGTTACGGCACCATTGATGTGTTGGCTGTACCGGCTAACGGAATAAATCAACAAGGTCAGAGGAGATGAAATGGAACTGATTGCTGATTTCTGGCGGTTTCTTAAAGAGAGAAAGAAATGGTGGCTGCTGCCCATACTCCTGACGCTGCTTTTATTAGGAGTTCTGATGATCATGACAAGCGGTTCGGCGCTGGGGCCATTCATTTATACATTGTTTTAGGAGGTTTCGTGAAGGTGGGGGTACACAAAGCCGGTCGCACGACTCTTCTCTACATTCTGTTTTTTGCCTGCATTTCCCTGCTGCTTCCTTGCTGCGGCGGTGTACTGGTCATCCTGCTTGAAGATCGTGTTGCCCCGGTTACGAAAGAGCTGGTGGTCCTTGGTCTGGTTATTTCGGTCACGGCGACAGGGGCTCTGCTGAGCAGTCGCCGAATCCTTGGCGGATGCACGTCACCGTCTGTCGGGGAAACCGGAGGTTCAGAGCAGAGTCAGGCTGCCGTCCGCCGCATATTTTTATTCAATGTGGCATTGTTTGCCTTGCTTTCTACCGTGAGTCTCGTACTGATGAACTTGGCAGCTTCTTTTTACTCCGTTCCCTGGCCTCTCAATGGGCTGCACGGTGTTACTCCATCGGTCGGTAAGATCGCCTGGGGGGGCTTTAATAAAATTAATGGTGCCGTATTGGTCAATTCCTGGGGGCAGCGTGACAATGAGCGTGCCAGAGAACCTCTGCCCGACAGCTATCGAACGATATGTATCGGTGATTCGTTCTTGGAGGACGGTGCCGCAATTCCCTTGCCCGTAAGAATGGAAGAGCGATTGAAATCCCGGGGGCTTGCCCGCCATGAGGTCATCAACCTTGGCGTTTCGGCGACAGACCCGGATGAATATTTTTACCGGGTTAAAAATATCGGCCTGCCCATGAAGCCGAAGCATTGTGTCCTGCTGTTCTCTGCCGCCTCAGATTTTATCCAGGCTCCCACGCTATTAAGCTTTGGGGGAATTTCTGCCACCTATCCCAGGGAATCCCTTCTCCATATGATTGGCCTCGGATCGCTTAACCATGTTCTCAGCAATAACTGGCGTCCGATGCTGCGGGCATGGTTTGACGGCGGCTCACTGCTTGAACACGAAACCAAGCTGGCCGCGAAGTTCCGGGCTACCAGGAATGGTGCTGAAACAGAAGCAACACTTCTTTCCTTCTTTCCCGCCGAAAAACAGCAGCTTCTCAAGGATGTCCTGCAGCAATCCCCTCCTGAAGTCCGCGATCAATTCTACGCTGTACTGCGCACGCCCGATGAGGGCAAGTTTCACAGCCATTACCTCAATTTAGCTACCAGGAACGCCATGGGAGAAGCTGCCCCGATATTTACGGCATCGGAGTACTCGTATCTCTGGATCAAAAAAACGGCTGATCTCTGCCGCAAACGGGGAGTCGCTTTCACCTTGGTCGTGATTCCGGATCCGTTTTCGGTTGATTCAAGGATGATTGCGCAATGGCGTCCGGTCGCAGACATGAAAGCGTATATGCAATCGAAGGATGATGCGACGAACCGTCTTATTCAGCATGCTGAAAGCGAAAAGATGGATGTTGTTGATCTTCGTGAGGTTCTGCGAAAAACCCCCGGCGCCTATTTGAATATGGATGGCCATTGGTCCCAGTATGGAGCAGATATTGTCGCTGAATTCCTGGCACAGCGCTTTGAACAGCAAGCTTTGGCCAGACACTCAGAAAAGCGATGAAACAGTTTCTGATCAATACCGGCATAGTATTGGCGGCGTTGCTGTTCTCCCTGTTGCTGGGAGAAGCACTGCTCAGGGGACAATGCTACCTGTCTTTGAATTATGATTTCGAAATGTGGCGCTATGCAGCCGAGTTGAAGGAGCCGTTGCCTCATGGGGCGCTTCCGTTTCATCACAAGGCGAACAGAACAGGAAACTATTACGGCGTTGAAGTCAGAACGAATTCCTTTGGCTTGCGGGATGTTGATTACGTTGTGCCGAAACAACCCGGACGCAAAAGGATTGTGTTACTGGGTGATTCTTTCACGTTTGGCTGGGGGGTCACCCAGGCAGATACCTATGCGAAGCAGCTCGAAAAAATGATGCGGCAGGCCGGAAAAGCAGATGAAGTCATCAATATGGGGGTCGGAAACTACAACAGCGCCATGGAGGTTGAGCTGTTCAAGCTGAAGGGGCTCAAGCTAGAGCCGGATATGGTAGTCCTGATGTATTATATCAATGATGTCGAACCCACCCCCCGCATTAACAGGGCGAGCTACCATGTGCTGAAACATTTTTATCTGCCCGCTTATGTGAATACCAAGGTAAAACAGCTGGGTATGAGGAACAGTCATAAGGATTGGCTGACATGGTACTACAGAAGTATTTATGCTCCTGAATCCGAGGGAATGAAAAAGAACGGGGAGGCACTACAGGAGCTTGCCCGCATCTGCAAAGAAAGGAACATCAAGCTCCTTCTGGTGAATATTCCTGATTTACGGCGGCTGGACAGCTATCCGTTTGATTTTGCCACGGCGCATATTCGCGGCTTTGCGTCAGAACAGCAACTTCCCTTTCTTGATCTGCTGCCGGTCTTCAGCCCGTATGAGGGGAAATCCTTGTGGGTGAGCCCCGAAGATTCCCACATGAATGTTCGGGCGAACACATTGGCCGCCGAAGCGCTATTCAAAAAGATCACCGGGGATAACCTTCCCGACGACATGAGATAAGGAATGCCTCTCACAGGGTAGTAGTTACTGCCTGTTAGATGTCGTCGATGAAATTTCTTTTCTTCAAGAGAAGTACGGCTTCGAAGAGTTTATCATTGAAGATGAAAACTTTACTTATTACAAAGAGCATGTGATCGAATTTGCTGATGAAATAAAAAAAAGGAACATTAAATGTTATTTTTCTTTCCCCAATGGTATACGACTAGATCGTCTGGATGAAGAAATTGTACAAAAGCTCCATTCAATGGGGGCGTATATGGTCTCTCTGGGCATAGAATCTATTTCGACACACACTTTGAAGAGAATGAATAAAGAATGGAGCCGAAAACAAGTCATCAATGCAGTTGATATGTTGAAAAAATACAATTTCATTGTGCAGGCGAATTTTATCCTTGGATTCAGGGATGACTCACTAAAAAATGTGCGAGAGTCCATTGATTTCGCCATGGAACTTAATGTCGATCAAGTTTACTTTGGGAATTACATTCCGTTGCCCGGGACTTCTGATTTTAATTTATTGGTTGATAGAGGTGAGCTTGTTTTGGATGATATTAACTGGAGTCACTATAGTGCGTATTATGGACAATTTCCATTTCATCCCAAGGAAATTTCGGTTGAAGAATTGGATAGAGAAATCAAAAAGGCTACTATAAATTTTTATCTTCGTCCGCGTATCCTTTTTGGGATGTTAAAGCGTATGACGCGCTTAGTTTTTGTAAAAAGTCTACTCTTTAGAATGTATGGAGTTTTTATCAGTAACAGCAATTCCAGATAAGTACGGATAAAAATGATACTACGGATCAAAAAACTTACGCCTGGGAGAATAGCGCTGGCAGTTGCTTGCATCTGTATGCTTGTCTACCTGCCGTCCCTCACCTGTGGTTTCGTCAACTTTGATGATCCGGAGTACGTGCTGAACAATAGTGCCATCCGGCAGTTGAACGGCGACTTTTTCGCCTCGGTTTTCACCCAGGTGCATATCGTCTGGTGGATGCCGCTGACCTGGATATCACTTGCCCTCGATTACCATTTCTGGGGTCTCAACCCTCTTGGCTATCACCTGACGAACATCCTGCTGCATGCCGTCAATGCGGGGTTGGTGGTGTTTATTGCCGATCGCTTGCTTACCGGAATGGGCCGGGGAAACAGCTCACAAACCGGATCATATACATACCCGGCAACGCTGCTCCTTGCCGGACTGTTATGGGGGATTCACCCCCTCCGGGTGGAATCGGTTACCTGGGTGACGGAGCGCAAGGATGTTTTGAACGGGTTGTTTACGCTGGGATCGCTTCTCTTTTATCTTTGCTATGCCCGGAAGAAGGGGAGGGGGGAAGCGGCCGGTCGTGACTATTGCTTTTCGCTCGTTCTTTTCGGGCTGTCGCTGATGGCCAAGTCAGTGAGTGTTGTCCTGCCACTGATGCTGCTGGTGGCAGACTGGTACCCTTTCGGGCGGCTGCGGCGCGGCAGCATACTGCCGCTTCTGGTCGAGAAAATTCCTTTTTTTGCCATGTCAGCTGCCATGACTGTGGTCACGTTTTATCTGACAAGCCGGAGCAATTACCGGGTCTCTTTTGAGTACTTCCCGTTGAGCCAGCGGATTGCGGTGTCGGGCAATGCCCTCTTCGAATACCTGCGGCTGCTGCTCGTGCCGGTGGGAATCAGTCCGTTGCATCTCATCGCGGAACCGATTCCTTTCCGGTATACTGTCACGACGATTATCTCCGCCGGAATTTGTGTCGGTGTGTACACCCTGCGGAAACAGCGCCTGATCCCGGCTCTGTGGCTATGTTTCCTCCTGCCGCTGCTGCCGGTTCTGGCCTTTTTTCAAAACGGCGATCAGGCATTCGCCTCCCGTTTTACCTATCTCCCTTCGGTTGCGCCGAGCATTGCCGCAGCGGCGCTCATTGCCGGGGGATACACGAAACTGACTGCAGCTGGAAATCGCTATGCCAGAATTCTGGTCGCCCTCTGTGCGGCCGGTCTCCTGATATATGCCACTATGACCGTACGGCTGATTGGCTTCTGGAAAGACACCGCAACCTTCTGGACGCGGGCGATTGATCTGGAGCCGTCGGCGATTTTTTACAAGGAGCGGGGTAAATTCTATTATTCTCAGGGTAACCATGATGCCGCCGTGGCCGATTATACTGCGGCTATCAAGGGGGCGACCGGATATCTGCGGGTAAATGTTTTTAACCTGTATATCCTGCGGGGAGAGGCGTTCCATGCAGCCGGGCGCTTTGCCGAGGCGGTGGATGATTATACGGCCGCCATCGGCATGTATCCGCATCCGGCGTATTACCGTGTGCGCGGTCTCGCTTTGAAGTCTCTCGGGAAAATGCGGGAAGCTGAAGAGGATTTCAGCCGCGCCGGGGATCATTCCGGAGCTATTGACTGGTATGAGAAATCACCATGACTACAGGAACCGTGAGAACCGCATGTATATTTTAGGCATATCCGCATACTATCATGACGCTGCCGCAGCCTTGATCCAGGACGGCAGGATTGTTGCTGCTGCCCAGGAAGAGCGTTTTACCCGCAAAAAGCATGATCCTGACTTTCCAAAAAACGCGGTACGGTTTTGCCTTGAGCAGGCGGGGATTTCGTTGGGTGACCTGGAAGCGGTGGTTTATTACGACAAACCGCTGCTTACTTTCGAGCGCCTGCTTGAAACCTATTATGCCTTTGCCCCGCGTGGACTGCGTTCCTTTTTGGCGTCGATGCCGGTCTGGCTCAAACAGAAAGTCATGATGAAGAAGGTCCTGCTTGACGAACTGACCGCCCTTGAAGCTATTCCCCGCACCCGGATCAAGCTGCTCTTTTCCTCCCACCATCTCTCCCATGCAGCCAGCGCCTTTTTCCCCTCGCCGTATGACGATGCGGCCATCCTGACGGTTGACGGTGTCGGGGAGTGGGCGACCGCTTCGATCTGCCATGGCCAGGGCAACGGCATCAGACTGCTGCGTGAACTGCAGTTTCCCCATTCACTCGGTCTGCTCTACTCTGCCTTTACCTCGTTTCTCGGTTTCAAGGTCAATTCGGGGGAATACAAGCTGATGGGGTTAGCGCCGTACGGGAATCCCGCTTCCGTCCGGGTGCAGCAGTATTGCGACAGCATCAGGGGCCATCTGGTGGATATCAAGTCCGATGGCTCGCTCTGGCTCAATCAGGAGTATTTCGACTATGCTGCCGGGTTGCAAATGACCAATAACGCCAGGTGGCAGAGGTTGTTCGGTTTTCCTCCCCGTTCGGCCAGTGACGAACTGCTGCCGGAACATTGCGATCTGGCTCTGGCCATTCAGCGCGTTACGGAAGAGGTCGTGGTGAAAATGGCTGTCGAGGCCAGGCGTCTGACCGGCGCCCGCAAACTCTGTCTGGCGGGCGGGGTGGCGCTCAATTGCGTGGCTAATGGAAAGCTGTACAAGGAAGCGATCTTTGATGAAATCTGGATTCAGCCGGCGGCCGGCGACGCCGGTGGTGCTCTCGGAGCGGCACTGGCCGCTTTCCACATAACGCATGGCCGGGAACGTGTTGCCGATGAAAAAACAGACAGCATGGCCGGAGCCTATCTGGGGCCCGAGTATTCCGATCAGGATATTGAGCGGACGGCCCGCAGGTTCGGTGCCGTGTACCGGAAATGCGATTCTTTCGACGAGGTATGCCAGCATACGACAGAATCTCTCGTAAGCGGGAACGTCATTGGCTGGTTCCAGGGGCGCATGGAGTGGGGCCCCCGGGCACTTGGAAACCGCAGCATCATTGCCGACCCCCGCAGCCCGGAGATGCAGCGCAAGCTGAATCTGAAGATCAAATACCGGGAGGGGTTCCGCCCTTTTGCGCCGTCCGTGCTGGCGGAATACGTCCATGAGTATTTTGAACCGTCACTGCAGTCCCCTTACATGTTGCAGGTAGCTGATGTGAAGACAGAGCGGCGCTATTCCCTGCCGGAGGGGTATCACGACATGACGGTGCGGGAAAAACTGTATATCGTCCGCTCCGATATCCCGGCGGTGACCCATATCGATTATTCCGCCCGCCTGCAGACAGTGCACCGGGAGACAAACCCGCCTTACTGGCAGCTGATCGACACTTTCCGCCAGCAGACCGGTTATGCCCTGCTGGTGAATACCAGTTTCAACGTGCGCGGCGAGCCGATCGTCATGAGCCCGGATGATGCCTACCGCTGCTTCATGCGTACTGAAATGGACTGTCTCGTGCTCGGCAATTATCTCTTTGCCAAGCACGAACAGCCGCGGTGGCAGGAACGGCAGGCATGGCAGGAAGAGTTTGCGCTTGATTGAGCGTGGCGGCGATATTGATTTTTCAGGGATCGGACGTGGTTGAATGAATGAGGTGCGCATGGTGGAAAAGAAACGGAAGGTGGTACTGGAAACCCTGACTCCGCTGGTGCTGGTTCTGCTGGCCCTGCATCTGTATTTTGCCCGTGCCGGATTCCTGTACGGGGCCATCGGGCTGCTGGTCGTCATGCTCTTCATCAAGCCACTGGCTACGATCATTGCCGACGGATGGTTGAAGTTTGCCGGTATGATTGCGCTGGTCAATACGAAAGTGCTCCTCACGGTTGTCTTTTTTCTTCTGCTGACCCCGGTTGCCTTCCTGTTCCGGATCTTTACCAGAAACCCGCTCAGACTGAAAGCCGAGAAAGAGTTGGCTTCCTATTACACAGAACATGACCATCTTTATACGGGCGATGATCTGGATAAGTTGTGGTGATCTAGGATGTGGGAAATAGAATTGAGTGTGTCTGAAACGATTTCTTGTATGTATTTGAAGCTTGACTGTAAAGGATAAGATTGTTGTGAATATGGAATGCGAAAATATTACTGCGGCTCAAAAAACAGAGTCGAGCAATAAGGTGACTTTAAGACGTATTACGCTGTCAATTGTGGTTCCTGCATATAATGAGGAAAAAAACATTCGGCAAGCAATTGAGGTTATTATTGCTGGTCTTTCCAAATGCAATGTAACGGATTATGAAGTGATTGTTGTTGATGATGGTAGCTCAGATTCTACCGCCGTAATTTTACAGGAAATGGCTTTACAGAACACCCATCTTAGAGCCTTTAGCCACGTAGTGAATAGGGGCAAGGGGGCAGCCCTGATAACAGGGTTCAATCAGTCGAAAATGGAATTGATCCTGTTTACCGATGCCGACCAGCAGATTGATATGACGGCGCTTTCCGTCTTTCTTGAACAAATCGAGTACTACGATGTGCTAGTTGGGTGTCGCGAAAAGCGAATGGACACATTGTCACGTCGTATTATCTCCAAAGGATACAATCTTCTTATCCGCAGTATGTTCGGTATTCAACTGAAAGATGCTCATTGTCCGTTCAAGCTTTTCAAGCGCTCTTTTATCGATTCAATACAACTTGTCTCACAAGGTTTTTTTATAGATACAGAACTGATTTGCCTGGCAATGATCAGCGGGTGCAGGATTGGAGAACTTCGTGTAGAAAGTTCTCGTCGTCAGAGCGGTGTTTCCTCGGTAACTTTACGGCACGTAATTGGAATCTGCAGCGAACTGCTACACTTCTTGCGCAGATATAAAAAAATAGTGACTGTGACCTATGATTAAATGTCGTTCCTGCTTGCTGTGGTTTAGGCAGAATCGAGTCCCGGCGATTCTCTTAATAATTGTAGTTTGCATGGCAGTATCTATGGAAATAGCCTACCCATATTTCTTTCTTAAAGCTGATAATCTGGACCAAAACCTGCCGTATTACATTCACAACGCCCGTTCCATTTTGTCTGGAGAATTTCCCCTCTTCAATTTTCATCAGTATTTGGGAACACCTATTTTTTCGTGTATTCAATCGGCAGCTCTGTATCTACCTAATTATTTAGCTCTTTTTTGTAGTTGGCTGTTTTTGGGGCATTACTATGGGGCAATGGAGTTTGTTGCCATATTTCATTTATTGTTCGCTGCATTGGGATGTTACCAACTCTTACGTTATTTGGGCCTTGAGAAGGCGAGTTGTTGTTTTGGTGCATTGGCGTGGGCGTTTTGCGGTTTTGTAATCAGGGTCGGTGATGGTTGGATTCAGGTGGTTGGCTATGCGGCTTATTTCCCCTGGATGTTGCTTTACTCCTTGCGTCAGATAGGGGCGTTTGATTTAAATGCTTTTAGTATTCTGATAGTTCTGCGCGTATTCTCCCTGTTTTTAGGAAATCCTCCCTATTTCATTTATACAATGACATTTGAAGCCATCACTGTTGCTCTGGTCTATTTAACCGTGCCAAACAAAGGTGTGCTGATTAGACAAGATGCTGCTTGTTTACCCTCAATTCGCTGTGGCTGGATGTCGTTTCTTTTCAGGCAGGGACTTGGTTTTATTTGCACATTTCTTATTGCTGCTCCACTTCTGCTGCCGGCATTTCATCAGATTTCACTGTCTGCAGATAGAAAGATGCCTTTGTCATGGGAGGAGTACTCGAAGGCGAGTATCAAATTGTCTTACTGGCTCAAGGGATTGTTGGTTCCCTTTTCGCCTGCCAACTATCTCTCTACTGGAGAGCTATTATTTGTTTCACATATTGGTTGGCTGCCTCTTGTTTTTTGTTTTGTTGCAGTGTTGCTATGTCGTTTACAGAGAAAGCGCGTAGCGGTTTTTTTCGCATTGGCTTTTTTTTCGTTCCTATGGGCAAACGACACGTTTGTGACAAAACTTATTTATAATATTCCAATTTACAATCGCCAGCGTTTTCCTTTCAAGCTTCTGTTTTTCTGCAGTTTTTTTCTTATCGTCACTGCGACGTATGGATTTGATGCTTGGGTAAGAAGAATAAAAGGAACGCAACTAAGAACATATGTACTTTGTGGTGCGATTTTTGTTGTCCATATCGGTAACTTGTTGGCAGTACATATTGCAACTCCATATGAAACAAGGAAAACAAAGGATGTCCCATATGAAGAGCCGCTTAAGAACATACTAAATCGTGGCAGAATAGTTACAATTGTAAACATAGATACTGCTGACGAAAACAAGCAGATGAATCTTTTCGGTTTTAATTTTGCCACGTTATTTGGCCTTTATCACTTTGCCGGCTATGAAACTTTAGTATCTGATCGAAATTCAAATGCTGCACTGAAAAGAAATAATAGTGCTGATTTCTTCGTCGACAAAGGTGCGCGTTTCAATCCTTCAGCATCGGACTTGGAATATTTTAGGAAGTGGGGCGTGCGGTGGTATGTTCTGGAGAAAAATATCGCGGTTGATAAGTCGGGTGTTTTAAAGTTGGTTTATAGTGATGCCAATCGCCTGATTTTATGTGATGAAGCAGCAAAGCCCATGGTATTCTGGGTGGATAGTTTAAATAATAGCGGAACGAGGCATACCTTCACTACTAACTCAATTAACATCACTACAGAGCGGGAAACGACCGGGCAACTCATTGTGAACGTGCTTTACAATAACTTCTTTCGTGCAACTATCGACGGAAAACAGTCGGAGTTGTATGAAACACCTGATAGCCAGATGCGCGTTGTTGTCCCCCCCGGGCGACATGTGGTGAAAATCTCATACAGTGATCCATATTTCATCTCAGGAATTTATGTCTCATGCGCTTTCCTTTTATTGGTGCTTGCTGGGTGGGGGGGATGCAGATTTAAGAGAGGAATAACCGTGGCTGGTCTAAGAATTAACAGATCAAATATGGGAAGTCATTTATTTAATTATTTTCCCAGACGATCTGACAAGAAGTAATAACGGAAGCGATGCCCACCATTGTAGCGTATGCACCTCCATACTAGGCTAAAAATACGTATTAGCCCTTTATCCGCCCGTAACTCCTGCCGATTTTAAAATGTACTTCCTATACTGAGTTTTGCTCCAATATTTTTAATCTATTATTGGAGGATTTATGCTGAATTAGCAAGTTGCAATGATGTTGAGGCTTGCCTTGTAGGGAATGGCTTGCTCAACAGCGCTTTCAAAACGACATTCAGCTGCTTTCAATTTTGTGTGGTAACAATTAAGTTGATTTTATTGACATGTAATAATGGGTATGTTAATAAGTGTTTTTTGCTAAGGTTATTTAACTATAAGCGCTGTTTGCAGAATCACTTCCGTTTGTCCGAGCCGAAAACACCTTAACTTTGCACTTGTTTTGAAGACTCACAGGTTTGCGGATATTACTGTGCCGCAATTATTATATTTCAGGAGGAGAATAGTATGAAAAAGTTTGTGAGATGGGCAGTTTTGTGGGCAGTTTTGCTGGTGTTACCGGCGCAGGTTTTGGCAGTACAGTTTTATATCAGTACGGATGATATTTTGCAAAATGCTGTGACTGGTAACATTATCGCAGCGGGGGCGGTTACAAATGACAAAATTCAGGTGGGTACCATCACAAAAGACCGCCTTGCTTTTACTGTTGATAGTGCGAAGTATGCCAACTTAGTCATTGTAGCCAAGAGCGGCGGCGACTTTACAAGCCCGATAGATGCGATAAATTCGGTTACTACTGCGTCTGCCGCCAATCCGTTTGTTGTGAAGGTGATGCCTGGTGTTTACGATCTGGGAACCTCCTCATTACAGATGAAGGAATATGTCTATCTGGAAGGAAGCGGAGAGGACAGTACGGTCATTACTGCGTATTCCGGACGAATCCGTCCACCATTCCGGCTTGAAAGCGTCCACCTTTCCGGTAGGAATCCGGCCAGCATTC
>MGZJ01000035.1 GCA_001802645.1 Geobacteraceae bacterium GWC2_53_11 | reverse complement strand
ACCGCATCATGCACAAATTCAAGTACTACAACGACAAATTCGGCCAGACGCTCTGCAGCGGCTGTGGCCGGTGCGTACGGATATGTCCGGTCGGGATCGACATCGCCCAGATTGTTGAAGAGATAAGCAAGAAATAAACTCAAAAGCATTCACCGCAGCCAGAAGTAGGCGCTTCTAAGCGAGGACGCAGAGAGACGCAGAGGAAAAAACAGAAAGACAAAAGCAATCAATAGATTTTGGTTTAACCTATAAATCTTTACGATTTTGTTTTTTGACGTTCCTCCGCGTTCCTCTGCGTACTCTGCGGTGAGATAAGGTTTTAACAAATGTGTGATAACACCAACAAAAACATCTACCTCCCGTATCTGGCTACCGTCGCTGAAGTTATCGACGAAACTCCTGACGTCCGCACCCTCAAGCTGGTCTTCCAGGATGAAGAGCTCCGGGATAACTTCACCTTCCGGGCCGGGCAATTCGCCGAATACTCGGCTTTCGGCGCCGGTGAGTCCACCTTCTGCATCGCCTCCTCGCCCACCAGAAAGGGATATATCGAATGCTGCTTTCGCGCGGTGGGGCGCGTGACCGAAGAGCTGCGCCGTCTGGAAGTAGGCGACACCATGGGAGTGCGCGGACCGTACGGCAATTCCTTTCCGATTGAAGAGTTTTACGGCAAGAATCTTGTGTTTATAACCGGAGGAATTGCCTTGCCGCCGCTCAGGACATTGATCTGGAACTGTCTGGATCTGCGGGACAAGTTCGGCGACATCACCATTGTCTATGGCGCCCGGACCGAGGCGGATCTGGTGTACAAGCGGGAGCTGCAGGAATGGCAGGAACGCGGGGATGTACGGCTGGTCAAGACCGTTGATCCGGGCGGCAACGGCCCGGAATGGGATGGCAAGGTAGGATTCGTGCCGACGGTTCTGGAAGAAGCGGCGCCGAGCGCGGAGAACGCTATCGCCCTTGTCTGCGGCCCGCCGATCATGATCAAGTTTACGCTGCCGGTGCTGGAAAAGCTCGGCTTCAGCAGCGACAAGGTCTATACGACGCTGGAAAACAGGATGAAATGCGGCCTGGGCAAATGCGGCCGCTGCAATGTGGGGAACGTGTACGTCTGCAAGGATGGCCCTGTCTTTACCGCCACACAGGTCAAGGCCATGCCGATGGAGTATTAGCCCGTATAAAAAGAGCCCGGTTGCGACGGGGAGATGTCGCAACCGGGCTCTTGAATTTTAATAGATATGGTTGATTATTTTCCCAGCGCCTCTTCAATTTTCTTCTGATCAAACCCCACAATAATCCTGCCATTAATCAAAAAAGTTGGCGTGGATGTTACTTTCTGGCTTTTTACAATGGCAAGCTGCTCTTCCTGCAACTTTATCCCAAGCGGAGTTATCCCTTCAAATTTCTGGACAGCATCCATTTTTCCTGACATGACCTGGCGGTATGCAGAGGCACGGTCCATTTGAGATAAAATATACTGAGCTTTTTGTTTTGCCTTGGGATGGCGGGGGAGGGGGTAAAAAAAGATGTGCTGCGTCAGGTCGCTGCGGCTTTCAAAATATTTTGAGGCTTTGCGGCAGTAGGGGCAGTCGGGGTCGGTAAACTCAACAACAGTTTTCGGGCCGCTTCCAATAGTGATTGCTTTGCTGAAATCAAGGGTGTTTGCATGTACAGGTGCGGAGGTTGCAACAACCGTAAGAACCAGCAGTAACATCATGAGCGTTTTCATTATGAACCTCAGTTGATTGAATTATTGTTGGAACTGCATGGCAATAGGATAATAAACTCACTCCCCTGGCCGCTCTTCGACTCTGCCCAGATTACTCCCTGGAAGCTCTCAATGGCAAGCTTACAGTATGCCAGTCCCAAGCCGGCGCCCCCCCGTTCCCGCCCCGTTTTTCGTGAAAACTGGGTGTACCGGTTAAAGACGCGATCCAGTTCGTCCTCCGGAATGCCATTGCCGGTGTCACGAACGGATACTCTGATAAAGCAGTTAGCTTCATGAGCGGTTGGTCGTGTCGTAACATGGCCAGGGATAGTTTGCACAAGAATATCATTCCCCTGGAGGCTGCGGCAGGAAACGGATATGGTGCCTTCCTCCGGAGTGAACTTAAGAGCGTTGCCCAGAAGGTTGCCAAGCACTCTGGTAAAAGCATTTTTGTCCACGTTTATCTCTGAAATACCCGGTTCTATATCGACAACAAGTTCTATACCATCATGTTTAGCTGGCCGGGCAAATTGACTGGTAACTCTCTCGATAAGTTCTTGCGCGTTGTACGGGTGGATCGCCATCTGGATTTTTCCTGCTTCAAACTTTCTGATATCAAGAAGATTGTCAATCATGAAGACAACCTCGTTGCAGCTGTCAATTGCCGATTGCAGGTACTCTTCCTGCTCTTCATTGATAGAGCCGAGGCACCCTTCACGAATGATGTCAATAGAGCCGATTACCGCAGTTAACGGGTTTTTCATGTCATGGGAAAGCATCAGGATGAAGTCTTCCCTTTCCTCCTGCAACATCTTTTTCTCCATGCGTTCCCTTCGATGTTCGATTGCCCGCTCAATCCTTTGCTGGATGTCTGACAGGGAAAACGGCTTGGCAATATAGTCTTCGGCACCGTGCCGCATGCACTCTACAGCCAATTCCTCGCTGCCATGCCCACTCATCATAATTACCGCAGCGTTACTGCCGGTGTCCTGGAGATATTTCAGCACCGTAACGCCGTTGATCTCCGGCATGTTTATATCCAGCAGGATAATTGAAAAATCATGCTCGTTTTCAAGTATGGCCAGTGCCGCAGAACCGCCGGGAGCCAGCGATGATGCATACCCTTCATCATCAAGGTGTATTTTCAAAGCCTTGGCGATATCCGGTTCATCGTCAACAATCAATATTTTGTCCCGCTGCTGTGTCAGCATTGCATACACTCTTTCTCCATGGCAGTCAGAAAGGCTTCTGCCAGAAGCAAATCTTCGGGGGTTGTTATTTTTATATTACGATAGTCGCCCCTGATAATCCGCACGTCTCCACCGGTGCGTTCAATCAGAGACGCGTCATCTGTCCCGGAGAAGCAGTCAGCCTCTGCGGACAAATGGGCGTTAAATATGTTCTTAAAACGGAACGCCTGCGGCGTTTGCGCCTGCCAGAGGGTCTCGCGAACGGGGGTGCTGACGACAATGCCGTTGTGGACGGTTTTGATGGTGTCTTTACATGGTACAGCAACAAGTGCCCCGGCATTTGCCCGGGCTGCCCCGATGCTTTCTGCAATCAACTCTCCGGTGATAAGGGGGCGAACCCCATCATGGATCAGCACGACATCGTTATCATTCACGCTGCTGCTCATTGCCTGCAATCCGTTCATCACGGAATTCTGGCGCTCCTTGCCGCCCGGGATTATGGCGGCAACCTTGCTGAAACCGTAGGCGTCAACAATATATTCGCGGCAGTACGGTATTTCTTCAGCAGGAATGACCAGATAGACGGCATCAATCAAGGGACACTGCTCAAATACTGCAATGGTGCGAGCCACAATAGGCATGCCATTCAATTGAAGATACTGCTTGTTGACCGGAGCACCCATTCGTTTGCCCATACCGGCGGCTGGAATTAACGCAAATGATTTATATGTGTTCATTAGCCGATTCTCCGCGGAGCAGTATACCAGCTTCTGATCCGGATGCAAACTTTGTATACTGAAACTAATTTAGTCGCTTTTCACGGTCGTCGTGCCGTTCATGAGTACCTGACCGCCGTACTCTGCATTCTTGCGGACAAGGGTTTCTGCCAGATCGGCATCCCTGCTCCGGAAAGCGTCAATTATTTTTTCGTGTTCCTGTACAGAAATCTCCATTCTTCCCGGCAGGCTTAACGAGGTAAAGCGAAGGCGCTGAAATTTGGTGACAAGACCCGCGATCAGTTCATGAAGTTTTTCATTGTCAGCGGCTTTGATAAACAGTTCATGGAAATCGCTGTGAATCTTGAAAAAGTGCTTGATATCGCCGATCCTGGCAAGTTCGGCAAGTTTGTTGTTAATGCTCTGCAAGCGATCAAGATCTTTTTTACTCAACTTTTCACACGCTCTGCGTGCTGCATAACCCTCCATGATGCTTTTAATAGCGTAGAACTCTTCAACGTCTTTGGGGCTGAATTCACTTACTATCGCGCCACGCCGGGGAATTACGGTCAGATACCCCTCTGATTCCAGCTGGCGAAAGGCCTCACGGATTGGCGTCCGGCTGATGCCGTAACGTTCTGCAAGTTCAGGTTCAGAGACCCGGCTGCCTGCCTTAAGAGTGCCGGAAACAATGGCGTCACGGATATTTTCAAGTATTTTTTCGCGAAGGGTGAGGTGTTTTTCCAACGGTTTTTTCATGATGGTGGATAGCTCCAGGGAAGAATTTGAAACATTGTATACAGTATGCAAATATTGTCAATTAGAACACGCTTCGATTCAGCTTAATTGCTGTTGATTGTGCACAAAATGTATGGCGGAATTTTTTGATTATTTCTGGTGCCGGTAAAAGAAAGTAACTTGTATTTATGAGTGCTTGCAGGTAATCTGCTCCGACTATGGATCCTGTGCGGCACCTTAAAATCTCGTTTCTGGTACTCCTGCTGCTTATCTCCGGCGGGACAATCGGTTATATGTCCATCGAAGGGTGGCGTCTGCTTGATGCGGTCTATATGACTGTCATCACCTTGGGTACGGTGGGCTTCAAGGAAGTCCACGACCTTTCAGATGGCGGCAAGATGTTTACCATCAGTCTGATTGTCGTCGGCGTCAGCGTGTTGGGCTATATTGTCGGTAGTCTGGCCCAGATCATGTTTGAGGGGCAGATCCAACGGATTATCGGGAGGAAAAAGGTGGAAAAGCAAATTGAATCGCTTGCGGGGCATTATATTATTTGTGGTTTTGGCCGGATTGGTTCGCTGATATGCAAAGAGTTCAAGGCAAATGGCTTGAAGTTTGTAATAATCGAGAAAAATCCCGAGGCAGCGGAACGGCTTGAAGATGAGGGTTACCTGTACATGAAGGGGGATGCCACACTTGATGAGACCCTGCTCAAAGCCGGTATCAACAGGGCCAAGGGGCTTATCTCGGTGGTAACTTCCGATACGGAGAACGTCTACATTACCCTTACCGCCCGCGGTTTGAACCCGGACCTGTATATCATGTCCCGGTCGGGTGAAGAGGGCTCGGATATCAAACTCAAGAGGGCCGGAGCCAACAAAGTTGTTTCGCCATATACCATCGGCGGCAATCGTATGGCGCAGTCGATCTTGCGACCTAACGTGGTTGATTTTATTGAAATAGCAACCGGCCATGAACATTTGGAGTTGCAGATGGAGGAGATCGGCATTCCTGCCCACTCGGCTTTTGTGGGCGAAACGCTTGTCAGTTCAGGGTTCCGCAAGGAAATCGGTGTTATTATTGTCGGCATAAAGAAGAGTCATGGAAAAATGGTTTTCAATCCCCATTCCCAAACCAAGATAGAAGAGCATGACACACTTATCGTGCTCGGTGACCCCCCCTCCATTCACAAGCTTGAGGATTTGGTCGCCCGGACTGCTTCCGATGACGTTATTAAACAACACAGGAAAGAACATCATGAAAAATAAGATTCACGCCCATGTCCCCTATGGCCGATTGGCAGAACATCTGGAGTACGCCATCGCGAACGGTATTAATCCGGAGGTTTTTTTCCCCGCCGAGGCGCTTGACTATCTGGTCTGGGAAGAGCTTTCTTCTCTGGCCGGGGCTCTGCATGATGCCGGTCTCAAAACCACAATACATGCGCCGTTTCTTGACCTTAATCCGGGAGCGGTTGATCCGAGCATTCGCGAGGCAAGCCGACATCGTATCCAGCAGGTTATGGACGCTGCAAAGCTTCTTCGTCCCCGGGTTATCGTCGTTCACCCAGGGTATGACGATCTTCACTACGGGGATAACCGCTTGGTATGGCTGAAAAACAGCATTGATTTCTGGCGGGAGTTCGTGCCGCAGGCTCGTGAACTCGGCACCGTTCTGGCGGTTGAAAATATCTACGAAAAGGAACCGTCCACGATCAAGGCACTTCTTGAAGCCATTGACGATCCTGCATTCCGGCACTGTTTTGACATAGGCCACTGGAATATGTTCACGACCGTAACACTTGAGGAATGGTTCAGTGAATTGGGTGAGTATGTTGTCGAGAGCCATATACATGACAACCACGGCCAGAGTGACGAACACCTGCCGGTGGGAGAGGGCGCTATTGATTTCAAACAGTACTTTCCGCTCTTGAACCGGAATGCGCCTGACGCTGTCTGGACGATTGAGGCGCACAACACTGAACATCTCCAGAGAGCATTGAAAAATATCCAGACATACGTACCCTAAGCGGTTTGTAAAGCAACTTTCAGATGGTTTTTCTTCTGTTCTATGGTACAAGAGACGGGCAGTCTGGCTTTCTTGAATCCCCTGCATACAGGATCACATGGACTTTACCTCACTTTACAGCACTCGCATACAGACGACCTTCGATG
>MGZJ01000034.1:108900-110218 GCA_001802645.1 Geobacteraceae bacterium GWC2_53_11 | reverse complement strand
GATGTTACGGAGAAGGGGTGGGAAGGATGTCTCAGCATACCCGGCCTGCGCGGGCTGGTTCCCCGCTATACGCGGGTCGGCGTGCGTTATCTGGATTGCCGGGGCAACGTGCGTGAAGAGGAGTACGCGGATTTTCCGGCACGGGTCTTCCAGCACGAGTATGACCATGTTCAGGGGATCCTGTTCATCGACCGGATTGTGAGTACACGGGATCTCGTGACGGAGAAGGAATACATGAGAAGCCTGAAGAGCCACACGTGAAGTGCAACCGCACCAATACATACATACCTGAAAGGCGGCTGAGTGGCCGCCTTTACTGTTTCAATACGCTTTTCTCAGACATAGTCGTTCACATCCAGGACCGTCCCCCTCATGTTGCCGGTGACGCTTGCTACATAGGCCCGTGCGACCAGCGCGGCGGGCATTCCTTCGGGCATTTTGTGTCCCATTGCCTGCAGAGTTTCCCGCACCCAGACCGGGCTGACCACGTTCACCCGCACCCCGCGCTCCATTTCCAGCTGCGCCGCGCGGACGAACCCCTCAAGGCCGGCATTCACCATGCTGACCGCGCTGCTGCCCGGCATCGGGTCTCTGGCCAGCACGCCGCTTGTGAGAGTAAATGAACCGTTGTCCTGTATGTAACGGCGGCCAATCGTAACCAGGTTGACCTGCCCCATCAGCTTGTTTCTGAAACTGAACAGGAAGTCTTCGTACTCCAGATCGTCCAGAGGGCCAAACCGGGCGCTCCCGGCGGCACAGACAACGGCATCGAATGCTCCGGCAGCGCGAAACAGTATTTCTACGCTCTCCGGATCGGTTATATCGACCCGCATATCCCCGCTGTTCCGGCTTGCGATCACCACCTGGTTGTTCGCAGACAGCGCTGTTGCCACTTCCCGGCCGATCGTTCCGCTTCCACCTATCAGTATAACCCGCATAACACGCCTCCTCTTTCCCGGTGCCTGCCACTACGTGCAGAGGCGTCATATAACAGCTTTCCTTTTGCTCCCTGTCTTGACGTTCGTATGGCCGCCAGAAACAGTCGCGACGATTCATTTCTGAATCTTCGTACGGACGTGACGATGTCAGAACTTGCCGGCTTTGAGGCGATTCAGAATGTCGCCGAGAATCGTCTCCTGCTCCCGCAGTTCTGCATGCCATTCCCGATTGTCAGTGCCGACCCTTTCTGTTGTCAGATCGGGCAGGTACGACTCAAGTGCGGCGACCAGTGCTGCCGCTTCCTTTGCGTTCAATTCGATTGACATGGCCTATCTCCCTTCCCGTATTCCCTGGTTATGTATCGCAGGGAAACAATTCA
>MGZJ01000034.1:32604-108873 GCA_001802645.1 Geobacteraceae bacterium GWC2_53_11 | reverse complement strand
CTTGCGTCCTTTACGACCGAGCATGGCTTTTCCGTGATGGGTGATGACGTGGACATTATGGTTCTTCATCATGCGATGTTTTTTACCCATCAGGGTCTTCATGGCTACGTTTGTCCGGTGGCGAGGCATCATGATTCGAGTTGTCATGGCTTTCATGGTCAGCACCTCCCTTTCTCTCAGACGTAGGCAAGCACCTATGATCCATCTGGGTTTATTATACTCCCACTTCAGGAAGACAATGCCGGAAAATTACAGCGTATGGAGTGCACGGCGGTGAACAAAACGGGGACCGGAAAAGGCGCTGGTGGATGTTACCGTCATGATGGTGTATATAATGAATAGTGTTGCCTGGGCCGGAACACGCTGACGATGCGGGAAACGCATATTAATCCAGATGGAGTACACACAAATGAACGTAAATCTTGAAAAACTGAAAAACCTGATCAGCAAGCGAAGCGAAGAAATAGAAAAGAGTGTTGCCGGGACCGGCTATCTTGCCAAAACCGTCATCGGTGTCGGCACGTTCCTGCTCGATAATGAAGGGGATATCGATCTGATGACCGCCAAGCAGAAGGTGATCTTTGAAAAATTCCTCCTGCCGCTGTTGAATGCGCCGCGCCGCTAGGTCGAACTGAAAATGGAATTTGGTGCCTCCCGGTTGCTCCAAGCTGAAAACCGGGTAGACTTGTCTGCATGATCCGCTCTGCCCTTCCCCTCATATTCGGTGCTGTTGCCCTCATGCTCGGTGCTGCCACGCCGGTTGCGGCAGCAAAGAAATGTTTGCCGACGCCGTGGGACGAGATCGGCCCGTTTTATCGGCCGGACGCCCCGTTGCGCAGCAAAATCGGCAACGGCTATGTCCTCTCGGGGACTGTCCGTTCCGCCGCGGACTGCCGGCCGCTTCCCGGCGCCCGTATCGAATTCTGGCAGGCAGGTCCTGCCGGAGTCTATGACGAAGCTCACCGGGCCACGATAATCGCCGACAGCCGGGGGCGCTACCGCCTTGAAACCGACGTCCCGGCACCCTATGCTCAGCGTCCTCCCCATATCCACATCCTGATCGATCTGCGCGGTTTTGCCGGACTGATCAGCCAGTATTATCCGAAGCGCACCAAAAAGAGCGGCACCTTCGATCTGGTCCTGTCTCCGGAGTAAGTGCCTGCACCGGCTCTGTTGCAGGCTGCCAAAATTCTGTTACGCTTGAAGCATGAGATCGACAACAGCGTAAAGGAGGATGCCATGTACGGAAAGGACAGGATCTACAAGAAGGTGGAGATAATCGGTGTTGCTGCCGGGAGCATTGAAGCTGCTATCGAGACGGGGGTGGCCAAGGCGCAGAGCTCATTGGACAAGCTGTCCTGGTTCGAGGTGGGGGATATTCGCGGGCATATCGGCCCGGATGGCAAGGTGACGGAGTATCAGGTGGTTCTCAAGGTGGCCTTCGAGTTGAAAGGGTAGCCATTCTGAAAGCAGTTCCGGTGCAAAAATGAAAGGCCCGCGATGATTTTCGCGGGCCTTTAAAACTCTTCCCATTTTGTCGGGATTCAGGCTGTACCAACCAGCCCATGGTCACTTCCTATTTTCCTTAACAGTCTGGCGGCGTGTCCTCAGTCATCTGATCCTCCATAATAAACAGAATCTAATTACTGCAACTTCTACTGCTCTACTGTTACTCCTTTTGCTGCGTTGTTCTTGAATCAGGTAGCGCTTACCTTGATTTCACTATAGCCGTTTCGAACCTAAAAAACAGTCTGTTTTTATTTTTTTTACCGGCGTATAGTGATTAAGTTTAACGGTTCGAGTCACCTAATCTTCTCCTTCATCTCCTGCCATCAGGTCTGTACGATGTAATTCCGTACGTCCCAGGGTGCCGACAAACGGAATAACGGTAATTGCAAGCAATGTGACAAAAAGAACCAGCATGGTTGTTGCCATGGTAACACCTCCTTTCCCGCCGGGCGTCCTCATTCCTCATTGTTTATATGCCCACCGTAAGACCATTTTAGTCCTTTGCAGGCTTGCCGCAAACATCAAAATGGCGGGTATGGAATCCAGAAAATAAAAAGGCGGCCAATTGGCCGCCTTCTATGCGTGCATAACTATCCAAACATCATGAAACACCGTAACCTCATACCGTGGGAAACCAGATCCCCGCTCCCATGGCCATGCCGACATCGCGGCGCCCCACATAATCGCTGTGGATGCGCAAGCCGCCCTCCACAATCGACATCCCCACTTCAACCTTGTGGAAAGCTTCGTTACGGCTGTGATCGGCAACCAGCAGCACGGTCGATTTAATCTGCCTGAGCTTGAGATACAGTTCGGAAATATTTTTCAGGTTGTCGGGAAAAAAATCTTCGACCGGGTCGAGTATGATCAGCTTGCATTTGAAATACTCGCTGAACTGATGCAGATAGGTATAGGTTTTGGTCATGCTGCCGGAGACATCAACCAGATGGGGAGTCACGCCGAAACATTCATCAAAAAGGGAGATATGGGTGAAGTTGTCCATATGTTCATCAATGCGCGATGACAGACCCGGAATGCTGGTCCACTCGCGAACCAGCCGTTTGAAGCGGCGGTGGCTGTCCTCATCCGTGTCACGTGCGTTTATGTACAGCACCTTGCCCGGCTGTAGACAGCTGTACCGGTCAAGAAACGGCAGCCCGAAAGCCACCGACATGGCCAACTGGGTCGCCAGGGTTGTCTTGCCGAAGACATTGCCCGCCTGGAGCGACACAAGCGCATTGGCCGGAATCAACTCGTCAATCAGGTATTCTTCCGGCTTGGGCGGAATAAAGGGGCGCCCCTGCCACTCTTTAATGCCCAGCTTCCGGGCAAAGGGGTTTTCCTCGATTTTCAAATTAGCAGCAACAGTCATGAATGCAACCTCAGGAAGCGCGCCGGGATGGCGCGGTGATGACATCACCCATACCATAGTGGCGTATGAGCGGCAAGTTCGTCGTTCCGTACCATATCACCGGCTTCCGACCTTCATCTGAAGAGCGGCCTCCACCGTTTCAGCGCCGATAGTCAGGTAGAGCGCCCCTTCGGTGATGGTGAGCGACCAGGTAATAGAGCGTTCCAGCAATGATGTCAACCGGGCAATGAACGCCGGATCGACCGTAATGACCGTAAGATTGGCTATGTTCGTCAGTTTGGGCAGGTGTTGCTGTTCCCAGTTGGGCAGAGTCTTTCCGCACGCCAGCAGGGCAACCCGTGCCGAATGGCGGGATGCCTTGATGATCCTGTCCGCATCCGGCAGTCCGACCTCAACCCAAAGCAGCACTCTCCCGTCGCCCCCCTTCACCCACAGATCCGGTTCATCCGTCGCACTAATCCCCTTGGTAAAGACCAGTTCCTCTTCCTGAAAGATTGCAAACGCCAGCAGGCGGGCAACCAGCCGTTCAGCCGTCTCGGAGGGATGCTGGGCAACCGTCGCCTGCAGGGTTTCATAAATGCCGTGGTCGATATCGGAAAGCTGTATCGATGTTTTATATACGGTAGATGGCCGTGCCATGCGGAACCTCGGTGAACAGTGGTAATTTGGTGGATGAACAGGGAGACATGAATAACGTCATATTTCTGAGTTTTTTTTGCTGCTGTAAAAACCGATCAGGAAATCGGCATCTTTGGGTGACAGGTCGAACTTGAAGATAGCCTCCTGAACAAGCGGCTGAACCGGCTGGGAGGCGTCTTCCTGAAGGTTGCCGGATATCCATTTTACGGCCCGGCGCAGGTCTTCTCCCTCCGGTAACATGTCATGATGCATGGCGGTGCCTCCTTGAATAAGAGATCTTTCCGTTCCTGTCTGAACGTGCGCTTCTGGACATATCTAATTGCAACGCAATCTTATACCACATAACAGACCTGTTCCGGCAGCAGGATTATCAGCGTGTCGCACGAAGATTTTAGTAAGTTGCAATGTCGGAGTTGACGACAACACACCTATTGGGGTACCACTACCGTATACGACAGACAAACGGGGGCCGTATGAAAAAAATGATCTCAACATTACTACTGGTTCTCTTTGTGGGTGCGACCGGCGCAGCGGCAGCTCCGCAAGGAAGTGAGTGGGGCGCGCTTAACGCAGATGTCATGGCGCTCTACAAAGAGAAACGCTATGCCCAGGCGACCATATTAGCAAAAGAAGCACTTCGTGTCGCTGAAAACACCGGGCCTGAACATCCGGATACGGCAACCAGCCTGAACAATCTGGCCGGATTGTACGACGCGCAGGGGAAATATGCCGAGGCCGAACCGCTGTACAAGCGCTCTCTGGCGATCAGGGAGAACATACTCGGCCCGGCTCACACCGATGTCGCAGCCAGCCTGAATAACCTGGCCGGACTGTATAAGAATCAGGGGCGGTACAGCGAGGCCGAACCGCTGTTCAAGCGGGCAGTGGAGATCAGGGAAAAAGCCTTTGGCCCCGATCATCCCGGTGTGACAACAAGCATGAACAGCCTTGCCGGATTGTACAAAACCCAGGGACAGTATGCGCTGGCAGAGCCGCTCTACAAAAAGCTGCTGCTTAACAAGGAGAAGGACCTGGGGACAGATCATCCCGATGTTGTCCCAAGCCTGAACAATCTTGCCGGAATCTACTACGCCATGGGGAATTACGCACAGGCGGAACCGCTCTATTCCCGCGTAGTGGCAATCAGGGAAAAAGCGCTCGGGCCGGATCACCCGGATGTGGCCACGAGCCTGAATAATCTTGCCGGACTGTATTTTGCCAAGCAAGAGTATGCCCGGGCCGAGCCCCTGTACTCACGAGCACTGGCAATAAAGGAGAAGGCGCTGGGAGCCAATCACCCCGATGTCGCCGCAAACCTGAGCAATCTCGCCCTGCTGAACAAGCTCCAGGGGCATTATGAACATGCGGAGCAGCTCTACCGGCAGGAACTGGCGATCAAGGAACAGCATCTGGGGCCCGAACACCCCGATGTTGCAACGATCCTGAACAACCTTGCGGTACTCTGCAAAATGCAGGGGCACTATGCACAGGCCGAACAACCGGGCAAACGCTCACTGGCTATCCGGGAGAAGACGCTTGGCCCTGACCATCCGGATGTCTCCACGAGCCTGACCCATCTTGCCGGTATTTACTACGCGCTGGGGAAATACACACAAGCCGAGCCGCTGTATAAACGCGCGCTGGCAGTCAAGGAAAAAACGCTGGGACCGGATCATCTGGAAGTCGCCACAAGCCTGAACAACCTTGCGGGACTGTACTACAATGAGGAGTTGTACTCGCAGGCCGAGCCGCTGTACAAACGATCCCTGGCGATCAAGGAGAAGGCGCTCGGGCCACTGCATCCTACCGTGGCCACAAGCCTGGAAAACATGTCGATACTATATTACAAAACCGGCCAGAAGAAGACTGCAAAAGATCTTGAAAAACGTGCCGCCGCCATCAGGGCGCTGGCGCACCAGAACTGACGGCTGATTTCAGGCAGAAAAAAAGCGGGGCCGGCATCACTCTTCCCGGCATTTTTTCTGAAAAGGCCTCGCGAACTTATCTATTTTCTTTATATG
This sequence comes from Geobacteraceae bacterium GWC2_53_11, assembly GCA_001802645.1. Classification (GTDB taxonomy): domain Bacteria; phylum Desulfobacterota; class Desulfuromonadia; order Geobacterales; family Pseudopelobacteraceae; genus JACRCG01. Next base: position 103,332 of record MGZJ01000034.1, on the reverse strand, counting down.
AATTTCTTGTTCTAAATTCAGGGTTTCCATGATTTTTCTGACTTCATCAGAGTCACCTTCAAAACATTGAAAAACTTTCTTTTCCCACAGTGCTTTTTCAAGGTGAAGCGCTAAACTCACTGCCTGAGCAATTGGATAGTCTTTATTGTTCTTAACCCCACGAATAAGCCCCTCAATCGATTCTATGCTTGAAGATAGAATGCCAGATCTTAGTTCTCCTTGCGAGAACCTGAATTTATCCGTGGGATCACGCTCCGTAAGCCGCTTAATCCAAGAAGCATGCAGATGTTCTTCCAGAGCCATTTCAGTCCAGAAATCCTTATATTCAGGATATCTGAATGCAAATAGCTTGTATAATTTACCAATAAGAAATTCTTGTTTCAGAAACAACTCTACCAGTTCTTTTTGATCGCCATCGATCTTCATACTATTCCTTTTACATTTCTATTTTGAATCGTTGACCGATGGTAGTTTGACAGGTGCCAACGGCAATAAGGGGGCGTCTACGCCACCATGCTTGGGGCAATATTCCAGCGGCTCGGTCCCGGCAGCATAAAATTCATCCCGTTTCTTCGGGCAGTCCGGGGCCGCCAAAAACCCGGTTTCCGGGTCTATGGTTACGGATACAACATTCTCCGGACGGACAAAATCGCCGGCAGGTTTCACTGCCACGGCCTTGCGCATAAAACGCTCCCAGATCGGGGCCGCCACAGCCCCGCCGGTAAAACCTTTGCCGCCGGGACGCGGCTTGTCATACCCTACCCAGACGCCGGTTACCAGTTGCGGAGTATAGCCGACGAACCAGGCATCCCGGTAATCATCGGTGGTGCCGGTCTTTCCGGCGGACGGATAGGCCTGACTGAATTTCTTAAGATTTTTCGCGGTGCCGTAGGTCATGACATCCTTCAGCATGGAGGTGGTGACATAGGCGGTGGCCGGGGCAAACACCGGTGAAACGACAGGCGGATTCTCAATCCAGCTCTTCCGTGTGAGGTCATAAATACGGACAATAACCCGCGCTTCGGCTCGGATGCCACCGCTTGCCAGGGGGGTGTACGCCTGCACCAGTTCATTCAGGGTGACTTCACTTGTTCCCAGTGCCAGGGACAAACCGTTGTCCGCCCGTTGCGGCAGTCCCGTCCGTGCGGCAAAGCCGACAAAGTACGGAACACCAATGGCTTCCAGAACTTTTACCGCAATAACATTATTGGAATAGGCCAGCGCCTGACGGAGAGCAAGTTCTCCATACACTTCCCGCCCGTAGTTCTGCGGCTGCCAGCTATCGCCGTTGCCGCGGTTATAGGATACCGTAGCATCATCCCACATGCTCCCGGCAGTAACACCCGATTCCAGAGCGGCGGCATAGATCAGCGGCTTGATGGCCGACCCGGGTTGACGGCGGGCGACAAAGGCACGATTATAGGCGTTCTGGGCAGTATCGACACCGCCTACCATCGCCAGCACATCACCGGTAACCGCGTCAAGACAGAGCAGCGCACCTTGCAGATCGGGAGAGCGCTTCTTCACGCCGTCACGCAGCATCTGCTCCGCCTGTTTTTGCAGATTCAGATCCAGCGCGGCGGTTACTTCCAGCCCCCCCTGTTCGACAACATCCGCCCCATAGAGTTCGGTCAGCTTGCCTCTGACATGGGCGAGATACTGCGGAGCCTGCCCTGTTTTGGTAACAGCCGGCGGGTGAGCGCGCAGCTGCTGGCGCTGCCGGGAGCTGATCATGCCCAACTCCTCCATCCGCTTGAGCACCACATCACGCCGTCCCGTAACGTGAGCCGGTTTTCCGAGCGGATTGTAGCGGGACGGATTTTTCTGCACCCCTGCCAGCATGGCGCATTCAGCGTCATTCAGTTCCTGGGGGTTCTTGTCGAAATAGAGGCGGGCCGCCTGGGTGATGCCCCAGGCGCCATTGCCATAATATATCTCATTGAAATACATCTCCAGAATCTGCTTTTTGCTGTATTTCTTTTCAAACTCCATGGCCATGCGGGCTTCGTCTATTTTACGCTCGATGGTCTTCACGCCGGTCAGATACCTGTTTTTGATCAGCTGCTGGGTAATGGTTGAGCCACCTTCAGCCAGTCGCCGCTTCATGACATCCTTTACCAGTGCCCGGGCAATGCCGCGCACATCGATCCCGCCATGTTCATAAAAGCGGGCGTCCTCCACCGCCACCACCGCTTTTTGCAGAAACACCGGAATCTGGTCGATACCGGCCCAGTACCGTTTTTCAGGGAGAAGGCGACCGACAAAACGCCGCTGATTGTCGAACACCTTAATGGAGGTATAGCCGGGAGCATGGGAGGGATAGGTGGCAAAATTTTCCTGGGCATGAACCGGCGCAACGGCAGCCAGCATCAGAACCACGACAATGACTGCTGATAAGGAACGGAACGCTGCATGTAATAATGGATGGTGAACCACGGTGATTGTTAACTCCTTGTGCAAGACAGGCATCATAACCGGACAGCGGAATGGAGCAGCTCGTAATGCAGCGGAAACAAGGAGGCGCACAAGGCACGTTGCGGTAAAAACGCGCACCCGCCGGCCCCCGTTTCCCTACAGATTCTGGCCCAGGAGTCGTTTAAAGTCAATCACCGGTTTTTTCAATCGTTCATTCTGCGAGCCTGTAACGATGTGATTTCTGCGGTGATGCCCGTACCGTCCGGAAACCACCGCAAACGGGATCACTCCGCACAAAATCAGGCGGCATTTTCCAACAGCTCGTCAACCAGTGACAGTTCATCGCCGCTGAATGTCCGGTCAATATCAAGGATCATCAGAAACTGCCCGTTATTCTTCCCCATGCCCATGATGAAATCGGTCCTGAATTTGGTGCCGATATGCGGAGCCGGTTCAATATACTCTGCTTCCAGCTCAAACACCTCCTGCACCGAATCGGCCAGCGCGCCGATCACCACCAGCTCGTCTCCCAGCATCACCTCAACGACCACGATGCAGGTATTCACCGTAAACTCTGTTTTGTGCATGTTGAATTTCAGGCGCATGTCAATAACCGGAACAACGCTCCCCCGGAGGTTGATCACACCGCACATGTATTCCGGGGTCTGCGGGATTTTGGTGATGGATGAAAACTCCAGTATTTCACGCACCTTGGCCACATCAACGGCAAATATCTCATCCGCAAGTTTGAAGGTCAGGTACTGCCTGGTTTCCGTAATTGCTGCAACTGCCATGGGACCTCCCCTATGTGTCCAACCGTCGATGAGAACAGATGTTCCCATCGACGGCGGCCGTGTGGTTTAGTACTTTTCAAACTCCGCATCAAGGTTATCGCGTTCGCTCAAACGCAGATCAATTCCCGGCGTGACATCAATCTTCATCAGCGCCGTTTTGTTCGAGGCGCTATGGTAGCCGTTTGAGCTCGCGCGCTGCATGGTTTTCTTTGGCTGCATCTTCATGACCGCACTGCTCCGCCCAAACGCAGCGGCGCTTTCGACCCTGAAGAAGGCAATGACATCCTGGAGCTGCTCAGCCTGGCTGGAAAGCTCTTCCGAAGTTGAAGCCATCTGTTCGGAAGCCGAGGCGTTCTGCTGAATGACACCATCCAGCTGCTGAATGGCTTTGTTGATCTGGTCAGCCCCGGAATCCTGTTCCCTGCTGGAAGCGCTGATTTCCTGCACCAGCTCGGCGGTTCTCTGGATATCCGGCAGCATTTTGTCGAGCAGATCCCCCGCCTTCTCGGCGACACCCACACTGGTGGCAGAAAGGCTCCCGATTTCGCCGGCGGCTTTCTGACTCCGTTCGGCCAGTTTCCTGACTTCCGCGGCAACAACGGCGAACCCTTTGCCGTGCTCGCCGGCACGGGCCGCTTCAATAGCGGCATTAAGGGCCAGCAGGTTGGTCTGCCGGGCAATTTCTTCGATAATATTGATCTTGGTGGCAATTTCCTTCATGGCGCTGACGGTTTCCGATACGGCCTGACCGCCAATTTTGGCATCGGACGCGGATTTAACGGCTATTTTTTCGGTTTGCGATGAATTGTCGGCATTCTGCTTGATACTGGAGGACATCTCTTCCATGGAACTGGAAATTTCTTCGGCGGAAGCGGCCTGTTCGGTGGCGCCCTGAGACATCTGCTGGGCGGAAGCAGACAGTTCCTGGCTTCCCGAGGCAACGTTGTCGGCAGCGGATTTTACGTTATTAACCACCTCCACCAGCTTCCCGACCATATCGGACAGAGCGCGCATCAATTCGTCTTCCGGCGAGCGCTCCTTGAGGCTGACCATAAGATTGCCCCCGGCAACCTCCTTGGCTGCTGTCGTTATTGCATTAATGGCGATAATGAGGACGTTCAGGTTGTTTTTTATGGCATTGAAGTCACCGTTGTAGGTATCGCTGATAACTGGGGGCATGTTCCCTTTGGAAATCCGGTCCACGTATTCCGCTGCAACGTTCAACGGACCGATGACCGCATCAAGGGTACTGTTGACTCCGGCGACGATCATTTTGAAATCACCCTGGTGTTTTCCGGCATCGGCTCTTGTCGCAAGCTTGCCCGCAATGGCGGCGTCGGACAGCATGGCTGCATCGCTCACCAGCAGCCGGATCGTATCAACCATCTTCTTCATGGAGGCCATGACACTGGAAGTATCGCCGGGGGCAAGGGCAATCTCGCGACGAAGGTCGCCTACCGCAACCAGATTCGCGACCTCACCGACCAGCTTTGGATCAGCACCGAGCTGCCGTCCGACAATCCTGGCGAGAAGCAGTCCGAGACCGATCGCCAGAAAGGTTCCCACAGACATGAATATTGCCATCAACGTGACAGCGCGCTTGGCGATAGCACCGTTCTCTGCGGCGGTCAGTTTGGCCTGTTTGAGTTTGGACTCGTCCAGCTTGTCCAGCAGTTCCTGCATGTAAAAGGCCGCCTTTTTGCCATCGGTCTTGAGGATAACCATGGCTTCGGCGTCCTTGTCGGCCATGGCCAGAGGCACTACCCGGTCAACAATCTGGCCGTAGGCTTCACGGCTTTTCTTGAACTCTTCAAAAAGTTTTCTTCCATCGTCAGTCAGGATGGTCTTTTCAAAGGTGGCGATACGCTCGCTGTTTTCCGTACGCAATTTTTTAATGGTGTCGACTGCGGTCTGCTTCTCGGCATTGCTCTCGGCACCCACCAACTCACGCAGGTTGATGCGTGTCCTCTGGAACCCGGTGGAGATATTTCCCAAATCGGCAACCGGGATGGTGATTTTTTCATACAGCGTGGTGTCGGCATCTTCAAGCGTATGGATGTTGTAAATTCCTACCCCGCCGATAACCGCAGCAATAATCGCAACAGAGATAAATCCGGCAAGTAGCTTCCCCTTCAACGACATACTGTTAAACCAGTTCATACCAGCCCCCTTTTCAATCGATATTGCCGGGCAATCTGCCCGGTCATGTTCGGCAGACAACAATCATTTTCCGGTGTGTTACGCCTGAATCGATATGCGGTTGGTGAAAACAGCCCTCCTGCCTCGCAGCGGGACGCTCCGCATGTGCAGATTGCGGACGGTTTGCAGGATCATCTCCTGGCAGCCGCTGGTGATCGGGCTTTCGTGCCCGGGAAAAATACGCTGGGTGTCCCGGCAGGCGATTTTCATCAAACCGTCGATATACTCCTGAGGGTGCGCCTCACCCGGCGTCATGACCCGCAACCGGGTATCGCCGGAAAACAACGCCTTTTCGGCCGGCGCATACAGACAGATGGAATCCGGGGAATGTCCCGGAGTATGGAGCACTTCAAGGACCTGATCGCCCGCCTTGACAAGCTGGCCGTCCCTGATGAGCTCATCAACGCCGGGCCCATCGCTAAACGCCAGGATGCGGGCGTGGAAGCGCTCTTTGATGGCCTGAACCGACTTTGAGTGATCGGAATGATTATGGGTCAGGATTACCTGTGCCACCTGCATCTTGCCAAGACCGGCCGATAGGTGTTCAATCTCCTTGATCACATAGTCATCGATGCCTGGATCGATGATCGTATTGACGTCGTCACTACGATTCCAGTCACCGAGAATCAGGTACGAATTGCAACTGTGGATCGTGCTGTTTTTTTTCAACGGGATAATTTTCATGGCATTACTCCACGATTTCTTTGTACAGCCGCCCTCAGGCAAAACTCTGAGTAGAGAGAGGCAGCATCAACAGTGCTTTCGTTGTTCGTCATGTTCAAACGCCCCGGCGAGCTGAATAAGAACCGGAATATCAAGGATCAAAGCCACGGTGCCGTCACCCAGAATGGTCGCCCCGGAAACCCCCTGTACATTCTGGTAATACCTGCCCAGGCTCTTGATGACGGTCTGGTGCTCGCCGATCACCTGATCGATGGCAAACCCCACCTGCCGTCCTTCAATGGTGATGATGACAATCTGCTGGAGATCCGGCACCGGCCCGGAAATTCCGAACCGCTCACGAAGCGGGATGTACGGAACGATGCGATCCCTGACGTTTACCAGGTTACGGCCATGTGCCCCTTCGATATCCTCCCGCGTCAGTTCTATGCATTCGCTGACCTGCGACAGCGGCAGGACAAAACGGTCGTTTCCGACCTGCACCAGCAGGCTCTCGATAATGGCGAGCGTAAGCGGAATCTTTACGGCTATGGTCGTGCCCTTGCCCCGCTCGCTGCTGATGGCAATGCTTCCGCGCAGGGCATCAATGGCTCTCTTCACCACGTCCATGCCGACTCCGCGTCCCGATACGCTGGTCACCTGTTTGGCGGTGGAAAATCCGGCGGCAAAGATCTGGGAGAAAATCTCCTGTTCACTCAGTTCGGCAGTGGCAGAGATAAGCTCTCTTTCTGTCGCCTTGGCGCGAATGGCATCTCGGTCAAGCCCTGCACCGTCGTCACGAATGGTGATCTGCACACTGTCGCCCGAATGGGCAGCAGAGAGATGCACAGTGCCGTGACGCGGCTTGCCCTGCTGCTCCCGGATCGCAGGAAGCTCGATGCCGTGATCGATACAGTTGCGGATCAGGTGCACCAGCGGATCATTCAGTTTTTCGATAACGGTCTTGTCCAGCTCCGTTTCGGCACCTTCCGTGGTCATTTCTATCTGCTTGCCCAGCTCCTGGGAAAGATCGCGCACCAGCCGTTTGAACTTGCTGAAGGTGCTGCCGATGGGGAGCATGCGGATATTGAGCGTATTGTCCCGCAGCTCCACCGTCAGCCGTTCCACCTCTTCGGCGATGGCCAGCAGTTCTTCGTCGTCCCGCTGCAGCGCGGTCTGGGTGAACCGCGCCTGTACGGTAACCAGCTCCCCCACCAGATTGATCAGGACATCCAGACGCGAAGCCGGCACCCGGATATTCGACGTTGCGTCATCGGAGGCGCGCTCCTGACGAACTGCCCGGACATGCTGCTGTTCCGCCAGCGCTGAAGCGATCTGATCACCGGTTGCTACACCCGCTTCCACGGCCAGCTCTCCGAAACGTTTGCGCACCGCCAGCACATTCAGCATGTCTTCCGGGGTCAGATCGCCGCGCTCCACCAGGATGTCGCCCAGTTTTTTGTAATCTTCGTCCTGGTCGAGTCCGTCGCTGGCGTCGATAACCGTTACGCTCAGATCACACTCGTCCTCGACAAAAATAAACACATCTCGAATGGCGTCCACACCGAGCGGGGTGGTAAGAACGACATCCCAAAACAGGTAGCAGTTCTCCGGATCGATAGCCGCAAGGACCGGTACTTCAGACGTCTGTGCAACAACGGTACACCTCCCGAGTTCCTGAAGCTCATTCAGCAAGGCTACCGGGTTCATGCCGCTTTTGAAGATGCCGGGAAGCGGCTTGAACCTGATGCGATAGGTGATAGTATCGCCGCATTCAGCCTCGGGTTCCGCTTCAGAATCTGCATCGGGGCACCGCCCGGCAGGTTCGCCACGTTCCGCCAGCAACCTGAAGGCTGCAATAAGCTTTTCGCTGGCGGCACTGTCCTGATCGGTGCCGTCGGCATCAAGCATGGCCTTGATCCGGTCCCTTGCCTTGAGGCTCAGATTCACCAGATCGCCGGTAACCGTCAACTGCCCGGTCCGCACCAGGTCAAAAACGGTCTCGACCTCATGGGTGAAGCGGGCGATATCATCAAAACCGAACATGGCCCCCGACCCCTTGATCGTGTGCATGGACCGGAACACCCGTCCGACAAGTTCGAGATCATCCGGGGCTTCTTCAAGTTCAAGCAGCGAGCTCTCCAACTCGGCAAGATGCTCGTTGGCTTCGTCTTTGAATGTCTGCCTGAATTGATCAATCATCCCAGAACCTTTTTCACCACGGCGATCATCTGTTCCGGCTTGAACGGCTTGACCACCCACCCCGTTGCTCCGGCAGCCTTCCCTTCCTGCTTTCTGCACTCCTGTGACTCTGTGGTGAGCATGATAATCGGGATAAACCGGCAGGAGGGGAGCGCACGGGTTGCCTTGATCAGGCCGATGCCGTCGAGGTTGGGCATGTTCAGGTCAGTGATAAGCATGTCAACCTTGTGCTCCTGCAGTTTCCGCAGGGCATCCTGACCATCCACCGCTTCAACCACCTCGTAGCCACCCTGTTTCAGGGTAAAACTTACCATCTGCCTGACGCTGGCCGAATCGTCGGCCGCCATGATCTGCTTTGCCATCAGTAGGTCCCTCCCGTCCAGATACAGGTATGTGTTGAGTCGATTGCGCACCCTGACGTGCGCAGCTGACCGGATGCGGCGGCTGCATCCCGGATGACAGGCTGTTCCTTGCCACGTATGGTTAATTCCTTGCTGACAGAGAGAGAACTTCGATGGGAAGAGCAGAGCAGTTGCAGGCCGGCGGCATCGATGTCGGTAACGCCATGCAGATCGATGATCACATGGTCTGCCCGATGAAAGGCTGCCAGCAGCTGCGTGAGCAGCGTGTTGACGTTGGAGATGGTTGCGGGACCGTTTACCGTGACGACAATGGCATCTTCGTCTGCCGGTTCAACCTGTACGGAAAATTCAGCCATATGTCGCCCCCTGTGGATCTATTCGATCAATTCCGGAGATAGATCCTGACTATGACATTCCACGATGCGTGCCAGCGGGACAGGCGGCGACAGATAAAAATTTTTCGTGTGAAAATTCAAACTGATAAGGATTCTGTCAGGCACGGAAGGGAATACAACAAGGGGCATCGGCAATGCAGCAATGTAGCAATGAATCACATGTGTCGCATCACCCTGTTACAGATATGTCGCATGAAGCGACAGGGGGAGATTCAGGTGGAGGGGACGGCGGGCAGGGTAAAGTAGAAGACGGCTCCGCTTTCCTTCCCTGCCTCAGCCCAAACCCTGCCGCCCAGACGGGTAATAATGCGCTGCACGGAAGCCAGGCCGATGCCGCTTCCTTCAGAATCGGCGTGAAACCGTTGAAACGGGAGAAAGAGGCGATCGGCCAATGAGGCGTCAAAACCGATGCCGTTATCGCGGATAAAACAGGTGAGGTTCCCATCCGAAGATGCCGTGGATCCAAATTCGATCACGGCGGAATGCCGATTTACGCTGTACTTCCAAGAATTGCCGATCAGATTAACCAGGACGACCTCAAGGAGCCGGGGATCACCCCAGCCGTGCACGCCTTCCTGAACGGTGCAGACAACCGTCCGATGCGGTTCCTTCATATGAAGCTCGGAAAAAACGGCTGATGCCAGGCTGCTCAAATCAACCATTTCAAACGACGTATTCTGTCCTGCAATACAACACATTCCCAGAAGGCCGTCGATCATTCCGGCCATATGCTGGGCCGCCGTGCTGACCCGCTCCAGGCTGGATCGTTCACGGGAACCAAACTGGTCGCCACTCTTCTCAAGCAGTTTGCCGCTATCCATCATGATGACATGAAGCGGATTACGCAGGTCGTGGGAAATCGACAACAGGGCGGCTTCCAGGTTCCGGTTGGCCTCCCGCAGTTCTTCATTCTGATTATATAGGGCATTCTCAGTCAAGGGAGCATCGGATATCATGTGCAGGAGCCTCCTTCGGCTGGATTCAATATGAGAGCAGATTCAATTTACGGCAACGCCGTCCTGCAGTTTGCGATACACCGTGCAGCGACTGACGCCAAGCAGACGGGCAGCCTTGGCTTTGTTGCCTCCTGACATTTTAAGGGCATCTTCCAGCGTCAGTTCCTCTTCATCGATACTACAGGCCATCTCTTCGGTCCGGTCGTGAATTGCCGCAAGAAAGTCCTGGGGAAGGTCCGCTACCTCAATGTTCGAGGAACGGCACACAATTGCCGCATGTTCAAGCGTGTGTTCCAGTTCACGGACATTTCCGGGCCAGGTATGGATGGTCAACAGTTCCAGCGTTTCCGGGGATACCCCCGAAAGCGGTTTGTTAAACTTTTGGATGAATTTCTCGAGAAAATGATCGACCAGCAGCGGGATATCGTCAAGACGGTCCCGGAGCGGCGGGACAATAAGGCGGACTACGTTCAGACGGTAGTAGAGATCATGCCGGAATGTGCCGAGCCGCACCTTTTCCGCCAGGTCCTGATTGGTCGCCGCAATGACCCGGACATCCACCTTGACGGGGGTTGAGTCGCCAACCTGTTCGAATTCATGTTCCTGCAGCACGCGAAGCAACCGCATCTGCGTGGCAATGGAGATATCGCCGATCTCATCAAGGAAGATTGTCCCGCCGTGCGCCCTCTGAAACCTGCCGATCTTGGCGGAAACCGCGCCGGTAAAAGCCCCGCGAACATGGCCGAACAGTTCGCTTTCCAGAAGATGCTCCGACAGGGCGGAACAGTTGACCTTCACAATCGGCTTGTCGCGTCTGCCCCCCTGGTGATGCAGCGCCGCTGCCACCAGCTCCTTGCCGGTGCCACTTTCACCGTTTACCAGCACGGTGGTCGGCACGTCAGCCAGCGCCTCAATCAGGGTATACATCCTCTGCATGGCGCTGTTGCCGCCCACAAGCCCTCCAAAACCGCTTTGCCGGTATACCTGCTTTTCCAGGTACACCAACTCGGTCTCGTCACGCATAATGCCCACTGCCCCGCTTATCGAGCCATTACTTTCGAACACGGGAGAGGCACTGAGGCTTATGGTCCGCCTGGTGCCGTCATTCTTCCGGCATTCAAAACGGCGAATCGTCTGTTTGGATCCGTTCTGAAGCACTCTGGCCATGGTTTGCCGGCATGTGCCGCCGCACCCGCTCTCTTCAGGACGTTGGGGAAAGCCGGTCGTATCCAGGATAAAGCCGCACGACTGCATGGCCGCACCATTGACCCGGACTGGCGTGTTGCTGCTATCCACCAGAATAATACCATCGGATGCGCTGTGGAAGATGGCGTCCAGGTTCGCCTGCCTGCGTTCGTTTTCCTCGACAAGCTTTTTACCGAGCATGGCCCGCTGGGCTATGCCGACGATCTGGTGAGGAGCAATCGGTTTGGTGACATAGTCAAAAGCCCCCAGCCTGAGAGCTTCCGCGGCAGTCTGGACATCGGGAAGGCCGGTCATCAGCACAACCTGAATATGTGGGTTGAATGCCCGGACGTGACGCAAGAGGTCAATGCCGGTACCTTCACCCAGGTAGATATCGATGAGAACCAGATCAAATTTATTTCGGCCAAGAGCCTGTTCTGCCTCACGTATTGACGATGCGCAGGCAACAACAAAACCTTCCCGCCCAAAATAGATTTTGAGAAGATCCTGTATCGACTGTTCATCATCAACAATGAGCACCAAAGGCGTCATGAGAGACATTCACCGCACCTCGTAACCAATTGCCCGGCAGCTTTAACGGCGGCACGCGCCTTTCTGCCGTGTTTCTGAAATATACGTAGGCACTGTAAAGGTATTTGTTTCGGGTGTCTGTCGGGAAAGTTTGATTAAAACAAAATTTATTCCGAAGGCGTAATACCGTGCAGGATGGCAAACTTGACAAGGGCGGGAATATTATTGATGCCGAGCTTCTGCATCAGACGGCTCCGGTAGGTTTCGATGCTCTTGGGAGAAAGGGACAGTATTTCAGCTATTTCGACACTTGTTTTACCCTCCGCAACCAGCTGAATTACTTCCAGCTCCCGCGGACTGAGACGGTCGACAGGGCTCCGGGGTACGGAGCGGGTTTTCGGAGGAGCTTCAACCCCTTCGCAGAAGTACTGAAGCCCCTTCATAACCGTACGAATCGCGGTTACCACATGCGATCCTGCCGACTCCTTGAGAATGTAGCCGCTGGCCCCCGCCTGGACGGCACGAAAGACATGCTCCTGGGTATGGTGCATGGAAAGCATGATTGTCCTGGTGCTCGGCACCTGTTCGCTGATCATGCGGACCGCCTCGATGCCGTTCAATTCAGGCATGGCGATATCCATGATAATGACATCCGGTTGAAGCGCTTCTGCCTGGAGCAACGCCTCGCGGCCGGTCACGGCTTCACCGGCGACCTGGAAATCACTCTGCGATTCAAGAATCATCCGAAGGCCTTCCCTCACTATCGCGTGATCGTCGGCTATTACTATTCTGATCGGCATCTAAGCCTCCTTTACCGGTACAATGACCGATACGGCAGTACCACCGCCCGGATCCGATTCGACCTGAAAACGACCGCCTACGGTTTCTGCCCGTTCCCGCATTATTTTCAGCCCCCATCCGGAACCGTCCCGGGAAGGTTCAAAAACCCCGTGCATGAAGCCCTTCCCCTGATCGGCAATGACAAGTCGGACCGTTTCATCGCATATTCCCAACGTCATTGTTACGGACCGGACACCCGCATGCTTGGCGGCATTCATCAGCGCCTCCTGCGCAATGCGGAACAGAGCCGTCTCCTTTTCAGTCGCCAGCCGGGGAAAAGAGTCCTCTGCCAAAACATCGACCACGACCCCTGTTCGTTCCGAAAAGAGCCTGCCGTGCCAGCGAAGAGCTGCCAGCAACCCGAAGTCATCGAGAACCGGCGGCCGGAGACCGGCCATGATCCCCCTGACGGTGCGGCTGATGTTTTCAATTAATTTTACCGTATCCTGGATTTTTTCGCCAATCTTGACCGACTCCAGCTCTGCCACACCATTGCCGATGACAGCCATATTCATCCCGAGAGCTGTCAGGTCACGGCCGATCTCGTCATGAAGCTCGGCGGCAAGATGTTTCCGCAGATTTTCATCCATCTCGATCAGACGATGGGAATAGCCGCGCAGCTCCGTCTCATACTGCTTCCGCTCGGAGATGTCCTGGGCAATCCCCATGGTGCCCAGGACCCGACCCTGTTCGTCAAAGAGCGGGGTTTTGTAGACAAGGTACCAATGCGTCCCCTGTGGGGTGGTGATAAGCTCTTCTTTCTGAATTCTTACCGCAGTGGCGCACACGGCATGATCATCAGCCATGACCCCCCTGGCCAATTCCTCAGGAAACAGTTCCAGGTCGGTCTTGCCGATACAGTCGTCAACGGAACAGCCGCAGGCTTTTGCATACGCCTCGTTTACCATTTCAAGGCGACTGTCCCTGTCTTTGAGCCATGCCATCATGGGGAGGTTGTCCAGCATCGCCCGCTGGCGCAGCAGCAGCCGTTCATTGGCCAGCTCGGACCGTTTGCGTGCGGTGATATCAACGGCAATCACCTGTACTGATTTACTCCCGTTAAAAACCGTCGGGATTCCGGTTATCTCGGCCCAGAAGGCGCTGCCATCCTTACGCAGCAGCTGTTGTTCCGACTTGAGAGCAGACTGGTTATAACGATAAATTGTGTTTAAACGCTCACGGACACAATCACGGAAATCGGGATGCACCGCTTCGACAATCGGCTTTCCGATATACTCCTGCTGATCCTCAATGCCGAAACCTTTAACTGCGGCCGGATTCAGGTAGACATATTTTCCGTCCGCATGAATCATGATCATATTGGGAGAATTTTCCACGATGGAACGAAACCGCTCTTCGCTCTCTTTCAGCATCTCTTCCATTTGCTTGCGGTCGGTAACATCCTGAACCGTACCGACCATCAGCAGCGGCGTCCGGTCCGCATCATAGGTAACCCGGCCATGGTTCTGAAGCCAGCATAGTTTCCCATCGGGGCGGATGATACGGAACTCGTCGATATAGGCATTATCCTGAGCGAGAGAACGGGATACGGTTTCCATGGCATGCGCCGCATCATTAGGATGTATCAGCTCTGCAAACGCCTCGAAGCTGCCGTTGAAATCCTTCAGCCCGACAATTTCATGGCACTCCGGCGACCAGAACACCGCATTGGTACTCAGATTCCACTCCCAGACCCCCATTCTCGACGCGGCCAGCGCCATGTTGAGCTTGTCTTCGGACTGCTTCCGTTCGTTATATAATGCCAACCGGGCTTCCATCTCCACATTCCGCAGCTCCGACCGGCGCAGCAATGCGCCCACACTGGCAACAGCCGAACAGCTGGCCATAAAGACAAGCAGCCCCAGCCAATCGGCTGGCGTCCTGATTGAAAGCTGATGTAAAGGTTCTATCCAGAAATACGAGGCAAGGAGGGCGCAAAGAAACGTTGCCAGAAAACCGGCATACAGACCGCAAAACAGAGTCACGATCATAACCGCCGGGTAAAAGGTCATGTACGGGGCCCGTATCCCGAGATCGCCCAAAAACAGTATGCGGCCTGCTGCCGCCGCCATGATGATGGCTATGGCAGCGGCGTAGCGCAGCCACGGCCGATCGTTCCACAAACGGCGGGAAAATATGGTGTGCATCAGAATGGTACGTGTATCGAGGTACGGGTTGGGCATCGTGGCCTTTGTATTCTATCGGGCTTGACAGCAGCGGCTTTGCGGTAGTGCAGCCGGTTAAAAGCCGACCCGCAGACCAAGAACAACATTGTGGCTGACGTAATCCATGGTAAATTTACGCCCGCTCGCCTCGACGAATGTGGGGCGGGCGGTGCTGAAATAACGGTAGCCAAGATCGAGGCTGAAATACTTGGACAGCTCAATGTCAAAACCGGTCTGAACCTGATAAGCGAAAACAACGGCGGAGTCGTTGCTGAGAAGTTTGCCCGTAACGGTAAGATTGTCAGCCTTGAGGCGCGCCGCGCCGAGACCGAGGCCGAGATAGGGAGACCAGATGGTATCGTCACGAAACACGCCGATGCAGTTGAACAGCAGGCTGTCGGCGGTCATCTTGCCGCCGCCCGGAACACTCCCGGTGTTATAGGTCGCCTTGTCGAGCGAATTGCTGCGACGGCTGTACTCGAGTTCGAGCCGCCCCTCACCCATGGCGTTGCCCGGTTCAAGATCCCAGCCGACCATGGTCCCCTCCATCAGGGCCGGCTTGTAGGAGAGGCGGGAATCACCCAGATTATCGGAGCTTTTGCTGTTCATTAACGCACTGCCGCCAAGGAATGCTCCGATGTAGGGACCGGAATGCTGCGCCCGGGTAGGGACAGAGAAGATTAGCAAGAAACCGAGTACGGCTATACTGAGAGAAAATTTGTTCATATAAGTCCTTTCTTCTAAGGAGTAACAATAATGGTAACAGTTGGTGCCGTTATTCCGCCAAACGTGGCAGTCAGGGTTGTCGAACCTCCGCTGACGCCGATAACCTCTCCCGGCTGGTTGATACTGTCGGCAACTGCAAGAAAATTTTCCGAACCGACCATCCAGGCTGTAGCATCCCTGGTTACATTAATGGGGGAAACACCTGAATAGGTTGCCATAACGGTGCACGGAACCTGATTTCCAACTGACACAGCAGGGCAGGAAACGGCCACGCTTAAAAGCGTCGGAGCTGTCGTAACCGTTACCGTCGTGGCATCCGTTTTATCACCATAGGTCGCGGTGATGGTTGGCAGGGCCGCGCCGCTGGTGGCAGTAACACCGGTAATGCGTCCCGCGGCAAGGTCGCTGGTGCCAAGCGTAACTTTATTGCTATCCGATGTCCACACAGCGAGTGCAGACACATCCTGCTCAGCACCGTTACTGAATCTCGCAGTTACGATAAGCGGGGTGCTTGTTCCAATTAACAATGTCGGGCTGACGGGAGTAATTGCTATGGATGTAACGGCTGGCGCCGGTGGCGTAGTGATTGTAAGTGCTATATCACGGGTTATTCCTGATGCTTTTGCTGAAATAGTCGTTCCGGCCGAAGTGGCGCCGGTTACAGCGTTCAACCAGGCCAGGTTCCCACCTGCCGGAGTCACCGTCGCAAAAGCTGCATCCGTTGTCCAGGTGACAGCTCCGGTAATATCCCGTTGACTGTTATTACTAAAAGTTCCGGTAGCAGTTATGCGCGCTTTGGTGCCATTAACCAGCGTAGGTGTTGCCGGGGTAACGGCGATACTATTCAACGTGCCTCCGGTCACCGTGAGGTTTGTTTCCCCCCTGGCACCGTCTTTAGTGGCGCTGACGGTGGCAGCCCCTGGAGCGAGCGTCAGCGCCACACTGCCGCTCATTATCGCCAAGGTCTCGTTAGAGGAACTCCAGGAAACCTGAGAGGTAATATCGGCGGTAGTTCCATCGGAATAAGTACCGGTGGCGGTAAACTGCTTGGTTGTAACAGACAGTACCGTCGGGTTTGGCGGAGACACCGATATGGCCGTCACAACTGGATTGGTGACGCTCATATCGGCACTGCCGATGACATCAATTCCACCGCCTCCGCTGTTAAAGGTCGCTGATATGATGGCGGTGCCGCTGGCGGCAACAGCCTTGGCAAGCCCCTTGCTGCTTTCGAGGTCACTGATGGTCGCAACGGCTTCAGCGCTGGACGCCCATGTGGCATCAAATGTTATGTCCTGAACGGAGCTGGTTGCACCATCCAGAAAGGTACCAAGGGCAATAAACTGATGGGTCTTACCTTTAGGTACCAAAGCAGGGGGAGCGGCAACAGCTATACTGGAAATGGTTGCGGCACTGACAGTAATCGGAATGGTCGCGGAAACCCCCTTCACCGTCGCCGTCACGACGACACTCCCCGTACTCACACCCTTCACCCGGTTTGGAACGCTTGTCAAACCAAACGCCGCCACCGATGGCACATTACTCGACCACGTCACCTGATCGGTAACGTCATCTTTAAAATAACCGGAGAAGTCACCCTCAACAGTAAGCCTGGTGGTCGTATTCGCAGCAATGGTCGAATATTCAGCGGTTATCGTAATCGATGTCAGCGGGGTAATATCATTTTCCCGGGTCGGCGTACCATTCCAGCCGCAGCCGGTTACCAGCAGCACCATAACAATTCCACACCATACCAGTTTCCCCATGCCCCACCCTCCGGAATCTTCGACACCGGTATATTCACGTATCGTAGGGGAAAAGTACCATCTGGCATGAAGCAGCGTCAACAGACATTTACTGCGGAGGATTCAGAGGAGTTTGGCAGGGAATGAAACAGCGGAACTTGCCCGGCGGTCACAAGAAGCGAGTCATATCATGTCAACAGCACGTTTTCTTTGCCCTTGCGAGCCATCGTCTCCCACGTATACCGTATCAGGTTCAGCTGAGTCAGGTCCGTACCAAGCTGCTCGCGCCCCTGCGCAAGCGCCTTCGGCTCCTGATACATCTTTTTGGGTTCGACATACGTCGTGGTCACGGACGGTTCGATGTTGCCCAGGAACTGGTTCACCATGTTCATATCCAGCCCCAGCTTGACGGAGATCATCTGTGCGCTGAACCCCTGCAGATGCAACGACTGCGCCCGTGCCATGCCTGAAAGCTCGACTTCATAAGGCTTTGACGCAACGGGATTCGGAGCTGCCGACACTGAAGTCCGTGCGGTTTGGGTCGTACTCTTGACCGCGGTCAGAAGTGTCACACCAACCCCGGCGGTACCATAAGGCGTGACCTGTGAGACAAGCACACATATCACCTCCCTCACTCATCTCTACACGATTATTTTCCGCCTATTACCCTGTTTTTGCAACAGAATAGCACGTTTCAATCCGTAGAGCGCCTCCCTTTTGCATCACTGAAAAGGCTTTTTGCATCCTCTGCACGGGCGTATAATAATCGCAGGTCGTACATAAAAAGACGGAAAGGAGTATGAGTCATGGCAAATCCATTTGTACATGTTGAATTGGCAACCACCGATGTGGCCGGGGCCAAGGAATTCTATAGCAAACTGTTTGACTGGAAATTGGAAGACGTACCTGGAGCAGAGTACACCCTCATCAACGTGGGTGAAGGAACCGGCGGCGGCATCATGAAGACCGTCCAGCCCGATTCCCCCTCCTACTGGATGGCATATGTTCTGGTGGACGACGTGGCCGTGGCCGCTGAAAAGGCCCGCACCCTTGGGGCAACGATCTGCAAGGATGTCACCGAGGTCCCCGGCATGGGGTGGTTCAGCATCATTACGGATCCGGCCGGGGCCATGCTGGCACTGTGGCAGGCGAATCCGGACTCCATGAAACCTGCGGCATAAGCAGCAGGTGAAACAACGAAGGCGGCTCACGTGGCCGCCTTTTTTGTGCACAGAGTAAGCGTTTTTTTTGACTTGCATCAATACGTTGCGGAGCGGTTGCAGGTAGACTCCACTCCTATGATTAAAATTGACGTAAGGAGATAACACGATGGGAAATTGCGGATGCGGCCACGATGCCGGCGAAGGGCCGTTTGCTGAAGGAAGGAATCTGGTGGAGTTTGTTGCGCGGGCTCACGGTGGCGCTCTCAGAAGCAAACCGCTCCCCGGAGGGGGATTAGAGACTGCCTGCCAGGGGTGCGGAACAGCCTTCACCCTGGCTACTTTTGTGGGAAGTTGCCCGGAATGTAATGGCGTACATGCCGTTTCTCCGCCCCGTTGCGAAGATCCGGCCAATATCCAGTTTGCCGGGGCCGGGTATCAGTTGCCGTAACTGATACCCGGCCGCTCGACCGGAAACAACAGCGTTTCAGGAGATATCATGATCACCACCAGTGAATATGCAGTTACCATTACCATCTGGGTTCTGACCCTTGCCGGAGTATTTTTCGGCGGCCGCGCCGCCTGGAGGCGCAGACGGCAAAAACGTGCGGATGGGAACAAGTGATATTTCTTACGGGCGGCCAATTGGCCGCCTTTTCTGTTTACCACCAAACTTCAACTCGTGCTTCTCCAACAACGTCCTCGCAAGACCATGCAGTTCCGCATTTGCCAGCGCAACCACCTTTCTCTTTACCGAACGGGAATAATACTCCTCGTGTTTTTCCTTTCCTTCGCCTGCAACTCACCGGATAAGCTGCCCCTGATAGTCCCGTCTTGTACGGGTTATTTTGTTGCAATGTTGAGGCGCGCACCACTTGTAAACGTTGTCAGAAAATGTCAGGAAATGTCAGGAACTATAGCTTGCGGTGCCGTTGTCTACTCTGTATACAAAATTTGTTTTAATTATATAGATCAAACAGCCAAAGTATCGGGACAATGAATTCGGTTTGGCTGATTCGCATAATATGTCATCACGTAAGCCAAAGGAGATTTAAGCATGGCGTTGCGAAAAATCAAAATCAGAACACGTCTCATCATACTTATTTCGCTGTTTTCCCTTGCCCTGGTCATCATTGGATGCGCAGGGCTTTTTAATCTCCGCAATATGAGCAGTTCTCTTGGCGATGCAAATTTATCGCTTAAGCATGTGGCCAATCTGTCGGATCTTGACCGGCAATTTCTCGGCATCCGCCTCGATCTGGTCTACATGCTGGCCCTTTCGGATGTGGATAAGCTCAAGGAAAAATCCACGGATATGTCCCAGCGCGCGCAGAAGATACGGGAAACACTGACTTTCTTTGACAAACAGCCGCTTGATCCCAAGGAAAAGGAACTGTTGGGGCGGTTCCGGCAGGGGTTCGAGGGGTACTACAGCCAGGGCGTCAAGCTGGCGGACATGTCCATGGCTGCCGCCGCGAGCGGCAACCGTGAGGAGCATGCCGCGGCAGTTTCCTTTGCAACAGCAGCGGTGGCTCCGCTGTATGCCAAACCGGCGGAAGCAATCAAAGCCATCGTTGAGTCCAACATAACCGATGGCGATACCATGTATCAGAGCAGAATGAGCAGTTACCACACGACCTTCACTTTCATGATGATCATGATTGTGGTGATGATTGTCTGCGGTGCGGCTACCGGTCTGCTGATTGCCCGCTCCTGCACCCATCCGATTGCCCGGGTGCTGGACATGCTGAGCGACATTGCCAGCGGTGAAGGCGATCTGACCAAGCGCCTGGCCGTGGCCGGCCGTGACGAAGTTGCCCAGCTTGCCGGAGCATTCAACCAGTTTGTGGATAAGCTGCACGGCACGATCATGCAGGTGGCGGGCAATTCGCAGCAGGTCGCATCGGCCGCGGTTCAGCTCTCTTCGAGCGCCGAAGAGATGGCAACCGGAACGGAACAGATGTCCGCCCAGGCCGTTACCATTGCCACGGCAGGTGAACAGATGGCGGCCACATCAACGGATATCGCCCGCAATTGCACGTTTGCGGCCAACGCATCAGGGATGGCGAGCGAAGCCGCCGAAGCCGGCACTGCTGTCGTTGATCGCACCATTGATGCGATGAACCGCATTGCCGAGCGGGTTCGCCAGAGTTCGGAAACCATCGGCTCGCTTGGTCAGCGCTCGGACCAGATCGGCGAGATCGTCGGCACCATCGAGGACATTGCCGATCAGACCAATCTGCTGGCCCTCAATGCGGCTATTGAGGCGGCCCGAGCCGGAGAACAGGGGCGTGGCTTCGCCGTTGTTGCCGACGAAGTGAGGGCGCTGGCGGGCCGCACCTCGGTTGCGACGAGAGAAATCGGTGCAATGATCCGGAGCATTCAGGAGGAAACGCGCTCTGCCGTGACCATGATGGAGCAGGGCGTGGTAGAGGTTGAGTTGGGAACTCGTGAAGCATCCCGCTCAGGCGAGGCTCTTAAGGAAATCCTTGAGCAGGTCAACAGTGTCACGGCGCAGGTAAACCAGATTGCAACCGCCGCGGAGGAACAGACGGCAACGACTCTGGAAATCAGTAGTAATATTCAGCAGATCACTGTTGCTGTGACCGAAACGACAAAAGGGATACAGGATTCTGCCATGGCTGCCGGCCAGCTTGCCAGGTTGTCAGAAGAATTGAATATGCTCGTCGCACAGTTTAAGCTGGCTTGAGTCAGCGTCTGCTGCCAATTTGATTTTAGTTGTCCCTGGGGCCGGAGTTTTCCGGTCCCAGGTTTTTTTCCGCTGTAATCAACATGACCTTCCTTCGCACTGTCTTCCCGCCAATCGAATCCCTTGTTCCCGATGCAGGTGCAGATAATATAAGCTGAAAATCAATGATCTAATGGAGTACAATTATCAGTAGTTGTACGGTCACATT
Source organism: Geobacteraceae bacterium GWC2_53_11 (assembly GCA_001802645.1). Classification (GTDB taxonomy): domain Bacteria; phylum Desulfobacterota; class Desulfuromonadia; order Geobacterales; family Pseudopelobacteraceae; genus JACRCG01. The sequence continues at coordinate 82,079 of MGZJ01000034.1, read as the reverse complement.
GACGCGGGAGGTATGTGTGAAAGTGTTTTTCTGGTTCATAATGGCATCGTTCATACTGTCGTCCTGCTCAAGCGGCAAGGATTGGCGCACCGCCAGCCGTGAGTCTGCCGGTATCGCTCCGAATCCTCAAACGACCAGTGAAGCTGTGTTGCAGGTGTATGGCGCCTCGGCCTGGGGATGGCGCGGCTGGTTCGCCATCCATACCTGGATTGCGGCTAAACATAGCGGGGAGTCATCATATACGGTGTATGAGGTCATCGGCTGGCGACAAAGCAGAGGACTGTCTCCGGTGCGCATCGAGAAAGACCTTCCCGACCGTTATTGGTTTGGTGAACGGCCTCGCCTGCTGAACGAGCATCGGGGAGCAGGGGTGGATGGTCTGATCACGTCCGTTGACAATGCAGCCCGCACCTATCCGTGGCCGAATACGTACAACGCTTTTCCCGGCCCGAACAGCAATACGTTTACCGCCTGGGTGGCGCAACAGGTTCCGGCGCTTGGCCTGCATCTGCCGTTCACCGCCATCGGCAGCGGCTATCGGGAATAGCGGGTGCTGGAGTCCCCGGTCGTCTCGGTCTGTACATTTTCCGCAAGCCTGCTATGCTTCTGAAATCCTGATGATGAGGTATGCATGAAAATTCTTGTTGTCGAAGACGATCTCTTCTCTCAAACAGTCCTGAAAGACGCGCTTGAACGGGGCGGTCACACGGTTGTCCTTGCGGGTAATGGCCGAGATGCCCTTGAGTTGTGCGAACAGGAGCATTTCCCTGTCATCATTACCGACTGGGTGATGCCGGAAATGGACGGCCTTGTCTTTTGCCGGGCTCTGCGTGCCAAGCCTTCGGAGGATTACTCCTTCATTCTGCTGCTGACATCGCTGGATAAAAAGAACGAACTGATCGCCGGACTCGAAGCGGGAGCTGACGAGTACCTGGTCAAGCCGGTTCATGAGGTCGAGCTGACAGCCCGTTTGAAAGTTGCCCGGCGCATCCTGGATCTGGAAACATCGTTGAAACAGCTGGCCCTGCACGATCAGCTGACCGGAGCCTACAATCGCGGCTACCTGGATCGTCAATTGTCAAAAGAGATTCAGCGAAGCTGGCGTTATGGGCACCCGCTCTCAGTTGTCATGTGCGATATCGACCACTTCAAGGCGGTCAATGATCGTTTCGGGCATCAGGCCGGCGATCTGGTGCTCAAGGAATTTGTTGCCCGGATCAATCGCTCGATCCGCTTTGAAAACGACTGGGTGGCCCGTTACGGCGGAGAGGAGTTTGTCATTGTTCTGCCGGAAACGCCCCCGGCCGGTTGCCAGCTCGTTGCGGAGCGCATCAGAAACATCATTGCCGGAACAGCGGTGCCGGTTCCGGGCGCAGCGGTTGAGGTGACGGTAAGTTTCGGGGCAATTACCATCGAAAACACTACCCGGATTGAGGAAATGACAATGGATGCCATTCTCGGCAAGGCAGACGAATGCCTCTACAGGGCCAAAGAAACCGGCAGAAACCGTGTGGTTGCCGTACAGTTCTGAGAGGCAGATTTGAATGGCAGGTTGCAGCGCAGGAGGACGTTTCGACGCATGACACATTCAAAGTCAAATCTTGTCCTGATTGGGATGCCAGGCGCCGGCAAGAGCACGGTCGGCGTTATCCTCGCGAAGCAGACGTCACGTGATTTTGTGGATACGGATGTCCTCATTCAGTCTTCGCACAAGCGGGCATTGCAGGATATTGTTGATACGGACGGGTATCTGGCTCTCAGGAAGATCGAGGAGAGAGTCCTGCTGGGGCTTTCCGTTCAGAATTGCGTGATTGCGACCGGAGGCAGTGCCGTTTACAGTCTCCGGGCCATGGATCATCTTGTTTCGGAAGGGTGCATCGTCTTCCTTGAAGTGGATTTGCCCGAACTGGAAACAAGGGTTGGTGACGTGAGCATGCGGGGTCTGGCAAAGAGGCCGGATCAGAACTTCGCCGACCTGTTTCATGAACGATGCGCCCTGTACCGGAAGTATGCTGAGATCACCATTAACTGTGCCAGCCTGAGTCACGAAGAGGTCTGTGCCGAAATCATCAGGCGGACCGCTTAGCGCGACCGCCTTTCCAGTCTATCCTGTCACCAGTTTCTGCCGTTCAATATCTTCCAGTCCCTCCACATACTCAGACATGCCGCGCAGGGTGTTTCCGAAGAAATAACGTTCACGTGTCCGGATGTCGGGCGGCAACTGCGTGACGTTGCGGTAGTGCTCGTCATGCTCCATCAGCCAGTCGATCAATGCTGCTTCGCGTTGCGATTCTTCAACCGTGGCAAGTTCCGCCACTCCCCTGACCCAGAGCAGCAGCTGTCTGCGGGCGATGTGCAGATGGCCGGGAGCGTTGTCAACCAGTCCGTAGTGGGCAAACACCATGCGCCGTGGAGACAGGGCGATCATCCTGTCGATGGAGTCGAGTGCTACTTCGAGAATGAAGCGGGGCGGGGTGGCAGGGCGCATGAAAATGCCATCCGGCACATCGCTTCGTACACCGGCCACCTCACCGCCGAACAGCAGGTCGTCCAGCAGGTAGGAGCAATGGTGCTGCGCATGTCCCGGGGTGAGGAATGTGCGTACGCCGGTGCTGCCGACGGTTTCTTCGAAACGGATTCGCTCCGCCGGAACCGGCACGATTTCCCCGTAGGTCTCCGCCAGAATTCCGAGCACCTTGCGGGAGCCTTCCCAGAGCTTTTCAGGTGCAACCATATGACGTATTCCGTCAGGGTGGCAGATAACGGTGGCGTCGGGAAACTCACGCAAGAGCGCTCCGGTACCGCCGGCATGGTCGATGTGGATGTGGGTCAGCAGCACGTAGTCAATATGCTGTACCCCTTTATCGCGCAGGGTGCCGAGCAGCCGTGGGATGGTGGAAAGCGGACCCGGATCTACCAGCAGGGTGAAACTATCGCCCCGGTAGAGCCATGAGCTGATGAAGTGACGAAAGCCGACCATTGATGGTTGATCAAGGTCGATGCAGGTGAGGTTATGGAGATTCATGTCAGTTCCTTATGTTTTTTACTAAAAGCGGCGCTGATTTTCGCGTAGAGGTTCCTGTTTGTCAACAAACGTGTGTAGTCACTTGACATACCGGTCCCAAGGCGGTTTACTTGAGAAGAGAGTACGTCTTTTAAACAGGGGGAAATCAGATGTCAGTCCTGTCTGCCTATACCGCTCCCGATTTCACCAGCCCCGCCTTGGCGGCCGCTCCGGCGGCACGCCTTGAACCTGTCACTGCCGACCGGGTCCTGCCGAAGAATTTTCACGCCACATCCAATCATCCCGAATATGTCCACCTGGGGAACGGCCGCTGGCTGATCGCCCGGGAAAGCCGCATGGACGCCGTATTGGTGCTGCGCGGCGGAGAACTGGATGTTGTAGAACCGCGGCGGGTCAAGCAGGGAGACCTGGTGGTGACCGGTCGGAGCGAAAACGGCGAAGAGGGCATTTATGTCCACACTACCGGTTTTGCCCAGCCAGGTGCCGTCAATGACAAGTTTGCCTTCCGTACGCGCGGCACCCGTGAAACCCCCTTTTCCCGTTCCTATGATGAATTGTACAATGTCCTGCGCCATGACCGTGAGCACGGGTACCTCGTCTGGGTGCTCGGCCCGGCGGTTGCCTTTGACAAGGACAGCCGCGATGCCATGCAGTTCATGGTCGAACAGGGGTACTGCCATGCCTTGATGGCGGGCAACGCCCTGGCTACCCACGATCTGGAGGCGGCCCGCTTTCGCACCGGCCTCGGGCAGGATATCTATACCCAGGAGTTGCAGCCCCGCGGCCATTACAACCATCTAGATATCATCAACGAAGTGCTGGAGTACGGCTCAATTTCGCAGGCTATTCACGGCTTGGGGCTGAATGACGGAATTATCGCCGCCTGCGAACGAAAGAGTATTCCCTATGTGCTGGCAGGATCGATCCGCGACGACGGGCCGCTTCCCGGCGTGATTGCCGATACTTCGCAGGCTCAGGATGCCATGCGAGTTCATGCCCGCCGGGCGACCACCGTGATTGCCCTGGCGACCCAGCTTCATACCATCGCCTTCGGCAATATGATCCCGGGATATCAGGTGGAAGCAGACGGCGGGTTGCGCCCGGTGTTTTTCTACGTTGTCGATATGACCGAATTCAGTGTCGATAAACTGGCCAACCGGGGCTCGATGCAGGCGGTGCCGTTTTTGACCAATGCCCAGGATTTCATGGTCAATCTCCGCCGTAATCTGGGGTGACGAAGCGTGAGGAGGGAGTATGGCGCGAACTATTGAGATAATCGGGGTGCCGATCGACCTGGGGCAGACCCAGCGCGGGGTGGAGATGGGGCCGGCGGCGATGCGCTATGCCGGTCTTTCCCCCCGTCTGGCCGCGCTCGGCTACCGGATTCGCGACGGCGGCAATATCGAGGTGCCGATTCGTGAAACTCTTGTTTCGGAACAGCCGCTGCATTACCTGCCCTCTATCAGCAGAACCTGCCGGACCACCTGTGAAGCTGTGCGAAACGCCCTGGCAATAGGGCATGTTCCGCTGTTGCTGGGGGGGGATCATACGTTTGCCATTGGCAGTATCGGCGGAAGCAGTGCCGATGCGCCTGTCGGACTGATCTGGATCGACGCCCATGGCGATTTCAATACCCCTCAGACAACCATCACCGGAAACATTCATGGCATGACGCTGGCGGTGCTCCTTGGCGACGGCTATCCTGAGCTGGTCGAGGTTGGCCGCCCCGGTCCCACGTTGCTTCCCGAAGACGTGGTGATGATCGGCGTGCGCGACCTTGATCCGGAGGAACGGGAGCGTCTGCGCAACAGCGGTATAACGGTGTACACCATGCGTGACATAGACGAACGGGGGATCGGCGCAGTCACCCGCGAGGCGCTGGAACGGCTTGAACATCGTGAGCGGCTGCATGTGAGTCTGGATATGGACGCACTGGATCCGCAGATTGCCCCGGGCGTTGGCACGGCGGTTCCCGGCGGCCTTACGTTTCGTGAAGGGCAGTTGTTGATGGAAATCATCGCCGACTCCGGTCGCTGTTGTGCGCTGGATATCGTCGAGATCAACCCGATCCTCGACCGGCACAACCAGACCGCCCGGCTGGCAGTTGATCTGGCCGCTTCGCTGTTCGGTAAACGGATACTGTGACCAGGGAGCCTGATATGCAGCCAGCAGATCTTAACGAACGTATCATCGCACGGGGCAGGGCGCTTTATTCGGCTATTGCGGGGGAAAAACCGGCCCTGTTTGCCAGCTCTACCTGGACCGGCAAAGTAATGGCGTGGAGCATGCGGCATGATCAGTTCAAGTTGCAGCTGTTCCGTTTTGTCGATGTCTTCCCAACGCTAACCTCCTCCGAACAGCTGACCTCACATATCCGCGCTTACTTCGGCGAAGAGGACGATATGCCCCCGGTGCTCTCGTCCGGGGCACGGATGGCGGGGATGTTCGGCACTCTCGGTGGAGCAATGCTTGCCAAGCTGATTGCCGCCAATATCCATGAAATGGCCCGGCAGTTTATCATCGGCGAACATATCGGCGAGGCGGTCAAACGTCTTGGCACCTTGCGGAGCGACGGCTATGGCGCAGTAGTGGATGTGCTGGGTGAAGCAACCCTGTCGGCGGATGAGGCGGAGAAATACATCGGAACCTACCTGGAGCTACTGACCGCATTGGAGTATGAGCAGCAAAGCTGGTCATCCCTGCCGGGACAGGGGAACAGTGACGGGATGGATTGGGGTGACAGCCCGAAGATTAATGTGGCGGTTAAGCCGACGGCCCTGTTCAGCCAGGCCAATCCCCAGGATTTTGAGGGGTCGGTACAGGCAATACTGGACGGAATGCGTCGCATCTGCAACAAAGTCGTTGCCGTGCAGGGGTTCCTCTGCATAGACATGGAATCGTACCGCTTCAAGGATATTACCCTGGAGGTCTACCGGCGCTTGAGGCTGGAATACCGGAGCTATCCCCATATCGGTATTGTGCTGCAAGCCTATTTGCATGACACGGAGCGCGATCTGGCTGATCTGCTGGAGTGGGCCGTTGCGGAGAACGTTCCGATCTCGGTGCGCCTTGTCAAAGGTGCTTACTGGGACTTCGAAACGGTCAAGGCTGCACAGATGGGATGGCAGGTGCCGGTCCGGACGGTCAAGGGTGATACCGATGCGGCCTTTGAACGGCTGGCCCGGATGATCCTCACACGGCATGATATCTGCCATTTTGCCTGCGCAAGCCACAACATCCGTACCGTTGCGGCGGTTATCGAGATAGCCAAAGAGCTGAAGGTGCCAACATCGCGCTACGAGTTCCAGATGCTGTACGGCATGGCCGAACCGGTTCGCCGTGTCATTCTCAAGGAAACGGGGCGCGTCCGGCTCTACTCTCCGTATGGCGATATGGTGGCCGGTATGGGATATCTGGTCAGGCGTTTGCTGGAGAACACCTCCAACGATTCTTTTCTGCGCCAGAGCTTCAGCGAAGAAGCGCAGGTAGAGCGGCTGCTGGAAGATCCGGCGGAGACTATGGAGCGTGAACAGCAGGGACAATCCCGTATGCCGGGCAGAAGCGGAAGTGAATCGGGCGTTCTGCCGTTGTTCATCAACGAGCCGCTGGCTGATTTTACCCGGCCCGAACAGCGCGCTGCTTTTCCAGCCGCAATCGCCAGGTACCGTAGCCATGGCTCTCGAACCTGCCCGCTTTTTATCAATGGTACTGATGTCGTTACAGCCGAACTGCTGCCTGGCCGCAACCCAGCCGCCCCGTCCGAAATTCTCGGACAGGTCTGTCAGGCCGGGATTGATGAGGTTGCCAGTGCACTATCTGCTGCCACGGCGGTGTTCCCCGTCTGGCGCGACACGCCGCCGCGTGAACGGGCCGGTTACCTGCTCAAAGCCGCGGAGGCTGCACGGGGACGGATCTTCGATTTGGCCGCTCTGCAGGTGCTGGAGGTTGGCAAACAGTGGGACCAGGCCTATGCCGATGTAGGTGAAGCTATTGATTTTCTCGAATACTATGCCCGCGAGATGGTCCGGTTGGGAGAACCGCGGCGGCTGGGCTGTGTGCCGGGAGAACTGAATCATTATAGCTATGACGCCAAAGGGGTGGCGGTAGTGATCGCTCCCTGGAATTTTCCGCTGGCCATCAGTACCGGCATGGTTGCCGCGGCTATCGTTGCCGGTAATCCTGTCGTGTTCAAGCCGTCCAGTCTCGCCGCAATTGTCGGCCACCAGCTGGTGGAGCTGTTCCGGGACGCCGGACTGCCGGCCGGCGTCTTCAACTATGTGCCGGGGCGCAGTGAGGTGATCGGCGATTTTCTGGTGGAGCATCCTGATGTTTCCCTGATCGCTTTTACCGGCTCCATGGCCGTTGGTCTGCACATCATTGAACGGGCAGCAGTGGCTCGCCCCGGCCAGACCCACGTGAAGAAGGTGGTCTGCGAGATGGGAGGGAAGAATGCCATCATCATTGACGACGATGCCGATCTGGACGAGGCAATCCCTGCGGTGCTCACATCTGCCTTCGGTTTTCAGGGGCAGAAATGTTCGGCCTGTTCGCGGGTAATCGTGTCTGCCGCGCTTCACGACCGTTTTGTGGAACGTCTGGTGAAGGCGGCCCGGGGGTGGCGGGTCGGTCCTGCCGAAGACCCGGCCTGTGCCATGGGGGCGGTGGTTGATGGCGCGGCCCGGACAAAAATTCGGGAGTTTGTTGTCATCGGGCGGGAGGAGGGGAGGCTGCTCTATGAAAGCCCGGTTCCTCCGGGCGAAGGGTACTGGGTGCCGCTGACGATTATCGGCGATATCCGTCCCGATCACCGGCTGGCCCAGGAAGAAATTTTCGGCCCGGTGCTGGCAGTGATGCGGGCGAAGGATTTCGATCAGGCCCTCGAATGGGCCAATGCCACCCGTTTTGCCCTGACCGGCGGTGTGTTCAGCCGCTCGCCGGAACACCTGGAACGGGCATGGCAACAGTTCCGGGTCGGCAATCTTTATATCAACCGCGGCATCACCGGTGCCCTGGTGGGACGCCAGCCGTTCGGCGGTGCCCGCATGTCCGGCACCGGCACAAAGGCGGGCGGCCCCGATTATCTGCTGCATTTCATGGATCCGCGCGTGGTGACCGAAAATACAATGCGGCGGGGCTTTGCTCCGGAGGCAGCGGAGTCCTGAGGCCCCTGATTATACATGCAACATTTTTTGCAGCTGCCACCTTTATTGCATTAATCCTGCCCTGCTGACAGAGGTGTCTGAAGCCATAGTATGTTGCAGGTCTGCCATATTTGTGGCTTTGCCGGTATGTGTCCGGCTGATTGCAACGAGCGCAACTCCTTTGAATATGCATGAATCCGCTCGCTGGTTTAATGGCATGGTAACTGCTGAAAGAACCGTTAGGCAATAAACATGAATTTAAAAAGATAGTTAGGTCTGACGAGAGGAGATGCCTTTTGAACAAAGGAACGTTGCTATTTATTTCCCTGATATGGATTGCCGGAGCGATACTTGATTGCCCTGGAGTTTATGCCGAGGAGCTTTCATCATCTCTCTCCGCAAAGCAGGTGAAGTCATCCGTATATCGTCCCGCCGCAGTTCATTCTGCCTCCCCGTTACGTACAACGGCAACCCCGGATCCGCGTCCGGAAAACAACGGAGGAACAAAATCGGATGGCGGCGCGGAGAAGGCTAAAAATATCGGGGTGGAAAGCGGACAAGCGGATCAGGCTGATTTTTCCGCCATTGAAAAAAGCGTTTATGCCGAAGATACTGCCGAAAACAGTTCCCACCCCCAACCTTACAAAGTTAATAATATCATTCAGTTCGGTTACAATTTTTTCAGACCGTCCGCAACCGGTTTTGCCCCGCTCACCGACATTCCCGTCGGTCCTGACTACGTCATCGGTCCGGGAGACAGGATTATCCTGAATCTCTGGGGCGTTGTCGAAGGAACGTATGAACTTGAGGTCAACCGGAGCGGGGAAATTCTCCTCCCGAAGGTGGGAAGCATAAAAGTCTGGGGGATTACTTTTGAACGGTTGCCGGCTGTTCTGAAGGCAAGTTTGTCCCGGAACTTCAAAGATTTCAATCTGAATGTGACGCTGGGTAAACTGCGAGCCATCAAGGTGTTTGTGGTCGGAGAGGTGAGAGCGCCCGGAGACTACAACCTGAGCTCGCTCTCGACGCTGATCAACGCCCTCAGCGCGTCCGGCGGGCCGCTTAAAACCGGCACCCTGCGAAATATCCAGGTTAAACGGGGAGAAAAGGTCGTGGAAATGGTTGATCTCTACGATTTCTTTCTCAAGGGGGACAAAAGCAGGGACATTCGTCTCCAGAACGGCGATACCATCTTTGTGCCGGTTATCGGCAGAGTTGCCGGAATCGCCGGAAACGTGAAAAGGCCTGCCATCTATGAGCTTAAAGAAGAAAAGAATATGGGTGATCTGATCGCGCTGGCGGAGGGTTTTCTTCCCACAGGTTACCTTCAGAGGGTCCAGATATCCAGAGTTGACGCCCATGAAAAGAAGGTGGTCGCCGATTTCAACATCGATCCGAAAGGAGGGGAGAAAAACCTGCTTCAGATCGTGCAAGGCATAAAGATACAGGATATGGACATCGTCAAGATTTTCCCTATTGATGTGACATTGCGGGACCATGTCAGACTCGACGGCTATGTGCTCCGCCCCGGAGACTATGCCCTTCAGCCCGGCATGCGCCTGAGCAACCTGTTGCTTCCGGACAATCTTCTTTCCGAATATTATAAGGACGCTGCTGAAATTACCCGTCTTTATCCGCCTGATTATCATCCGGAGAAACTCTTCGTCAATGTTGCTAAGGTACTGGCAGGTGATTCAGAACATAATCTGGAGCTGAAAGAGTTTGATACGGTGCGGATATTTTCTCGCTGGGAGATGGAGGAAATGCCCAGGGTCAAGGTGAACGGCGAGGTACAGCGACCCGGCGAATACCGTCTCTTTACCAATATGACGGTTCGGGACCTCCTGTTATTGGCCGGTAACCCCAAAAACACCGCGTATCTGAAAAATGCCGAGATAAATCGCATCAAGCAAAACGGTGAAGCGGTATCGTCATTTCCCATCACCATCAACCTGGAAGAAGCAATCAAAGGCAACCCGAAGGAAAACCGGGTTCTTGTGCCTTTCGATGAGTTGAATATCAGGAAAATTCCCAACTGGGCAGAGGAAAAGGAGCGTTATGTCACACTCCAGGGTGAATTTCGTTTTCCCGGCGTATACCCGATCTATAAAGGAGAAAAGCTGAGTGCGCTGATCGAGCGGGCCGGTGGTTTTACCGACAAGGCGTATCTCCGTGCCGCCAAGTTTACCAGGGTGTCCACCCGGGAACTACAGCAGAAGCGAATGGACGAATTTGTTGCTAAAACCGAGCAGGAAATTCTGAAAAAACAGGCGGAAGTGACTTCGGTTGCTTCAACAAAAGAGGAGCTGGATGCTACGAAGGCCGCTCTGGAGAGCCTGATGCGATCCATCTCTTTACTGAAGAACTCAAAGGCGGAGGGGCGACTGGTTATTCATATGGATATACCGAATTTCAAGGGGTCACGCTATGACGTTGAACTCATGGGGGGCGATCTGCTGGAAGTCACCCCGATGCCGAACGCCGTCAATGTCCTTGGTCAAGTCTATAACCCGACCAGCTTTATCCCGGTTGACGATGATGACGTGGCGTTTTATCTGGAGAAAGCGGGCGGCCCGGTCAGGTCTGCGGAAGAAAGCGATATCTACATTGTCCGCGCGGACGGGACAGTATTAAGCAGACAGCAGGTTTCAATGTTCAAAAACCTGATCTTCAGCGGATTTATGTCCACCACCCTGGAGCCGGGCGACACCGTTATTGTCCCGCAGAAGTTTGAGAAAATTGCCTGGATGCGTGAAATCAAGGACACTGCCGTCATCCTCGGCAACCTGGCTCTTGCTGCAGGCGTGTTGATTGCGGCGGGGCTGTAAGCTTTGAACCTACGATAGTCTTTGGAGTATTAGCATGCAACAAAGTGCCGGCCAACTTTCAAAAACGCCCCAGGCATCGGTTTCAACGGTCGGAGTTCTCGACTACGCTGCCATACTTGTCAAATACAGGCGGCTGATCATTGGTTTTACCCTGGCAACCACAATCATCACCGTTATTTATGCCCTGATGTTGCCCAATATCTACACAGCCAGGACAATGATCATCCCAAGTGATGATGACAAACCTTCCGTGAGTGCTCTTATGTCTCAGTTGGGTGGTCTGTCAGGCCTGGCTGGCGGTGCTATTAGTTCCAAGTCCACTGGTGACCTGTATGTCACCATGCTTAAAAGCGAAACCGTTCAAGACCCGATCATCGACCGTTTCAAGCTGGTCGATCTGTATAAAGCGAAATTCCGGGGAGATGCCTACAGGATGCTGGGTGATAATTCAGTTATCTCTCTGGGGAAAAACGATGGGGTGATTACTATTGAAGTTGATGACAAGGACCCAAAGCTCGCTGCCGACCTGGCCAATGCCTATGTGGAAGAACTGGGCAGGCTTGCCGCCGGTCTGAATATGAACGGCGCCGGCAGGAATCGCTTGTTTCTTGAGAAGCGGATTGCTGAAACCCGCGCTGATTTGAGTCGTGCCGAAGACGCCCTTAAGGATTTTCAGTCAAGGAACAAGTCCATTTCCGTTACTGACCAGGCAAAGGCTACCATCGAAGGTTTGGCCCAGTTGCGCGCCCAGCTTGCTGCCCAGGAGGTGCAACTGTCCACTTACCGGACGCAGTTTTCCGAATCGAGCCAGGAGGTAAAAACAGCTAAAACCATGGTAGCCAATCTGCGGACTCAGATCGGCAAACTTGAGGGAGCTGGCGGGAAAAGCAGTTCCATCCCGAATGTGGGGAACGTGCCGCAGTTGGGGCAGGTGTACCTGAGATTGATGCGGGATTTCAAGATACAGGAAGCGGTGCTGGAAATGCTCACTAAACAGAATGAAGCGACAAAATTGGGTGAGGTAAAGGATATAACTCCGTTTCAGGTGCTCCAGAAGGCAAAGGTGCCGGATAGGAAGAGCAAACCAGCCCGGGCAAAGATTCTGCAATTGGTCATACTTGTCTCGTTGCTTGTTGTGTTTGCGGTTGTCATCGTTCTGGAAAACGTGGAACGTATGGATGAGAAAACCAGAGAGGGTTGGAAGGAGCTGTTTAAATTAAAATGAACCCGCTGGCGTTGTGCTTCACAACACATTTTCACCGTCTCACCAGATATTGTCCAATCTTCCGCACTGGTTTACAGAGCAACGTCCAGGGGTACGGCATAAGACCGTTGATTTCCCACGCTTTACGATCCATGCGGTTGGCAGCCAGTCGGGCCGTAAAATTGCGGTTGCTGGCCCCGCCGATACGCATGCGAACCAGCACTTCAGGAATATATACGCTTGAGATCCGCTCTTTCAGCAGCAGGCGCAGCATCAATTCATAATCGGCGGCAGAGCCAAGGTTGAGATTAAACAGACCATGCTGTTCGTATACTGATTTTCGCACGAAAAAGGCAGGGTGAGGCGGCATCCAGCCCCAGTAAAACGATCGTGATGTGAACCGGCCTGATTTCCAATATCTGACCACGGAAAAATTCCGCGCCCCGGCACTTTTCACATATTCCAGATCCCCGTAACAGCTCATCACAGTCGGGTCATCAAACGTCTTGGCAACCATCGACAAAACATCGGGCGAAGCATAGAAATCATCGGCATTGAGTATGCCGATGATTTCACCGGTGGCCAGAGCGATTCCCTTGTTCATGGCGTCGTAAATGCCGTGATCCGGTTCGGATATAATCCGGGTATTGGCGGGAGCGATCCGGCGGACAATTTCGAGGGTGGTGTCTGTCGAGGCACCATCGATTAGGAAATGTTCGGCACGGTGGGTCTGGGAGGCGACGCTCTTCAGGCAATCCGCCACCGTTGAGGCGGCGTTGAAGGTGGCGGTTATGATGGAAAGAGTAGAATTCACGTTAGTTGTTGTTTCCGGGGGTGCCGAATTTATTCAGCCATTCAAGAGTTAATGCTATACCTGTTTTGCGGTTAAATGGCGGATTTCCAGCGATTGCATACAAGTCTTCCAGATTCAAAATGTTATTCGTTGTCATGTTCTTCAACCTGAAACTGCTCATTGGGAAAGGTACTTTTAATTTTTGTAAAATGTCGCCGCTTAATGCTGCTGCTTTGAATAAGGCTAACGGAATTTTTGGTGCGGGAGGCCGGCCAAGTAGTGATAGGATTTCATCAGCCCAATCAGAAATATTTATTGGGGGACTGTCACCGATATAATACGTCCTATGATCTGCCGCGCTGTCCTGTGAAAATAATAACTTGTCTATCTGGTACACGGCATTTCCTACAAACCCAAATGTTTTCGTAGCTGTTTGGCCCCCCATGTGTACAAACCTGCCTCTTATGACCAAATCAAAAAATTTTCGATACGGCTCTCCAAACCATGGCCCCCAGATGGATGTTGGTCTGATAATATTCCATGGACAGGATATATTGCCTTCCTTCACAAGTAATTCTGAAGTGACTTTGCTTTTCCCATATGCAGTATCCGGGCAATATTCGTCATAATTTTTTGGAATATGACCTGCCTTGCATACCAACATGCTGGAAGCAAACAGAACTTTTCTTACGCTACCGCACGAGTTGATTGCTGAAATTATATTTATCACGCCTTGAGAATTGGCGGAATATTCATCCGGTGTTTTACCTTTAAGATCTGTTCTTGCAGCCAGGTGAATGACGAAAGTAGGAGATATCTCCTTGAAGATCTCTATCAGACGCGTCTTGTCACAAATGTTGCCACTGATCCAATGAATTGAATGATCGGGGTGCACAGGTCTTGAAATGTCAATATTTGTTACGTCAATTCCTTTTTCAAGATAGAACTGAATAACATTGGTGCCTATAAAGCCCGACCCTCCAGTAACAACAATTCTAATGGGCACAATAATACCCCCCCGATAATATGTTCTCTACAGGGTGTGAAATATCAAAGCAATTCAGTGTATATAGACGTTTTGCTGACGAAAACTTTACCGTGCATGCGTGAGTATCGTTTTTTGAACTAACGCATTAATGTTGGCACGAAATCTTTCTTTCGTAAGTTCAGTTCGGGCCCAATGTTGCCCGCGTTGACCCATTTTAGCAAGTATATCAGTAGGTGTTTCAGCAATTTCATTGACTGCATCAATAGCACTGTTAAGAGAGTCATCCTTCAACATCCACCCGCAGTTTAATGGGGAAATGTCTTTGCTCAGATCATTTCCGGGGGATAAAATTACCGGAATGCCGGATGCCATGGCTTCTGCAACGGTATAACCAAAATTTTCCCTGCACGATAAAGAGATAAATGCATCGGCAGCCATGTAATAGTTGAACTTGCTCATATCAAAAACCGGTTTTGCGAAACGAATATTTGTAAAATGATTATCTTTGCAAAATTTATAACACTCATTAGCAGTTAGTACGTCTGAGTCAGGTCCGATCATCAGCAGATAAATGTTTTTGTCATGAGCATTTGCAACGACCTTGATCGTTTCAAGGGGTCTTTTAGAGGGATGAAATCTACCAATGAATAGTAACACTTTCGCATTGTATGGAATTGAATGTAATGAGCGAATGCGTATTTTAGCGCTCTCGGCATTTGATGTATCCACATAACTTACAGGCCAGTGGACTATTTGGAATCGCTCAGTATCGATGAATGATTGCGCCTTAAGTAATTCTTTTTCAGTGGAAAAAATCAAGGCTGAAGCTTGTGAAAACGCTTTGTTGCCTTTTAATGTGAACCAAATTCTTTTCGATAATGTTCTATAGGTATAAACATACGGATCAAGGGAACCATGCGGTATTATCCAGTAAGGTATTTTGTGCTTAATGGCAATGCCGATGGCCCAATCGTAACAGTAACGAAATAATCCGTGACATATGAGCAAATCAGAATTTGCTATAAGTTGTTCAGCCTTCCGTTTTTTTGAAGACCATGTATAAGAGTATCTGTTTAACGCGCTTTCGAAGTACGGAATATGGAACTGTTCGATCTCTAAATCATCATCATATCTCAGACGGGAATCCCGTGAGAATGAAATTACAATAGTATCAAGTGCTTCTGCAAAATTATAAATTGCCTGAGCAGAGCCAGCACTTTCTTTTGACCAGTTATATCCAATTTGAACGACTCTTGTTTGCCGCATTTCATGCCCCTGCCTGATCTCGAATCGTTTGCTATTTACTGTGCATGCTCAATAGATATACTTCTTTATAAAGCTCTACATATTGTTCAGCAACAATTGCCGGTTTAAATCTCCGAGCGTTTTGATATCCATTGGCGACTAGTGTTTTCCTGTAATCTTCATCTGAAAATATTTTCAGTACCCCCTTTCTAATATCTTCGGCATCATAAGGGTCAACCAGGCAAGCAGCATTGCCTGCAACTTCGGGCATGGATAAAATATTGCTTGTTACGACAGGGCGCCCGGTTATATTCGCTTCAACTATAGGCATTCCAAAGCCTTCGTAAGTTGAAGCAAATATCAGAGCATCACATTTGATATATTCGTCGATAATTTCAAGGTCCGTTAGATTTGATACTGATGAATAACTGATGTCGAATGCAAGCAGTTGTGAAATCTGCTCTTCTGATAATTTACCAATTATGCGCAAATGGCATGGAATTCCGGAGATTGCTTCAGCCACCTTTGGCAGGTTTTTGTTGTAAGCGGTACCGATTTGCAATAATACGGGATTTGAACTGTTAAATGCTTTAGGTGAAGGTTTGAAATCGTCAGAAATACAGCAAGGTATGACGCGAATTTTTCTCTCATCACACCGTACATATTGTAACAATTCTTTTTTAGTTGATTCGGAAATAACCGTTATCATGGCTACTTTTTTTACCGGGAGCCAGAACCATAAAAAATAAAAGATTGTTCTCCTGATACCGTTCAATCTTTTGAGGTTTCCGCAATCAAGTATTGTTAGCAATGTTTTGTTTTTAGACATTAGGTAGCACAAATAATGTACATCGCCGGTAATGTGATTTACGTCGCCTTGCTTACAGAATGCTTCAACGGTATTATATAGCCTGCTCCAGAATCCACGGCTTTTAAACTTTGACGTATATGAATTGTAAATAAGATTTGGTGGAAAGGCCTTTACTATATCCTTAAAAAGTCTCTCGACACTAAAATTTGCGTCTTGAGGCTTTCTGTTGAATATAGCAACTAGAGGTGACTCTAAATGTCTATTTTTCATGAAAGCTCTTATTTGGATGTTGCATTAGCACATATTGTGCAACGATCAGCATTGGAAAATACCTGATGATTCCAATAATAACCGTGTTGAATGAATTGTCGATAGTGCCAATAGTGCTTAACAACCCTAAAAAAACTATAAGCCCGCCAGTACCAAAACTTCGCAGGCCGTCAAACAGCCCCCGTTGGATAATCCCCACAAATAAAAAGCCCAGGATCACTGCCAATGGCCCACCGGCAAAATTAAGATAGGTAAACGGACTCATGGCCGTTGCACTGAAAACATCAACTCCCAGAACTCTTTTTGTATACCAAAGCCCATCTTGCTGGAGAGGTTTTTCATTCCATAAAAATCTCGGCACAATCGCATGTGCGGGCGCTAGTAGAATATTGCGTAAGAAATGGGGTCTGTCATCTGGCAGTTTGTTGTTTGCCGCATACTCAATTCCTAACGATGCGATGTAGGTAAGATTAAGTCGTGCAAGCACGCTCAACCAAGTTGGAGCGACTTTGGTGCTTTCAAACTCGCTAATTTTATTTACATTCGTCATTGTTGATACAATGCTACCAAGGCTTTTGCCTGAGAAGTGAGCATTTTCATTACGGGAAGCCCGGAACGGTTCAATAACAGTATATGCAGCAAAAACCGAAGCAACAACGGCAGGAACCACCCAGAGAGGAAAACGGTTTTTTTGACAGTAATAAGCAATGGCGACAATGATGAACGGGACTACTACTCCGGACTTCATTCCAGAGAGGAGTCCGAAAACAACTTGATAGCTAAGCATAAGCCACAAAAGTGTTCGGTCGCTTACCATCGGGTATGATAAAGAAAAATAGTGAATAGCAACGACAAGCAAAACAAGTTTGCCGATCCAATCCGCAATATTGAAATATTCAGTAAAGTTTGCACCTGAACTAAGCAGTTCTGTGGAGGCAGAGTAGCCATACCAACCAAGTTTGATGGCCCACAGGCGAGCAATTAAATTAATAATAATAAAGACAATAACTGCACGTTTATTGATGTTTTCTGAAGGTGCTATGCACAAGTGAAGCAGACGACTCTTTTGCAAAGTCTGACTAATTATTCTCCCTGCAACAGAGTTGTACCCAATCCACATAGCGCAAGCTGCCAGCAGTACCAGAAACATCAGCTGGTTCATCCAAGCTGTTATGACTGGTTGTAAGCCTACGAGACTGACTAAGTTGTCGGGCATAAAATAGAGCACGTTTGTAAATACGAAAGTCAGCATAAAGGTAGCCAGAGAAGCAAATACGGCAGGATTAATCCATGCAAGATAAGGATCCTGCTTGAAAATATTCCTGATCTCTGCAACAAGGTACCCGGCCAGAAGAAGCGTATAAGCTATAAAACCCTGTGAATTCGTAACCAAATGCATCGACAAAACGGAGCATATTATCAACGAAAGCAATATAACCAGAACTCTCAACTCAGAAATGGTTGTTGCATGTTTTCGAGATGATGGTGACTGAGTGTAATTGTTGCGACTGGATGTGCTCAAGGCATTATTGTCGGTCATGCGTCTCTGCCAAGTGGAAGGGGGTATCCAGACTCTTTTCCAACCAATGTATCGAGCAATAACGATAATCGCTGAGAGTAGGTGTGCTCCGCATGTGCCCGTTGCATTCCCGCTAACGCAATCTCCTGCCTCTCATCATCACGGGGAAGCCAGTAATCTATTTTCTGTTTAAGATCGGAAATGCTGCGAAAGCAGATCAGTTCCTTTCCTATTTTGAAAAGCGGCTCAATTCCTGGTCTCCAGTCAACCATTTGGAAGCCTCCGATTCCCGCAATCTCGAAAGTTCGCACGTTTACGCCCCATATTTCTCCATAATGCAGATTGTTCACGACAATCTTTGCAGCTCTAAATGCGCTTGTCTTCTCTCTGTTGTGCACCGGTCGCCCTTGATGCATTTTCGTAACTGGAGCAATGTCAAGCCACAGTGGTTGTGGCGGCCCCCAAAGTTTTACATTGTATTCAGACAATTGTTTGAATATTGCAACGCGCCATGAGTGCTGATTCCCTGCACATGTAATATCACAACGGTAAGAGGCAAGCTCGCTTTCATCAATATTTGCCGCGCTATGCTTCATCGGGTTAAAACATTCCGGAAGATAATATACCGGAATGTCGAGAAAATTTTTCAAACGATCAACTATAAAGGGATCCTTAAAAAAAAGACCATCATAGGGGGCGTTCATAAAAAAGCCTCGACCAAAATTAACCAAGGCATCAGGAAACCAGAGAACGACAGGTGCTTCACTTCGCCGTTTCAGTTCCGCTACCTCAGACGGCCAGAGAAAATCATGGATAACGATGACAAGGTCTAGTGACAAATTTTCTATTAAATCCCAGAGCTTTCTCAGATGCCATGATCGCATGGCAGGCAGATTGTCGGATATCCCCCGAAGGACTCTTCCTGCCTGGTCGATACGGTGCCCCACTAAACCTCCAATGCGGTCGGAGCGATAACCAGGTTCGAATCGACTGACGGTATGCCCCATAGTTTCCAGGTTTTCAGCTATGTGCAGTCCGAAGCCTTCAGTATAGAATTTGCCGATAACGAGAATGTTCATAAAAAAGATGATGCTGCAGTATTATGCTTGTCAAAGGTTGTTTCACGGGTACTAAACCATGACAAGGAATCTTCATGTATAAGAATGTAGTTTGCTTCGAAAAAGCGCTCCATTTCGGGATGCCAGTCAGTATATAATTCAATGTGATCTGATTGGATTTTACCGATCCTGTAGGGTAGCTGGTAGATTGAATCAAAAACGTCTTTCAGAAAGTGCCGTGAGTATACCCAACGATGGTTGTATTCAAATTGCAGTACAGAGATTCTGTTCTCTCTCAAAAGGGGTAAGGCACCAAGAATTACCTCCATGTCATGTCCTTCTGTATCAGATTTCAGCAAATGTATTTTGGAAATTGCATGTGACACACAAATATTGGCGGCGGTATCTTTCGTAATTGTAACAGATGCTGCGTTGCCATTTGTTTTGTCAGAATGTATTGAGTTAATACCGGATGCGCCGAGAAGGTACATCTGGTCATTGCCCTTTGACGAGGAAAGTGCCAACTGATGAAAATAAAGTGAGGTACTGTGCCCAGAATCCTGAAAGCGTTTTTTTAAAGTAGTAAAGGTTTCAGAAATAGGTTCGAACAGATGAAGATCACAAGGAATAATATTGTTATTGTGAAGTGAGTCTATATGGGCAAGCAATAATTCTGACCAGTTTCCTACATTTGCCCCTACGTCGAAAACAACAAGTTTAGCTTCAGAATCAGGTTTGTTTTTCCAGCCCTCGACAACACATTGTTGAACCATGAACTCACCGTTGCTTAAAATCTCATTGGCAACGTCACCTCGGGCTCTCATGTAAAGTGATCTGCCAAACCGCCATCCAAGCTGCCTCGAAATGAAAAAATATAGCAATCGTATAAGCACATATACCTCCGGGTTGAGCAAATAGGGGTCATGGATTGTGCAAAATCCGTATCATTGATTTCTCTCTTTAACGTAGACCACCAGATCAATGCGTGACAACACATCAGGTAGCAAGGGGCATATTAACGTGTCTATCAACCGTAGCAACCCACTGTAGAAATATAACAGCGGGGGACGTTCAATTTTGCGAGCCAAAACACCTAATAACGGAGTTCCTGCACCAAATTGTGCAAGTTTAATATATGATGACGGTGACTGTATCCACGTTTTTTCCAGTCCTTTATGGGTGATCAGCCGAAATCCGGCTTCGGTGAAAATTGACAGGTTTTTCCGTGGAGGCTGATAACCCAGATGACCATCACCCTCTATAAAAAGGCTATTATACTTGGCTTGGTCAACGCTTCTAAAGCGTTTGATAAGGGAGTTTTCTGTCTCCACATCATAAAGAAAAATCAGTTTGCCGCTTGGACGCAGGATTCTGTTTATTTCTATCAGAATCTTGGGCTTGACCGCTGGTGGAATATGCTCCCAGAAAAACGAACTGACCACTGCATCCACCGAACTGTCTGGTAACGGTAAACAACTGGAGGCATCTGCCTGTAATCTGGCCTCATATATATCCTCCAGTTTCAGTAATGCCGAAAAGGAAAGATCACAACCAATCATCCGGTAACGGTTACCGAAGTAACGAACACCTCCTGCGCAACCCAGTTCCAAAACCGTGCTACCAGCCGGGACGTGTTTCCTGACCATCCAGGGATAGCCACTGTTGATCAGCCAGAGTGGCCAAATATGCCATATTCTCTCACTACGGGGTATAAAGCGAACCTGACATTCGTAGGCACCCTCGTAAAAGTCATCGGCTTGTTCCAGAAATTTAATAACCCCTTTTTCCAATGGGTAGGATTTATTGCAGGCGGGACAACAATACGATAATCCCAATTTTGCAAGTGCCGTTTTGTCCATTGGGCAAATTAAATTAAATGATTTCACCGTTCCCCCGTTACTGGGTATGATGCCTGCAAAGTCTTTTAGCAATGAACTTTACGGCCCTGACTATGGACAGTTCGTAAGTACTCGTGTTCTTGCCGGAATCCAGAAACATATCCGGCCTATTGCGCACAACAGCATAACCGAGCCATTTTATGGTTTCCACAGTCACCTTGAACCTAAATTTCAGCATTTCGCAACGTAGTCTAATGCCACTATAGTACTCTTCCCGATTTCTGCCATGAATCTCATATAAAAAATATTTTCGGCACCAAGACCAGGATTTACCTGTATAAATGTCAGGATAGTATTCAGGGCGATCATGCCTTACAATGATTACCGGTTCAGGAACATACCCGACAGGCCCGTTCCGTGCCAAACGCATCCACAAATCGATGTCGGCCAACAAGCCAAATTCTTCACGCATTCCACTGACTGCTTCAAAGGCATCCCTCCTGATCAGCGCAGTACCTCGTACCGGACATCCCCAATAATGGAAGAGATGTTTTTCCAGAAACCATCTGCCATCCAATTTTTCATTCCTGAAAGGATGGTCGAAGACAGAATCAGACTCGAACACTCCATACGGATTGAATACAAACCCTACATCGGGATGCCGCTCCATTACTCCAGTCCACTTTTCGAGCAAGTCCTTGCGGTACAGATCATCGTGGTGCAGAAGTGCTATATAGGGCCGAGACGTATGCGATACTGCATAGTTGGTGTTTCCGGGCATGCCAATATTGTATGGCGTCTGAATCGGCGTTATCCGTGCATCTGCTGAAGCAAGATCGAGAATTTTCTGCCAGGTTCCGTCAGTCGAGTGATCGTCACTCACAATAAATTCAAATCCCTGTACGGTCTGGTCGAGAACCGTCTTGATAGTGGACTCGACCAAATTTACATGGTTGTAGGTTAGCAGACAGACAGATACTTTATCACCGTATGATGTCATCTAAAATCCTGATGTGTTATTTGAACGGATACAGAGCAAATGACTTAAAAAGTTTTTCAATTTAAACGCACCATATAATAGTCTATACAGTGTTGCGCGGTTATGTAAAGACGGGTGGCTGGTCTGGTCGTAATTGAAGGTGTGCAGTAAAACAGAAATGCGATAGAGCAACCTATACTTGTTACACTTTGAAATGTATGGTTTTTCTAGATAATCAAGGTACAGAAACAGATTTTCATCTATGGGCAGGTTATTGTTGTTTGCTATGGTCATTTGTTCATCGTGTTGACGTATTTTACAGAGCGGCTGGGGCTGTACTACCAAGTCGCCCTGCTCCAGCAGATGAAGCCACATTTCCAGGTCAGTGATTTGCCTGTACGTTTGTAAAAATCCACGGGTTGCCTTGTTTGAACGAAACAAAACTGCTGGAGGCTCTCCAACCATATTGCCATTCTTGAGGCAGAAGTTAATGAGTTTATGCCCACTCATCGTTGCTGTTTTGTGACAGAAACTCAAGGTTTTAAGCACTCGTAATGATTTGTCTGTAATAAATCTGCTGCAGCTTGTCATTGACGCTGTCGAATGTAGGTCCAACACGGATACCTGCTTCTCAAGGCATTCTGACTCCAGGGTGTCGTCGGCGCAAAGCAGCTTAATATATTCACCCTTTGCCAACTCAAGGCACTTGTTCCAATTATTGACCATTCCTACATTGGTTTCATTGCAAATATATGTAACTCTATTATCGCGTTGCAAAAAAGGTGCGACGACCTCTCTGGTGTCATCTTCTGAACAGTTATCAACAATTATCAGTTCAAAGTCTGTAAAGGTTTGTGCAAGGACTGATTCGATAGAATCAGCAATAAATCTGCTGTAATTGTACGTGGGGATGCATACGCTGACTTTTTGAGAGTATGAATGTGTCATAGCCCCATCCGTCTGAATGGAATGAGTAACGCCATAGTCTTGCGATCAAATTCATCAAAGTAGTTACCACGGAGCAAAAGCATGCCTGCTAGCGTCAGGTATACAGTGCTTATAGTAAATAATGAAATATATCCTTTTATGGGCAATAGTACATCGAGAGCGGGAATAAATATTGCGAGGCTGGTTGATACGAGAAAAGGTTTTATAAGTGTCTGCGGATACAACTGCCAGTTAATGCCACTAATGTTTTTGTGAACCATAAAAATGAAATAAATTCCCGATGTTAACATTGAGGTGGCTATGCCGATAATTATTCCATAATACCCCACTGTCTGAACAAGCAGCCAACATAAAGTCAGATTGGTTAATCCCGCCATTGCCGATGATTTCATACCTACCTGTGGTTTGTTTATACCGCTCAATATGAATGAGCCAGGCCCTGTAAAAAGTGTAATGGTATATGCTATCAATAACAGTTGCATGGTAATTGCGCTGGTATCATATTCTGCTCCCATCCAGGTTCTCATGAAAGGGTGTGCAAGAGCGATAAGCAGAGTCATAAATGGAACGACAGTGATGGCCATGTATTTGAACGACCTTTTGTAAAGTCCGACAATTTTATCGTTGCCTTCAACAGCATGAAGCGCTGATGCGGCAGGTAATATCGGGGAGAAAATGGAAGTGATAAATCCTCTCGCCTGGCTGGCTATGCGGTAGGAAATCTCATAGAAGCTAACCGCTTCCAACCCCACGTAATGGCTAAGTAATACACGATCCACCTGATATACCAGCAGTTGGGTTATGTTAGAGACTTGCACTTTCCAGCTGAAACCGAAAATCATTTTTAAAATATCTTTGTTGAAGTACTTGAAAGGATTTAAGCACATGCCGGGAAATATAAGCTTAGCAGCATAAAAATTAAATATAGCGACAACTAATGTCACAAGTGCATTGTTGTAGACAAGCCCATGCAGTCCGTAACCATTTGAAATAAATGCAAATGTACCACATGCTGTAATAACGGTAGACGCCAGCCCGATTAGGTTGCTGTAGCCCATTTGCTGGAAACCTATGATAAGTGAGCCAAAGACTCCCATCACCATGTTGGCAAAGAACAGGATGATAGCAATAGTGAAAATATGGTTGGCTTTTTCCTGAAGAAGAATAGGAATACACAAAATTCTATTGATAACAAACGGAAGAATACTGATGAAAATGAAGCAAAAAAGGATACTTAGAACCATATATACAACCATGGACGTATTTATAAGCTGGTTCAACCGGTTAATATCTTTGCGCGCCTCATACTCCGCCATAAACTTGATCATACTTTCCGTTATTCCAAAATCACTTAGTTGAGCGTATGACGAGATAACCCCAACAAGCGCCCAAATGCCAAATTCTTTTGCCCCCAAATTTTTCATTATATAAGGGGTCAATAATAGTGTGATCGGAACAGTTAGAAATGTCCTGAGGATGTTGAATTTGGAATTCCTTACTATTCGTGAACTGATATTTGAACTCAGATATTATCCTTTGCCGGTACTGAAAAGATCCGTTTCAATCCTTCCTTTGCCTTGAATTTTTCGATCACTATGTTGCTTATGTACCTGACAGTCCCCGCAACTTTCCCCGACTCACTTTCAAAAACCATTCTTTTTACAAAGTTGTAATCGACGCCCTTGATTTTTGCTCCGCTCATTACATTTCTGCTATAAGCGTCTGATGTGCTGATCAGATTCAGGTCGTGTGTTATGCAATAATCATATAATTCGCTCCCCGGTGCCGGGGTGAATACAGATGGACTGAAAATATCAGGCTTTATTCTGCGCATCATTTTTACAGTTTGCTCCATTTCGCCTCTGGATTCTGTGGGAAGCCCGAACATATAGTTTGCAAATATTTTTATTCCAAGCTCTTTGCAGATGCGGGCAGCCTGAAGATTCTGTTCAACAGAGGTGCCCTTTTTGATAAAGTCGAGGACACGGTCGCTACCGCTTTCAAAGCCAATCAGTACCCAGTCAAGACCGGAATCAACAAGTTTTTGCATAAGATCGGGGCGCTTGCATATGATATCAGCGCGGCTTTGGCAAACAAACTTCTGTTCAAACCCTCTCTCAATTTTTTTTGCACAAAATTCCTCTATCCAGGAATAATATTGCGTAAAACAGTCATCGTGGATCATAAAAGACTGCATGCCATGGTTTTTGGCGAGATATTCAATTTCATCAAGGATATTGTCGACGCTCCTTTTTCTCACGATATTGCCAAAAATAGAGCGCTCTGCAGGCTGACAGAACGAACATTTATACATGCATCCCCGTGAAGCGGTAATTGAAAAATAAGGTTGTGCAAGTCCTGCAAAAAATGGTGTTTCTCCCGTAGGTGTCAAGGCTCTGTCAACGAAGGGAAGCTTGTCAAGATCCGGAGGCATCTCTCCCTTTATGATGCGTGGGATGTCATGAAGGTTATGCAGAAGTGATGGCAGGGTTTTTTCGGCTTCATGAGTGAAAATGTAATCAAATGACTTAACTTCGGCAGTTTGATGAGTCATGAGTGTTGGATGTGGACCTCCAACCATGATTTTAATATGTATATTTTTTGACTTGATTATTTCTGCAAGCTTTTGTGCCGGTTCAAAGTCAACAGTAGCAACGGAAATTAATGCCATTTCAAACTCGATACGACGGATTTCTGACGTTACTTCATTCCAGTTGTGAAGTTTTCTGAGATCCATGTATGTAATAAAATGGCCCTCATTTTTTAGAACAGTTGAAATTATTCCTACGCCGTGATTGATCCAGTTGCACCCCCTGTCGTAAGAGTTAAAACCTTCAATCAATCCTGGATATATCAGTAGAATGTTCATAGCAATACTTCCGATTTATTGAATAGCTTAAGAGAGTTGGATGCTGATATAAAAAATGCTTAGCTATTTTCAAGCAAACATTACTCTGGGTAAAAACAGAAAACCAGCAATATATCCATACTGAGAGTTGATTTCTATCAGCGAAGCCAGGGTGTTGTGGATTGCCTGGGCTTTAAATTACGCTTAATATCATAGAAAGCGTTTATTCTAACCAGTTACAATGTAATGAGAACAATGATTTTGGAGTATACTGTTTATTTTTCTAAAATCGGCCCTCACATTTCGTGAGGGCCGATTCATTTACAAAACCAACTGGTGTAAATTACTACAGGACTGTCACTGTAAATGCCTTACTTACAGTTTGTGCTGCAGCATCTGTCACCGTAACAGTAAAGTTATACGTACCGGCAACGGTTGGTACACCATACAGCTGACCGTTGGTGAAGAAGACAACTCCAGTCGGCACGGTGCCGGCTGTAACAGCATAGGTGTAACCACCAGCACCCAGGCTTGATGTGATTACATTGCTGTACAATGCACCAACAGTACCACCGGTAAGTGGACTTGCAGTGACAATGTTAAGATTTGAAACTATAACCATTGTAAATGCCTTGCTGAAGGTTGCAGCACCATTAGTAACCGTAACGGTAAAGTTAAACGTACCCGGAGTTGTCGCTACACCGTACAACTGGCCGTTGGGGAAGAAGGTGACACCAGTCGGTACGGTGCCGGCTGTAACAGCGAAGGAATTAGCGCCTGCTCCGCCGGTAGCGATAATAACGTCGTTTACTAACGAATTAACAGGGGCACTAGGACGCGGGCTGGTTGTGGTGATAGTAAGCCCGTAGTTTACCTGCGCGTTGCCGGCTGTAAAGGTACTATCCGGAGCCGTATTGGCATGTACGCTCTGAATTGCCGGTTCAACGAACTGAGCTCGGAACTCATAAGTTCCAGTAGTAGGAAGAGTTACCGTCTGAACACTTGTCGATGCGGCGTTAGTGAGCCAGAACGGATCGCCGACTACCCTGTATTGTACAACATGCTGTATAGGAGCTATCTGAGCAGGAGCAACCGTAAGCTGCACTTGGCCATTTCCTAGATCGACAACAGTGGCCGAAGCAGGAGCAGCCAGCGCTGCAGTGCTTGTTACACGGAACGGCCGCATCATGTCGTGCTCTTCGTGAGACAGGATGTGGCAGTGCCATACATAATCGCCGGCGATGTCGAAGAAGGTCTTGACGCGCGTCACATAACCCGGAGGACACTGAATGGTGTCTTTCAGGCCGACTTCATACGCTGCCACGGGGATCGGGGTTGATCCCGGAGCAACAAGATACTGCGACTCGGAGAAAATGCTGGCTTGACGTGCCGCAACAGTTTGATCGTAGGGGAAAACATCGGCACCGAAAGTATATTTGGCTCCGGCCATAAATCCTGATGCGAGGGCGTCGCCGTTGGCATCAACCGCGATTGCCTGGCGGTCAATTGCCTGGAATGCAACCTGGTGAAGGTGCATCGGATGCGCGTCAACGGTAGTGTTGACAATATCCCACTGCTCGTGCTGATTAATGGGAATGACCTCGGTGGTACGGATGCCGGGAGGTGTGTAGCCCCGACCGTCGATGGTCGGCATGGTGCGACCGTACTGATCGGTAATTTCGATCAGGGCGATAGTCCGGGTTTTGACCGGAGTAATCGTCGGATAGGCCCCTTTCAAGGGCGCGCCGTCAACAGGAGTCTGGACGTTGCTGGTGACAGGAGTCGGAGTGGCAACCGGGCGGACCTTGAATTTCATGATTTCGGGAATGAGAAGTGAAGTCGGCTGACGGGTGGCGATGTTGTCGAAATCAAAGCGGCCAGAGTAAGGGGCATCGTCACCAAGGTTTTTCATGGTGACGGTGGTGCCGCCAAGACCGCTGAAGTCAACCAGCACGTCAATACGCTCGCCGGGCATCAGATCGATCTCGCTACGTTGAACCATATTGGTCAGCAGACCCTGCTCGGAGCCGACCTGGAAGAACGGAATAATGGCGTTGGCATCGTACACGGCGCAGCCTGCGGGGGCTGCTCCGCCGCCGCAATTCATCATGGATGGCGTCGCCCCCTGTTTGACCAGCTGGGCAATCCAGGCACGGGAATCGGTGCCGCCGAGCAGGCGCATGCGGTACACGGTCGGATCGACATTGTACACGGCGTAGGTTACGCCGTTGACGACGGGCATATTGCCGAAATATTCCAGCGTGTTGCTGGTGCCGGGGAAAGGAGCGCACTGGGTAAAGGGCACCCTGGCGCCGGTGACCGGATCAACCCCGGCGATACCTTCAAAGGTGTTGGTCAGGTTGACCTGGCAGCTTGCCGGAAAGTTAAGGGCGTAGTCTGCTTGCTGGGCGGTTGTGCCATTCTGCCAGGAAGCAAGCGTCGCGGCATCATAAGGTATTTTATGCACAATCGGATTTGGATCTTGTCCGGCTGCTGCTGCCGGATTGCCGAGCTGCTTCATAAAATCCAGGCGCTTGCAGGTGCCGGGGAGAGCATTGTTGTTGGCATCAAAAACGCAGTTGGGATCGGTCTTGTCGTAAATGGCGGCAGCCGGCATAACCATCTTGCCATTGACGTCAAAATTGCGATCCTGAAAGGCAAACCCGAGTTCGAAGTCGGTTGTGGTGGCTGTCGAGGGTAGTACGGTTTTGCAGCCGACACCGACGCAGGTTTTCAGAGCATCTTCCACGGCATCGCTTAGCGGCCAGAAACCGGCAAGCCCCATGGCGACGTTATTGTGGGTGGTGCCAACCGCATGGTCATGATACCAGACCGTGGCGGCTTCCTGACTGTTCGGGTAGTAATAGATGGGAACCGGTGGGCTGAACCCATTGGTACTCATGGTGTAGTCAGAGGTCTGGAAAGCGCCTTCACCGACAAGAGCATAGTTGGGCGTGTACCAGGCCAGGGCCAGGCCGTCACTCTCGGGTCCGACGTGGGCTCCGTGAACGTGAGTGACGATGCGGTTGAAGGGGTAGCATGACTCTGTGTTGATGCCGCAATCGCCTGACGGATCAAGGTTTACCGGTTCGTAATTGGGCAGTTCGTTTAGCCATTGCACCAGTACGGCGCGGTCTTTGGTGGCCTTGATGGATGGGGCGGGGAAGTGCCAGATCCCCTTGGGAGCCGGATCGCCGAAGGTGTTATCCGTAAAAGCGCTGATCGGTACGTTCTGGAAAGCAGCCGGTGCACTGCCTTGAGCAAGAGTAGGACCACTTGCGCCGTACGGCTTCCAATTCACGCCGCCGGAACCGTACCCGTAGGCGGTGGTGGTGGAACCGGACAATGTGTCGGTGTCAAAGAGAGGGGTGAGCCCGTCTGCGCCGATCAGACCGGGACCGGTAAAGCCGTTGATGCCGATCAGCGGGTTCCTGAGGAAATCCAGTGACATGGGCTGTTCAAGTTTGCGGAGGGTGATGATGTAACAGTCCGCCGTGCTTGCAACATCACTGCCACCGTGAGCAGCATCCCTCCCGCAGATGACCCCGTGCGGATTCTGCGCGGTAACCGTTGCGGAAGTTGGGAACCCTACCGCAGCAGCGTCGGCCGTAGTCATGGGCAGATAGGTGTAGTAGTCCGCAAGTGCGTTGGGAGCTACGTTTTTCCAGGCAAAGGCGGCCTGGGATGCCGGGGCCAACGTTTCTACCTGGAAATCGGGAAGGAATTCGGTGTTCGGGGACGCTGCGAACACCGACGACACTGCACACAACGTCATCGCGGAAATGCCGACGATGTGCTTGAGCAGTCGCTTTGTGGTACTGCTTCTGGCTCTCATGATGAACCTCCTTTGTTTTGATCCCGAATTTTATCAGGATACATGGTTGTACTGCTTGACAATGGGCGGCGAGTCAGTGCTGCGCCGATGGCTGCCTATAGAACTACCCAGTCGCTTTTCTTGATCAGTCCCGGTTTGGAGCCGGCGGAGAGTTGGACGATGAAGCACCCTTTGGACAGGTAGCGCTGACCGGGGCCAAAGCTTAATCGTTCAAAATCTATGCTCGGCAGATCGCCGGACATTCCGATGACATCAAACAGATAATCGCGATAATAGTTGCGTCTTACGTGCATCATCATTTCAAACTGGTATTCCATAATGACATCGCCCGAGCCGAGGCCGGCCCGGTTGAAGTCCTGTTTGACTATCCGGAATGGGTCGAGCAGGACGTTCATCAAGGCATAGAGGTGTGTGGAGATTCGTTTTTCACCGGCAGGTATGTGCCGTTTTTTCATCCAGCTCCTGGCGTTGTAGGTGAAAAAGTCGGATTCGTTGTCAACCCGGTACGGGTAGCTGATATAGGTGAAATCCCGTGCTTTTTCCGGAATCTTCCACAATTCCTGCTTGAGAAGTGTCGAGGATACATAGACCCCCTTGACGCTGTCCTTGTCGGCGGCCAGGCTTTCGAGAACCGGGAGTGCCCCGGCGGCTGTCCAGAGCAGGATTACAGGCGGCCGTTTTTCTCTATGTCGGCTCAACGAGAGGATTTTTGCAGCGCTTATGGTTTCTCCGGGAGCAAGATGCACCGTCTCGGGCGCGTCGGTGCGGCCTAGTTCTCTCCAGGTGTCCTCAAATCCGTTGGCCAGGGCGCGGGCCCGCTGTGAATCCTCGACAACCTGAATAATCCGGCCGGTATCAGCCGTGTCTGAATTCAAAGCCAGAAAACGGGCGGCACTCTCCCCTTCCTGATAGATTCCCTTGCTGAAATAGAGGGTGTACCAATCCGTGTCGGAGACCACCGGCAGATCGGTTACCGGCAGGAGACAGGGGATTTTGTTCTGTTCGCTGAACTCGTGGATCGGCTGCCAGTCTCCGGCAGATAAGCCACCCAGCAGGGCAAAGACCGGCTCCTTGCGATAGTGCTCCTCAAGTTGCGCGCGCCAGCTGCTTGCCGGGCCGGTAAGCTGCCAGATGGTTATCGTGAAGAGTGGATTGTTGAAGGAGGCCGGCTTCATCACGTTTCCGCCCATGTTCTGGTATCTGTTCCTGATCTGTCCCTGACGGTTATGGTGCGCCATGATGCCTTCAAGCATGGCCACCATTTCCTCGCGATCTTCAGCAGGCACGTCTCCGGCGACCACGGTGGCAAAACGGATGTACTTGTATTCCTTATCCACCCCCGGAGAAATCTCGGCTGAAAGGGTCTTCAGGTAGGCGATCAGAATCGCCATGGAGCTGTCGTCGATCTGGTAGCGTGGCATGGCGGAGTTGAGTTCCCTGCCGGTCGGATCCACCCCGCCGCGCAAGGCTGCCGCCAGGGTTTGATCGGTGTAGGCAGGGCGATAGATGGCGGTGCTTTCCGGCATGTCCCACATCCCTTCCCGTACCTTGCCGTATTCCCAATTCTGGGGAAGAGGGTACTGGTAGTAAGGTTTGTAGAGCTTCGTTCCGTTGGTCGGGGTGGAAAGAATCTGTCCTTCCAGAGAACCTATGCCGCTGCGCAGGTGACAGCTGACACAGCTGAAGGCGGTGCCCGGTACCTGGACGTCGCCCCTCAGAAATGCCGTCATCGGCTCTCCGGAGGGGAGCAGGCTGTCACGATACATCCGTTCCCCCAGGCGTAGCGTTTCGGAGTCTGCGCCGGAAGCAGTCGGCAGCCCGGCTCCCCACCCCGTAAAGCTGAACAGGAACAGAGAAATCAGGGCCGTGAGCAGCGCGGCGGTTATACGCCCCAGCATATTTTTGGTTCTGGCGTTTCTCATGTTCTATCCTTTTTCGCCGGATGTACTGCTTTCGGATTGACCGCAAGAAGCTCGATTTCATAAATAATAGTGGCATTGGGGCCGATCTCGCGTCCTGCCCCCTTTTCGCCGAAAGCAAGCTCGGAAGGAACGAATATCTGCCACTTGGAGCCGGCCGGCATGAGCTTGAGAGCTTCTTTCCAGCCTGCGATGATGCTGTCCTTGACATAGAAGGTCACCGGGTACCCGAGGCTCTCCGAATTGTCAAACTCGGTGCCGTCAAGCAGGGTGCCGCGATAGCGGCAGGTTACACCGTCAGTATCGCCCGGCTTTTTGCCGTTGCCGGCCTTGATGACCTTGTACTGCAAGCCGCTGGAAAGAGTTACAACCCCCTCCCTGCTCTTGTTGGCCGTCAGAAAGGACTTGCCGTCTCGTTTGTTTTGTTCTGCGGTCTTCAGTCTGAGGAGCGCCTGAGCGGACTTCAGTTCAAGTTGGTAATTTGTCAGGGTTTTTGTAATCTCGGGTTCGGTCATCAGCAGTTTCTTCTTCGCGTTTTCTTCCTGCATTCCCCTGATAACGGCATTGAGATCGGCATCAATGGCCTGGCGTTTAAAATCCCTGACCAGATCAACCCCGATGGCATAGCTTGTCTTTTCCTTGGCGGTCGTGAGCGGCTGCCGGTCTTCGGCCTGAACCTGGATGGCCGCAACTGTTATGACGGTTAGGACTGCAAGTTGTAGTTTTCGCATTTTCGACTCCTGATAGCTCATAGTTGGTGTATTTAGATAATGCCGCCTGCTTTTTTGTACTCGTTCATGAATTCCGAGGTGCTGGTAAGGCCAAGGATTCTGACCCATGTGCCATCTTTGGGATCGCGAATCAGGTTCACAGGGTAGTGGTACATCTTGTTGGGAATGTAGGAGTCAAAAGCGCGCATGACCTTGTCGATGTCGCTGCGGCTGCCGGTCAGGAAGTCCCAGCCCGGTCGTGCCTGATAGCGTTTCAGGTATTCCTTCATGACTTTCGGGGTGTCGTGTTCGGGGTCGATGGTGATTGAAATCAAATGAACGTTAGTGCTTTTTTCGCCGAGTTTTCGTTGAAGACTGGTGTAGCCGGCCGAAAGTACGGGGCAGATGGTGGTGCAGGTGCCGTAGATAAAATCAAGTACCACCGGCTTGCTGGATGTGATCAGGTCTTTCAGTTTTACTCTGGCACCGTTCTGGTTGACGAGAGTGACGTCAGGTATGGTGTAGTTTTCTACCGTACGCTTGTATTTAATCTCTTCAGCCAGAACGGGATCAATCGCCAGCGGTAGCAGGATAAGAATAAGCAGAGTCAGCAGTGTAAAGCTGGTACGGGTCATGACGTGCTCCTTAAAAGGTGGTCTGGGGTACGATATAGTTCAACGCGAATTTTTGTTGGTGGTATTGAGAAGGTCTTTTGTTTCTTTGGCCTTCAAGTTTCTTAAATTCAGGTTGCGCTTATCGGTGCCGACATAGGTAACCGATTTGCCGGATGGGCCGGTTATTGTTGTCATGGTTGCGGTACTGCTTCCTGCTGTGCTTCCTGTTGTGGTGTTGACACTGTTGTTTCCGGCTGAGCTGCCGGTTGTGGTTGTTGTCGTGTAACCACCGGTACCGGCGGTTGCGCTGTTTGTTGCAGCGGTTCCACTACCACTTGTTGCGCTGTTCGTAACAGTTCCGTACCCCCCGCCTGTTCCAAACGCGGGCACCGGGTTTTGTTGCTCGACACCGGTTTTTTGTTCAGGGGGGCTGGCTGCGTCTTCAGCCTGGAGATCACGGATCTGCTGCTCAATAGATGATGCGGGTTGGCTTGGCTCCTGTGCGGCACGAACTTCTTCCGGTGCTCGTCTGGACAGTGGTGACAGTTTGTTGACAAGGTAGTTGGCGGTGAAGATGTAGTCATCCATGTAGTCGTGACGACCGTCACCGTTCAGGTCATACAGGGGCTTTGCTCCCGGAGTCTTGCTGCCGAGAAAGGTGATGAAACCCTTTTCGCTGAGGTCGGTTTCCAGAGGCAGAGGGGGAGCAATCGTGATAGGGATATCAAGAGCAGCGCCATTCGACAGTACAAGCAGCTCTGCCTTCATGCCCCCTGTGTCGGGCAGCGCCGAGAGCAGCCACTCACCTTTTTTATCTTGCTCGGAGCTTAGTAGGCGTGCTCCGTTAAAAGCGAAGTTCGGGGCGGTCTTGTCCTTGGTAGGAATCGACACCGCTATGTTTGCTATAACTGCACCATTACTTAATACTATTTCGGGCTGCTGGCGAATCCCTTTCGAAACAGGTGCCTTGAACAACTCTGACATGGCGGTCGTCGTGCGTGGGCCGACATACGTTCGAAAACGCTCCAGCACTGACGTTGCCAGATCGGAAGTTTTTGTTTTCTGACTGTCCGGTACGGCGGCAACAGGCAGCTTGAGTGGTGATGGAGTGCTTTCCGGCGTGGCTGCCAGGGCCGGCAACGTGCCGGGTAGCATCATGATGAGCAGGACTGTAATGTTTGCAAGTTTGTTTCTCATAACGTTTCTCCTGTTTGGATGAATCCGGAAAAGGGGGTGCTAACATAGGTTGCTCGTTGAACCTGAGCAGAAGGGCGGATACGGCCAAATTTCTGGCGTGCGTCCTGGTATAGGCATGCTTGTCGTAAATTTTGCCGGGCGATTGTGATGGTGAGATCACTATATAGATCGTCAGTATCTGTGGGAGGCAGTTTTGCCGGGTAGCTGGAGTGCGACGATATGAGCTCCGCATGTTCCCGCCCAAAGCTCCACCTCGGTTGTGGCGGGATCAGAATGGCCAACAATACGATTGCCAACATGACGGATTTGATCGGTTTTCTGGCAGGGTTGCCGTAGTGCCCGAACATGCTGAGTAATTCTGTCGAACGTGAGGTAGCCCACTGTTTGTTCCGATTCCCGATCGCTATGGCCATTTGCCACATCGCAAGGAAGAGTACGCTGTACGTCAGCAACAGGGTTGTCAGAATCAGGTGGTCCGGCAGGTGCATGCTTGCCAGTGCCGTGATGCATAAGGCATAGCAGAAGGCATGAATGATCTGCACCGTTGTGCGATGGTCGCCGCACAGACTCAACAGCCGGTGATGCAGGTGACTCTTGTCGGGAGAGAATATGCGCTTGCCTGAGCGGACCCGTTTTCCCATTACGAACAGGGTGTCAAGGATCGGTATGGCCAGCACCATGAGTGGGGTTACCTGGCTGATCGTCTGGTTGCCGCCAGTCACCAGCATGATCGAAAAGGTTCCCATGCAATACCCCAGCAGGAGGCTGCCCGAGTCACCCATGAATATGCGTGCCGGATGGGTGTTGTATTTCAGGAATCCGATCAGGGCTCCCAGGAGTGCAAGGCACAGTGCCAGCAGTTCTGCATTGCCACTGAAGTAGGCCAACACGGCAAAGGTGGACGTTGCCAGGGCACACACCCCGGCTGCCAGGCCGTCCAGCCCGTCCAACAGGTTGATGGCGTTGATTACTCCGACGATGGCAAAGATGCTGATCGGAACGGCCAGAGGCCCCAGGTACAGTTCGCCCATGCCAAACAGGTTGCCGAAGGAGCTCAGCTCTGTTCTGCCCGCCAAGACAACCGCTCCGGCGGCTGCAAACTGGCCGGCCAGTTTCTGGCGTGGAGTCAGGCTCTTCAGGTCGTCGTACAGTCCTGTCAGAAAGATGATGATCGCCCCGGCCAGAAATCCCCACGTCTTGGGGGAGCTCTGCACAAAAAGCAAAGATGTGAGGAGCAGTCCCATCATGATGGCGATGCCCCCCAGTCGAGGAGTCCCGATGATATGAATCTTGCGATCATCGGGCTGGTCGAGGAAGCCATGGTCCAGAGCCCAGCTGGTTGTCCTGGGCACCAGCACCAGAGTGGTGACGAGCGATGTAAGTAATATGCAGAAAAGCATGTTGAGATACCTCGCGAACGGTTCTGCAAAATTCAGGGGTCAAGTAAACTGCGCATTGGTGCCGCTTGCCGGATCAAGTGCGTCGTGCATCCGATAATCGCAAGCTGTATGCCCATTTTTGTTTTTCAATATTTATGTAATAATTCTTGATGGTTAAAAGTTTGGTTACATAAGATCGCTCTTGTTTCTGGTGAAACATAATGTTCATGAGAAAATGAGTCCTCTGTCGATACTGGTTGCCGCCACTAAGCAACTGTTCGTTATTGCTTGTTTTTTTGCTGCATACGTGAGCCTGTTTCTTCTGGGGGGATGTTTGCAAAGGATGTTTCCCCTGCAACGAATATGGCTATTTCATGTTTTGAAATGACAGATAGGCGCATTGTGGTGTCTGCGGGAGCATTGGTTCGACAGATTGATACGTTGCAGAATTGCTTGCAATAGCCGGCAGCTTGGCTATAGTTGACATTGGTTGCCTAGAAGTGGTGGAAGTAGATCGGTACGATTTGGAGGGAAGTATGGATAACAGCAGCAGAAGAACATTTCTCGGCCTGTGCCTGGGAGGACTCGGGGCGGTTGCGGCGGCTGCGTTTTCCTGGCCGCTGTTCCGTTATCTGGCGCCCCGCACCGGAAGTGATGCGGCTGGAAAGGTTGTGATCCCTGCTGCGGATGTCCGCGAAGGGGAAGCGAAATTCTTCGAATATGCCGGGTCGTCGGCGGTGCTGGTACGCAAGCGCGGCGGTGATCTGGTCGCGTTTTCGGCGGTCTGTACACATCTTGGCTGCATCGTGCAGTGGGAGAAGGATAAACAGGATTTCCTCTGCCCTTGTCACGGCGGTCATTTTTCCGCTGATGGCTCCGTAACAGCCGGTCCGCCACCCAAGCCACTGAACAAGCTTCCCTTTTCAGTTTCAGGCGACAGTATTACGGTTGGCTAGTTTGAACATCGGGGTGAAGGAGACTGCATGACAATCATTAAAAAGATCATCGATTGGATAGATGTGCGGGTTGGGATTCGTGATGTTGCGGCAAAGGAACTGACCGGCTATCTCCTGCCGCGCAACATAAATGCATGGTACTCAATGGGGAGCATTCTGCTGTGTGCCTTTGCCCTGCAAGTGGTGTCCGGCATGCTGCTGCTGATCTATTACGTGCCGGATGCGGACAAGGCATTTAAAAGCGTCACCGCTATCATGAACGATGTTCCCTATGGCTGGCTGATCCGCATGTGCCATGCCGTCGGCTCCAACATGATGATGCTGGCGCTGCTGCTCCATATGCTGTCGGTGCTGTTTATGGGGAGCTACAAAAAACCGCGCGAACTGAACTGGGTGAGCGGCTTCATGCTGCTGACGCTGGTGCAGGCAATCTCCCTGACCGGCTACCTGTTGCCCTGGAGCCAGCTTTCATTCTGGGCCACCACCGTAGCAACCAACAGTGCCAGCGCCATTCCGGTGGTCGGGCCGTATCTGGTCGAGTTCCTGCGCGGCAGTCAACTGGTCGGCCCGCCGACGCTCGGGCGCTTCTTTGCCCTGCATGTCGCGGTCATTCCGGCCGGCATTGTTGCCCTGATAGGAGCCCATATTTTTCTTCTCAAGCGTACCGGGGTTTCAACCCCTCCGTTCGGGCTGAAGGAGACCGCCAACCAATGGCAGGGGGACAGCTACCGCTATGAAGGGCATCCAGGGGGGATCCCGTTTTTTCCCAACTATGCCCTGGAGGACCTGCGTTCGATTGCCATTTACCTGGCCTGTTTCCTGGCGGTGGTCTTTTTCGATCCGTACCTGTTCTTTCCCCGTGACGCTTTTATTCCGGCCAATCCCTTTGTAACCCCGGCTCACATCAAGCCGGAGTGGTATTTTCTGGCCAACTACCAGACCCTGAAAATTTTTCCCAACGAGCTGATCGGTCTGTCGCTGCAGGGGGCCGCCATGACCTTTCTGGCGTTGCTCCCCTTTGTTGACCGGGGGAGTGAGCGTCACCCGTTGAAACGGCCCTTGTTCATGACTTGTGCCGTCGGCGGGGTGCTGCTCTGGATCGGGCTGAGCATTTGGGGGCACTTGTCATGAGATACGGAAATCCAGCTATGAACGTAGAAAAAGTATTTGCCACAGAGGCACAGAGACTCAGAGATAAAAGGCCGGGGATTTCCTCTGTGCCTCTGTGCCTCCGTGGCCTGACTTCAGTTTTGTTATTCGCTCTCGTTGTCCTGCTGCCGCTGTTGGCGTTTGCTGCGCCGGAAAATGCGGAGCCGGTCTGCATCGAGTGCCATTCAAAACTGCCGGAAAAATACAGCCAGCCGGTCACGCTCTGGCGCGGGAGCATTCATGCCGAGAACGGTATTTTCTGTAACGGCTGTCATGGGGGAGATCCGAAAGACGCCGCCAATGCCATGAGTCCGGCACGCGGTTTTCTGGGAGTGCCGAAAGAGGACGCTATTCCGGCTTTCTGCGGGCGGTGCCATGTCGGCGTGCTAAAGGATTACCTGAACAGCGCGCATGGTCGAAAACTGGCCCACGGGGGGCCGACCTGCGTTACCTGCCACGGCAGCCATCAGGTGGTGAAAGCTTCTCTGGAGTTGATCAACGAAAAGAGCTGCAGCCGCTGCCACAGTTATGAACGTGCCAAGGTGATCCGCGCCGCCATGCAGGAAACCGAAGCGCTCATTGTGGCTATTGAGAGCCGAATCTCAGGCTATAAAATGACCGGAACCGATACCGCAAAGCTGGAACAGGAGTTGTTTGCGGTGCGCAATCGCTTCCATACCCTGTTCCACAACGTGAATGTTGAACTGGTCAAACAGGAATCGGCCGGGATTCAGGCCGATCTGAAAAAAATCAAGGTCGTGCTTGACCGGTTTGATGACTCCCGGCAGAGACGTGCAATAGCCGGTGCGGTTGCTGTGTCGGTCATGCTGCTGATTGCGTTGCTGTTGCACCTGCTCAGAAAAACCTTTGACTAGGTTTGATTAAATGCGATACGCTCCAACACATGGAGTAAGGATTTTCAGGATTGATCACAGGGTTTCTTCGGTACTTCATGACGCTTTCGCTTGCTCATAATCAGTTTATTGCTTTTGTTCTGATCATTATCTATTTGGCTTTGCCGGCAACGCTCTGCGCTCAATCTGTCGTGTTTGATGCTGAAGGAGACTTGATGCCGACGATCAGCAGTACGGCAAATACATCTCCTCTTGACACCTGCCCCTGTTCCGATGGTCATGATTCGGACTGCTGCGACACAACCGGCTGTAGTTGTGCATGTCATGCCCCACTTGGCCAGAGAGTGCGGCTAGCCTATGCTCCGGTGGTTGTTGCCCAGAACTTTCGGGAGCCTTTCTGGTTGCTGCCGCAGGTGTACCTCGCCATATTCGTCCCTCCGCAAAACCTCGCTTGAAGCTCCTGATTCTTCTGCCGTCTCTACATTAACTCCGCGCGTTGCCGGAGAATGCCCGGTAATTTCTTGATTCCCAAAGCGGCGCACTATTTTTGAAGGAGAACAACTACGTGACAACACAACAAAAAGATTTTCTGCATTCTCTCTGGGATTTTTTCTGCTCGCTTAAACTGACCATGTTCCTGCTTATCTCACTGGCAGTCATCTCGATTATCGGGACGGTGATTCCCCAGGGGACTCCTCCCGAGGAATATCTTGCCAGTATCAGTCTTGCCAAGATCAAGCTGTACAAGGCGCTGGGCTTTTTCGATATGTACCATTCCTGGTGGTTCATTCTGCTGTTGTACCTGCTGACCGTCAATCTGGTGGCCTGCTCATTCAAGCGGCTGCCCCATATCTGGAAAATCATTACCGAACCGGTGAAGGTTCTGAGCGGCGCACTGGAACAGTCCCTGTCCAATGTTGCAACGATCAGGAGTTCAGACGACCCTGCCGTACTGAAAGAGAAAGTTGCTGCGTTCCTGAAGGCGGATTTTGCTGAACCGGAAGTCGTCGAAGCCGACGGCGCTTGGCATCTGTTTGCCCAGAAAGCACCCTGGTGCCGCCTTTCCGTCTACTTCGTTCATCTGAGCGTCATCATCATCTTTATTGGAGCCCTGATTGGCTCGCTATTCGGCTACAAGGGTTTTGTCAATATCCTGGAAGGCGAGAGCGTTTCCAAAATCGAATCCCGTTCAGGAAAGCAGCTCGACCTCGGTTTCGCTCTGCGTCTTGAAAAATTCAGCGTTGCCCACTACGCCAGCGGTGCGCCAAAGGAGTTCAAGAGCATCCTGACCGTGCTGGAGAACGGCAAGCCGGTGCCTGATTATACCAATGCCCGGGTTATTGTTAATGATCCGCTCACTTATAAGGGGATTACCTTCTATCAGTCCAGCTACGGCAACGCCGGCAACTATTTCTTCACCGTTAGTGATCTTGACGGTAAAAATCCGGTGTCGCTGACCGTGGAGGGGAAAGCTTCCGTGAATCTTCCCGACGGCAGCAGTATGCACGTGCTGGAGGCTACCAGGGATGTCTCCGAGTTTGCGAAAGATTTATCCGGGCCAGCAGCGCAGGTTGAACTGCATACCCCTGACGGCAAGGCGGAAAGCTTTGTCGTCTATGCCAACCATCCTGAGTTGAATCTTCAGCACGCCAAGGAACATGGCAAGGGGCCGGTGCTGCACTACAAGGGGGCCGAAGAGCGGATGTACACCGGTCTGCAGGTTGCCAAGGATCCGGGTGTAGAAATCGTCTGGCTGGGGTGCCTGCTGATGGTGGTCGGCATTTATATCGCCTTTTTCATGTCGCATCGCCGTATCTGGGTGCGCATCCAGCATGGCGCCGTCACGGTCGGCGGCAATGCCAGCAAGAATCAGGGTGCGTTCCAGCAGAGCTTTGAGGGGCTTGTAGCCCGCCTCACCACAGATCTTACCAAGGAGAAACAGCCATGACCAGTTCACTGCTTTTCAATATAACCACCTTTGCCTATCTCATCTCCATGCTGCTGTTTTTCGTGTTTCTGGCCGGTCGCGCCAAGGTGCTCGGCACAGCCGCCATTGCCGTTGCCTACGGCGGCCTGCTGGCGCAGACCGTGGCTATCGGCCTGCGCTGGAAGGAATCCTACGACATGGGGGTGGGGCACGCCCCGCTCTCGAACCTGTATGAATCGGTGGTGTTCTTCTCCTGGACCATCGTGCTGATCTACGCCCTGCTTGACATCAAGTACAAGTACCGGGTGATCGGCGCCTTTGTCATGCCCTTTGCCCTGCTCGGCATGGCCTGGGCACAGCTCGGACTGAACACCGGCATTGAGCCGCTCGTTCCGGCCCTGCAGAGCAACTGGCTGCTCTACCATGTCATCACTTGTTTCCTCGGCTACGCCGCTTTTGCCGTGGCATGCGGCATCTCCATCATGTACCTGATCAAGGCCAATCATGACGAGAGCGATCACAAGTCGGGCGAGGCAGGCATCATGGGCATGTTCCCTCCGATCAAGGTACTGGATGACCTCAACTACCGGGCGATCATGGTCGGTTTTCCGCTGCTGACGCTCGGCATCATCACCGGTGCCGCCTGGGCCAACTACGCCTGGGGCACCTACTGGAGCTGGGACCCGAAAGAAACCTGGTCGCTGATCGTCTGGTTCGTGTACGCCGCCTTTCTGCACGCCCGCATCACCAAGGGGTGGGTCGGCCGCCGCGCCGCCTGGCTTTCCATCGTCGGCTTTGCCGCCACCATCTTCTGCTACCTGGGGGTCAACCTGTTTCTGTCCGGTCTGCACAGCTACGGCGGCGGCAAATAAATAACCACTTGACAGGCAGGGAACAGTTCCTCTACTATTAGAACTCAATGAAGGGGAGTAGCTATCAGCCGGAGACATGGCTGATCCCTTGTTCGTCAACACAGTCGCAAGACTCGGACAGGGAACGATAACCAATCGCAAGCAAGACCTTTATCCAATGCGCAGTACGCCGTGGGTAAAGGTCTTTTTTATTTACCCCGGCGAAAAATAAACTCGTCGGAGGTATATAGTCATGATGAACCGCTTCAAAACAACACTTCTTCTTTCCCTGCTTACCATGCTGCTTGTTTTCATGGGCGGCGCCGTCGGCGGCAAGGGGGGCATGATGTTCGCCTTTCTGATGGCCGCTGTCATGAACTTCGGCTCCTACTGGTTTTCCGACAAGATCGTCCTCAAAATGTACAACGCCCGGGAAATTACCCGCGACATTCACCCGTCGTTTTACGGGATGATCGAACGTCTTGCCGGCCGGGCAGGGCTGCCGATGCCGAAGGTCTACATAATTCCGGACGATTCCCCCAATGCCTTTGCCACTGGCCGCAATCCCGAACATGCCGCCGTTGCTGCCACCGAGGGAATTCTGCGCATCCTCACGCCGGATGAGCTGGAAGGGGTCATGGCCCACGAACTGGCTCACGTGAAAAATCGCGATATACTGATTTCAACGATTGCCGCCACCTTTGCCGGCGCCATCTCGATGATCGGCAGCATGCTGCAGTGGGGCGCGATGTTGGGCGCCGGCCGGGGAGATGATGAGGAGGGGGGCGGTATCGGCGGCATGGTCGGTTCGCTGGCCATGGCGATCATCGCACCGATTGCCGCAATGCTGATTCAGATGGCGGTCTCCCGCTCCCGCGAATACCTTGCGGATGCTTCCGGAGCTGAAATATGCGGCCGGCCGCTGGCGCTGGCGGGCGCCCTGGGCAAGCTGCACACCGCATCGCAGGCGATTCCGATGCTGGATGCCCGGCCTGCCACCGCCCATATGTTTATCGTCAATCCGCTGACCGGCGGCGGTATGATGGCGCTTTTCTCGACCCACCCGCCGATGGAGGAGCGCATCGCCCGACTACAGGAACTGGCAGCACGAATGCGCTGATCTATCAGCGGTAACCACGGGACACCACTGCTCCCATACACAGACAGAGGAGGAAACCATGTCTTACACAAGAACACTTTTTAGCAGGGAACCGAAGTCATCCAGAAAGAAAAGAAAAGAAACTGAGCAGTTGCAGAATGTCATTTCACTGCGCATAAATGACGAAGAAAAGAAAGCGCTGGAAAAACTGACAAAGTCCACATCAAAAAGCATCTCCGAGATCATGCGAGAGGCGATTGATATGTGGAGCTCCAAACGCCGCAAGCTGTGTATGGATTAATTGCATTTACATGAATAGAGGAGGCAGGACACATGGAATGGCTGACTGACCCGCAGGTCTGGATGGCACTGGTAACATTGAGTGCGCTGGAAATCGTACTCGGCATCGACAACATCATCTTCATTTCGATCCAGGCAGGAAAACTGCCGGTTCACCAGCAGGAAAAGGCCCGGCTGGTCGGGCTCGGCCTGGCGATGTTTATTCGCATCGCGCTGCTCTTCTCTCTGACCTGGCTCATGGGGCTGACGTCCCCGCTGTTTACCGTGCTGGGCAACGAGATTTCCGGTCGCGACCTGATTCTTCTTTCCGGTGGTCTGTTCCTGATCTGGAAAAGCACCATGGAGATTCACGAGAAGCTGGAAGGAGAGGAGGGGCATGCGGTCACCGGAGCAGGCGCCACCTTCGGGGCGGTAATTGTCCAAATTCTGCTGCTGGACATAGTTTTTTCGCTCGATTCGATCATCACCGCTCTCGGGATGGCCAGCCAGCTGGCCGTCATGGTTGCTGCGGTCGTCATTGCCGTCGGCTTCATGATGCTCTTCTCGGGCAAGATCAGTGTCTTTGTGGAAAAACACCCGACCATCAAGATGCTGGCGCTCAGCTTTCTGCTCATGATCGGCGTGGCGCTCATCGGTGACGGTCTCGACATGCACATACCCAAAGGATACATCTATTTTGCCATGGCCTTTTCGGTGCTGGTGGAGATGCTCAACCTGCGCATGCGCCGGGGGACGCCGGTCAAGCTGCACAATCAATATGGTGAAGCAAACGCTGAAGACGTATCGCACCCGTAGGACTCCGGCATTGCCGGAAATGAAGAACCTCAGGAGAGTACAATGAAAAATCATGCTGTTAAGGTGTTTACCGTTTTAGCCGCCGTCTTGTTTATGAGCATTACCGTTCTGGAACTCAACGCCGAAGCAAGGGCCGGCGGCAGCCGCTCCATGGGGAGCCGTGGCTCGCGCAGCTACTCCCGCCCGGCCGCTGCTCCTTCCTATCAGCCACCGCCGCGCCAGCAGGCCGCCCCTGCGCCGGGTGCTTTTCAGCAGCCTGCCGGAGGCGGTTTCATGAGAAGCATGGCCGGCGGACTTGCGGGTGGAATGCTGGGAAGCATGCTGTTCAGCGGTATGGCCGGAGCAGGCGGCGGTATGGGCGGCATGGCCGGCGGCGGTGGTATCGGCCTGTTTGAAATCATTCTTCTGGCCGGTGGCGGCTACCTGATTTACCGGTATCTGAAAAAAAAGAGAGCCGAAAGTTCCTCTGATCCGTATCGTCGTTGATGAAAAATTGAAACAAAGGGGGGACGGCGATGTTTAAAAACAGGTTTGTTCTGGTTCTGGTTCTCGCAGCAGTACTGCTGCCATTTGCTTCATCATTGCTTGATTTTTACACCGACTGGCTCTTCTTTGTGGAGACCGGCTATACCTCCGTCTTTACCACGGCCCTGTCTGCAAAACTCGGGGTAGGCGTGCTCTTCGGGGCACTGCTGTTCGCCGTGGTCATGATCAATCTGTGGTATGCGAACAGGGCGCAGTTTCCCTATTCCGCTCTGTTCGTCGTGGGGGGAGGCAGTTTCCGCATCCAGAGGGATGATGCCCTTCGCCTGGTAAAACCGGTTGCCCTGCTCATCTCTGCCGGATTGGCGCTTTTGGCAGGGAACTGGGGCGCTTTGCGCTGGGAGGAGGTGCTGCTCTTCGCGAACCGGGTGGATGTGGGTACCGTTGACCCGGTTATCGGCA
This sequence comes from Geobacteraceae bacterium GWC2_53_11, assembly GCA_001802645.1. Classification (GTDB taxonomy): domain Bacteria; phylum Desulfobacterota; class Desulfuromonadia; order Geobacterales; family Pseudopelobacteraceae; genus JACRCG01. The sequence goes on along the minus strand of MGZJ01000034.1, from coordinate 38,054 downwards.
AGGATATCGGCTTTTATCTGTTCAGCCTGCCGTTACTGGAAATCTGTAAAGGTTTTGCCGGATTTATCCTGCTGGCGGCCACCGTTCTTGCCGGGGCCGTGTATTATGTACGCGGCGGTATACTGCTGACCGAACGGGGGGCCTCGGTTGACGAAAAGGTACGTCGGCATCTGGCGGTTCTGGCGGCGCTCTTTTCCTGCGTAATTGCCGCAGGCTTCTATCTGGACAGTTTCCGGCTGCTGTATGCCGGCAACGGCTCTTTTTATGGCGCCGGATATGCGGATGTGCATTCCCGTCTGCTGACGTTCAGGGCGCTGACGTTCCTGACGCCGCTTGCCGGGTGTATGCTGGCAGTCGGCATCTGGAAAGGGACCTGGCGTGCCGCGCTGCTGCCGCCTGCCATCGTAGTAGCACTCTACGTGATCGGCATCCGGGTCTATCCGGGGGTGCTGCAGAAATTCAAGGTGGCACCCAACGAACTTGCCCTTGAAACACCGTACATCGAGAACAATCTCAAGTTTACCCGTTTCGGCTATGATCTGGAAAAGATAGAAACCGTGCCGTTCGATGTGGATACAAAGCTGTCAGCCGCTGATATTGCCAACAATGATGCCACCATCAAGAACATCCGGCTCTGGGATCATGCCCCGCTGCTTAAAACCTACAGCCAGTTGCAGCAGATCAGGACCTACTACAAGTTTTTCGATGTGGACAATGACCGCTACAAGGTTAACGGTCAGTATACACAGGTCATGCTGTCGCCACGCGAACTTTCCTATGCCGATCTCCCGAGCAAGAACTGGATCAACGAGCGCCTGATCTTTACCCACGGCAACGGCATCACCTTCGGACCGGTCAGCAAGATCAGCAAGGAAGGGCTGCCGGAGTTTTTTGTCAAGGATATCCCGGCCGTCAGCCTGGCTGATGTCAAGGTGACCCGGCCGGAAATATATTTCGGCGAGCTGTCGAACGACTATGTGGTCGTCAAGACCAAAATACCTGAATTCAGCTACCCGACCGCCACCGGTGATATCAACACCACCTATGCCGGAAAAGGCGGGGTGCCGATTGATTCATTGCTCAAAAAAGCACTGTTTGCCGCCAGTTTCAGAACCGAAAAAATTCTGCTTTCATCGGATATCACCGCAGAGAGCCGCATCATCTACAACCGCAATATCAACCAGCGGGTCAGGGAGATCGCGCCCTTTCTCCGTTTTGATGGCGACCCGTACATGGTAGTTGACGAAAAAGGGGGGCTCAAATGGATCATCGACGCTTATACCTATTCGGATCGCCTCCCCTATTCAAAGCCGCTCAAGGGTGGAATCAATTACATGCGGAATTCCGTCAAGGCGGTTGTTGACGCCTACGACGGCTCGGTTAACTTTTATGTGAGCGAGCCGAACGATGTGCTGGTAAAGGTGTATGCCCGCATGTTTCCGGGATTTTTCAAGCCGCTGGCCGCCATGCCCGAGGACTTGCGCAGGCACATTCGCTACCCGCATCAGTTTCTTCAGGTTCAGGCCGCCATGTTTGCTGCCTATCACATGACCGATCCCAAGGTCTTCTACAACAAAGAAAATCTCTGGGAGATCCCCGCCATCGGCGAAAAGGCGATGGAGCCCTATTACACGATCATGAGATTGCCGGGTGAGAAGGTTGAGGAATACATCTTGCTGCTCCCCTTTACCCCGTCCAAACGGGACAATCTGGCGGCATGGCTGACGGCCCGCTGCGACGGGGAAAATTACGGGAAGATCCGTGCCTACACTTTTCCGCGCGACCGGTTGATCTATGGCCCGAAACAGATTGATGCCCGGATCAATCAGGATTCCTTCATATCCCAGCAACTGTCGCTCTGGAACCAGCGCGGCTCGGAAGTCATTCGAGGGAGCCTGCTCGTGATTCCTATCGAGAAGTCGCTGCTCTACGTGCAGCCGCTGTTTCTGGCGGCCGAAAAAAACGGTTTGCCTGAACTGAAACGGGTGATTGTGGCCTTTGGCGATCAGGTGGTTATGGAGGAGAATCTGGAGCTTGCCCTGCAGCGGCTCTTTGGCGGCAGGAAAGCCGTTTCGGCTGCCGTCACGACGGCGGAGTCCGTTGTGAAGACATCACCGTCATCACTGGCCAGGGAAGCGATGAGGATCTATGAAAAGGCTACCACCTTGCAGCGTCAGGGGAACTGGGCCGGTTACGGCGAGGAACTGCGCAAGCTGGAACAGGTCCTGAAGCGGATGGCACAGTAGCTGCCCGTTGTGACAAGGTAACCACACCATGAAACATTTTGTCGTTAAAACTTTGGGTCAGGCCAAACGCCTGATCGTTACGGTGATCGGCTTCACGATCCTGGCAGCCGGACTAGCCATGATCGTGCTGCCGGGACCGGCTATTGTTGTCATCCCGATTGGGTTGGCGCTGCTGGCCACGGAGTTCCTCTGGGCCAGAAAACTGCTGGTGACCGTAAAAGAACGCTTTGAACGCATGAGGAAAGGGAACTGATGTCGGAACAATCACTAATGTGGGGAGCCTTTGCACTGCTGATGGTCATCATGCTGGCGATCGATCTCGGCATGAACCGCAAAGCTCACGAAGTCTCATTCCGCCAGGCGCTGACCTGGAGCATCATTTGGGTGTCGCTGGCGCTGGCATTCAATGCCGGGATATATGTCTTTCTCGGCAAGATCAAGGCGCTGGAGTTTTTTACCGGCTATGTGATCGAGAAATCGCTGTCGGTCGATAACCTGTTTGTTTTTATCATGATCTTCAACTATTTCAAGATTCGCGGCGAACACCAGGCACGGATCCTCAAGTGGGGCATTATCGGCGCACTGGTTCTGCGCGCGTTGTTCATCTTCACCGGCATCGAACTGTTGACGGCTTTCCACTGGCTGTTTTACCTGTTCGGCGCGCTGCTGTTGTTTACCGCCTGGAAAATGGCCTTCGGTGCGGAAGAAGAAGTCCATCCGGATAAAAATCTGCTGGTCAGGCTGGCCCGCAAGCTGTTTCCGTTCACCAAACGGGTGCGCGGCGACTGGTTCTTCAAACGCCGAAATGGCCTGCTGGTAGCCAGCCCGCTGTTTCTGGCATTGGTGATGATCGAGAGCAGCGACGTGCTGTTCGCCATCGACTCGATCCCGGCCATATTTGCGGTGACACTTGACCCGTTCATTGTCTTCACCTCCAACATCTTTGCCATTATGGGACTCAGGGCGCTCTATTTTCTGCTGGCCAGCATCATGGGGATGTTCGTCTATCTGAAGCTGGGCATATCATCGATTCTGGCGTTCGTAGGGGGAAAGATGATTGCGACGGCCATGGGATTTCACATTCCGATCCAGGTCTCGCTACTGGTGATCTTCACCTGCCTTTCCATGTCGGTTCTCGCTTCGCTTGTTATCGGAAGGAATCACGCACGAAAGACCCCACCTGTTAAAAACACGTAGGCCGCTTCATCAAACAGTAAAAGGAGAAAACACTATGAAATGTCCTGTATGCACAACAACCGATCTGATGATGTCTGACCGCCAGGGAATCGAGATTGACTACTGTCCGCAATGCCGGGGAGTATGGCTGGATCGGGGGGAGTTGGACAAAATCATCGAGCGTTCTGCCGTAATGGCGGTGCCGCAGCCGGTTGATGTTCCCCCGCCGCGCTACCGCGAACCGGAATATCCGTCGTCACACATGAAGCAGGGTCATGATAATCATCATGGCTACAAGCAGCAGCACGGCGGCGGTCACTACGGACAGCACAAGAAAAAATCGTTGTTAAGTGAACTGTTCGATTTTTGATGAAAAACAGGCGGGATTAAAACAACGGAACGTGCCATGGAACAAACGATTTTTATCAGCACCTTTGGATTGATTTTTCTGGCTGAGCTGGGCGACAAGACCCAGCTTACCGCTATTGCCTTGGCATTACGCTACCCGTGGCAGAAGATTTTTATCGGGATTGCGGCCGCTTTTGTCGTGCTTAATCTGGCTGCGGTCGTGGTAGGCAAGGTGTTGTTTCTGCTGCTGCCGATCTTCTGGGTGACACTCGTTTCGGCGCTGCTCTTTCTCTATTTTGGTTATAGCACCCTGCGGCACGCCAGTGACAGCCAGGATGATGAAGACGGGCCGCCGCCCACCGCGGCCACTGCCGCCCGCACCGCTTTCATCATGATCTTCATGGCGGAACTGGGTGACAAAACCCAGCTGGTGACCGCCAGCCAGGCGGCCCAGCACTCTGACAGCCTGGCCGGAATGGGCATGGTCTTTGTGTCGTCCACCCTGGCATTGTGGTGCGTGGCCCTGCTGGGGATGTTTGCCGGCAAACAGCTGGTTCGCTTCATTCCGCTCCGCTGGATTCATCGCACCGCAGGCTTCATGTTTCTGGTGTTTGGTGTTGCCGCTCTCTGGAAGCTTAAAGGGATGTAGCCGACTAAACAGTATTCAACAACACAAACCTCAAGGAGTAAAAATGAAAAAACACGTTGTTAAAGTAGTAACAATAATGGCAGCCGTACTGTTTGTAAGCATCACCGTGCTGGAACTGAACGCTCACGCCAGAGCCGGTGGCAGCCGCTCTTCCGGCGGCGGCTCACGCAGCTATTCCAGGCCGACAAGCTCTTCACCACAGTCCGGCCAACCACGGCAGCAGGCCGCGCCTGCGCCAGGCCAGGTTCAGCAGCCTGGTGGTGGTTTCATGAGAAGTATGGCCGGCGGAATTGCGGGTGGTATGCTGGGAAGCATGCTCTTCAGCAGCTTTGCCGGAGCCGGCGCGGGAGCGGCTGGCGGCACGGGCGGGGGTGGCATTGGCCTGTTTGGCATCATCCTGCTGGCGGGCGGCGGCTATCTTATCTATCGCTACATCAAAAAGAAACGCGCTGACAGTGAAGCAGTTCCTTTCGGGCAGGGAGCTTATCAGGGAGGAACGGTAATTCCATTTTCCGGCGTGCAGCAGATTAATGAACCGGCAGGTGATGAGGTTGCGACCGGCCTGGCCCATATCCGCCAAAATGATCATTCCTTTGATGAAAACCGATTCAACGACCTGGTGATGGACAATTTTTTCAAAATCCAGGGAGCCTGGATGGGGCGCGACCTGTCGCCGGTCTCAGGCTTGCTGACCGATGAGATGAATCGAATATTCCAGGCGGACCTGGACCTGTTGCTGAAGGATAAACAGATCAACAGGCTTGAAAATATTGCCGTCCGGAAAGTAGCTGTTGCCGAGGTGTGGCAGGAGACCGGGCAGGATTTTATCACCGCTTCCATCTATGCAAACCTGCTTGATTATACAACCGATGAGCTGACCGGATCGGTCGTGTCCGGCAGCAAGAGCGAGCCGGTCAAGTTTGAGGAGTTCTGGACATTTACCAGGCCGGTCGGCAACAATCTGTGGCGACTGTCGGGTATCGGCCAGGCATAGAACCCCCGTAAAACAGAATAAGAAGAATTGGCACATT
>MGZJ01000034.1:0-32595 GCA_001802645.1 Geobacteraceae bacterium GWC2_53_11 | reverse complement strand
GCCTGCCGAACTATGTTAGGGAAAGTTATTACGATGATAAAGATGATGATAGGACTCCTGGTAGCGATGGTATTTGTGCTGGCTGTGCAGGCACAGGCGGCACAAATACCCGGCTTATAAAAAATGTGACGTCGATGGTTGGCAAGCAGCGTGCGGAAATCCGGAGTGAAATATCCGCTGCTATTCTAGTTGCCGAGGCGTTTTTGTGGTAGAAATACAGCATGTCGAATCAAGTAATGAAGCAACCGGAGATACAGCATGGAGTCCATTGCAGTTGAGCTTGTAGTCATTTTTTTTCTTATTCTTGCGAATGGCTTCTTCGCAGGCTCGGAACTTGCCATCATCTCGGCTCGCAAGAGTACTATTGCTCGCCTGGTAGCAGAAGGTAACACAAGGGCGATGGTCGTGGACAAGCTCCAGAAGGACCCGCATCGCTTTCTGGCAACGGTACAGATCGGCGTTACGGTTGTCGGTTCACTGGCATCGGCAGTTGGCGGGGCCGCGGCTGTCGAGTATCTCAAGCCGATGCTGGATTCCGCCCCCTATGCTGTGGTACGCGAGGCTGCCGAGCCGATCTCCATCGGTGTTGTCGTCGTGGTGGTTTCATACTTTTCCCTGATCCTTGGTGAACTTGCTCCCAAGACCATCGGTCTCCAGTTTGCGGATCGAATGTCGCTAATTGTCGCAAAACCAATTAACGCTTTGGCAACGATTGGTGGGGTAGCGGTGAAATCTCTGACCTTGTCAAACCGGTTAGTATTGGCCCTGTTTGGTGTGAAGCCCGCCAGTGGACAGGAGTTTGTGACTCGGGAAGAACTGCTCCATACCGTTGCCGAAGGCGGCGAAACTGGTGCTTTGACAGAGCATGAGCATAAGGTAATAGAAAACATGCTGGACTTCAGTCATACGATGGTCAGAGAGATTATGGTGCCGCGTACCAGAATGATTGCATTGGATATAGAATCACCCAGAGATGCTCTCTTTCAGATTATCCGCGAGAATATGTATTCCCGCTACCCTGTGTACCGACAACATCTTGATGACATAGTTGGTTTCATTCACAGCATGGATCTGTTTCTGCACCCTCATATTGATTCGCCGGAATTCACCCTTGAAGATATAGTGAGGCCCCCACTGTATGTTCCGGAAAGCAAACTGGCCAGCAACTTACTCCGGACAATGCAGCGGAAGAGGCTGCATATGGCATTCGTTGTGGATGAGTACGGTGGTATCAGCGGCCTGGTAACCACTGAAGATCTGCTGGAAGAGTTGGTTGGCGAGATCGAAGATGAGCACGATGTTGGGGATTTACGTCGGGCGGAACGGCTTGCTGATGGCAGTCTCATGGTCGATGGGCAGATTTCGCTCAATGATCTGGAAGAGGTGCTCGGCTTAAAGTTCGAGGATGGACTACCCTACGATGCTCTCTCCGGACTGATACTCCAGGAATTGGGCCGATTTCCGGAACAGGGTGAAACAATCATCTGGAAGGGATATGTTCTGGTGTGTAAAGAGGTTACGCGGACATCTATTGTCAAGGTTTCGATCATAAAGGAAGAGGTGTGACCATATGCTTGTCAAGTATTATAAAATTTTACCCTGTGTTGCTTTTGCCGGTGCCATGTCGCTGGTTGTTTCGTATGGCAGTGCCATGGCGGCAACTTCCAACTCCAGGTCTGAACCGGCGCTATACAGCCAACTAGAGGCTTTCCATGGCCATGTCTGTGCCGGGTCGATCTTTGGCGCCCGTCTCGGCCTGGCCGCCAAGGAGGTGCTGAAAGCTTCGGGCGGTACGGGAAAATTCACGGCCCGCTATTACGACCTGTCCTGTCCGGTTGACGGCATTCAGGTCGCTGCCGGCACTACTTACGGTAACAAGGCGCTGAGCGTGCAGGATCGGGATGAACATCGACTGGTGCTGACCGCCCAGGGGAACAGGCGCTCTGTTGAGGCGCGGCTGACCAAAAAAGCTGAAGAAATGGGACTCAGGAGCCGGGATCTGGGGAACAAGATTAAGGTGCTTCCAGCCAATGCTCCGGAAAGGGCGGCATTTGAGCGGGAGGTCGAAGAGATCTATACCTGGTTGAAGAGTGCCCCGGTTGATGAAGTTGTGAGCGTTACCACGCTGAACAGTAAGAAAGAAAAACGCTAATGCATATTTGAACAATGGCGCAAGTACGATGTACCCAACTTTTAAAACCCTTACCAGGTGTTTAGCTTAGCCTGTCTGCGATTAATGTAAAGTATTTGGCTTGACATAGATTGTATTGAAAATTAGTGTATGCGGCTACTTATTAACAAGCATAGGATCATAAACGGTTGAATCGGCGTTATAAAAAAATTATAGCTTTGGCTTTGGTAGCGATGATTACCTGTCTTTCCATCAATACCGTCTTTTCGGTTGCCCATGAGATTGAAGAGGCGGGGGTTTCTTTTGCTCATGAAATATCTATAGGTTTTTTGCATGTTGAAACCTCCGGCCATTGCCCGTCTTGCCCCACTGGCGATCATCCCGGCACCGACCACGAACATTTTACCTGCGACCACCATAATTATACTTCGCTGCCCGCTCAAATCGTTTTTCGCCAACCTGTGCCGATTGAACTCCCTCGCGTCAACCTGTATGCATCTCAATTCATTCCTGAAGTATTTCTGGATATAGATACCCCTCCTGCAGAACTTTCCTGACTTGCTGAGTGAAAAACTGTTTCGCAAATTATCCGGGGATATCTGCGTCTTCCGTGCGGATTTAGCATCTAGTATTTTATTCCAGCTTTTGCATCTAGAATTCACACATAATCAACCAGGAGAATACAAATGAAAGTTTTACCTGACCAGTCCCGGTTCAGCACAATCATGCGCTATCTGGGGCCTTTCTTGGTGTTGTTAGTGTTCTTGACACTGGCCGCGCCGGACGTTTTCGCTCACGGAGTTTCGGAAGATGACAAAGCCTTTATCGTCCAAAGTAGCGGCATGCGCCTGCTACCATTCATCTATCTGGGCGCCAAACACATGGTTACCGGCTATGACCATCTGCTCTTCCTGTTCGGCGTGATATTCTTTCTGTACCGGATGAAAGACGTGGGAGCGTACGTTACGCTCTTCGCCGTCGGCCACAGCGTTACCTTGATTTACGGGGTGCTGAGCGGGACTCACGTCAATCCCTACCTCGTGGATGCCATCATCGGCCTGTCCGTTGTCTACAAAGCGCTCGATAATCTCGGCGCATTCAAACGTGTACTGGGCTTCCAGCCAAACACCAAGGCCGCAGTGCTTGTTTTCGGCTTCTTTCACGGTTTTGGTCTCGCAACCAAGCTGCAAGAATTCACGCTTTCCAAAGAGGGGCTGGTGCCGAATATCCTCGCCTTCAACGTTGGGGTTGAGCTTGGGCAGTTGCTTGCGCTGAGCGCGATTCTGATATTCATGGGCTTTTGGCGACGAACCGACTCGTTCAAGCATCAGGCTTTCGCAGCCAATGCCGCTTTAATGACGGCAGGTTTTGTTCTGATGGGCTATCAATTAACCGGTTACTTCACTAAATAAATTAAGGAGAAATTCATGTCTGCACATAATACTCACCCGCTGCCTACTCTCAAACAACTGTTCAAGGCCACCGGTATTGCTTTGCTTGCCGCTGCTGCAATCCTGATTACCACCGTACTGCCGTCCGAATTTGGCATTGATCCGACAGGAATTGGAAAAGCAATGGGACTTACGGGGCTCAGTGCCACCAATGCCGAAGCAGCAAAAATGCCGAAGAGCATGGAGACTACTCTGCCTGTTGTGCAAACGCCTGCCGGAATTGTGACCAAAACGGAACTCCCGCTCCGAAGCGACGAAATGTCACTGACTCTACAGCCCGGCGAGGGCGCTGAAATCAAGGCGACCATGCGCAAAGGTGAACAGTTCGTTTATAACTGGGCTATCGAAGGTGGCACCGCTAACGTCGATATGCATGGCGAAAAACCCAATGCCGGTGATAAATTCACCAGTTACTGGAAAGGTCAGCAATTATCTGGAGACAAAGGAACCTTTGTCGCTCCGTTTGATGGAACTCACGGCTGGTTCTGGCGTAATCGTGGTGACAAACCGGTGACGGTTACTGTCATGGCGAGCGGTTTTTATGAGAAACTGGCACAGATGAAGTAATAGCATTGCTTTTCTGTCCTGAGCAAGACGATAAAAGGCTCTGTTTAATGTGGGTACAAAATCCCGAATTTAGTTAAGGAGGCTACTGGAATGAAATCCTCCTCTTTTCTCAAGGGCTGGAGCCACTCCCACGTTTTCGACGAGGGCAATCCGTTGGCCGAGAGAAACACCCTGTGGGCGGTCGTACTGACGGCGGCTATGATGGTTGCCGAAATTGTCGGCGGCTGGATGTTCAACTCAATGGCATTGCTGGCAGACGGCTGGCACATGAGTTCGCATGCACTGGCGCTCGGGCTGTCTGTACTGGCATACGGTGCAGCCAGGCGATTCGCCCACGACACCCGTTTTGCCTTCGGAACCTGGAAAATCGAGGTGTTGGGCGGCTACACGAGTGCGATCCTTCTGGTGTTGATTGCCGGGCTGATGCTGTACCAGTCAGTCGAGCGCCTGATTGCTCCAACAACCATTCATTATGATCAGGCAATTGCCATCGCCGCTCTCGGCCTGCTGGTCAATCTGATCTGCGCCTGGCTGCTGAAGGGTGGGCATGGCCACGATCATCACCATGCGCATCACGAACAGGAAGCCCATGGACATCATCATGATTTGAATCTGCGTTCCGCGTATCTTCACGTCGTGGCAGATGCCGCCACCTCTGTGCTCGCAATCCTGGCACTGATTGGCGGCAAGTTCTGGGGAGCCATCTGGCTGGATCCGGTAATGGGTATTGTCGGTGCCGGATTGGTCGTTGTTTGGGCTTACGGGCTGCTGAGTGATTCCGGGCGCGTGTTGCTTGATGCCGAGATGAATGCCCCATTGGTGGCGGAAATCAAAGAGGTGATTGCGGCCAGTCCGATCAGTGCTCACATCTGTGATCTGCATCTATGGCGCGTCGGCAAGGGGAAATACGCCTGCATTCTTTCGCTTGTAACGACGGAAGAGGTCGAACCGGACTACTTCAAACGGCAATTAAGCATTCATGAAGAGCTGATTCACATCTCAGTGGAAGTGAATCGTCATCGCTTGGCAGAATAGCCGGCAGAGGTAACGCTTCTTGACCAAATATTTCAATTCAATCGTCTTAACATTCTTCTTTTTGTCCGGCTTTACCGGGTTGTGCTATCAGATCTGCTGGATCAGGTCGTCCAGCCAGATATTCGGGTCAACCACTTTTGCTGTCAGCTCCGTGGTTGCTCTGTTCTTTACCGGCATGGCGTTGGGAGCACACTATTTCGGCAGCCGCTCAAGACATTATCCCGAGCCTTTGAAGATATACGCGCTGCTTGAAATCGGCATCGGCGCTTTTGCCACAATCAGTCTATATCTGTTGTTAATCTTTGAAACTCCCTATCAGCTGCTTTACACGTCATATTTCCAAAACGACATCGCTATATCGGTAATCCGGTTGTCGCTGATAGCGACAATCATCATCCCCCCGACCTTCCTGATGGGTGGAACATTACCTCTGTTTACCCAATTTTATGAAGCATCAGGCCGTGCAAAACCGGACAGTCTCGCCTTTCTTTATTCATTGAATACACTCGGGGCAGCAGCCGGCTGCCTGGTATGTGGCTTCATCTTGTTGCCGCAGTTGGGTATCAGTAAAACCCTGCTTATGATCGGCTTTATGTCCCAAGCCTCAGGTTTTTTTATTCTATATGCCATGAAAAAGGGGATTTACCGCACGGTGAATATTGAAACTACAGTCGTTCCGGAGAGCGACCGGCGCATTCATTTCACCGATTCCACCGACAGAGGCTTGTTGTATGTCACCATATTCGGAACCGGTTTCTGTGCACTTTCGTATGAAATACTTTGGACCAGATTTCTGTCACTTATTACCCACAACACCGTATATACCTACACCATCAGTCTATTGACCGCCTTACTCGGTATTGCGGTCGGTAGTTATATGGCGCAATTCAGAAAGCAGTCCGATAGCAATGTCTTCTGCCTTGGACTGGTTCAAATCCTGAGTGCTCTTTTTGTTCTGGTATCGTTACTGATGCCAACATCCGTATGGGAATGGGCCGCTTCAAGCGAATCACCGGCCAAAATCCTACTGATATGCACGGTTCTCATGCTTATTCCATCTATGCTTTCCGGCATCTCGTTTCCCTTGCTGTTCGAATGTATTCGGCATTCAGACATCAACACCGGTAGTCGCATCGGCAGAGCTCTTTCAACCAATACGATCGGCTGCGTTGCCGGTTCAATGGTTACCGGTTTCATCCTTTTGCCATGGCTGGGCATGCATATCACTCTCGTTGTAACGACCGGTGTTTGCCTGATGCTGGGAGTTTTTGTGGTCGTATTCCTGAACCGGAAGATGTTGTTGTCTGTCAAGGCAGGAATAGCCATTGTCAGTCTAACTGCTTGGATGTACCTGGTTTATTCGGCAGAAGTGCGCTTGCCGCAGGACTATCTGGCTAAAGGTAAAAGTCTGGTTGATTTTGTTGAAGGGAAAAACAGCTTTATTTCTGTGGTCAACAAAAACGGTGATATCGAGCTTGAAATGGATCGAATGTGGCAGGGGCAAAAAAGCAAGGGGCACCAGATCATGGCGGCGCACCTGCCCATGCTGCTGCAACCGGAAGCAAAGGATATTCTGGTAATTGGTATTGGCGCCGGACAAGCACCGGGCAGATTTCTGTACTATGACATCAATAGACTGGACTGTATCGACCTTGAAAGCAAGATTCCCAAAGTGTTACGGGAGCATTTTTCCGCAGAATGGCTTAGTGACCCAAAAACTCTTGTTATTGTTGAAGATGGTAATAATTACCTGAGGAATATTGACCGCAAATATGACCTGATTTCGGTCGAGGTTGGACAGATATTCAGACCACAGGTCTCCTCATTTTACAATATCGAATTTTACCGGAATGCTCAAAAGAGATTGACAGCGGATGGAATCATTTCACAGTTTCTGCCGGTAGGTTTTTTCAGTGAAGAGCAACTTTATGCAGTCATCAAGACCTTTATCTCTGTGTTTCCAAAAAGTACGCTTTGGTATAATCGCTATTCAGAGCTGATTCTCGTAGGATCAGCACATTCTGACCTGGCCATTCGGAAGCGTGGGGTCGAAGTATTACGAAAAAATAAACAGGTCGTAGCGGATTTATTTTTCGGATATCCCGGATCGGAAGAACATTTTCTGAACAAACCGGAAGTATTGGCGGCAAGCTTTTTGATGGGGCCGGAAGCGCTGTCAAAAATATCGGCGACTGCGCCGATCCTGAGTGATGACAGACCGATCCTGGAATACGGCACGGCCCGTACGATTTTTTCCCCGCTGCGCTTCAAAAAGCTCTTTGAAGACCAGCATGAATCGCCCCGCCAGATAATCGGATTTATCGATCCGGATTCAATAATGGGCAAAGTCACCGCTATTCAGCATCAGAACATAAGTAATGGATTCAAGTAATTCAACTGGCATGTTTTGCATGTTGTTTGACGGATCAAACTTGTGAACCTATATCGATGGAGATATGCTATAACGGCTAATGTCTGTCCCGATTTGAACCGGTTTTCAGAAGGTTAACCATGCCCCGACATATCACCATAAGTTATCTGCTGGCCGTAGCCGCTGTTGTGCTGGTGCTGTATTTTCACTTGGTTCCCGCAGTGTTTGCGGGACTGGCGGTGTACGTGCTGACCTTGAAGCTGGCCCGGCACCTCCCGCAGAACATGAACCGCTTTGCTCACAAGGCGGCGCTGGGTGTTGTGGTGATTTGCGTTATTACCTGCCTGACGAGTGCCTGTGCCGCCATCTGGTCGTTCGTCGGCAGCAGCCACGGCATCGCCGCACTGCTGTCCACGATTGTCGATACGCTCGGTAGCCTGCGCCGGACGCTGCCCGATACGATTGCCGAAGTACTGCCGACGACCACTGAAGGACTGCGCGAACAGCTGGGTGTTCTGCTGGGCGACCATGTCCAGAAGATATCGGTGGCCGGAATGGAAGGTGTCAAGGTTTTTGCCCATATTCTTCTGGGGATGGTGGTTGGCGGCATGGCTGCGGTTCACCATTTCGGGGAGCATGAGAAGGCCCCCCCGTTCATCCACACGCTGCGTTCCCGGCTGCGCACCCTTGGCACGGCCTTCGACAAGGTCGTCTTTGCACAGGTGAAGATATCCGGCCTCAATACGGCTCTGACCGCCGTCTACCTGCTGGTTGCGCTGCCGCTGTTCGGTGTTCACCTCCCCATGGCAACCATCCTGGTGCTGCTTACGTTTGCTGTCGGCATGCTTCCCGTGGTTGGCAACCTGGTGTCAAACACCGCCATTGTCGTCATCAGTCTCGGCGTGTCTCCCGGCGTCGGGGCTGCTTCACTGCTGTTCCTGGTGTTGATCCACAAGGCTGAATATTTCATGAATGCCCGGATTGTAGGGCATGAAGTGCAGGCAACCGCTTGGGAGCTGTTGAGTGCCATGCTGTTGCTTGAGGCTGCTTTTGGAGTTGCCGGGCTGGTTGCGGCGCCGGTGGTCTATGCCTGGCTCAAGGCGGAGGTCAAGGAACAGGGTATGATCTGATCCCTGCTGCTCTCGTGTCACATCACAAATGCGGATTTCAGGTCTGTTTCCTTGGTTTATTCATGAAGGGGGCGTTATGCGCTATCCAGCTGTTGTTCCTGTTGCACTGTTCTTTGTCCTGTTCTCTCTGGCTTCTTGGGTGGCTCCTGAAAGCGGATGGCCAGCATCGTCAGAAATCCGTCAGTCGAAGGGGCAGACGGTTTATGTACCCGTCTATTCAAATGTTTTTACCGGCCCCAGAAAGCTCCCCTACCAGCTGGCAGCAACGCTGAGTATCAGAAACACCGATCCCTCTGCTTCGTTCCGGGTCACCACGATTGATTACTACGACACAAACGGCAAGTTGGTCAGGCGCTACCTTGAGAGACCTCTTGCGCTGGGACCGCTGGCTTCAACCTATGTACATATTGAAGAAAAGGATGTTAGCGGCGGGTTCGGCGCCAACTTTATTGTCCGCTGGGACGCCGCCAAGGTCATCAATGCTCCGGTCATTGAATGCGTCATGATCGGCGCCACCTCGGGACAGGGGATATCCTTCGTCAGCCCCGGTCAGGAAATTCAGGAGTGAAGTCGAGGTAGGTGACGAGGCCGTGGAGGCTGACAAATCCCGGTTAGTGGTGGCGTGCGATGGAGTTTGTTTTGCGGTCTGCGGTGGAGTGAAATCTGCGGAGACGGAATATTCCGCCTCCGCAGGTATTGCGTATTATTTGGAGTGGCACCCTTTGCAGTTTGTAGGCCCCTTCTTCATGTCGGTGTGGCATTCCTTGCATTTCTTGTGGGCGAAGTCCTTGCCGAAACCGGCAATTTTCCCCGGTCCGTTTTCATGGCACTTTTTGCAGTCTTTGACAGCCTCAACGTGAGCCTTGTGCTTGAAGGAAACCCCTTTTTTCATTTCAATTACGTCTGCTGCAAATGCTGATCCGGCAAAAGCGGTTACGGCAAATACTGCTACGATCATTTTTTTCATGTTCTAGCTCCTTTGTGTTGTTGTCTGCGCAGAGAATATATTCTCTCGTAAAGTTCGGTAGAATATACCTTGTTAATCATAAATATCAATCAACATTTTTTACTG
The DNA here is from genome assembly GCA_001802645.1 of Geobacteraceae bacterium GWC2_53_11. Classification (GTDB taxonomy): domain Bacteria; phylum Desulfobacterota; class Desulfuromonadia; order Geobacterales; family Pseudopelobacteraceae; genus JACRCG01. Next base: position 22,838 of record MGZJ01000034.1, on the reverse strand, counting down.
ACCACTGCTTTATAGCGAACACATGTGACGTAACCCTGCATACCACTGAGGCCGCAGATAAAAAATACATCGTCGGCTGTTGAATTCTTATGCTGCCGGTGATTGACGATTCTGCCCCGTTCTGTTAGATTCCGTGCCCCGCTTCGGCTAAAAATCAAAGGTATCATGAAATCCTGGCGTTACTATGACCAAAGAACAGATCGTTCAGAACATTATTGCGCAGCTTTCAGCGGATCTACAGGTGTTCTCCACAGCCGCGAAAGCCGCCCATGAGGCCGCAACCCACGAAGAGTGCCTCCCTGACAACAAGTATGACACTACGGCGCTGGAAGCGTCGTATATTGCCCAGGGACAGGCGAACCGTGCCCAGGAGATACGGGCTGCCCTGGAAAACTACCGCACCCTGACTCTTCTTGACTTCGATGACGACACACCGATCCGGTTGACGGCTCTTGTTACCCTTGAAGAGCGTGACGGCACCCTGCGGCGTTTTTTTCTCGGCCCGCAGGCCGGAGGGATGAAAATAGGCGAACGCGAAGAGGAGATTGTGGTCATCACTCCCGGTTCTCCCTTGGGGCGCGCCCTGCTCGGTCTGCGTGTCGGCGATGACGTTCCGGTTGGAAGCGATGCCGGTGCAACGTTGAGTGTTGCCGCTGTCTGCTGAGACGGTTTACGGCAAGATCACGAAGAGGTCTCTGCAATCACCATGAAAATTACCCTGCTTACCCATTCAAAAGAGTTCGCTAAACGATCAAATACTGGCCAGCTTGTGGTCGATGTTCTGGGCGATTCAGCGGAACAGATCTGCTGGGATCGAATGAATCCGCCTGCCCGTCTGCTTGAGGAAATCGACGCCGGTGGTGTGGCGCTGATTTATCCCGGAGCTGCGGATGAAGCGGGCGACGACCTGTCGGACATTCGCCAGGTGATCCTTATTGACGGAACCTGGCATGAGGCGCGCAAAATCCACCAGCGCAGCCCCTATCTTCAAAGTATCCGGAGGATCAGCCTGGATACCGGTACAAAATCGGTGTACAACCTCAGGAAGAATCAGAAAGAATTTGGTCTCTGCACGGCTGAGTGTGTTATTGAGGTTTTGCGCCGCTCGGGCAACCGCGCTGAGGCGGATCTACTGCTGGAACGTTTTTTGACATTCATCAGGCCGCCGGGTGTCATGCGGGGTTCCGTTCCGGGGCATTAATTCTGCTGTGCCACTACAAAGGATTCTTTATCGCAATCCTTGCCTCCCGGAATCTTCCTGCCAAAACGCTGAATATCTGATTAATCTCATCTTGTTTTTTGGAAAAACGGCAGTATACTCCCTGCAGGTTTTAATTTATTCAGGAGGTTAGGCCATGTTGAACTCTGTCGGGAAGAAAGCTGCACTCTTTGTTCTGCTGACGTTCTGTGCTGTGCCGCCGGTAACGGCAGGCTGGTTTGACAACGCGGTTGAGGGAGCCAAACAACGGATCGGCACCCGTGCGGTGAATGAAACAGCTGAAGGCACCTACGATGCTGCCAAGGATACGCTTCTGAACAAGGAAAAGGGCGGGTCCGCAAAGGGGGCGAAAGGGGCGAAACCGTCTCAGGGCGGTTCCTCTTTCAAGGAACCGGAACGTCATCGCCCCGCTGCCGGAGAGGCGGGTGAGGCGATAGACGATGAGCATTTCATCCAGAAGGACGATTATTTCGTTTCAAAAAGGGCTCTCGAAAAGAGTTCATATATTTACGTCACTCTGAGTAAAATGGTGACGGAGCCCTCGGCACGGACTAAAGGTGAAGCGGAGTTTTTCAAAATTACAGACGGGAGCAACGTCTGGAGCAAATTTTATTATCAAAGTGCGATAGCGCAAGAAGGTGACATTCGGCTCGGCACTCAGGTTATCGCGTTTGAAGGTCATGTGAATGACGGTGTTTACATGGCTCCGGAGACGAAAGAAGAAGCGCGGAGAGAAGCCTGGTTTCTGGCGAAGGTGACGGATGTTTCCGATGTGTATCGGGGATATGTTACGGTGTCCGGCAACTACAAGATCGGCCTGAATAATCTCCGCAAACTGCTGCCGAAAACTCCGCTGCCGACATCGCAGGAATAGATGTTCTGATATAAAAAAGGCGGCCTGAGGGCCGCCTTTTTTATGCTTTGAATTTGTTCTCCGTACCGGAAAGCAGCCGCCTGATATTCTCGTGGTGCCGGATTATGACGATTGCAGCAATGACAACGGTCACCAGCAACTCTGTTCTTGTGCCCCCGAGAAAAAATACTGCAAGTGGCATGGCTGCTGCTGCTGAAATTGATCCAAGTGAAACATAGCGCCAGATAAACATCAGGAGTGCAAACAGTGCTATGGCGGCCAGAACGGCCAGAGGAGCGAGTGCCAGGAACACTCCCAACGCGGTGGCGACCCCCTTTCCCCCTTTGAATCTGAGGAAAACCGAAAAGACATGTCCGCAAAAGGCAGCCAGTCCGACCCAAGCCGCAAATTCAGGTGCAAAAGCACTGTACTTGACAATCAGAACCGGAAGCATTCCCTTCAGGCAGTCTCCGATCAGCGTTATAATGCCGACTTTGCGACCGACCGTACGATACAGGTTGGTTGCGCCGATATTGCCGCTGCCTTCCTTGCGAACGTCAATTCCATACGCTTTGCCGAGCAGCAGTCCGGTCGGGATAGAGCCGATCATGTAGGCCATCCCGATAACGATCATCTGGGCCAGTATGGTTGTCTGATCTCCTGTCATGGCTTATATCCCAGCAATTATTTTCCACCCTCCCGGTTCTTTTTTCAGCCTGAGCCGTTCAATGCCGTTCAAACTCATCTGTTTGCCACGTACCTGGATTTTCATGCGATAGTGGGAGACTGTTTCTGCACTGGCGCCGTCAACGGTTATTGACGGTCTGTCCGCCTCATAGGTGATCTGTTCGAAGTCGCTGAAACTTTTCTCCAGGCTTTCTTTCAGTCTTGCCAGGTTTTTACCTTTGTCATTGAATTGTTCCGATATCACCGAAAGGTAGCGCGGCAGATCGCGTGAATTCAGGGCGGCGGCCCGGATGTTCAGGATATCACGGATTTCCCGGTGATCCCGGTGATCCCGGTTCGTTGCTCCGCACCCCGCTGCAAACAGCAGAAACGCAGCAAGGAATATACCCGCCAGCCTGGATATCACTAAAAGAAAGAATCCATGGCCTTGTTGGCATCAGCGATGAACGGGCTGTTGGGAAATTCACGGGCAAGCTGGGCGAAGGTCTCCCGCCCTTTCGTTTTTTGACCATCTTCCAGGTATGCTCTGCCCAGATAATAGAGCACTTCATCGCGCCGCGTCGCATCGGCAAACATTTTGAGTGATTCCTCGAAACGGGCGATAGCAGCTTTGTAGGCATCTGTTTTCAGATAAAAGCGTCCGACATACAGCTCGTACTGCAACTGCTTGTCCCGGCATTCGCGGTTCTTTTCCTGAACCTCAGCCAGTTGGGCTCCGGCAGGATACTGCTTCAGGTATGATTCGAAGGTTACCTGCGCATTTTTCACCGGTGTCTGGTCGGTATCAATGCTGTGAATCTGATTGAAATAGCTCATTCCCTGCCGATAGAGCGCAAAGTCAGCTTGCGGGTGCTTGGGGTGAAGCTTCCTGAAATCCTCATATCCTGCAGCTGCCTCAATATAATCCTTATTCAGGAAATAGGCGTCAGCAATGCCAAGTTCGGCTTTTGTTGTCAGTTCGGGGGATTGATAAGATTCCTTCACCTTCTTCCACTGGGCGATGGCGTCTTCATATTTCTCATCCTGAAAGAACTGTTCTCCCTCTTTATAGAGTACATCAGCCGGTTTGTTTACCTGCGGGGTGGAGCACCCCTGAAGAAACAGTGACGCGATCATGAGGGCGCCGATCAGTTTTGCCGCTTTTTTCATACCAATCTTTTGCATTATATGATCCCTGTGCCGCGTTGGTCAGCCAACAGCCGGCTTATTATGTCATGATTCAGCCATACGGTTGCGGAGGAGGGGGCCCAGGAGTTGTGCAACATCAACCGGCCGGTCGCAAGGAATACTATTCGTGATAACTCCGCGCAGACCAGCTGCTTCTGGTCACGGTGCATTTCCATCAGTTCCGCGGAGCTGGCCAGCATTAGCTCGGCCTGTTCGCGGGTATTGTGTTGCGGCCAGGTTGGATAATCTACAATGCGGTCCAGAATCGGGGAGGAAAGATAACGGTCGGCCCGCTCCAGCAGAGTTGCAACCGTTTCACCTTCTTTCAGCATTGCCTGACATCGGGCTTCAAGCGGCGCCGCAACTTGCTCGCCTGCTTCACGGCGAATGGCAGAAAGGAGCGGGTAGAGAGAAATTTCAACGCCCAGAAACAGTGCGCTGGAGTTGGTCTGAATTTCAGGACAATTGTATACTGTTGCGCAAATTCCCCCAGTGGTCGCTTCAGCGGCAATATCCTCAAGCCGCATTTTTGCAAAGCCCTGCACGTATGGCGTGTAGGACTGCCAGCGGTACTCTCCGTTGACCAGTATTCCGGTCCCGTGGTAGCCGTAAGCCGAGTAACGGACCCTGGCTCCCGACTCGGTGTTCCGCTTGCGGAGCGTCGCAGTGCACTCGATCAGATAGCGGAACGTATCCGCCGTTACTTCGTTGAAACTGGCATCGCAGAGTTGACCGAGCGGGCTGTTCCAGAAAACCTCGGAGGCGAGGTATTTGTCGCCGGTGCCCTTGAAAATCCGGTTCAGGAGTGGCATGAAAACACGGGCACGCGGAATGCCGCCTGCCATGGAATGAGCAAGAAGGATGTTGGCGTTTGCCGGGATGCGCTTGAGCAGCTCGGCTTCAACCCCTGCAATGTTGGAGCAAAACCGGGCTTTCCCGGCTGCTTGTGCCTGTTCGACGCTTCCTTCGATAAAGCTGATGGAGGCAAAATCGTCAGGGCGGGCCTTTTTCAGCTGTTCCGCCACAGAAGGGATGCCGTTGACACTTTCCATATCGAAGCCGGCTTCCAGCGGAATGTTGATAATTGAGCCGCCCAAAAGTGCTTCCGCATCGGTAAGCTCGTCGCTTGAAAGCGGGCGCAACGTCCCGTCACTATCCCTGCGGCCGACAGTCGTGCCGATAACGGTCATGCCGATTCTTCGTGCTTCGTCAACCAGGCCGTTGGCATAGCCGCGGCCAAACAGTTCACCTATCAATACCAGCACGTCACCGGTCTTGTAACCTGCCCGATCCGGCAGCTGCTGTAGTGGTTTGTATTCCGTCATTCATTCCCCCAAACGCTATAAAATAAGCACCCTTTCTACCATAAATCACTATGTCATGTGAACATAAAAAGCTGCCGTGACATGGATGTGGATACGTGCTAAAATAGGACACTTTTTCAGGAGACCTAACTCACGTGAACAACGATCTTATTCTTCTCGGCCATGGCAGCGGCGGTCGCCTTTCTCACCAATTACTCGATGAACTGATCATACCGATTGTCAGCGGAATAGCACCGTCCGGGCAGAACGATGCTGCTCTGCTGGAGCATCTTCCCGGACGGATCGCCTATACGACAGATTCGTTCGTTGTTGATCCGATCTTTTTTCCGGGCGGGACCATCGGCAGTCTGGCCGTACACGGCACGGTCAACGATCTGGCAATGATGGGGGCCAGGCCGCTCTGGTTGAGCGTCGGCCTGATCATTGAGGAAGGATTCAGCAAGGCCGACCTGAAGACTATTCTTGCAGATATGCGTGCTGCGGCTGATGCTGCCGGAGTGAAAATCGTGACCGGCGATACCAAGGTCGTGCCGCGCGGCAAGGCGGACAAAATATTCATTACAACTTCCGGAGTCGGATCGGTCGAGCATGCGCTGCCGATTCATGGTGCCAATGCCCAGCCGGGAGATGTGGTCATTATCAACGGTACGATTGGCGATCACGGCATTGCCGTCATGGCAGGGCGTGAGGGACTGGAAGTCGATACGGAGATCCAAAGCGATTCTGCGGCTCTGAACGGTCTTGTCGCTGATCTTCTGAAGGAGGTGGGCGCAGATCTTCATGTGCTGCGTGATCCGACCCGGGGCGGTGTGGCTACCACCATCAAGGAAATCGCCCAGCAGTCCGCTGTCTCCATTACGTTGCGCGAAGAATCTTTGCCGATAAAACCAGCCGTGCGCGGAGTCTGCTCTATTCTGGGACTTGACCCGCTGTTTGTTGCCAATGAAGGGAAGCTGCTGGCCTTCGTATCGGCGGATGCCGCGGATGCGGCTCTGGCTGTTCTCCGGAAGCACCCGCTTGGTGCGTCAGCTGCCGTTATCGGTACCGTTGAGGCCGGATCGGCAGGAAGGGTGCAGATGGAGACCGCTATTGGCGGTGTGCGGTCAGTCGATATGCTTTCCGGCGAACAGTTGCCGAGGATCTGCTAGAATGGCGAAGGAGAAAACACCGGTAACGGCAGCGGTACGCATGCTGCGTGCCGAGAAAGTTGAATTCAGCGACCACCTCTATCCCTATGAGGAAAAAGGGGGTACTTCTGTTTCCTCCCGCGAACTGGGAGTTGACGAGCATTCAGTCATAAAGACACTGGTGATGGAGGATGAGAAGCGCGCTCCGCTGATCGTCCTGATGCATGGCGATATGCAGGTATCAACCAAAGAGCTGGCACGAGTGATCGGAGCAAAGGTGATCTCTCCCTGTTCCCCTGAGGTTGCCCAGAAACAGAGCGGCTATCTGGTGGGGGGCACTTCGCCGTTCGGAACCCGCAACAGCATGCCGGTATATATGGAAGAGAGCATTGCGAGCCTGTCGCGGATTTACATCAACGGCGGCAAACGGGGTTACCTCGTCGGGATGTCTCCGGCAGAACTTGTCCGGGTGCTGAGCCCCCGCCTGGTGTCGGTAGGCATTCGATAGGAAAGGAATACGAAATGATCAGAAAAGCGCAAATTGCCGATGTGAAGGATATCCAGAAACTGCTGATGACGTTTGCCAGCCGGGGGGACATGCTGTCCCGTTCGCTGTCGGAACTGTACGAATCCTTGCGTGATTTTTACGTCGAGGAAGAGGTGGGCGTGCTTCTGGGGGCCGCCGCACTGCATATCGTGTGGGAGGATCTTGCTGAGGTACGTTCTGTTGCCGTGTCGGAGGATGCCGGCCGCAAGGGGATAGGCGGGCGGCTCGTGGAGTCATGCATTTCTGAAGCCCGTGAAATCGGGTTGAAGAGGATCTTCTGTCTGACCTACAAACCTGATTTTTTTGCCAAGCATGGTTTTCGTCTGGTGGATAAGGCCGAATTGCCGCATAAAGTGTGGGGCGATTGTATAAAATGTCCGAAATTTCCCGATTGTGACGAAAATGCCATGATACTCGATCTCTAAGGTGAAAAAAACGGGGGGCTTGAAAAAGCTCCCCGTTTTTTATTGAAGTCAGTTACTGCTCATCATCCTGCCTGAACTCTGCAGAAACCAGATTCCTGCCGCGTCGTTTGCTTTCAAACATCAGCTTGTCGGCCCGTTCGACCAACACGTCTACGGAGTCCCCCGGCAGAGCTTCCGTAGCTCCTATTGATACAGTTACTTTCAGTATCTCTCCGCTTTCAAGGGTCAAGGCGGATTTTTCGACCAGCCTGCGCAAGCGGTCGGCAAGCTTGAAGAGGTGATCCTTTTTCGTGTTGATGAGAAGAACAACGAATTCTTCGCCCCCCCAGCGGCCGATGATGTCGAAGGAACGAAGACTGTTGGCTATGGTTGCACTGATCATCTTGAGGATGCGGTCGCCGGTCGTATGGCCATGAGTATCGTTGATCAATTTGAAGTTGTCGGCATCGATAAACAGTACTGAAAAATCGAAGCCGTAGCGCTTGAGTTCTTCCAGTCGTGCCGAAAGGTTTATTTCAACAAAGCGGCGGTTGGCGATGCCGGTCAAAGGGTCGTGCATTGCCAATTCCTGGAGCTCCTCAAGCCGCTGGCGCATGGCGTAACGGGGTGATGAGCTGCTGTGAATTTCCACGGCAACCACAAACTGCTGACTGACTTGGCGCACTGGGGCGATCCTGATCGATATCGGCAGCAGGTGCCCTTCCTTGTGGCAAATATACGCCTCAACTTCCGTCAGATCTGAAATGTCAAATACACGCCGGATCGGACAGGTGTCGTTTTCACAAAGTTGTTTCCCGTTTTTGTCGAGTGGCTGAAAGATGTCGCAGTAGTTTCTGCCCTTAACGTCTGCAAAATTGTAGCCGGTGAGGCTGGTGGCACCCTTGTTCCAGTAAGTAATGCACCCCTCTTTATCCACAAAGAAGATGCCGTCATACAGGTTGTCCAGAATTTCACGGTAAAAATCGACTGTTTCCAGCATAGATTTCCTCCTTAATGAGTGGAGAAACAATAAGTCACCCGGATAACGAATGCAAGAGACAAATGGCGCATAGCGAGAAAGAATCAGCTCGTGACATGAATGGTTTTGCATAAAAAAACGCCCCGGAAAAGGGCGTGGGAAGCTGTGAGTGCGGGGGGAAGGAAATTTCTAAATGTAGTACATAACCCGGTGATCGACTTCGTTTTTGATGCCCATGTCGTGAGCACGCTGACAGAGTGTTTGCAGCGTCATGGCACTGAATAGTGTATCCAGCATGGAGTTTGCTTCAGCCCAAACGGTCTGGGTAACGCACTGGCCTTCAAATGGACATTCAGTCTTGCGGCGGCGTTTCTTTGGCGTGATTCCGGCGCAGTCAACCAGCAACACATCCTGTTCGGTGGCATTCAGAATGTCGAGAACCGTGATCTCATCCGGTTTGCGTGCCAGGGCATAGCCGCCCTGTGGGCCGCGCTTGCTTTTCAGAAGACCTGCACGTTTCAAGTTTTGGAAAATTTGCTCAAGATAGCGAGGGGAAATCTGCTGCCGCCGGGAAATATCCTGGATCTGGGCCGGTTCAGGGCCGCAGTTGTAGGCGATGTCGAACATTGCTCGCAGACCGTATCTGCTTTTTGTTGAGAGGCGCATAGATTGATACTCCGGTAAGAATGAACTGCAGGAAATCTTTACGGAAGCAGACCGTAGTTGTCAAGAAAATAAACTGGTGGAATAAGTGTGCTGTATGCCCCAATTATCTGGCTGTACGGGCGATTGTTGTGGCAATAACCAGCTCTGCCCCCGCATTTTTTAACTCCCGGGCGCATTCATCCATCGTGCTGCCGGTCGTCATGACATCGTCCAGCAAAAGGACCCGTTTACCAGCAATCAGATCGGGTTTTCTGACCGAAAACGCACCTTTTACATTCAGCCGTCGCTCAGTTGCCGAGAGATCAATTTGCGGCTGCGTTTGTCTGGTTCTGACGAGGGCACCCGGTTGCATCGGCAGAGAGAGCTGTTGTGACAGTGTCTTCCCTATGAGTACCGCTTGATTGAAGCCGCGCTGGCGCAAGCGGGAGCGATGCAGCGGCACCGGAACAATGAAATGTGGTGAATGCTTCATGAAATCATCTGCCGCTGCCAGTGCCAACAGCGCCAGAGGCCGGCGCAGGTGCATCATCCGGTTATACTTGAAAGAGTGAATCAACTCGCGAAGAGGGCCTTCGTACAGGAAGTGGGCCCGGGCGATGTCATACTGCGGCGGATTGGACTGGCAGGCGCCGCAGCGATGATCATTCCCGGTGCCGGTGAAGGGGATTCCGCAGATGGTGCAGAGTGGTGACACAACAAGCGGCAGGTTCTCGCGGCATGCAGGGCAGATATGGAGTTGATCGGCATTCGGGATGAAGGAGTGGCAGATGTGACAGAGCGGCGGGATAATGACGTCAAGCAGCACATTGAAGAACTGCTTGACGGAAGACATTAAAAGCCGAGTTCGGCGTTGACCACCAGGACATGGAAGTCGGTCATGCGCGGTTTACGGTCAATGATTGTCGTTGCCCGGCAGAGGCGATCCGGTGAGTTGCAGTTGCTGCACGAGCCGGATACGGAGCAGGGGGTGTTGAAGTTGAGGCGTTTGGCGTTAGGTGGTGTTGCCCGGTTTTTGACCCGATCAATCGCATCCTGAACAGTGCCTTCGACCAGTTTGTTATGCCCCACAACCACGATTACTTTGCGCGGCCCGAAGATCATGGATGCGACACGATTGCCGGTTGCATCAATGTTTACCAGCTCGCCGTTCAGTGTCACGGCGTTGCTGCCCGATAAAAACAGATCGCAGGTCAGTTGCCGCCGCATTACAGCAACCCTCTCTTCACGGGAGAGTCCAGGGAAGGCATGGTTGAGAATCTCTTTCCCTTGTTCCCGCAGTACTTGCTCCACGCCCAGCGCAACAACCGACATGGAGCCGCCGAAACCTACGCTAACGGCATCGGCTGCCCCGGCAATGATGTATTCCGCAGCTTCCTGCGGGGTGGCACAGAACCGGGAGGTGAAGCCGTTTTTCTCCAACGACGTCACCGCTTTCCGGCATTTCTGCTCATGGGTCCAGTTTACAAGTTCTTCAGTCATTCCCATAATGTCTCCCAAAATCCGATGAAGGATGAGAGTTGAGAGATGTTATATCCCCTCAATTCCATTCCTCTATTTAACCACCTTGACGGATTTGATCATGACCGGTGTTTCTGGGAAGTTCTGGAACACCATGTTCACGGTTGTCGTTTTTACAGAAACGATCTTGTCAACCACATCCATCCCGGCAACAACCTTGCCGAACACCGCATAACCGGCTCCGTCAGGACTTGGGCGATTGAGCATGTCGTTGTTAACCACATTGATAAAAAACTGCGCGGTGGCGCTGTCCGGGGCAGATGTCCGAGCCATGGCGATGGTGCCGCGATCATTTTTCAAGCCATTGGCAGCTTCGTTTTTGATGGGGGCGTTGGTCGGTTTCTGCTTGCGGTCGGGAGTAAAGCCGCCACCCTGGGCCATGAAGCCGGGAATGACACGGTGGAAAATAGTGCCGGCGTAGAAACCGCTTTTAACATAGTCGAGAAAGTTTTTAACGCTGATGGGGGCATCTTTCTCAAACAGCTCGATCTTGACGTTGCCGAGGCTGGTTTCCATGGTGACAACCGGGTTTTTCTTTCCTTCTGCGCAGGCGATGTTCGCGGTTAAACAGATCAGCGCAACAATACTCAACATTCTTTTAAACATACATTTCCTCCGGATAGGTGATGGTCTTTTTGTGTTGGAAACTATACGACAGGCGGTTCTTAAATGCAATATCACCGGGCAATATTGCGCACCAGTTCCGCCAGGCACGCGATGAAGGCCGGGGAACTGTTGAGCGCCCCGGTGCGCCGGAAATCGGTGATTCCCAGAGCAGCCGCTTCTTCCTTGTACTGGATGTCGATCTCGTACAGCGTTTCGATATGATCCGATACGAAGGAGAGCGGCACCATCAAAAGGTGCTTGCAGTCGGCGGCGGCCAGTTCGGCTATTTTAGCTTCGGTGGATGGCTCCAACCACTTGACCGGACCGGCGCGTGATTGGAAGGAGAGGTGATGGCTCACGTCGCCGAAGCGTTCCATGGTTAGGCGTACGGTTGTCTGGATGTGGTCAAGGTAGGGGTCGCCTGAATCAATGAACGACTGTGGCAGGCCGTGGGCTGAGAACACCAGTTGTACGCTGCTCCGATCCGGAAAACCGGCCAGTGCCTGTGCCACTTTTTCCGACAGGGCGGCAATGTAGGCGGGGTGATCGAAAAACTGCGTGATAGAGGTCATCGTGAACGGTGTTGCGGATTTTTTCAATTCCCGTTCCAGTTCGTTGATGCTGGAGCCGACCGTGGCGCGGGAATAATGGGGGTAGAGCGACAGGGCAATGATGTCAGTTATCCCTTCGCGGGCAATGGCAGCCAGCGCTGCTGCCGTGCCCGGCTGCGAATAGCGCATGGCGATAAAACAGCGGTACTTCTCTCCCAGTACTGTCTCCAATTCTGCTGCTTGCTGCTCGGTCAGTTCACGAATCGGTGATTTGCCGCCGATTTTCTTGTAATATTCTACAACCTTTTTTGCCCTGCGCCGTGAGATGAAACGGGCAATCAGCGGCTGAAGAAGGGCAGGGCCGATACGGATGATATCCCGGTCGGAAAACAGGTTGAAAAGGAACGGCTCGACACACTCCAGTGAGTCGGGGCCGCCCATCTGAAGGAGCAGTACGGCTGTCTTATCGGTCATGGTCACGCTCTAATCATGACGAGCAGCATTTTGAACGGTTTCACCGCTTTCAGCTCGTGGGGAATGTTGGCCGGCATGATAATCATCTGTCCAGCTGTAACAGTATGTACTTCACCGTTAATGACTACTTCTGCTTCGCCGTCAACTACCTGAACAAACGCATCGTACGGTACGGTATGTTCGCTCAGACCCTGTCCCGCTCCGAATGAAAACATGGTCACGGTGCCGATTTTCTTGTCAATCAGGGTCTTACTGACGACCGACCCGTCCTGGTAGCTCACCAGATCGCTTAATGTTAATGCTGTGCCGATCAGTTCCATAAATACTCCTCTTTCATCACATTTTACTGCACTTATGTACCCATACTAACGCAACAGCAGGCAAAAACAAAGGCGGAAAACCGAAGTTTCCCGCCCATGCTTTATACGTGGATGTTGCTGGTGCAGATGTACCTGTTAGTACATTCCGCCGCCCATGCCACCCATGCCGCCCATACCACCAGGCATACCGCCGCCCATGCCGCCGGCTGCGTCATCCTTCGGTTTTTCAGCGATCAGCGCTTCGGTTGTCAGCATCAGGCCTGCGATGGAAGCTGCGTTCTGAAGTGCACTGCGTGATACTTTGGTCGGGTCGATAATGCCGGTTTTGATCATATCGACATATTCGTCATTGGCGGCGTCGTATCCAAAGGCATCCTTGCCGTTCTTGACCTTGTCAACTACGATCGAAGCATCGATCCCTGCGTTTTCTGCGATCTGACGGATCGGAGCTTCGAGGGAAGCCTTGATCACGTTTACGCCGAACTGCTGCTCGTTTTCCAGCTTGAGGCCGTCCAGAGCAATCAGGGCGCGGATATAAGCTACGCCGCCTCCGGGGACGATGCCCTCGTCAACAGCAGCACGGGTTGCATGCAGAGCATCTTCAACGCGGGCCTTTTTCTCTTTCATTTCAACTTCGGTTGCTGCGCCGACTTTGATAACGGCTACGCCGCCGACAAGTTTGGCCAGACGCTCCTGGAGTTTTTCCTTGTCGTAGTCGCTGGAGGATTCTTCAGCCTGGGCACGGATCATTTTTACGCGGCCCTGGATTGCTTCTTCCTTGCCATTGCCATCGATGATGGTGGTGTTGTCCTTGTCGATGGTGACGCGCTTGGCCTGGCCGAGCATGTCGATGGTGGTCTGGTCGAGTTTGAAGCCGACTTCTTCGGAGATAACCTGTCCGCCGGTCAGAACAGCGATGTCTTCCAGCATTGCCTTGCGGCGGTCGCCGAAGCCCGGAGCTTTAACCGCGCAAACATTCAGCACGCCGCGCAGTTTGTTGACAACCAGAGTTGCCAGCGCTTCGCCTTCGATGTCTTCAGCGATGATCAACAGCGGACGGCCCGATTTTGCGGAAGCTTCCAGAACCGGAAGGAGGTCCTTCATGTTGGAGATCTTCTTGTCGTGGATCAGGATCATTGCGTTTTCGAGGGTTGCTTCCATGCGCTCGGAATCGGTCACGAAGTATGGGGAGAGGTAACCGCGGTCGAACTGCATACCTTCAACAGTTTCAAGCGTAGTTTCCATCGCCTTTGCTTCTTCAACGGTGATGACGCCTTCTTTGCCGACTTTTTCCATTGCCTCGGCAATGATGTCGCCGATGGTTTTGTCGTTGTTGGCGGAAATGGTGCCGACCTGGGCGATTTCTTTGTGATCCTTGATCGGCTTGGAGATTTTCTTCAGTTCGGCAACGATGACTTCAACAGCCTTCTCGATGCCGCGCTTCAGTTCCATCGGGTTGTGGCCGGCAGCAACCAGCTTGGAACCCTGGCGGTAGATAGCCTGAGCCAGAACGGTTGCTGTAGTGGTGCCGTCACCGGCAACGTCGGAAGTCTTGGAAGCAACTTCCTTGACCAGCTGTGCGCCCATGTTTTCAAACTTGTCTTCAAGTTCGATTTCCTTGGCAACGGTAACACCGTCTTTGGTGATCAGCGGTGAACCGTAGGATTTATCAATAACGACATTGCGGCCTTTTGGTCCGAGTGTCACTTTGACGGTGTCGGCGAGGATGTTCACGCCTTTAAGGATTGCATTACGGCCGTCCTGGTCGAATTTGATGATCTTTGCTGCCATTGTGTATTCCTCCGTATAGATTTGGTTTATTTTTTTATTGTATTGAAGTTGTTACTTTATTCAATTACGGCGAGGATGTCGTCTTCACGCATCATCAGGTAGTCGTTGCCGTCAACCTTGACTTCGGTTCCGGCATATTTGCCGAACAGTACGACGTCGCCGACTTTAACATCCAGTGGCAGCACTTTGCCGTCTTCGGTTTTCTTGCCGTTGCCGACAGCAACGATTTCGCCGCGCTGTGGTTTTTCTTTAGCGGTTTCAGGGATGAAAAGGCCCCCGGCTGTTTTGGTTTCTTCTTCAACTCTCTTAACAATGATGCGGTCCTGAAGTGGTCGTAAATTCATCTGTACTTCTCCTTTCTATCCTTGTGTGGTGTGGTGGTCGAGTGAAAATTAGCACTCAGGGTTGCCGAGTGCTAACTACTCACGAAATATAAACAGCACCCTGGCAAAAATCAAGGGTGGAACGGAAATATTTTTATTATCAGGCAAAGAGGACGACCCGCCGACCCGCCAATGGGCTGTTAGTGTCTGTAATCATTGCTCTATCTATTGCAATTGAAAACGGAAATCAATTGCAATAAGCGCCGGGATATAGTACAGTGAAAACATGAAGTAACAAAATAACTCAAACAGGAGGTTGGCCATGAAAACGTTGGCCTATAGATTGACTCTGGTGGTTGCGTATGTAATGCTTTTGGCAATGCCGGTCAGGAGTGCTGAGAAAGATGCATTTGACGGCAATGAGATGGGAGTTGAAAAAGAGAAAAGTGAGTGTCTGCTTGTTTCCAAGAACTGTGCCACTGATTCCATTCAGGAGCGAATCGAGAGGGTAACGAATGAAATAAAACGAGGGACGGACGTATATACACCTGATGAATTGAAACGTCTGGAAATGCAGTTGAATGATTATGAAAAACAGTTTCTGATCATAGGTGGAACCAGAGGCTGAAAGTTGCCCATAGGGGGCTGAGTAGCTATACGGATTGCTGCACAAGAGTTTACTGTGCAGCAATCCGTTTTTTATGAAGGATAGCGGACACTTGCTCAGGAAACCGGCCAGCCGGTTTCGAAACCGGGCGGATAAAAGTTCTCTTTTGTTCGATTATAATAGCCGAACTGCAGGCGGGGAAACTCCTGCTTGAGGCGCTGCAAAAGTCTGTACATACCGATTCCCTTGCTCTGTACCCCCATCTCCCGATTGTAGTAATCAGGGTCGATGGAGAGATTGCGCATTTGGATCATATCAATTCCGGTTTCGGCAACAAATTTCAGCAACGCTTCAACCTCCTCCGGGGCATCGGTCACGCCGGGAGAGGCAAGGTAGTTTATCGAGGTAAAACGCCCGGCCTGCTTGGCGATATTCACTGACCGGAGCACGTCGCTGAAGAGATATCCTTTGGGGCGGTAATAGCGGTTGTAGGTGTCTTCACGTACCGAATTCATGGAAAAGCGGAACGAATCCATCCCGGCATCGCAGAGAAGCCGCACCCGTTCGGGGATCGAGCCATTTGAATTGAAATTAACCGTACCGCGCGCGGTTGCCTTCTTCATGCGTCGCGTCGCCTCGGCAACCGTGTCGGACTGGAGGATCGGGTCCCCCTCACATCCCTGGCCATAGGAGACGATAGACTGTTCCGCCTGTTCCAGGTGGGGGATGGCGATTTCGCACAGCTCTTCCGGTGTCGGTACGAAGCCGATTCGCTCGTGGTTGGAGGGGCAGCAGTCCGATTCCTGAAGGCTGATGCAGCCGAGACAGGCCGAATTGCAGGCCGGCGAGGTCGGCAGTGGCGCTTCCCAGCGGCGATAGAACAGGTTCTTGGCGGCAAAACAGTGATAATCGACGGCACAGCGGGACAGTTGCTCCAGCAGGCGGTTGTCCGGCATCTGTTTCAGCATTTCCCTGACCAGTGGGTCAAGGGTGCGGTCATCATAATTGACCGGGTTCCAGTTGCTGTTGTTGTCCACCTTGGTAGCCGCCACGACGAAACAGTCGCGCTCTTCGTCCCACCCGACGGCGGTGTACGACCAGAGCGGCAGCAGCTCGTTTTTTAGAGAGTAGTCGCATGCGGGCAGCAGGGTACGCAGATAGCCGGGGGCCATAAAGGCGGACACAGCCTGAATTCGCTGGCTGCGTTTCCCTTCCCGCAGGGTGTCCACCGTGATATAAGCTTTTTTACGCTGGTCCCAGGCAATCGGGGGCATGGATGGCATGGTGAAGAGCCGGCTGTCCTCGGGAAGCGGGATCAGTTCGACGTCCTCCGGCAGAGTAGGCGTGGTGCCGTTCATACCGGCCATGCAGAGTTCAGGGTGATCGAAAATAGTGCCTTTATGATCGGCGTACAGCATTTTAGGTAGGCGTCGTGCCACGTTGGTGCTCCTGAGAAACAAATTTTCTTAAGCTGATCAGCCGGATCAAAATACTCTATTTCACGCAACGACGCAACGACGCAACGCTTTAACCTATAAAGAGCATTTAACCGCAGAACGACGCAGCCAAAAGCAGGCGCTTCTAAGCGATAAACGCTGATAGATCAAAAGCATACAACTAAATTAGGGTTTAGCCAAAAAGGTTAAAGGATTTACTCAGAATTTGTTTGGTTTTATTTGCGTGTATCTATGTATCTGCGGTTAAATGTCGTTTTAAAGTTTTTCGTTGCGTCGTCGCGGCGTTGCGTGAGACATGCTTTCAATATGATTTCTTCAATGGAGAGGTTGCACGATGAACAAACGTAGTATCGCACTTTCAATCAGTCTCATCCTGCTTGCCGCACAGGTGTTTGCCGCTTCGCCGACAGCTCCGCTGGAAAGCCTGAAACAGCAGGTAACTGCCAGATTTGCCGGGTCAGCTCCGGCCATGTGGGGAGAGCGGGTGCCGGGGGTGCGCACCCGGCTTAATACCGATGAGAAGGTGATAGCCCTGACCCTGGATGCCTGCGGCAGTGCCAAGGGTAAGGCTGTCGATGCGCGGCTGATGGAGTTCCTGATCCGTGAACAGATTCCGGCGACACTTTTTATCAATGGCCGCTGGATCGACGCCAATCCAGAACTGTTCAGGAAACTTGCCGCCAATCCGCTCTTCGAGATCGCCAACCACGGCATTCAGCACAAACCGGCTTCAACAACCGGTCGCTCGGTTTACGGCATTGCCGGAACACGGAGTGTCGCCGAGGTGTTTGACGAAATCGAGCTGAACGCCCGCAAGATCGAGGCGATCAGCGGAGTGCGGCCAAAGCTGTATCGATCCGGCACTGCCTATTATGACGAGATTGCGGTGCAGGTGTCGCAGTCATTGGGGCACGAGGTCGCCGGTTATTCCCTGCTGGGGGATGCGGGGGCGACCTTCAGTGCGGCCCAGGTCAAGGTGGCTCTCCTGAAGGCAACTCCCGGCGATATAGCCCTGCTGCACATGAATCACCCCGAAGCGGGAACAGGGGCCGGGATCATGGCGGCGGTGCCGGAGCTGAAGAAGCGGGGTTTCCGTTTTGTCAGAATGTCTGAGTACCCGTTGAAATAGTTTCCTGACGAGGTCATTCCCATGAAAACAATCGGCATCATCGGCGGCATCGGCCCGGAATCGACGGTTGATTACTACAAGCGCATCATCGAGTCTTTCCGGATCGAAGGAAGCCTGGCAGCCCCGGAAATCATCATCTACAGCATCAATCTTCAGGAAGCGCTGGAGTTGGTTTCCGGAGAGCAATGGGAGCGGCTGGTCTACCTGCTGGTGCAGAAAATCAAGGCTCTACAGCGGGCTGGCGCCGATGTTGCGGTGATCTCGGCCAATACGGCGCATATCGTCTTTGATCAGGTCCAGGCAAAATCACCCATTCCGCTGCTGAGCATTGTTACAGCAACCCGTGATTATGCTGACAGATTGGGGTTGAAAAAGGTGGGGCTGCTCGGGACGAAGTTCACCATGCGGAGCAACTTTTTCGCACCCCCTTTCGCTGCTCGCGGAATATCTGTTGTTGTGCCGTCGGAAGTGGATCAGGAATATATCCACGATAAGCTGATGAGTGAAATTGAGTTGGGTATTTTTACCGCTGAAACGCGGGCAGGACTGCTGGCCGTGATCGAGCGGATGATTGCAGCCGACCGGATTGACGGGGTTATTCTCGGTTGTACCGAACTGCCGCTGATCCTGGAAAAAGACGAATTCGGCATCCCGTTTTTGAACACCACGGCTATCCACGTGGAGAGTATCGTTACCTGCTGCACCAACGCAGAGCAGGTATGAAGTTGGCCGGGTTTTGAGGCCCGGTCAACCCCACGTATATATTCATCCTTTTTCCGTTCCTATTCTACATTGCCGCCGCAATCGCTGTTGCCAATGATGTTGTGGCACGGCCGATCAATGTGCTGAGCTGACGGGTGTCATCAAACAAAGCGTTTTTGGAAGCCCCCGTGTCTGAATCGGCGAGTAATCCGGCGATAGTCTCCGGCAGTCCCACTTTCACCAGAAGGTTTTTGTACTCAACTTCCGGCAGGTTCACATACCCTATATTCCTGCCGGACTGGCGCGAAATTTCCGCGGCCAGTTCTGTCAGGGTGTAGGATGTGTCGCCAGCCAGTTCATAGACGCGGCCCGCCTGGTTGTCCGAGGTCAACACCACAGCCGCGGCTTCAGCGTAGTCAGCACGCGCAGCTGACGAAATGCGGCCATCGCTGGCACAGCCGTACACGCCGCCGTGAGCCAGTGCGGCCGGCACTCCGGCGGTGTAATTCTCGGTGTACCAGCCATTGCGCAGCAGCACACAAGGAACTCCGGATGCCTTGAGTAATGCTTCGGTTTCTCTATGCTCGGCGGCAAGCCCGAGTGCCGATGTCCCTGCGTGCAGCACGCTGGTGTACGCCAGCAGTTTCACGCCGGAGCGTTTGGCCGCTTCGATGACGTTGCGATGCTGGTTTGCCCGCTGCCCGATCTCGCTGGAAGAAATCAGCAGCACCTTGTCAGCTCCTGTAAGCGCTTCATCCCACGACTCCGCCTGGATGTAATCTGCGCAACGCACTTCTATGCCCAATTCTGCAAGATCTCTGGCCTTCTCCACACTGCGCACGGCTGCGACGATTTCTGCGGCGGGTACTTTTCTCAGCAGTGCTGCGATGACCAGACGGCCCAATTGTCCCGTAGCTCCAGTAACGACGATCATGATAAACTCCTTTCAAAACCTGATTGAGATGTTGTGTAACTAAACCATATCAGCTATGCTTACAAAAAGTAAGTACACACAAAAAGGTAAGTGTCATGGCCGATGCCAAAGCATCAACATTGTCAGAACAAATGCGGCGTGGAGAGCTTTTTGCGGTTGAGTGTCCGTCGCGGGAAATACTCAAACACGTTACCAGTCGCTGGGGAGTGCTTGTCCTGGTGGCCCTGCTGGAAGGGACGCACCGTTTCAGCGCGTTGCGGCGCAAGGCTGGTGGAGTCAGTGAGAAGATGCTGGCGCAAACGCTGCAATGCCTGGAGAAAGATGGTTTTGTCAACCGGGTGTCATTGCCGGTTGTACCGCCGCATGTGGAATACACCCTGACGCCGATGGGTGAGGAGGTTGCTCATAAAGTTGAAGCGCTGGCTGACTGGATAGAAGAAAATACGAGCAGGATCATGAAGGTGCAGCAGGAGTCTGCTGTTTGATGAAGAGGCTGGCTGCTAACAGACTGTTTAATCTGTGGTTTTGCTTTGATGATGTTCAAGCGGCCCGCGTATCAGGTCGAGGCGCGAGTTGGACATTTTCAGTTTTCACTACTCGCTTGCCAGATCAATCGGAACGTTTTGCAGCTTTTATGCAGTTAATTACCAGTTCCTTGGTAATGTTATTGCCCGGACAGGTTTTACCATAGTAATTGCGGTGAAAGCCTTTTTGATCGGTAAAGTTTTCTTCTGCAGACAAATGAAACTTGTTGAGAAGATCACGTAGAAGAATGCCGAGCGCGCGCTTCTGTGATTCTGTTGGAGTTTCTTTGTCTCCATCAATTACCAAGAGGACTGATACAGAATCAAAGTTGCGCTTTGCCGCATGTGAAGTCTGCTCATTAACAGGCATCCCCATCCATATCATCCCATCGGGCGAGACGGCATAGTGCCAGGAAATTTTTGACCAATTTCGAGTTTTCATTTGCATCTCTGCCATCCTGAAAATGCTTTCTGGCCCCTTATAGGTCGTAATACTTGGTTCTACGGTATGGTGCAGGATAATTTCGCTGATATTTCGTGTTACCCGATCTTTGGCGATTACAGCGGCAAACTGTTCCGGAGAAACGCTTTTTATGCTTGCGACTATTACAGAAGCCGTTCTGCGGACTTCCTCGGGGGTGTCAGCCGATAGGGCTATTGTTGTAACTGCGTTAACCGCGCGTTCCTTTACCTCCCGTGGCGTAGTTGCCCCGTCGGCAATCTTGCCAATTTCTTTGGTCGCCTCGACTCTTCGGGAGGTAGACTCATTTGAAGTCAGTGCAATTTGTGCAAATTTGTCAATTAAAGAGAACTGTTGCGCCTTTGACGTAGAGCCTGTTAGTGAGATGTGAGCGGGCACTTCTATTAGTGATTTTGTTACTGGTTCGGCAGAAAGATAACTTGACTCTGGATCGAAATCAGAAAGTTTTGACTCTGAAACGGCACGGAGCAGTTGCTTTCCAATGTCTCGCGTGCTTGGGTCTTTGCTGGCAAGAAGTGGCGCAAGGCTGGTGATTGCTTTTAATTCTTCAATGCGGATTTGCGATTTCTGTGTTGCAATTTGGGCTGCTTGAAATTTCTCTTGCCGGTTCGACTCTAACCGCTGATACGACTGAGTCAATACCAGAGTTAGCACCCCGATCACAGCTGTCCCAAGAAAAGTGGTGATAATTGGGAGCTTATCCCATAAGTCTTTCTTTCTCGGCACATCCAGCTTCTTGGATAACTCCTTGAGACAGCTGTGAAGTTCACTTTGTTCGTTTGGCTCAGGCATCTTTCAGAACCTCAAGACCTTTTTATTTTTTTGTTTCGCTGCAACGGAGCTGCGGCGCACCGGCGGAGCGTAGCAGAGACGGCGTGCCGCAGCGTGTTAGGAGTTTTCTAAAAAGTTTGTAAGGGCTCTTTCGTATAGTTCGATTTCGTTAGGCCCCAAAAAGGAAAGCCAGAAGAATGGAAACAGAATTATGTGATTGAAGGCTGGTCTGTCCACGTAGTAGCTTTTGTCCTTCCTTAGTGGCACGTTGGTAAAAGTGTAACGATATTCTCCGTATCGCGTCCCCCAACTTGGAATTACACCAACTGTGAGTCCAGTTAGCCACTCCTGTGGCAATGCACTTAGTTGAGGAGTTCTAAGAACATCAATTTTGAATTCGGATTTATCCTGATCCTCGATTTTGTTTGCTTTACATCCTCTTTTTGTGAACACCTTCTCCGTCGCCATCACGTACTTTTGAAGGTCCTCAACTGCCCGAGGATTTGGTTGATTTCCTATCGTTCTGAACCTTCGATAATCATCCATTGAAAATGTATAGTTGAAATCACATCCGCCTACTTTGCTTGAATTGATTTTGGGTGCAATTTCATCCCTCAACTCGTAATAGGTAATAGTGCAGCCCTGAAGCATTGCGGCTAGGCAGACGATGGTAAGTAGGTTCATTTTTCTCATTTAATAATTTATTCTCCTAACGACTTAAGAGTTTATGGGGTGCGAAGCGCAGCGAAGCCACCGCATAAAGTCCAGTTGAACTGAACCGCTTCGCGCCGCTGCCGGTGCTATTTGGAATTTAATGCCGGTTTTTGTCTTCTGGTGGGCGGATAATACGGGCTTTATGAATGGGTTTCAATAAATAACTGGTGGTGAATTGTAGTTTTTACGTAGTGCTTACTCTATTCCTGTCCCTGTCCCCCCCCCGGTATTCACGTCGTAGTGACTCTTTTTCCTGTTGCGGGCGCACCGGTAGCGTGACGCCGGTTTGCCCCGTCCTGGCTTTACTCTGCTCTTGGCGCAACTCTTCCTTGTGGCGGGCTTCTTGCCTTCTTCGGCAGCCAGCCGATGATCACCATAATCCCTTCCTTGCAGCAGGGGCAGCGCCTCTCCGCCTTTGGCGGATCAGGTGTGGCTTCGCTCTTTGCCGCCTTTTCCCTTCTCCGCTCTTCCAGCAGGTACTGCAGTCGCTTCAGAACCCGTCTGTTCCCCGGACTTAAGAACCCGTAGTAGCGCACCTTGTGAAACGCCTGCGGCAGGACGTGCTGCAGATAGCGGCGCAGGAACTCCTGCGCCGGCAGTTTCATGGCCTGCCACTGCTTTGTGCCGGAGTTCTGGTAACGGAAGGTGACCTGCCCGTCTTGCAGGGCCAGAATCCGGTTGTTGGTGATGGCGATCCGGTGCACATACCTACCCAGATACCTGAGCACCTTCTTGGCCTGGTTGAAGGTCGGCTTGCAGAACACCACCCACTCCTTGTGCCAGACCTTTGCTACCCATCTTCTGCAGGCCAATTACGATATTCGTACCATTCAGGCGCTGCTCGGTCATTCCAGCCTGAAAACCACCATGATCTACACTCACTGCGTCCCGGTGAGGACGGTAAAAGAAGCAAAAAGCCCGTTGGATTTGGGTTAAAGCTCAGTCAACGATTGCAAACGCAC
>MGZJ01000033.1 GCA_001802645.1 Geobacteraceae bacterium GWC2_53_11 | reverse complement strand
ACCCAGTTACTAAAACAACGATTATGCCGGGCACGATGCTAAAAAGCCCGACAGACTCCTAGCTCCCAGTTCTAGTTTTTTAAGCGCCTGTGTCTCCCACGCATCAGGGGCATTTTCAGGGCGAATTGGATTGAGACTGGTTATGTGCCCCTGAGGAATGTCTGGTTTCTCTTGTGCCAATTCAAATAGCTGTCGGGATATATAGGCAGTATTTATTAGTGTGAGAAGCCGGCCGGATGGGGTGGTTATATCGCGCTCAGGAACATTTATCAGATACGGGTTGGCAGGGGTGTCTGCAGTAACCGGGGCATAAACTCCGCCATGCCTGGTAGCCCAGCGGCGAAAAAGGACGTCTTTTTCGAAAGACACCTGTGCCATGCTGTGACCAATATCAAGAATTGCTCCACGATTATCAACAACGTAGGCAATATACAAACCTGATAGCACTATAGTCCATAAAGCAGCACCAACGAGGGAGTAACGGTGTATTTTTCTGACATCGTCAGTCTTCTGCGAGTTGGATTCGGAAGAAGGTGTTATCATCAAATCACCTCTTTAATAGGGGCCATTCTGGCAAGTTGAAGTCAAAGAAGTGTGCAATGGCTCCTCTGCTGGTACAGTGAAGTAGAAGGTCGCCCCTTTGTCGGGCTCCCCTTTCCCCCAGATTTTACCACCGTGGCGTTTGATAATCCGCGCCACAGTTGACATGCCGATACCGTGCCCCTTGAACTCTTCCGCACCGGGAAGACGTTGGAACGGAACGAAGAGCTTATCTGCATGAGCGTTGTCGAAACCAATTCCGTTGTCACGAATGAAATATACCTGTTCACCCTTTATCTCCATAATGCCAAACTCGATGATAGCTTTATCCTGCTTTGAGGTATATTTGCAGGCATTGCCTATCAGATTTTCCAAGAGAATCCTTAGCAAATTTGTATCACCGTACACCATAACCCCTTCTTCAATATTGAATAGGATTTTTCGCCCAGGCAGAGACTGGTAAAGGCGAGCGGACACATCTCGCACAATTTCGCTGAAATCTATATTTTTTTTCTGAAGATATCTGTGAGTTACACTGGCAAAATCAATCAAGGTGTCTATGAGGTCGGACATGCGCCTGGTAGTTTTGGTTATGTCTTGCAGTTTCTCTCTGCATTCCTCATTAAGGCTAGAGCCAAACATTTCCAAATACTGGCTGGTGATAGCTATCCTATTTAATGGGTTGCGCAAGTCGTGGGAAACCGTGTGATTGAATGTTTCCAGCTCTTGGTTAGCCTCTGCCAATTCCTCAACACGTATCGCCAGAATGCGGTTAAGTTTCTTTACTTCTTCTTCGGCTCGCACCCGTGCTGTTGCGTCTGATGCAAAGATCCGAACCGATTCGTGTTGTGGAGCAAAGTGAATGAGTTCATCAAAGATTTTACCGCCCGCATTGCCCACTTCTTCAACACTCAAGGTTAAGCGGAGAACTTTGTTTTCACGCAAGGCAGGGAGTATTTCCGGTAGCTGTTTGGGGATGAGGGGATTGGTGCTTGAGAAACACTCTTCTTTTCCAATAAGCCCCACTGCTGCCCTGTTGCAGAAGAGAACCCGACCATCAACGTCCAGTTCGATTATTGGCTCTGGGTTTAGTAGTAGAAAAGAAGCAAAACGTTCCAATTCGGCACTTTTTGTTTGAAGTCCATAATTGGATTCACGGAGTTGGAGTATCTCTGAATCGTCACTGTACTGGTTATTTTGTTTAGTCATGGCGTCACCTCCGTCAAATCAGGCCTGAGAATCACCGAGGAAGTTACAAAATGTTAGCATCAACGCCGACCACGATTGCGGCGCATTGCTTTGATAGAAATGATGATCGTGTTAAAAATCTCGGCGCTAACCATTATTTCGCCAGCATAATGATGCCACCCACCGTCCTGCAGAGCTGCCACCAGCAGCGCTCCGGCGACCAGCAGCACAGCTGTGATAATTGCACCAGGAAGTCGCCCAAGATAGCGGGTGGCGCGACCTCCAAAGTCTTCCATGGCAGGAGCTTGTACTTTGCCCGGATTGCCGTCGGCAATCCGGCGCATGATGCGCCGAGCATGTTTGTGCTTGCAGACTATGAGTTCACTTTTAAATAATTGCTATTAAGATTTAGCAATAACTGGGCCATGCGTATAATACTTATAAATATTAGTACGATACAAATTGTACTCAATTGATTGATCTGCAATAAATATTGCATATTTTGGGTGAGTGTATGTGGTGGTGGGTGGTGGGGACTGTAAACAGGATTGAAAAGAATGAAGTTTACAATAGTCAATTAGCAAATTTGTATTTGTTGTTACATGCAACTTTTATTGCAGTACAACACTGTTAGTTCTGCTGCCTATTTTGTGTTAATCGCCAAGTTGGTGAATAACGGAACTTCCGATCAAACGTCACTGATGCTTTTCGCCTTATGCTATATGAGTGACAACATTTATTGTCTAACTGAGTGACAACATATTTTGTCACTACGGTATTCAGTAACCATATAATATGATGCAATATTTGTAGTTATATCTTGTTAGAGTGACAGCTTTTATTGTCCAGTGACAACTTTTATTGTCATTTGGCACAACACCAGTAATCACAAAAAGACTAAAAGAGTATTTTTATCCTATTGACAACGTGCATATTGGCTGGTATTAAATATCCATACGATTTTACCTTACCTGAAAAGGAGATTCATCCAATGTGCCTTACTACTCTTGTAACCCAGAAAGCCCCTGATTTTACCGCCAATGCCGTAATGCCCGATAACAGCATCGATACCATTACCCTTTCGGCACTGAAAGGCAAATACGTGGTATTGTTTTTCTACCCGCTGGACTTCACATTTGTCTGTCCTTCTGAAATTCTTGCCTTCAATAAGCAGGTTTCAGAATTCAAGAAGAAAAATTGCGAGCTGATCGGAGTTTCAGTCGATTCCAGATTTACGCACCTTGCGTGGAAAAAAACTGCCATTGAAGATGGCGGCATCGGCAACATCCAGTATCCTCTGGTTGAAGATCTTAACAAGGAAATCGCAAAATCCTACGGCATTCTTCTTAACGGTTCCGTTGCACTTCGCGGGCTGTTTCTCATTGACACCAATGGTGTCGTACGTCATTCGGTGATTAATGACCTGCCTCTGGGGCGTAATGTTGAAGAAGCTCTTCGTATGGTTGACGCGCTTCAGTTCCACGAGACACACGGTGATGTCTGCCCGGCAAATTGGAAGCCGGGTGAAGAAGCGATGAAGCCGACCGCGGAAGGCGTCGCTTCATATCTCGCAAAGCACTCTAAATAGAACCAGGCAGTTATATCCATGCTGGATATGAAGGGGCAGCCGCAAGGCCGCCCCTTTTGTGTTTGCATGAATTCTGAAGCGGAGGAACAAAACATCTTGACTTTAAGAGTCTAATTTTTCTACTATGGCTTGTCCTGAAAGACTAGGATAGTTTGTTAACGATTTTTTCTGAGAAAAAATCTAACTTACTAAAATTGTAAAGGCAATGAAGAGGAGTAGTAGCCATTTACATGCTTTTCAGAGAGCCGGTGGTTGGTGCGAACCGGTAAGCATTGTGGTGAACTCGCCTTGGAGCCGCTTCGGTGATAGGTAGTCGGAGTCGTGAGCCTGCGTTAAAGGCGGATGAAGGCCTGTTTGTTTTCAGGCGAATTGGGTGGTACCGCGGATGGCTCAAAACCTCTGCCCCAAATATTGGGGTGGAGGTTTTTTATTTATGCGACGTGAGCAGGCTGGGCAGTCTGGCGCCGCAGAAACTGAAAGGGGATACACAATGGCAAAGGCACCGAAGAAGGACGACCGTAAGATTGTCAAGATTTTCGATACGACGCTGCGGGATGGGGAGCAGGCTCCAGGCAACAGCATGAATATCGAAGAAAAACTACGGATCGCCAAGCAGCTGCAGAAGATGAACGTCGATGTCATTGAAGCGGGTTTCCCGATTGCATCGGAAGGTGATTTTGAAGCGGTAAAGAAAGTGGCCCAGATGATCAAGGGACCGGAAATTGCCGGCCTCTGCCGTTCAAACGACAAGGATATCGACCGTGCCTGGGAAGCTCTCAAGTACGCCGGCGAGAAGGGGCGTATTCACACTTTTATCGCCACGTCCGACATTCATATGAAGTACAAGCTCCAGATGGAACCGGCAAAAGTGCTTGCCGCTGCTGTAAAGGCGGTCAAGCGGGCTGCTTCCTATACGCCGAATGTGGAATTTTCCTGTGAAGACGCCGTTCGCACCCGCTTGCCGTTTCTGGCCGAGGTTGTCGAGGCGGTAATTGCGGCGGGGGCAACAACCGTCAATATTCCCGACACCGTCGGCTACACGATTCCGTTCGAGTACTTCAACATCATCACGTACCTCAAGGAAAATGTACCGAACATAGACAAGGCAATCATCTCGGTGCACTGCCATAACGATCTGGGATTGTCCGTTGCCAACTCCATTGCCGCCATTCAGGCGGGTGCCGGTCAGGTTGAGTGTACCATTAACGGTATCGGCGAACGGGCCGGCAACTGTTCGTTGGAAGAGTTTGTCATGATCCTGAAAACGCGGCGCGATATCCTGCCGTTTGCCACCAACGTGGTGACGGAACAGCTTACTCCGGCGAGCAGACTGCTGACATCGGTTACCGGCATTGGCGTGCAACCGAACAAATCCATCGTCGGTGCGAACGCCTTTGCCCATGAAGCGGGCATCCACCAGCATGGCATGCTGATGGAGAAAACCACCTACGAAATCATGACGCCTGAGTCGGTCGGCCTTTCGGCCAGTGCCATTGTTCTTGGCAAGCACTCCGGGCACCACGCGCTCCGCAAACGGCTTGTCGAGTTGGGTCATGATCTGAATGAAGAGCAATTCCGTCGCGCCTTTGACCGCTTCAAGGATCTGGCAGACCTGAAAAAAGAAATCTTTGACGAGGACCTTGATGCGATTGTAACCGATGAGGCTCGTGAAGAAGACCAGTTCAAACTTGACCATGTCACGGTTACCTGTGGTTCGTTTGCAGTGGCGACGGCAACTGTCCAGATGGAAGTGAACGGCGTCACCGTTCGCACGGCAGAGTTGGGTGACGGCCCTGTCGATTCTGCTTTCAAGGCCATCAAGAAACTGACCAAGTCGAAGGCGAAGCTGACTCAGTATAATGTCGGCTCCATTACCGGCGGCACTGATGCCCAGGGTGAGGTCACCGTGCGGGTAACGGAAGGAAGCCATACGGTTGTCGGCAAAGGAGCTTCAACGGATATAATTGTTGCTTCAGCAAAAGCATATATCCATGCGCTCAATCGTCTGAGCAACAAACAGAAGCGGCTGATCGAAGCGGTCTAGCTGCCGGACAGCTTAAAATTCCATGTTCGACAGGAAAAGCCGGGTTCTCCCGGCTTTTCTTTTTTCCGAAGGCGGGGCGGTCCGCCATGTTTTTCCGGCTCTTGTTCGTAGCCTATGCGCTGTTATCAGTGGTGTCACGCAGTTGTGCAAATATTGCAACTATTGTTGCACAATCGGAGTGGTGTTGCAGCTGAGCCGATACAGTTACGAACGGTGTATGCAGCTGTTGATTCTCCATCTGTAGCAACTATTGTTGCTCCTTGCTCAGCAAAGCGCCGGAGCAATGCCGTTACAAGATATTGAGTCTGCCGGAATCCATTATTCATCTGCGACATGGCATGGAAGCTGCTCAAAGGTTATTCAATCGTACATATAAGTAGTAGATTATGCCGCTACAGGATATATTCGACACATATGGTCTTTTTGTTGCCAAATTCAAAATAGAATTCTATTATGGTCAAAATTAGGTTTATTTACTTACTCTAAACGGGAGTTGCTTGATGAAGAACCTATGTTGCGCCCTGCTTTGTGCAGTGTCCCTTGTCGCGGGGTCGTCCGTTGCCCTGGCCGACGACATCACCGTGGACTCAACGACCCTGTTCGGCATCGGCCAGCGGGATGTGTCGGGTGGCTCAAAAGAAACCCTGCTCCCCGCGACACAATTTCTCGGTCTGGATGTCGAAAAAATCGGCAACAACAGCAACCTGTCGTTTCATCTCTCCGGCTGGGGACGTGCCGACCTGGCCGACAAAAGCTTCAACAACGACAAAGCCGCCGGCCGCCTTACCTACGGCTACTTCCAGTATAGACCCACGCAGGGGAGCGCCAATGTTCGCGCCGGACGGCTCTTTGTCCGCGAAGGCATCGTCAACGAACAACTGGACGGCATCAGCGGCCGCGCTGACCTCCCCATGGGCTTCGGCCTGTCAGCCTTCGGCGGCGCCACCGTACACACCGCGCACATTGCCG
>MGZJ01000032.1:138612-159164 GCA_001802645.1 Geobacteraceae bacterium GWC2_53_11 | reverse complement strand
AAGGCCCTTCCCATCGGCGAGAAGCAGACCATTTCTCAACCCTACATTGTTGCCCTGATGACCGAAAAGCTGGCATTGACCGGAACGGAAAAGGTCCTGGAAATCGGCACCGGGTCAGGCTATCAGACCGCCATCCTTGCCACGCTGGCTGACAGGGTCTACTCGGCGGAGCGGATTCGTCCTTTGGCGCTTCGTGCCCGCAAATGCTTGGATTCCCTAAAACTCTTCAATGTTCAGCTCCGTATCAACGATAACGAAGGAAGCCCGATCGGCTGGGAGGATGAGGCTCCTTTTGATGCCATCATCGTTACCGCCGGAGCCCCCGATGTCCCCGCCATCCTGACTGAACAGCTTGCCAGGGGCGGACGCCTGGTCATTCCGGTTGGAAGTGAAATCGACCAGCAACTGATTACCATTACCAAGAATGAAGAGGGTGAGTTGCTGCGCGAACCCTCGGTTCCATGCCGCTTTGTACCGTTAATCGGTAGACAGGGCTGGCAGGCATAACATTACGGAGTCCGGAGAGACCTGCTCATGCTTGACAACACCCTCGCCACCCTCGACAGTAACGATGAAGCCCCGCTTATAGGACTCTCGGCATTAGCACTCAATGACATTGAAGAGCCGCTCTTACTCCTTGACGAGGAAACCGACGAGGAGGATGAGGACGAAGAAGAAATACCGCTGGTTGAACTTGAGCGCTTCGATGATGCCATCAAGATATACCTGCGCGACATTCAACGCACCCCGCTTCTGACGGCCATCACCGAGAAGGAACTTGCCCGGAAAGTAGCAAAGGGTGATGCCGCCGCCCGCAGCAAAATGATTGAATCAAACCTGCGGCTGGTGGTTAAAATTGCCAAGCGTTATATAAACCGTGGCTTACCCTTCCTTGATCTGATTGAAGAGGGCAATCTCGGATTGATCAAATCGGTCGAACGCTTCAACCTGGCCAAAGAGTGCCGTTTTTCAACCTATGCAACCTGGTGGATCCGTCAGTCAATTGAACGTGCGCTCATCAACCAGTCACGAACAATCCGTCTTCCTGTTCATGTATCGGACGACATTGGCCGCATGATACGGGTAACCCGCAGGCTGTCCCAGGAGCAGCACAGGGAGCCGTCCATTCAGGAAATTGCCGACGCCATGACGGTTAAAATTCAGCATGTGCGCCGCCTGATGACGCTTTTGCGGCATACTTGTTCCATAGAGGCACCGATAGGTGAAGGCAATGACTTTGCGCTCATCGATACCATTGAAGACAACTCCATGACTCCTCCCACGGACCTGATTGAAAACATAAATATTTACGAACTCATCAACACCCATTTTAACAAGCTGTCCGAACACGAGCAAAGAATTCTGACGCTCCGCTTCGGCCTTGACGATAACGAACCATTGACGCTTGATAACATCGGCACACAATTTGGCGTTACCAGGGAGCGTATCCGCCAGATTGAGGCAAAAAGCCTTGAAAAGCTGAGGGCTTTTTACCTGCAGAGCCAGACGCCATCCAACAGCAAGGAGACACATAAATGATGAATGACCTAAAAAACATCATCCGCGACATCCCCGATTTCCCCAAAAAAGGGATTATCTTCAAAGACATAACGACACTATTGCAAGACGCCCAGTCGTACCAGAAGATGATTGACCTTATTTCCCACCGTTATATCGGCAAAAAGATTGACAAGGTTGTCGGCGTTGAAGCTCGCGGTTTCATCATCGGTTCGGCACTGGCGTACAAGTTGTGTGCCGGTGTTGTCCTGGTTCGCAAACCGGGCAAACTTCCTTCTGAGACGTTCAGCAAAACCTACGACCTTGAATACGGCACCGACACTCTGGAAATTCACAAAGATGCGATCAAACCGGGTGAGCGGGTTCTGATTGCCGATGACCTGCTTGCCACGGGCGGCACCATGGCTGCGGTAGTCGATATGGTGCAGAGCATGGGGGGAGAAATCGTGGAATGCTGCTTCATGGCGGAACTCGATTTCCTTGAGGGGCGCAAGCGCCTGCCGGAAGGGAGAGTTTTTTCACTGCTTAATTTTTGAAAGAAGTTGAACAGAATCGACTTCTCTGATATATCTCATCAGCTTTACACCTTCGTCCCCGTAGCTCAGCAGGATAGAGCACTTCCCTCCTAAGGAAGGGGCCGGTCGTTCGAATCGACTCGGGGACGCCAATATAAACAAAGACTTATAGACTCTCTCTATAGGTCTTTATTTATATCTGGGACATTTGCAGGGACACTTTTATAAGTTTATTTGACTGAATGCATTTTTGACACAGCTTCAAAACTAAAGATCGCGATCTCGAATACCATTCCATTGATATTTAAGTTTTGTAGTTAATAGGCTACAGAATTTTGGGGAGCTTTCTGTTACTTAATAGTGCCAGTATGGTTCATATTACCCAACCAAAGGGAGATATTCTGTGAAAATATTGACTATCTGTATTGTTGCTCTGACCCTTACTGGCGGCCTTGCCTATGCTGCTGAGAGTATAGTTGCACCGAACAAGCAAGCACCCCAAGCAATAGCGTCAGAAACTAAATCAGAACTTCTAGATATAAACACCGCTACAGAAGCTGAGTTGAAAGCTCTACCAGGTCTCAAAGAGAAATACGTCAAGAAAATCATTGCAAGCAGGCCATTCACTGACATATCCCAACTGAAGACTAAAGCCAGAATCTCCCCTTACGCGTACAGGAAGATCGAAGGCTTGGTTACAGTCAAGCAACCCAAGTAATTAAAAAGCCCACCAAGTTGATTCGGTGGGCTTCTCTTTTTGTATCATATGGTTACCTTTAGGTTTTTATCCGATCAAGTAACAATCGGAACGCTCTTGATTCCTATTTCAAACTAAATAGCCCGGTGGAGTCTCTTCCATAAATAGTAAGTCCTCCTTTAAGTGGTCTATGCTTCTTTCCTACGATTTAACTATATCACTGCAATTACAAAATAACAGTCTGTTGAAATAAATTTTATGCGCGTATACTTCGATAGCGTAAGAATATCCTCCTACCTCAACAAGCATTAACAGCATCTTCCTTATTTCTACCAATCAATCAAGATCAGCAACTTACCTTTTACAACCGTAGATCACATGACATTGGCTTGTGTGGTTAATTGTCTACAGAATAAAAACTTCATATTATACCAAGTTCATGTTATCAATTGCAGTCATACGTAAAATTACTATTGCGATTGTTTCTAATCATATGTGCAGTTGTTGATCAGCCTGGTATTTCGGCAATCAAAAGTTTGTTTTTAAATACGACTTAAGGAGTTACATTTATGGCTAAAGATTTAAAGATGACTATTGGAGCTATCAATATAAAGATTCACCCTCACAGTCCTGAAAAATATATTGAACTTTTTGAGGAACTAGTAAACATGAAAAGAAGAGTTCCTATTCGTGGAGATATATATGGCTCTCTAAGTACATTTAACTTCCTAGATGTAAACGATAAGGTTAAGGGCTTCAAGGGTTATATTTTTAAATATCTTAATATAAATCCAAACGAACCATGGTTCGATGTTGAACAACAAAAAGTCGTAGAGCCGATGCAACAGGTAGAAGTACTAAAAACCCTCAAGCCACATTTTTCGTTTTTCATGTTTTACTTTATTCCCAAAAAGCATCGTGTTTTTTTTACTACCTACTATGATTCAAAATCAATATCACCTAATAGTATTGCTAAATTTTTTACTAATTTATTCTATCATCCTGACATTATATCTAAATTCGGGGAGGTGGATGTTATTGTTGAGCCGTCAATTGATGGCCTAGAGAGAATATTTGCAATAAATACATTGGAAAAATTAGAACTGGTTGTCACAAAGCCCAACCCAGATGATCATGAAGAAGAAGAACAAAAACTCTTGAGGCGGTTAGGAAATATCAAAGCAAAGAGACTTAAACAAGAATATGTGTCAGAGAGTCGAGAATCTATTCAACCGGACAATGACTTAAGAGTGTTATCCAAAATAGCAGCGTCTAATGGATATGTTTATGCTTCTGGGAAAGACCTTGCTGGAAAACATGTGGAAGAATCTACACAGCTACACCCATTTCAGGAAAACCTTTGGTATTCAAGAGACGAGAATGCTCATGATATATTTGTTAGGGGGGCAGATAGAATGTTAAGCGATATCATTCGTCAATAATATGTCAATATTTAAGCAATATGCTGGCGTAAGAAAAATGATTAGAAGATATTGGAATGCTTATGGCGGAACTTCCGCAGTAATGCACTCTCCTTATTTCCATGTTGCGATTATCATCACTCTACTAATGAGTAATTCGTGGTTGAACGCTGGTTGGTGGGAAACGGTAACTGCCGTAATACCGAATTTAACGGGTTTTACTTTAGGCGGTTTTGCAATAATTGTTACATTTGGAAATGATGAATTCAAAAATATTATCTATAAAACTGACAAGACAGAAGAACATTCCATTATTGCAACTATAGGGGCAACATTTGTCCATTTTGTAACATTACAAATCCTATCAATATTATTAGCCTTGTATTCAAAAAGCACTTTCTTCGTTTTACCTGACAATCGTTGCATTATTGCTGTAATGGATCGAATGAATATAGATGTTGATAAGCTTATTGTCATTTCAAGATCAATAGTCTGGTTTGTTTCTTATGGTGTGTTTATTTATGCATTAGTTACGGCTATCGCAGCCACGCTTGCTATCTTTAGATTAATGTACAACTACCAGACATATATTAATAGCAATGAAGATGAGTAGATACAACACATCGAATTATGCCTTTTATCCAAAATGTAATGGCGGAAAGTAATACCGTCTCTTTTTATGCTGAACTTAATAGCATTCTCAGAATACTAAACGGTCGTAAACCCTATTCTAGATATTCGCGATTTTTATGAGGGGACTGATTGATTATATTCTCGCTCTGAATGAAGAATGGATATATGCAGAAAAGATATTTAATTAATTACGGAGGTACTTACCAATTGAAATTAATTACAAACAATATTGCCTATGCATTGACCGCTTTATGTTTTTTTCTTACAACCGGATGTTCCACAATGAGTGATTTCTGTACCGGCACAGCAACAACCCAAGCAGCTCTGGGCGGATACAATATTTTTGCAATTCCTTGCGTGGCCAACGATGTTGCTTACATTGGCGGCAATATGATCAGTCTGGCCGGCAGTTCATCATCTGGCGGAGAATCCCAGTACAAAACGTTCCGTTCGTCGAAAGCAGTATATGACGACATGTCGAACAGCGGCGATGTAATGCAGTTCATATTGGACTCCCAGGATCGGTACAAGGCCCTTGATTACGGGGATGCAACAAGCGAACAGAAACAGCATACCGTTGGTCGCTATGTTTCGGATAAACTCGGCAAATCAATTGTGATTGTCGACGCGCAGAAAATGTTCCTTGTCATGTTTGAAAAAGAATATGTGCCAGTTCAAATACCAGCTCCTGCAACAACTCCAGCTCTAGTTCAAGCAAAAGCGTCGTAATATGCGAAATGTTACCTTCGGGAGTCCTGAAAGGTTAGTTACAACCGTACGAACATCTTGCACGTCAAATGTATTATGACTGAATATCATTTCCATATTACTTTCACTTTAGATACAGTACCGGGTACAGTCCGTGGATACGTGTGTTTCGTCTGTAGTTAGTCCAGTTAATTTCAAACAGTTCAACCTGTTCGGGGGCAATGTGGGGGCAGAATTCAACACCAAAACCTGACCAGCAAAACTGCTGGTCGATCCTGATGTTGGTTAAACAATCATTGCAAATTAAACCATCTTCAATCTTCGATAGATGTATTCAATATCCATATCACTGTTAATTTTTACAAGTCTCGGAGCCTCAGAAGAACTGGAAATGGGATTTCTACTTCTTTGTGTATCAACAAATCGCAATGCATATTCATCAATCCAGATTAAACACTTGGAGAATATTAGTTTAGCCAAGTAAATTCTTTGGCAGGCTTTTTTAAATGACATTAAGCGATGATGTGTTTGAGGAATAGGTCCTTGATCTGCAATGCTTTCTCCGGCTATCTTACTATGTATTGCAATAGCATCTTTTATGCTATTCACGATTAGCTCCATTAGCGTAACTGAATTAAGTTGAAATATGTTAACGGGGATCAAAATCACCTTATTCCTGGCACATTGCTCTAATTTGAATGAATCTTTCTCCATATCCTTTTCATCAGTGTAATGTGTTTCACCTTGGAACTCAAAAGCCAATTTAAAATCTTCTAAACTGATGTCAAGCTCAAGCAATTGACCGGACTTTGGATTAACAAGATACCCTGGCTTATGTTCAATATTTCTTAGTGTGCCAGGACACGTCAAACTGATAAATATATCCAAATAAATATTTAACAGAGTTTCGCCATAGTACTGGCACTCACCAGAGTATTTTGACTTTCTTTTTCTTTCCAGAAATTCAATTATGTAATTATTTATGACTTCTATTTCCTTCTCGAACTCATATAAAGGCAAGGATAGGCGAATCATATCTTCATGTAGCCCGAATACGTTCTGTGAAAGTCTCGGGATCAGTTTAACTGAATTTTCTGACCCGTACTCCTTCCTTAACTGGTCTGAAACATCCTTTCTTATTCTAGAAAATCTATTTTCTAGATTAACAAGAATTAGCTGTTCAGCAGTAAGTGAGGCCAAATAACGTTCATGAGACAACTTGATGATCTTCTTCAATCTATTTCTATCCTTAACATCCATCCGAATCCCCGTGTAATGGCTAGATTTAGCCCCATATATTTATGTTATGCTGAAACCACCACGGCCGGCCAGGGTGCTGAACTGTCCCGATGACCTGGTTACAGGAATATCACTAACAGACGATGAGCTGCACATTCCTGGAGTAAGAGATTTTGACGGATCCTACCTCAACAACCATCTTCATCAATAACCCTTTGCGTCTTGCAACATAAAAACCGTATCAACTTTCAGGCGGGAGGCGTCAAATGCGATATGTATTATGACTACATATTATTTCCACTTCACTTCCACTATTTATCGACCTCTTCAATAGTTGAGGTTTTAACTTCTGTCTGCTGTGCTGCTTCGCTCAATTTTTCTTTATCGTCAACAAACAAGACAGCGTCATGAGTTTCATGAGTCAAATCAACGTACCCTCGTCGCAATCTTGACGGCGGCATCAACGCAGGAGGGCTTGAAGGTTAGTTTGAATTGTCCTTGCGATTTCATGTGAGGGAACATTTCGAACGCGGGCGATTACGTCAATTGTCACGTGCATGTCGGATGGTTCGGAGGGATGCCCATCGATTTGGGTAAATGGGCCATCCGTCTCAGTAAGGATGCGATCTATCGGCAGGTCGGCGACAAGGGCGCGACCTCGATCCGACCGAACCATTTCAGCATTGACGGAGAAATAGCAACCAAGGGCGGCGGCTCGCCTCGCTTCACTTTTACTGCCAGTGAACCAGTGAAGCACAACAAGACCACGATCCAGTGGGAGATACCACTCAATCATATCGAGCACAGCGGCCACGCTCCTCACGCTGTGGACAGAGAGAATTTTCCCGCCAGCCTCTGCACATCTCTCAAGGACGGTGCGAAAGACGTGTTTCTGGGCTTCTAGCGACTTATAGAAGCGTGGACCGGCATCAAGTCCAACCTCGCCGACGTAGCGGGTCTCAGGCAGATATCGTTCCCACAACGGCAGCTCGTCGGAGCGCTCGGCAACAAGCTGCGGATGCAGGCCGAGGGCAGCACGAACATAGCGGGTGTCGCGCGTGAGCTTGTGATTACGCGGCCAGGCTCTCGGCGTCGTGGTAACGGAAAGCGTATAAACGCGCATTGCTTCTGCCCTAGCAATCGCAGCCTCATGATCAGGATAGAGATCTAGATGACAGTGAAAATCCACTCCAACGGGCTGAAGTCCTTCAGTCATCTTGGCCCGGTCCTTACGCCGGCTAGCAGCGCTCTGACTTCTTCAAGACCACGACCATAGACACCGGCAATGGCTTCCTGACGTGCCGGCGATTCATCAAAGAGCGGACCCGGTTTATGGATAAGTATCGTCGCTAAACCCGGTCTGGCGCGAAGTCGATCAATAGCAAGTTGAAAGGAGCGAATCTGCACGCCCTCTGATTGCCGCGTATCAAGCACGTGGTCTGTCAGATTGTCGATCGTGTAGACGGTCGGATCGAGATCGGGGCGCAGACCCGTAACAAGTGCAGCTCGCCTGATAAGACACGGCAGGCAATAGCCGCAATGCTGGGTACCAAGACCTTGCCAGCGACCTTTGGTCGGGGAGGCGCAGGAGAGCGACGAGGGGATGAGCTGGCGTAGCAAGGTTCCGTTGGCGCATGCGGCCACCATCTCGCCCTTGGTCATGTCCCAATAGGAGTTCTCGATGCGGCCATTCAGCCCCAGTCCTCGGAGCGCATCGTTCCAGCGGGCAATATAGAAGGGATGGGTTGTACGCGTGCTCAGCGCGCCAAGGCGCAATGGATCTAGCGGCACATTAACGGCGATCAGGCCATTTTCGGGCACCTTTAGAGTAAACGGCATTTCGAGGCCACTGCCTGCTAAAACGCCAAGAGCGAAGAAAAGGAACGATCTGCCGCGCGTGGTATCCTCTCCAGCCGAATCGTGAACGAAACCTGTCGGAAACGCCATCCAGAGGCGCAAGCGATTGAAGGCGCGACCACGATAATGCGTTTGCAACGCATCAAAAATCGTGGATTGAGCATCACTCGTTGCGCCTTCACCAGCGTGGCTGATTAAAAGCGGTGTGCGGCCTCCTTCGAGGGCGTTGATTGCTCCTACGAGACTGTCCAGGCCACCAGAAAAAAGTGCAAGGTCGTCAAAAAGAGGGCCGAAGAGCCGTGCAGGACACGCTGGCGCGACCCGTGTAAATCGAGGTGGTCGGGCACGAAATGCGAGCAACCAGCGGTCGCCTGTTAGGAAGTTCAGCATCCGGACGAATATCGGTGCGACATCCGTCCAGCGTTCCGGATCGGAAACTGGGACGATCAGCCGGATTTCACGCGTCCATCCATCTTGGGATTCGCTTGTCCGCGAAATACGGGTATCGGCGGCGTGGACATGCGCGGCCAGAATCAGGACATCGACGCCGATCTCAGAGGGATACACGCCAAGCTGAGCCAGATCGTTAAGCGCATACCCGATACCATGATCGAGCGATCGTTCCCCGACAACTAAGTCAAGTCGGGTTTCGACTTCACCCTCTCCGAGTGGGAATTGACTGAGGTCGTCAAGACCGTACCGACCTATTATTACGTGTCGCCTCATACGCCCTCCGCTTCTTCTTCACCCATAATCTGCAAGATCCCGAACGCCTGCTCATAGACACTCCCAACGAATTGAAGTACACAGTCAGGTGTGAGGGCGGCAGTTGCGGTGCGGGTTGTGGCAAGCGCATCGGCCACTCCGCGGCGTATAAAATCTTTCAGTTGCGCCTGGACGAGTGCGGCATCATAGCTGTCTGACGGCAGAGTAATTGCTTTCATGCCAATGTCATTGCAGAGTCGCGCCTCGATAGCGTTGGTCGCGTAAAGCTCGAACACTGTCTGCATCTGATCTGCGGTGAGCCCATCAAGGTCTGCTATGCCGGCGCTCGCAAGGTCCGTGATCGTCTCAATGAACGCTTCCCTAGCGATACCTTCATCAATCGAACCGCCGTCAGGGCACACATAATCCGACAGGCCGAGAAAAATCTCTTCGATCGGGCGGCCGGCAAGAGCCCCGAGATTGAGCGCACGAAGGGCCTCGGTGGCGCCCCGTGCAACTGCATCGTACAGGAAACCAACAAGGCGGCTACCGGCGCCACGCGCCGATCCCATCCTTGCGGCTGCGTTGCGCGCTCCGCCCGATGACGAACCAACATAGTGCGACATCGCACGACCGAGACTCCTGCGATCATCGCCACCAGAACCAGCAAAACGAGATAGATTGTTGCGCGCCGCCGAGAAGCGAGTAGAATCGGCCGCAAGTGGTATAGGCGGGCGCGCGGGCGGTGCTGGTGGTGTGCCAGGCGCAGGAACGTCCTGCGGCTGACCGTTTGGTTGCCCACCATCGGGAGGAGCCCCATTCGGAGCCGGCGGTGGCGCACCGCCATCGTCAAGCCAGCTCGGAATGAGCGGCGTGCCACCGTTTTGGCCGCCAAATGCGGAAGATGTGCCCATCAGTTACCCCTATCCTGGCGCGTACGCAACACACCGGTGGCTGCCACTTTCAACATCTGACCTCCGTCTTTGCTCCATGCCAAAAGGAGTTGATCGAAACGTTGAGACGAGTCTTGATCCTTGAGGACGCCCTCCCAACCACTGCAAACCCAAGGACCAAGTCGCTCTCGGGGCAATGCCTCCAAAAAATCGACGAGACTACCCTGAAGTGGCGGATGGGCTTTTACGAGGACAGCCAATCCCGCCACACCAGCAGGTTCAGTTTCGAAGCTGTCTCCGCCGACAATACGGCCACGTACAGCTTCAAAAACTTGCGCAGCTTCGGGGGGAGCAAGGCGTTTGAGGTCGGATTCAAGACCCTGTACCGCGAATTTGCCACCGAAGAGCTGATCGACAACGGTAGTCAAATGCCCAAGCACCGAGGCGGCGCCAAAGTAATCCTTTCGGTCCTTGGCTACAAAGAGATATGGACGAAGATCCTCGTTGCCAAGCATTGTCGGTACGGCGGCCCAGGCTTTGATGGCAGGCGAGGAAAGCCATTCACTAAGGAGTACACTCTCTATCAATTTCACCGGCTCCAGATTGGGTGGGACTATGGCCGTTTCAGCGCCCTTGACAGGGGGCTTCTCTGGCTTTGCCACATCCATTGTTTTTCCCTTCGTGGTCGCCGACTCTTCAAGTGCGGCTAGGTCTAGACATTTCCCCTCTGGCGCTGCGGCCGCAGCCGCAGCAATCTGATCGAAGAGTCGCGGGAGGAAGCGCTCGGCCAACATGAGCTTAGCGAGAACCGGCAATTTGACATCGCCTCCAAACCCCCGCGCTTCGGCCGTGAGCTGACGCAAGACCAGCGTGTTGAGGAAGCGCTTAATTTGACGGGGATTGCCCTTCGTACCGCTTGCCAAAATCGGGCCTATCTGATCACTGAGCGCCAGCGCAACGTTTACGCGCGCAGCCTTACCGCCGAGCACAGTTCGGACAGTCGCCGCATCAAGCGCACCCGACGTCCACGGTCGTTTCAGCCGCTCTCGAGCGGCGTTGATCAACGCAATGAACTCCTCATCTTTTTCGCCAAGCTCGGCGCCCACTAGAAGAAGCGTGACATAGATGCGTGTTTCGGTGTCACCTAGGGCAGGAATACGGAAAGGCACCTGTATGAGCTTTTCGAGATAGTTTCGGGCGTAGGTCTGTGGGCCAGTGGTGTCTGGTAGATCAGGAAAGTGCTTGCGCACTGCGTATTCAATCATCGCCTCGTCGGCGGCGACTACGAATGCGGTTCGAGACGTGAAGACGAAGAGGCGCACAGCTTCGAGTGTCTCAATCGCCGTGTCGGGGAGGCAGCGATCAAGGTCATCGATAAGAACGACAAGTTGCTCAATGCCGGCCTTATCGAGCAGTTCATCAAAAGCTTTTCGGAATGCGTTAATCTCCTCGGGTACATTGTTTGAATCACCTTCGCCCTTCGGCTTCAGCAGGCCTTTCACTCCCACAATGGCTGTTTCGACATTATCTTTCGTGGCAAGCCCTGCCGGATCGGCGATAAACCCCTCTAACGTACCTACAATTGTATTTATCTGATCTAACGTCGGAACTCCGGTGAAGGCCGTAAAGGCAAGCCCACCGGCCTTCTTGGCCACCTTGAGCCAATCAATACGACGAAAGATATCCTTGACCGCTTCACTAGCCTTGGTGAGGGCGGGCCTCTTTTCAATTAGGCCTGTAACAATACCCTCGATGAGTGCGATCTTGGCATCTTCGAAGCCCTGGAAGCGCCAGCTATTGAATTTAAGACACAGGACTTTATCATTTCCGTCGAAGCCAGCCTCGATCATTTCCAGGACACTTGATTTGCCAGCGCCCCAATCACCGTGGACGCCAACAGTCACCGGCTGATCAGGCCGATCTTGAAGGAGTTGGATAATGGTTGCCGCTATCGCTTCATTATTGAGGAGATCAACTTTGGTCTCGTTGTCA
The DNA here is from genome assembly GCA_001802645.1 of Geobacteraceae bacterium GWC2_53_11. Classification (GTDB taxonomy): domain Bacteria; phylum Desulfobacterota; class Desulfuromonadia; order Geobacterales; family Pseudopelobacteraceae; genus JACRCG01. Next base: position 146,986 of record MGZJ01000032.1, on the reverse strand, counting down.
GTCAGGATCATCCGTAGCCCCCATGCATACTTATGTTTCCGTCAATACCACATTAATGACCTCATATAAAGCCAAATTAGTCATAACTACTAAATAGCGCTGCCCTTCGAGCCACTCTGGCAGGCTCCGCCGCGAGCACATATGTATTATGATTACATATCATTTCCATATTACTTCCACTTCACACCCACATTTCTTCCTCAGATATCAAGTTTCATGGAATTCAAGCAACAATGAACTTTCAACGGCCAATCTGACAAACTCATACTCCCGCATTATCCTCATCAAATCCGCAGCCGTCATTCCTGTTTTCTTATAATACCAGTTCCGTGCCCGTTCGACAGATATGTCGAGATCACGAGCAGCCTGTTTAATCTTAATCCTATGCTCTCTCAGCATGTTAACTATAATTTTCGTTAACTCCCGGTTGTTGAACTTTTTTTTGTGGCAAATCTGCCACAAGATCTCTCTGGACATACGCCCCCTCCTGGTTAAAAGTATTTTGGAATATATTGAGGTGCAACAGGGAGATTCCAAGAAAATGCAACAAACTGGAACTGCATATACACCAGGTGAAATAAAGAGCCTGCACCTGAAGGGTGCCATGTATATCCGTATGTCCACAGAGTTGCAGGTGGAGTCGCCGGAAAACCAGGAACGTGCAATACGTACCTATGCCGCTCAATACGGCATTGAAATTATCAAAACCTATTCTGATCTGGGCGTTAGTGGAATAAACACAGAAAAGCGGGAACAGTTTCAGAGCTTGATCGATGATGTTGAGCAAGGACGTAGTGCGTTCAATATTGTGCTGTATCTGGATGAAAGCCGATGGGGACGGTTTGTAGACAGCCGTGAGGCTGATTATCACCGCATGCGACTGGAACGCAAAAATGTTCTCTGTCAGTCCTGCGAAAAGCCTCTTACGTTAACCAGCAATATTGCCGACCGTATTATGACCCTGCTGCGAGACGAAAGCGCCAGCGACTATTGCCGTCAACTTTCTCAGAAGGTGTGGGTGGGACAATGCAACCTAGTGACGAAAGGATTCCGGCAGGGAGGTGTAGCGGGTTTTGGTCTTCGACGCATGTTGCTGGATGAGTCAGGCAGACCCAAACAGGAATTAGCAATGGGGCAGCGTAAAAGCCTGCTTACTGAGCGGGTGATTCTGATGCCGGGCTCAGACGAGGAACGGAGAATTGTGATCTGGATTTATGACCAGTTCATTGCCGGGACAAGTGAAACTGAAATTGCAACGCAGCTGAACGCAAAAGGAGTGAAAACACATTTTGGACGTCCATGGTCACGAGGAACAGTGTGCGAAGTGCTGACCAATGAAAAATATGTTGGCAACAACTTATTCAACCGCACGTCAGGCAAGATGAAGAGCAGAGCTAAACCTAATCCGGAAAGCGAGTGGGTTCGCAAGGAACGCGCCTTCGAGCCCATAGTGGATTTGGAGCGTTTCTACACGGTTCAGGGGATATACCGGGAACGAAACAAAAAGACTACCGACGAAGAACTATTGCAAGGTCTGCGGGACTTATATGCCAGGCAAGGTCGCCTTTCCGCGCTGATAATCGACGAAGCGGATTGTTTACCACCCAGCAGTCTGTTTCGTAATCGCTTCGGTGGACTATTGCGGGCCTATCAGATGATCGGTTACACCCCGGAGCATGACTATAAGTATATTGTCATAAACCAACGGTTGCGAGCCCTTCATGCCGAAATTGTGGCTGATGTTATTCTCAGCATTGAGAACCTCTGCGGTAGACAAATTCCCATAGATCATAAAAGCTGCCTGCTGGAATTGAATCACAATCTATGTGTTTCAGTTGTCATCAGTCGTTGCTTTACCACTCCAGCCGGAACCCGGCGCTGGAAGATCCGTTTTGATAACGGTCTTCATCCCGACATAACCATAGCGGTACGCATGGACACCCGCAATGAAGCAATCCACGATTACTATATCCTACCCGCGTTGGAATTTTCAGGTGGACAGATAAAGCTCTCGGAGGACAACGTAGGATTTCTAGACAGCTTTCGTACTGATACGTTGGATTATTTGCTGAATTTGAGCGTTAACATCTCTCTCGACAAGGCGGTGGAAGATGGAACAAGAGGCAACAGTACTTATTTCCATTGAAGATATTCACATTTTGAATCCACGTGTGCGTAATCAGATCATTGCCGAAGAAATACGGCAAAACATTCGAAGCGTCGGCTTGAAAAGGCCCATAACGGTAGCTTCCAGAAAAGACGTTAAAAACGGCAAGAAATATGACCTTGTTTGTGGACAGGGTAGGCTTGAGGCATTTATTGCTGCTGGAGAAACGACAATCCCCGCTGTCGTTCGTGAAGTAAGTGAAGAAGATGCGCATATTATGAGCCTGGTGGAGAATATCGCCCGGCGTAACGGTAATGCCCTGGAACTCCTGCAAAGTATCAAGTACCTGAAAAGCCAGGGGTACGCGGATGATGCCATTGCTGCCAAGACCAATCTTGGTAAAGACTATATTCGCGGTATCATCCGCCTGCTTGAGCAGGGAGAAGAATACCTAATCAACGCAGTTGAAAAAGGAAGAATACCTTTATATCAGGCGCTGAATATAGCTTCGGAAGACGACACAGCAGTTCAGAGGGCTTTGGCAGAAGCGTATGAATCGGGGGCATTGTCCGGTAAAAAGCTTGTTGATGCGCAAAAAATCATTTCCAGGCGTAAGCATTACGGCAAAAGTCTTTCAAGTCCACATCGTGAACATGCCAAAGTTTCCGCAGAAGATTTGATTGCAGCCTATGAAAAGGGAGCCAAGGAGAAGAAACGACTGCTGGCTCAGTCTAACTACATCAAGGATGTATTGGACTACACGTCAATTGCCCTTCGCCAGTTATTGAAGGACGTCCATTTTACCAATCAACTGAAAGCCGTCGGTATGAATGAAATTCCCCAGCATGTAACTGATCTTCTGAAAAGGTAGCGGCCATGGCAAACACAATTAAACATGGATTCCAGGAAAAACTGATTGAACTAACCGTGATGGAACTGTTCCCCACCAAAAACGTTTCTATTACGGTTAAACAATGCAGAAAGTATGCTCAAATTCTTTCTTCCATACGGGAAGTGGGACTTATAGAAGCTCCTGTAGTCGCTCCGTTAAAAAAAGAGAAGGGATATCTTCTGCTCGATGGACATTTGCGGATAATGGCTCTGAAGGAATTAGGAGTGGAGCACGTCTCCTGCCTGATTTCCACTGATGATGAAACTTACACTTACAATAAATACATCAATCGACTTACAGCAATTCAGGAACATCGCATGATTGTGAAGGCCGTACAGTCAGGTGTCTCTGAAGAAAAGCTTGCCCGTGCCTTGAATCTTGACATAGGAACAATCAGAAATAAGAGAAATCTGCTTGAAGGTATTTGTCCGGAGGCTGTCGATTTGCTGAAGGATAAGGCCGTACCGGAACCGGTTTTCAAAGCGTTGAAAAGAATGAACGCGCCCCGGCAAATTATCGCCGCCATGCTGATGAATGATCAGAATAAGTTCAACTCCAACTATGCCAAGGCGCTTTTGGAAGCAACGCCCTCACATCAGCTTGTCAATAAAGGCAAACCCAGGAAGGAAACACCGGCAATACTCGCTCGCCAGGCTCGTCTCGAAGAAGAGAGTCTTGCCTTGTCCACGGAAATAGGCTCATTGAAGGAACAGTATGGTACCGCAATGATAGACATGACATCTATGCAGGCATATTTGAAAAGATTGGTCGGTAACGAAGCGGTTGCAAAATATTTGCGTGAATTTAATGAGTCGTTTTATGATAAATTTAAGGAGATTGCTGAACTTGATTTTTTCAGATTGAAAAATATGGAGTGAGGATGTTAGTAAAAAATCAATATTACTATTCTCTTTCCAAATATACGACTTCGGCTACTGGGACTTCCCACTGTTCACACTGGCACCGTGCACGATACTCTTCTCCAGAATCCCCAACACAACGCTGTACCATGGCAAGGATCTTTATCCGCTCGATGCAGTCCAATCGCCCACGCCAGGTTTTTAATGCCGTTTGAGAGAGTTGGGCAATGGTATTTCCATTTTCGGTGTGCAATTCAATGTAATCTCCCTTTGGCACCGCAATAAGGAAATCACCCGGACTAAGTTCGGCGAGCTGTTCATGTACGGTGTCACCTGGCCGTTTGCGTCCTGCAAAATCGAGGAACATATCTTCCATCGCAAGTATTTCGTACCGACGGCGCAATACCTGATCATCCGGAGGAGCAACAAAATACGGGTCACGCTTCAGCAGGAAATCTCCTTCGATGAGACCTGTATGCGGATTAGGCATATCCGCTCTTTCAAAGAGGCACAAAGTGTCCTTAGCACGGGTCATGGCAACATAAAAGACACGGCGTTCCTCCTCCTGTGCCTGACGGTTTTTTCCTTGAGTCCAGCCTCCTCCGGGAACAAGTACGTGGGGGAACTCCATTCCTTTTGCAGAGTGCACTGTACTCATAAAAACTCCGCTTCCGACTGCCTGTTCACGCTGCTGTTCTGCGAGAGCCTCATAAACGTATTCCGTATAATAACTCATCGGAAGTTGTGAATTGCCGCTTTCGTCGCGTAAATCCTGAAGGATTCCTCTTAAGAGTTCCCACCAGACAGTGGTTTGCCGGTCCGCGTTCAACTTATCGATTATGGACAATAGATTTGTCGCTGACAGCAGTTCATCGTGACGAGTCTGCAGTTCGGCAAAAAAATGGCGTACCTCACGGATACGATAGAGAGGCGGTGTTTTATCCCGTTCGATCCCCCATATTATCGGAATGCCTCGCTGTTCACACAGCGCCCGAACGGGAGCCAATTCATCCTTGGTTCTGGACAACACGGCACACTCAGACCAACGCAGGGAAGGATTCCGTTGTTTGAGCCGCGACAATTCATCAACAAGTGCCATTGCCTGATGTGCCGCATTGGCCACACACAGCAGTTGAACACGTCCTTGCGCCACAGGGTCAAGATCTTTCCACGGGCCGCCAGCCGGAAGTCTCTCCCTGCCTTTGTTGATGCGAATCGTATTTTCAGTCTTCATTCGGTCACGGTTATGGGCGATCAGACAGTTTGCTGCTGCTATGATGTGAGCAGAGGACCTATAGTTCTCCACGAGAAAGAAGGTCTTGGCTTGGTAGTCTGACTGAAAACGACGAATAAATTCCACATTGGCGCCGCGGAATGTATAGATATTCTGGTCATCGTCACCAACTGCCAAAAGTGCCAGCTTGCTATCAGGATCACTGAGAGTTCTGCCGGCAATGGCCGAGATCAATTGGTATTGGTCCCGATCAATGTCCTGATATTCATCCACCAAGATGTACCGATAACCTGCCAGCAGGCGTTCTCTCAGTTCATCCCGCTCCAGACCTGCAAACTCGATTTCACCATTCAGAAGACGAACTGCATCGGGAATTATTGTTTTGAAATCGTCCGTGTCCATCCTTTTACGCTCTGCTCGCTCAGCAAAGGATGACCCGGTCAACCGCATCGCCAGGCTATGATAGGTCTGCACGGTAACCCCCTTTGCTTCCGGACCAGCCAATTCGAGAAGACGGCGCCTCAGTGTATTCGCAGCATTGCGGTTAAAGCAAAGGATTAGTACATTTCGGGGTTGGGCTCGTTTCACCCGCAGAAGATAGGCGCAGCGGTGTGCAACAACCCGTGTCTTACCGGAACCGGGACCAGCCAGAACCAGCATATTATCTTCTGGCTGTGCTGCTACGACGCTGACCTGCACCGGATTTACAAGATTATCAACAATGCGGTGATAGGATGCCTGGCTGGTGGCCCGGTCTATGACCTCCTTGCGCCCGGAGAAATAGCGCTGAACAAAGCTGGTACGATCCATAGTGAAATATGCTGACACCAGGTTTATCGCCTGTTGAATCTTTTCCAGTCCAAGTCGAGCATATTCGTTCATTACATGGACCTGGAAGATACGTTCCTTGTAATGCTGTTCCAGTGGGCTGTAATCACCTTTACTATATCGTCGCTTGCTCTCCTCCTGCATAATCCGAATTGTCATGGCTTGACGGAAAACCGCAAGCCCCTGCTGAAGAATGATAACCTGCTGCTCATGGAGAAACATGAGAGCACGATCAATGGCCGCTAGAACGTCCTTCACTTGGCCATGGAGAAGCAGATTCCCTCGCAGCGCAAGAGAAATGTCATCCAATGAAAAGTTGACCAGGAGTTCGCTGCTAGCAACAGTGTTATCCGGAATTTTGGCATACAGAGCTTCCAATGCCACCCGTGCTACATCACGCCTGCGCTCGGCGGTGGTAAGGAGAGCCGCCCAATCACGGTTCAGTTTAATTCGGTAGTGATCCTGTCCCAGATAGCGGAATTCAAGACTGCCACGATTCCCCGCCAATCCCTTCCCATCGAGAGACAGACTTTTCAGCAGGTTTCTCAAAATCTCGGGAAGACTTTCATGCCCGGAATCGACAAGTCGTTGATTGAGACGTCGCAGAGAGAGATCGAGCCACCCCTCGGCATCCGGTTCTGATTCCTGCATCAAGTTAAGCATAGCCTGTTCCAGGGTACAGACTTTGTCAAAGCGCAGGCGGGAATGATCACCGACCTTGTATCGGATAAAGGCGTTCAAGAGAACACCCTGCTTGATCAACCCCGCTTCGGTCATTTCATGTAGAACCCTCAGTACCGTCTTTGTATCGCCGGCAACAGTTCGCTGCTCCGGGGCCTCACCGGCTTGCGCTTTGAATTCAGGCAACTCAGCCAATTCGTCAGCACTCATCCCTTCATCTTTTCGAGCGTTAAACAACGCGCTTAGAACCGCAAGCCACTGTTTCTTTTTTGATGCAGAAAGATTCAGAGAAGATATTTTCACTTCTGCTTCTTCTAAATTTCTGACTAACGGTTGCCCCTGGAATACCCGGGTATTATTCTGGTTGCGCTCAACCAAACCAGCCCGTTCCAGCCATGCAATAGCTGTTTTCACTTTCGTATCGGCCATTTGATCTTCGGTTGTGAAGCCGGTATGAACCTGCTCATCCCGTAACAACTCCCCGGCGGTAATGACTATCTCATTGTCCTTGCCACGTTTGGCTCGACGCAATCCCCGAAGGATTTGACTGATGTCGTGTTGGCTAAGTTGCGACATGGCGCCCAACTGAAACTGGGTCTCTATATCCAGTTCGCTGTATAGGAGGACACACTCAGCATCCTTGGTATCCCTGCCGGCCCTCCCCGCTTCCTGTATATAGTTTTCGAGAGAGCCAGGGATATTCGCATGGATCACCAACCGGACATTGTCCTTGTCAATTCCCATCCCGAAGGCGTTTGTGGCACAGATAACTTGCGTCTTTCCTCCGATGAATTCATCTTGCACCCGTCGCTTTTCCGGAGTTTCCAGCCCGGCATGATATGCCTCAACCGACCAGTTTTTCTTGAGCAAGAAGTCCCTGGTTTTTTCCGTTTCCTTCCTCGTCGCTGCGTAAATCACCGCAGAGCCCATCTCCGGTCGCGGAAGACGGTCAGCCAGGATCTCGTGAATACGTTCATACTTCTCAGCGCCTTGTATAAGCTGGATTTCAAATGAAAGATTTTGACGTTCTACGCCACCCTCGAAAACCTCCAGTTCCTGTCCCAGTTCTCGCCGGAAATGGTCGGTGATTTCTTCCATAACGTCACGTTTGGCAGTTGCGGTAAAACATGCAATTGGCGGAATTGGTGTCTGCTGCCGCTGGGAGAACTCTCGGATAAAGCGAGCGGCGTAAAGATAATCCGGTCGGAAGTCGTGGCCCCACTTTGATAAACAGTGGGCCTCGTCAAATACCCAGCAGCCGATTTCACGCTGGCTTATGGCATCAGCAAGAGACTTGTTGCGCAACTGCTCAGGCGATACATAGAGAATAGCTATGTCGCCCAGCCTCACCCGCTCCAGTATTTCACCACGTTCAGGCGGCGTAAGCATGCCGTAAATGGCAGCGGAAAACATGGTGCCGGTCTTCGAAGCCAGACCATCAACCTGATCCTTCATCAACGCTTGCAGGGGTGAGATGACAATGGTAAGGACACCCCGCCGGAAGTTACGCGCCAGGGCCGGTATCTGGTAGCAAAGGGATTTGCCGCCTCCCGTGGGCAGTATGGCGAGCTGGGGTTTGTCACTCATGCCAAAGCGAACAATCGCTTCCTGCAGGCTTGTGCCATCAACGGTTGCAGGGGTTGCACGATAGGTGGGGTAGCCGAAAAACTTTTGCAACTGCTGAGCCGGATTATGAATATTCAGGCACCAACTACAGGAAGGATCATTACATGACACATCCCGTAACTCGCGAAGAATAGGAATGACATCTT
>MGZJ01000032.1:86314-138602 GCA_001802645.1 Geobacteraceae bacterium GWC2_53_11 | reverse complement strand
ACCGTCAACCAAGCCAGACAGTACGCAAGTGCCGGTCGTTTATCCGGATGCAGGAGATACTTGAAAGAAACCATGGATACGGCAGTTTCACATGCTCTATTGTCCGTAAACTTCTGAAAGATGGCGAAGGCATCGTTCTCGGTAATTTGCAATGCACCTAAGGCGGTGAAAATATCTTTCAAGCCGTTGCTGTGGAGAGAGGTATTGCTATTTTCTTCAAAACAGTAGCGATAAAAGGAGAGAATATCTCCGTTGGCTTTCCCGAGAGTTATGAAACTTTCCCATTGGTCACCTAAGACCAAGGCTGCCAGGCGTGCATCGGCAACCGGATCGTTTATTGAATCACGAACTAGCTTGTAGTCTTTGACTAAACGATGATAGGGGTTTTCAGGAAATGCCAGGGGGGAGAGATAGAGGGTGTCGACGACCGGTTTGTGCAGAAGGCGGAGATCAGGTGCCAGCGACTCAAGGACAGGGAAATCATGGCCCAAGAGGTTATGGCCGAGTACATACTCGGCACCAGAGGCAAATGTGTCTAGGTCTTTCAGCGCAGTTCGGAGGTCGAAACGTCCTTTTCGTTCAAATGTCTGTCCCGAATAAACAGCACCGATGTGATAGAGCTTGCTGCCATCGGTCTCTAGGTCCAGTAACAGGCATTTATCCAGAAAGTCTTTTTCAGTCAACATCTCTCCAATCTAACTATTTTCATGTTTTCAAGTTGTGGTCGACTATTATATCTTTATGGTAACAAATGGCTTGCCACTGCCCAAACTAACGGCCATATCCTTTTTTCTTTTTTGTAGAGTGCAGAGAGATCAAATGATTGCCCTTCATTATTCCAAGCTGCTCCGGAAGTTTCCAGGCATATGACAGGTTTTCCATTCTTCTTAACAAACCAGAAACGATAAGCCGGGATATTCAGAAGATCGTTGTCGAGAGGTATTCTGCTCCGTTCTTTAGCTTCTGGAAACGAGTTAAAAGCCTTGTTAATGCTACATTCTTCCATTCCGGAAGTATCAAAGTAGCCGTTTCGACATTCCCAATTTACTTTACCAAACGCTGAATGGCCTAGAAGGGCCGCGATAAATCTGTAGACAACAACCTCCGGGGTACTCGGTGGCAATTTTGTCGGGCTTTGAAGGCCAAGACTTCTGCACACCTGATCGAGGACATCCTGAATGTTTTCCTCCGCCAAAGAACGCCATATATCAATCGGAGGTTGCCCACCTTTCGAATCAAAGACATGAAAGCTCCCAGCGCGGTTAAAGTCTGCAACATGTTGAGAGTTACAGAAAATTGATAGGCAGTCGTACATACCACCGCCTGGATGTGTTTCAATTACTTGGAACTTTCCTGGAAAACGGCGGAATAGTTCGCATACAACTCGCCAAGACGCTATTTCGTTAAATTGACTGTTCATGCTGCCCTGTCTATTACAATTCAGTATGGAACTTTCAGTTCAACAGAAGCCTGATTAACCATTGACCAATCTCACGGTTGGACAATCCAGGCTTAAGCACCCAGATCCCCTCGTGATAGGTCTCAAGGTATTCATCAGCAAACCATTCTAACGAGTCGTCTGATTTCGATGGTGACAACAATACGGAAGCCAGACACTGACCACCGTACCCGGTATATCGGAGTGCATCTCTATAGATGTGTGCTGAGGAGAAAGCATCAGATAGACTATTACGTCCAACTCGGTATTTGGCATCAAGCGATACCCATTTTCCCTCGTGCTGTTCAGGTTTGAAGCTCACAATTATGTCCGGGCGGCGTTCTGCTGAAATCGACCAGCGCGATTTACCTGAGCGGCTAAAATAACCGGCGAATGTTGCATTGAAAAGCACCTCAATTTTATCGCCGTTCTGATTTGTCAGTCGATGAAGAGCTCCTTCACCAGTTGCCGTGTGCCCAAGCAAGTTATTCATACCAGGTGAGACGTAATTCCAATCCGGAAGCAGTTGTTTAAGTTGCCCGCCAATAGCATGGAAACACCAAAGTTCGTATATGGAAAAACTCGGGCGAACGGATGCTTGCGGTTTTGTCCCCTCATTATTGAATTGAAATAGAGGATTGATGAACAGTCTGCCGATCTTATGGACACGTGTATAGGCGGGATCGTCCAAGACAACTAGAAGGGCTGCTTCTGATAGCGGTTCATAGAGGATATCCGAAAGGAAAGAGGTTTTCCATATTCTGAAGATCCGGTCTGCTCCTTCCCGTAAGCGTTTCGCACGAGAATGGCACCAGAAGACATTGTCATCTGTCGGGTTTGCGTTGCATGCCAATTCCAGTCCCTCGGCTGTTATTCTTAGCACATTTTCCACTCTACGGATTAGCCAAGAGATGTACCGATTAGCGGGATGGTCGAGAATATCGATTGTTTTTCGCTGAGGTAGAGTTGGCTGCTGTTCCGTAAGCTCCAAACTCTTCCAGGGATCGAGGTGTGCATGAAATTCCGGGTGACGTGAGACCCAATTCAATGTTTCCCGGTCCACACGACGCACCATTCGCAAAGGGACATCATCCAGTATACTGACATCTAATCGTCGGGGAAATTCCAATATTGCACGAATTGCTCTTTCAAACGTGGCGATGACAGGAATCAAAGCTTCTGCAATCAGTGGGACAGACACCCCTGTTTCACCAACCTGACCGTCCCGCCCACCCTCAATCCCGGTGGATACACCCGGCAACCACGCTTCAAGATCCTGCAGCATAGCAACCCAAAGACTATCCGGAAGTTTTTCTTCGCGTGGTTGAACACGGACAGGCACCGATAAGGGCTCCGCTGAGCCTTCTATTCGGAGTTCTGCATCCCCCACCCAGTAACCAGGGCGAATGGACAGTCTCCCCTTCGAATCCGGTTCAAGAAGAATATCTCCCCAAAACACTTGGCAAGCTTCAATTTCCCCGTCAAAAACCACCTCATATTCTCTGGTTTCTTCGAGGCTAAGTTGCTGTCCGGCGGCAACTGGTATCAAGTCGCCATTGTATGTTCGTAGTTTGAGGTTATTCACGACCAGAACCGAGTTACCCCTGTTGCCTTAAGCCGTTCCTGCATCGCTTCAATTTTGTTGGTGCAATACTTCATCTCCTTTTGCTTACAGAGAGCATGTATTTCTTTCAGAACTTCAATCAAAGTCGGTGACTCTTCTCCACGTATGCGTGGCAGGATTTTCGAAAAAAAAGCCTGATCGGCCAAGTTCCAGATCCTGGGGGCATCCTGGGTCGAAATTCCATCGACCATATTCAGGAAATCGAGAACTTCCCCAGCAGTGCGATAGCCGAAATGGCGGCGAACTTTGTACAATTGTTGATTTACAAGTTGCAACAGATCTTCAATCTGTTTAAGGCGCATTCCCCCGTTCGATTTTGCCCGGCCATTAAAGAATTCCTCCAGACGGACATCCCAGAACTCAAGAGTGAAAGCACGATCCAGAACTTTATCACTAAACGGGTGGGTTGTTTCGTCCATGTTGACCGTACCACCCACAAAAAGATTCTTGGGCCAAGGGATACTGGGAGGGACGTCATTGACCATTTCATCATGGGCATGTAGGAAAAGCCGTTCACCGCTCTCCATTGACGACAAGAAAGGTGCGAAGTATCGCTCAACCCTGGCCAGATTCATTTCATCGAGTATCAGAAAGTACGGAAGTCCCGGATTTCGTGATGCTGCAATTACAGTTCGTAGGGCAGGCTCGGCCTGGAAGGTGGGATCAGCATGTAATGCGTTGAAATAGCCCAGAAGTCCGGAAGGATCGCGCCAATCAGGAGAAACGGCAATTATCGCACGATGAGCTTTTGTTTCAATATTTTTGAGATTGCAGTAGATTCGAGCATAGTGAAATAAAAGGGCCGTTTTCCCCGTCCCAGACAGCCCTGACAAAAGTACAAATCGCTTTTGAGGATTGCAGTGCCACGCAAGGTGCAATGCTTCAACCTGTTCTCTACCGAATACAAATTTTTTCAGCTCATCATCATCCTGAAACGCCTGCCAAACCAGATCGAAGGGGATGCTTTCCAAGTCCCCGACAACCCCGGTCTCGGGCTCTTCCACTGCAAGGACATCGACATCCACAAACGGCTGCAAAGACCTTGGGATATTTCCCTTTGCTGGAAGTTTTTTGTACCAGTAAGTGCCGTAATCGGTAAGGACACAGCGGCCGCTTTCATCAAAGCTCACAAGTCCCAACCACCGGAACCATGCAATAAGCGAGCTTGGCATGAAGTCCGAAGTCCAGTTAGGCCACAATTCCTTCAGAAAGCTGTAGACTACCTTCTTCTCGACTGGTTGAGTATCGCCAATCTCCTTTAGCAAATGTGCCATACCGAATACCTGGATCAAAAGTTTCTTTACCAAAACATCAGCAGGATCGTATTCGATAAGCTGTTCACCGTCGTCAGAGGGATACCACAAGCCATTTCGGTTTTCCAAAAAACCGAACGTGCGCACGAGATTGAAAATTGCTCGACACGAGTTAGCTTTGATCGAGGAAAACTCTGGATTACTCTGCATTGTTTCTACAATGTCATCTGGTGATGCTCCACCTTTTGCAGCGGAAATTACCATGCGCAATGCTTCATGGTAATTGGCTATGGCTTGCAACCCTTTTCTTTGTTTGATTGCCGGCCAAATATCCAGCATTTCGACGGCGTCATCAGCATCTTCATCGCCAGGAGTGTCAGAAGATTTAAGTGCGGGATCTTCCTCTCTTTTTATAGGGGCATAATTTTCATACAGCCACCAGCAGAACATTGCTCGCCAAATGCTTTCTTCAACAGACTCTTCCTTGCCGAGAATTTCACGCAATCGTGCCCTGACCAGTACATCGCCTTCCGTAATTTCAAATTCAACCGATCCAAGAACGAACTCCTGCAGTCGTTTACGGGCATCCCATGTATAACAAGTATGTAATTCATTGGTCATTAAAGCGGTAAACAGGCGGCTTTGTTTGGCGAGAGGACGTTGATTCGGGCAATACCTTTTTTGAACCAGACTCATAATGGAGTCATATGCCTCATTAATTGCTTTAGCCTGTTTTTGTGAATCTTCAGGCCACACTTTATTACGCAACTGGAGGAGTTGATTTGCTATTTCGGCATCGGCGTAGGCACCCTTGACATTAACCGCCTCCCCTGGGCCGATTCCGCTAATTCCTCTAGCCCGCCAGAGTTTCTCCTGATTTTCTGGTTTAATAAAATCCTCATCGGAAAGCTCTTTGAAGTAACTTACTTCAGCAAGAAAACTTTGATGCCAATCTTTCCATGGAGAAATATCGCGAAATTTTGCATACAATTCTTTGAGTCGGGTTGCAGGTAATGCTTCCATTTGACCTCCTGAAACGAATTCATCGTCATACTAAGGCAATAATCATCATTCTGTTTGCTGTGCCGCTTTCTTCCCACCTCGTTTTGCCGTTTTTTCTACCAGTCCCAATGGGACAGTCAATTGCTGATAGCGCTCAAACAGAAACGCCACCCTTTCAGCTTCGGTCTTGAAGGTGGTTTTGCCATAAGCGGAATCAACAGCCCGATCAAGGATCTGATGTGCCTTGACCAGTTCCGGTGGCATGGTTAGAGGGTCGTAGAGATCAGCCAGGGTGGAGGCGGGGAACTTTGCACGGGCATCAAGAACAGCCTGCGCGGCGGTTTCGATGGCTGCCTGCTGCTTGTCGCTCGGTTCGGGCCAGGGGAAATTGTTGTAAACAATTCCTGCAGAATAGCGATAACGGCTTTCCAGGCGACCACAGACTGAGCGCATCCAGGCGTTGTGCATGGTGGAGGAAAATATACCGAAGTGGTAAATACTGGCGTTCGGAATCGCGAAATTGGCATTACCACAAATGACATCCGTCGATAGGTAGCCAACGGGGATATAAAGTCTGTTCTCTGACGAGTGTGCTGGAACCAAGAGGTATGTACCTTTTGGTTGCCGAATCTCCCCGAAAAGAGTAGGTGTGTTTGCCAGCTCTTGAGTCGGTACTTTTGTACTGGCAAGACGCATTGTTCGCACTGCCTCGACACGTTGCAACACATTCGGCATTTTTCGCAAGGTTTCTGGCGGGCAGCCCACGAGCCACAAGCAGTATCGAGGAGTGTTGTAAAGAAACTCGTCTGCATTCAAAAACGGTTTAATCCAGCTTTCTACGAGAGGCTCATCAACGAGTAATTTTAGTTTTTCTTCGGGAGACAACAGCAAGTTCCCGCCATCAGTAGGCTTGCTGCCATATATCATTGGTGGAACCGAGCATAAAGGTTTTGTCCTGTTTTGAAGCACTACATTTGGCCCATCCACTAGATACGGGTTAATGTTGTCAGCCTTGATAGCGTGCGGTTCGCTCTTCGGTGTGTCGTAGTCGAATAGCCATTTTTCAGCTACCTCCTGCAAACCGAAGCCGATAATCACGCAATGCACAGCCGCCTTACCCCGCGCCTCGCTGTTCCATTGAAAAGTACGGTGGGCATAGTGGAGCTTGACTCCACGTCGGAAAAGGTCAGGCCAGAGGATGCCGACCTGTTCCCCCTGGGTGATTGAGTTGGTGGAGACAAAGGATGCACGAATAGCGGTATTCTCGGCCATAAAGTCAGCAGCCTTGCGATACCAGCAAGCCACGTAATCGAGCACACCCGCCCCTTTTACATCATGGAACACCGCTGCAAGTTCTTCTTTCTGCGCGGCGCTTTGCAGCGACTTCCCAAGAAACGGTGGATTCCCCAGCAGATACGACAGTCGATGCGCCGAAACGACAGTATTCCAGTCTATCCGCAGCGCATTGCCATGGACAATGTGGGGCGCCTTCTTCAGCGGCAGACGGGCGAAGTACTGGCCGAACTCCTCCGACACCTTCAGGTTCATCTGATGGTCGGTCAGCCAGAGAGCAACTTCGGCAATACGTGCCGGCCACTCCTCAATTTCGATACCATGGAACTGATCGACGTTGACGCCGATCAACTGGAAGATATCCAGCAGCATCTGATCATTCTGGCGGACATGGCGCAGTACCTCCAGTTCCAGCAGGCGCAACTCACGGTAAGCGATGACGAGGAAGTTGCCGCAGCCGCAGGCCGGGTCGAAGAAGGTCAGCTTGGAGAGCTTTTTCAGAAACTCGAAAAGCTGGTTCTTGTTGCGCTTAACTTTGTGGAACTCGGTCCACAGTTCATCCAGAAAAAGCGGGTGAATCAGTTTGAGGATGTTGGTTTCACCGGTGTAGTGGGCACCCAGATTGCGACGGGCGGTGGTATCCATGATGCTCTGGAAGAGCGATCCGAAAATAGCCGGGCTGATGCGACTCCAATCTAGGGCGCAGCAGTCCAGAAGGGTTTCGCGCATTGCCCGGTCGCAGGCGGCAATGGGGAGCATTTCACCGAACAGCTGGCCGTTAACATAGGGAAAGGTTGCCATCTGCTCGTCGAGAGTTTTCAGCCTCTTTTCAGGCGGGGTGTCCAGCACCTGAAAGAGTTGGGCCAGGTGCATCCCCAGGTCGCTGCCGTCCTCACTGGTGCGCTGCTCCAAATAATCCTGAAACAGGCGACGCTCAAAAAGAGCGGTGTCTTCGGCAAACAGGCAGAATAAGAGCCGAACCAGCAGAACCTCTAGAGCGTGACCGTCGTAGCCGGTGGCTTTGAACTGATCGTGCAACTTGCCCAGCTTCTCGGCGGCCTGCACGTTGACCGGGTCCTGCTGGCCGAAACTGCGGGTCTGGTAGCCGGCAATAAAGCCGAACAAACGGACGTGCTTGGGGAGTTCTGCCAAGGTGAAATCATGCTGTTCGTTGCTGTCCAGATCGAACAGGCGAAAACGGGCAAAGTCGGAAACCAGCACATAGCGGGGCAGATCGCGCTCTTTCAGGCCGGGAAAATAGTCGAAGGCCTGTCGGGCGGCCCGTTCCAGATCCTTACCGCGTGATTTGTGCTCGACCAGCAGAACCCCTTTCCAGAGCAGGTCGATGAAACCACCCTGGCCGTCACCCTTCTTGACTGGCGCTTCAAAGGACGCAACCCGTCGCCGTGTTATGCCGAAGACGTTAAAGAAACCATCCCAGAAGCTCTTGGCCTCGGCGTCTTCCGAACATTCTGTTGCCCACTCACGACTGAATGTCAGGGAGCGGTCGCGTATTTCATTCCAAGATAACGGCATGGTGGATCCTATTGTTCAAATTCGGGGTTAAATCAGATCAACTCTGGTCGCTGAGCTTGAAGCCATGCTTCGACATCCCGCAGCAGATCCTTTGCCTCGATAATGCACTGTTCCATGGAGACTTCATCGACCCAGCCGCCGGAATAATCCGTCAGGTTCCGCTTGCGGCGCAGAACATCGAGTACAGTCATTCGTGCGGTTGGCAGGCCGATTGTCTGGGGCAGCGACTGGATTACTGTCATGTGATGTCCAGGCCTGCTAGTATCGGGCCGAAAACCATTCGCCATCATGGCGGCAAGGGCAAGCTGCATGATGGCCTTGTAGGCGCTGTCAAAACGAGTTTCGCTGCTGATTACCTCCACCTCGGCATCGGCCAGATTGCGACGGGCCGCCTCAAGCAGTCGCTGCATCTCCTCCTTGCCGGTTACATGGCTTTTTAACTGCCCGATTTTTTCCAGGTTATGCAAATTTTCCAAGGTCATGCTCGTCACCTATCAGAAATAGTTTCGGTTCATTCATTATACGAGTTGTAAACTGCTCACCAATAGCCAGCTTGACAGCGAACTGATCAAAGGACATGACTACCGGATTGATTTCCCGGCCAATTTTCTGGTTCATATCCGCCAGGGCCATCACAACGTCAGTGAATGATGCCGTGCCGACGACACAGACATCAACATCGCTGGTTGCCTTTTCTTCTCCTTTGGCTACAGAACCGAAAATAAACGCCGCTATGATAGCCGGGGACAATGGCTGCAAGGCGAGTCGGATGATATCCGACAGGCCGCATGTTTTGCGGAAAATCCCGGCCAGTTCATGGAAGATCGGACAATCCCGGTTGGCCTGATAGCGTACCTGATTCCCCGCCAAGTGTCGCGAAAGCAGCCCGGCATCGGTGATCAGCTTCAATTCCCGGTGCATCGAACCGGACGGAACCCCTGTCAGCCGGGAAATTTCCCGGACATGGAAATGCTCGTCGGGACGTAACAGCAAGAGTGCCAGGATACGTCGCCGGTAGTCGCTGAACAGAGTCTCCGCAAGACCTGTCGATTTTTTCTGTACGCTCTTAAGTTCCGTTCTCATAATGATTGCATTTGTAATCCAATTGAGAACGACATGCAACTATTATTTGTTGTTTTTTATTTTCATGAATAAGGTGGTTCCGTCATTTTTAGTGTCCGGCATCTGCCACTTTTCCAGGTTATCGGGTGTTGTCTCCGGATACCATGAATCAGGAAATACGTGATCTGATGTGAGAGAACTAAACTCTTCAAGGCAATGTATGCAGCGCCCTTGTGGGAATTTTTTTGCCATTTTCAACCTCGTCTAACGTCTGTGACATACAGCAGCTTAGCAAAGCAGAGACCGCCTACCACTGTTTGATGGGTATTCTATCGTATCCTTTTGTTTTTTTCCTGTGCAACAGCCGTCACAGAGTCATTAAACAACACGTAACCGTTATCACTGGGTGCTTCTGGCCAATTGGTTGGTGGGATGATTTGGAAATCGACCTCAAGAACTTCCATCTCGTCGATACCTATGTCTTTCCGTGGCAGCAAAAGTTGGTGAGGGACAGTTACTGACTGGGGTTTATCCCACAGTAGCATGAACGACAACGGGAAGAACTTCAAAACAGATGCGGAAATGAAATCCTTGTGGCGTATATCTGCAAAAACAAAATAATTTAGAATTTTCTGGATGTTGGAAGGATATAGCCAATAATAGATTTCAACATTCTTTGGCAATGGTGCATTTTCGTTCATAAAGTAATCACGCAGGGTGTCAGGCACAGGGGCTGATATAGGTTCGACATCATGGCTCTCTGGCACGCACCCGGCTAACAAATGACCTACCACAGCTTTTGCTATTCGTTGTGGTTTGACTATAAACTTTCTCTTGTCTCCAACGAATAAATTTCCATGAACGACGGCACGCAAGTAAGTTGTGAGCTCATCACAGAGTCCAATTAGATGTGGATCGTGATTAGCACCAAGCTTCACATTGTTGCAGTGGCTACATATCGTGCGAAATTTCATACCATTCTGAGAGTAAGCAGGTTTTGCTGTAGCGCCTCCAAAGGATTGAGAAAGAGTCCTGATCTCTACAGACGTCAGCCTGGTTGCTCCCTGTGGAGGCACGTGGTCATACGTCAAAGCGCCAAATTTGCAACATATTTGGCAGTATCCCTGGCTGGGGCCTTTTATCCTTACGGGCTTGAATCTGTTACTCATTTTTTCTCTCCTCCAACTTGTAGTTATAGTCGTAACATATCACATATCAGTTAGTTGTTTTAATTCCTCAACAAAATGCTGTGAGAAAACATACAGGATATTATTAAAATTCTTGCGGTACTAGTTGTATATATAGAGTGTACCCTGCTTAACAGTTGACATCCGGCTCATAAAAAGTTAATTTAGAGTGGTATTTTTGATTTTATTTACATATATGTCACTTACACTACCTTAATTGACACAATGAGGTAATTTATGGTCGGTCAACGCATAGGGTACATTCGAGTTTCGTCTTCAGATCAAAATACGGAACGCCAGCTTGAAGGAATTGAGCTTCACCGAAGTTTTACTGACAAGGTTTCGGGAAAATCAACCGACCGCCCTGCCCTTCAGGAAATGATCCGGTTCCTTCGTGAAGGCGATCTATTATTTGTTCACTCAATGGACAGGCTTGCCCGAAATCTGGTTGACCTCAGACAAATGGTTAAGGATTTGACCTCAAGAGGAATTTCAGTTCAGTTTGTCAAAGAAGGATTGACCTTCACCGGTGATGACGGCGCAATGTCCGTCCTCCTGCTTTCAGTTATGGGAGCGGTTGCTGAATTCGAACGATCTATTATCCGCGAACGGCAGGCTGAGGGGATTAGAATTGCAAGACAGAAGGGAGTTTACAAAGGCAGGAAAGCTTCGTTAACAAATGACCAGGCAGCAGAAGCCAGAGCGAAGATTGCCGCTGGTGTGCCGAAGGCGAAAGTTGCAAGGGAATATAAATGTAGCAGACAGACACTATATAAGTATCTGAATCTGTGACAACTGCTGTTGAGCCGTTCCGCCCCCGCGAATGGTTCTTGCTACCCCGACTCCATATTACTTCCATATTACTTCCATATTACTTCCATTTCATTTCCATATTACTTCCATTTCATTTCCATATTACTTCCATTTCATTTCCATATTACTTCCATATCATTTCCATATCATTTCCATATTACTTCCACTTCACGCCCACATTTCTCCACTAAATTCTAATACTATGAGACATTGAAGACATTACACCACTGCTCGGGCATAGCCGACGTTAGCCACAACTGAAACATGAAAAGCCAGACTTTACAGTCTGGCTTTTTTTGTGAGAAGAGTCGTTTTACACACATCAGACAGTGTCTCAGTGAAACACGGAGTCGAAGGATGATCCTGCTCACCACTTCAAGGAGATTTCAAGAGATGCTCTACGAGGAATTCCCGAACTTCGGAACTGGGTATTGAGCGGAATCCGTTCACAAGCTTCCGTTCCTGCTCAGAAAGCAACCGTTCTTCCCCTTTATCGTCATCGAAAAAAGACGAGGCAGGAACTGATAAAGCTTGGGCGATAGCTTGTAGTTTGTCGGTATTCATCCGGTTAAAACCGTTTTCATACTTCTGGATTTGCTGAAATGTAACACTAACAATTTCTGCCAACTGTTCTTGAGTTAAGCCTCGCCGCTTGCGGAATTCCCGCACTCTTTCCCCAATTTCTCGACTTGTAAGAATTCCCATAGTCCGTGCCCTTTTCTTGGGTACATTACAACTATGAGATGAGCGGGTACACATACTACAGCTAGATAATAATTGATAAATACAATCGTAGGTTGTATAATTACCACTAGATATGCACACCTAACAACTTCAATCAGATCAACCAACCGTCCCTTTCGCTGTTCCAGCGCAACAAGGAATTGCAATAATGAAAACTCAGCCACTCTCAACCGGTAAAGTAACCAAACACATTACAAAAACAGTTCTTTCATTTGTTGGCCTACTTCTGATCCTTACCCCATTAGTACTTATTTGGTATTATTTAGGATCCATGTTTGCTGGCCTCATCGCGATAATCATATATTTTCCGGCATGCTTTAAAATCTGCAATTCTTATTCTGGAAGTAGTATTCAAACCATGACAAACCCAGGATTAAGCAATCTACCGTACAATATTCACCACAAAGACGACTGACAACTTATCAATCAACCTCCTGAATTCCAGCAAATATTGTGACTATACAATCCTTAGGTAGGTAATTATGCATTGGTACATTTTGGGAGTTGGAGCTTCAGCAGATACTGCAAATGGGGATAAACTGCTTAGTGCAGTAATATTGATGGCCTGCGTCATTATGATTTTAGCTGGACCAGCACTTATTGCTCTCTTTAATGGACGGGGAGGAATGTTCTATCAACTTTGGACAATTGTGGTTGCAATATCAATAGCCGTGGCAGGTCTAATTGGGGTCATCTGTGTTGCGGTGAAACTACCAATTATTCAGACTTCATATCAAACGACCATTATTTCTTTTGGGACACTCCTACTGATCCTCTTCCTAATGAAATTTTCGAAAAGAGTACCAAAGTCAAAAAATGAAAATTAACAATAGTTTTGAAGTGTTATCTCAGCATTTACGGATAGGGGGAAATATCCATGATTGTTACAGGAGAACAGGCGAACAGATTAACTGAACATAAAATCAGAAAAATGGGTTTAGGCTTGCAGATATTTCGATGGAGCTTGGTACTGGGATTTTTACTATTCATGCTTGTAATAGGTTTCGGCGCCAAAGAAAGAGGAGTCAGCATTTTGGCGTTTGCATGTGCAGGTATAGCGCTCTATCTTGTTTTCTCAATGATTAAAAGCTCTAAGAATACCATTCAGCCTATTGAGACCCAGAACAGAAATCCTTCCGAATCACAAGAAGACCTCAACAATGTTGTTATAGATGACCAAGATGAAACATTGGGGGAAGAATATATGAGGTACCTTACAGACCCTAGTTATATCGGGCAATTTGGGAGACATAAACCGTTTTAATTTTCGGTTGCGAACACATCATGGTTACTCAGGATTACTAATATTAATGTTGAAAGCACATTATGTCAGCATAATCGCCCCGAGGGGAATTCCTCACATATTATTTAAAGAGTTATGTGTGAGGAATTCAATTCATGACACATATTAGTGAGGAATTCAAAAGTAGCCGACAATTTCGATAAACAATGCCTACACAAGCGGGGCAGATTTCTGCGCCGATTGATATAGAACTTGTGCGAAGTTTTTGTGTCCTGTTTCCAAGCCGTTTCTCGTAAGAATCACTAATTGCCACAAGAAATGCTACAGTGCCTATAATTGAAAGTAACAGATCCAAGCTATTCATTGAATCACTCTCCTCCACACCCTGAAGATCGAACTATTATATTCAAGTTCGATTGAGTATAAACCCAGCAAGGCTTTAAATGAGAAGTACTATAATGTTCTAAATTTGTAGGCACTCTCCCCTCCATGTTGTAACTACCCGCCCCGCAATTTTCCACAGCTTTACCGTCACAACTACAGGTAAAGATTTTTACTATAGGAATCAAACTACAGGAGGAGGCCGCCAGCCCTTTGCTGGCAAAGGTTTGCACTCTGTGCTCACTTCTGTAAATAATTTGGCAAAAAGGTCACTCATGTGAAGAGGCAATACATTCTTATGCAACCATTTGATGTGGGTTTTTCAGGAATCGTGTGGGATTTGATGGGATCTGATTAGGAATGGTGCGGGTTTAAACGTGATCGAGCGCCGGAAAGATTGTGCCCGCAAAAAATAGGCGAATCAAGTCAATTTTATGTAAATTCGGGAAAACCGGGCAAATTTGCGCGGGTAATTCTTTTGTTAATAAATCGCCGGAATTCTACACGTAAGTGCGTGCAGTTTGGCTACTATTTTGTATCATTACTTCATTATTGCACGCATATTTCATTCTTCTTTATTTTACCAGTCGTAACAGCCGCTGTACCTGCTCCTTGATCCCTGCTCGTTTCTCTTCACTTTCAGTTGCGTAGTCATAGACCAGGGCCAACAATTCAGCTTTTTTAGCAGGTTCAAGTTTAATCGCAGATTTGAATAATGCCTCTTCAATCTCTGTGACGATCTCTTTTAACAGCTCGATGTCAACCTGTTTACTTGCTTTATGTGACTTGATCAGCTCATCTATCCGCTTGGTAATTTCCGCTTCGGCTTCTTCATCCCTTGTCGACATTGTTCCGGTTTCAAAAGTCCATCCACCAGCTGATTTACAAAGGCCTTCCAACTCATCTTTTGTCGGAAGATAATCACCATATACATACGCTTTATATGTTTCTTCGCTTATTCCGTTAAACTCGAGGGTTAATATATGAGCCTGCATTCCTCTTGCCCTTGGCAGATCTTTAAGTCTCTTCTTCAAAGCCTCGTGCGCCTCCGATTCTGACAGTCGAACCGGCTTCTTCATTTCCCCATCACCTGTTAACAACCAATTAACATTGAATCCCATGCGGGCGATTGATTCTAAAACCTTAAATCCCGGGACGCTATTGCCTGCTTCATATGCCTGCCAGACCCCATAGCTTGATTCAACGGATACAGACATATCTCTTTGAGATTTGCCAAGTGATTTTCGCAAGATTTTTAGTCGTTCTTTAAACTCCATTTGGCACCTCATTCAGCAACAACAGATTGTTGCAACATGAAAAAACTTAGATCTATGGTTGTTGCTAAAATAATAAGTAATGATACTGGATGGTTATGTATACCATTACTGACCACAACCAGATAGTCAGTTGTTGCTAAAATATTCGGTTGACAATGACTGAATATTCAGTTAGTTTTTTTGCATGGGCACAAAATTGGAACAACACAAAACTGAAAAAACAAGCAGCTATGATTTAGCCAGAGGGCTGCTTGCCATGCATAACATAAAGCCTCGCAGGATAGCAGAGGCAATAGGTGTTACTGATTCGTGCATCGGTCATGTGCTGCATGGTCGGAAAACATCTCGCCGAGTTAAACAGGCGGTTGCCGATGCCCTTGGAATGACCTTTAAAGAGCTGTGGGACACCAAGCCATGATTACTTTACTTTTATCAGAGTCAACAGGTGGGTGCAATGGATAAACTTCCCATTCCCTACTATGTGCAGGAAAAATATTCAATATCTCAGTTAGTCACTGCTGAAATAGGTGAACGTAGCTGGATATTCAGACAATTAAAAAAATCAGCTGTAGAACCGATAGAGGGTGAAAACCACCAAGGCAAAACAACAGCCTTTTACCTTTTCACCTCTCTCCCCTTTGCCTGGCGAAACAAAATAGAAGCATACGAATCCCAGAAAGCCTTTGACTCCGCTTTGGAAGCACAAGATGAAGAGCGTGCCCGTGAAGAAGCAGCGGAGATCCGCAAGGGGCGAACCTTCACCCCATCTGACCAGGCAATCATAAAAAAACATGAAGAAGCCAGGATCAAACAAATTGCAGACAGGCAGCAGCGTGGCGAGCATCAGCTTCTTTTGCTCAATACCGTTAAAGGCAATGCCCTGAAAGACGCCATGGCGCGGGATTACATAGTAAAAGCCTGTAAAGCATACCTGGACAGCAACGGTTACAAAGAAGAATTCAAAAAAGAACGATGGACCTGGAATTATAAAGCTGTTCAGGCGTTTTGCGCCGCCATTGTCTCCGGTGAAATCGCACTGCCAAATGAGCACGAACATATTGTTATCCGCAAAGGCAAACGGTCTCTCACCGCAGTTTCATTGTTAAGCTGGCGCGATAAAGATAGAGAGTTCGGCGGCTGGGGACTGGCAAGCCACCATATTAAAAAGCGCGGAAATACAATTTTAACCACCCTTCAAACTGAGTTTATTGAAGGTTTAATGTATGACCACCCTCATATCAGGGGTCGCATGGCGCACAAAGCTTTGAAATTACGCTTTACCGGAGTCCATGTGCCGTCACCTGACACCGTGCGCCGGTACATGGACTACTGGAAGGAAACGAACAAAAGTCTTTTTTTGTTTATTACCAATCCGGACGCCTGGAAGAATAAATATATGGTGGCCTTTGGTAATTCAAGCGCCGATGTTACCCGGCTCAACATGCGCTGGGAGGCTGATTCTACCCCTGCCGATGTAATGTGTACAGATGGTCGTTGCTGCATCATAGGCATTATAGATGTTTGGTCGCGCCGCCTGCGTTTGCTGGTTTCACCGACCTCAAAAAGTACTGCCGTTGCTGCCTTATTGCGCCGCTGCATAATTGCCTGGGGCATGCCTGAACAGTTCCGAACCGATAACGGTGCTGATTACACTTCCTTTTTCCTTGAAGGGCTTCTTGATAAGCTCGCAATAGAACATCAGCTTTGTGCTCCTTTTACACCTGAAAGCAAGCCGCACATAGAAAGATCCTTTGGTACTTTCTCCCACGGGCTTCTTGAACTCCTCCCCGGTTACATCGGTCACAGCGTCGCAGATCGTAAGCAAATCGAATCACGCAAGTCATTTGCGACTCGCTTTGGAAAGCGTGGCGAAGTGGTGCAGATTGCCATGTCTTGCCAACACCTTCTGTACCTCATAGATATTCACGTCCTTGTTAAACTTTTTCTCAAGCGGAATCGTATCGCTGCCAATCCATATTTTCAACTCGGCATCAAGATCGAAATTGTCGCTCGTTTGCACGCTAAACTTCGTAATATTGCGGTAAGGCACGGAAAAATATTCTATCTGTTTACCGGAAATGCCTTGAATATCGACGAGAATCAATCTTTTATTAGTAAACAGGAGCGTGTCCCTGAACACGACAAAACCGGCCTCAATAATTTCGCCATCCACAAGTAACGGCATAAAATCCGTGTGAAATTTTTTTGTTTCCTGCGTTCCCGTATTCTTTGCAACACCCGTAAACAATCCCATACGCAAGAGCTCCATGTACCGATTTTAGTAGTGTGAACACGTAAATCCGTTTATTCCCTGTTAAGCTGGGATACTACAACCCTACCATTAAAGCCGGTTTATTACCACAGCAGAGCAAAGCTTCACGGGCCGCAATCAATTGCTCCACATCAGGCCGGCCCGCTTATGCCCTTGGAGGCAGCCAACATTCCAATGGATTATGCCGGGCTGCTCTGGTATACGTGGGAGCAATAGCAACAAAGGTGTGTAACGTACCGCTTTTTAACCGGAGAGACACTTCTGACGACAACATTTAGCACTGAGGACCTGACTGAAAACAGCAGTTCCGGTAACAAAAAGCAATGGATGGGATACGCCCTTGCCCTTTCTCTCGTGCTGCACATTGGAGCTGCGCTGATCGTTATTTTTGCATGCAGTTCCCGGACGGGCGTAAAAAGCCCGGGCTCTATCGTTATCCAGGAAGTAGCATTCGCTCCCTCAATCAGCACAGCGGTAAAAACGTCTGCCTTGAAGGATTCGCCGCCTGCCTTGCCTGAACCGGCACCGGAATCTGCCGGAGAAAATGACCTTACCGAACAGCAGCCGCCATCAATGGAGCATGATGCTCAAAACAAGGCGATCATGTCCACCCCATTGGGTTTAGGAATGACACACGGCTACGTTACCAGCCTGGCCAACGGGATGTCGCTTCGGGATGACATCCGCGACTACTATTTTGATATGGTCGGGAAAATAAACGGGGCGTGGTGGGACAGGGCTGGAGTTATCACCGAGCCACTTCGCCAGGACGGAGTGATTGAGTTGCTGATTCAGCGGGATGGCACCATAATTTCAATACGCATTCTTCAGGGGACAGGATCAAGGGAAGCCGACCGGCTTCTGACAGAGGCATTGAAAAATACCCGGCTGGCGCCGCTTCCCCCTTCGTACGAATTGGACATATTCAACGTGCCGCTCCGGATCAAGGCACCCACCTCTCTGTTTCGCTTAAACGGTTAGCAGGGGAAGAGGCAGGAACCAAACTCTTGAATTATACTCTTGTAAAAAAATATTAAACAGACTGTTATTTCGTTTCCGGAGTGGTATAGTGGGATCATGAAGTAGGAAGAAAATCTGGTTTGGAGGTTGTCTTATGGGAGATACTCCGCCTGAGAATAATCGTAGGTAGGAGGCAGTAGCGCTCCGTAGGATCTGCATCAGATTCAAGTTTTCACAAGGAGGCGGTTACCATCACCGATACGCCACCAAAAAGCAGGATACATAGCTATGTAGCATTACTCCGAGGGTAATCAGGATCGGAATAATCCTTGAAAACGGAATCAAATAAACAGAAGATAAGTGAAGCCCACCGAATGAATTGGTGGGCTTTTCATTTATGGCAGGTTCGGTTTTTCTCCACAGGACAATCAGTTGTCCCATAGGACCATTCAGTAACAGTTTATTTTATTGTCATAACCTGCTACAGGTAGCTTCAGACTCTTGAAAGGCAGTTTTCTGTCATGGAAAAAAATACCGGCAAAAACGAGACCAGCACCTCGGAAGGGATAATTAATCCTGACGTTGTGTTTACTGGCGATGCACTGGTGGTAGATTATTTGACAACTCTACTGACCTCTACACCCGCCACGTCTCTGGATTCAAGCGAAATTCACATGTTGCATCTGGCAATTGAGGCCGGGTGGAAACTTGTCGGCGGCGCCAACGCAACCAACGACACTGCACTGAACATAGGAAACGGCCTATCTAAATTGGAAGCGGAAGCTCTGGAGAGTGAAAACAAGCATCTCAAGTTCAAAGAGGAACTTGCCCACATTGACACCCAGGTACTCCGGAGCGAAAACAGCAGCCTTAAGGTTGAAATATCAGGTTTGAAGACAGAGTTGCGCGAGATACAAGACACTCTTGAAACCCTGTTGAACGAAAAAAATGAATTACAATCGAGGCTCGATGTCCATCAGAAAGCAGCCCTCGATACCGGAGTGGCAACACAGCTCGAAGGGCCCCACACTTCGGACCAGGTAATTGAAGAGTCCGGCGCCACAGAACCGGAAGACATTGTTCCCGGCGGCGAGAGCTGCAATGCGGCTGACCAGAAGATTGAACCGGAGCTGATTCAGGACGTACAGCACAATATTGTACCCCATGAGACTGTCCGGGAAACGTCACCGCCCCCCGTAATTACTGCTGCGCCCCCCCGAATGAATCATAACATCTCTTCAGGAGTTGCTGAGGAGAGAGCGTTTATCGCGCGGGCGCACCCTGTTGATGGCACGACGCATCGCGTCTCTGCCAGGGATGCGGTACTTTTTTCTCCCCATCGTTCTGTTGTAGCGGCGCCAACTCAAAGCAGAGGAGTTGCGTCAAAAATCATAAAACAACACCAGAGCATGGATCATCAGAATATCCGGGAGATTGACCGGATTGTGAAGGACATTCCGCAGCCTCCGGCTCTGCATGACAAACCCGTCGTTGCGGCTGCTAAAAGTCCGGATGTTGTTCAGCAACCAATTGTACCTGAGCCTGACAAGCCGCTGGAGACACGTTCTTCACCACATGAAGAGCCACTGCATAAAGACGGCACTGCTGAAATCGACGCGGAACCGGCACCAGCCCCGAAAATTGTTGTACGACGAAATGTCATGAATTATGAGGATCTTCAGAAAGAAGCCGATTCCGCTCATGATGCGGCAGCAGGACATACCATTATTTTATAGCATGGACGCTTTCAGTTCCTGAGCTCTGAAGTCCATATAAAAAGCCGGGCCCTGTTACGGTTCCCGGCTTTCATTTCGGCTCACTCCTCACTCCTCACCGTTCACAACCCTCCGCAGCTCCGTTTCAAGCACCTTCATGCTGTATGGCTTGCGGATAAAACCGGCAGGGACCTGTCCGGTGATGCGCTCACTCAGTTCCTCTTCATTGAAACCGCTCGACAGGATCACCCGGGCGTCCGGCCTGATGGCAAAGATTTCGTTCATGGCAGTTATTCCGTCCATGTTCGGCATGGTCAGATCCATCAGAACAGCGACAATCTCATCAGACTTCTCACGGAATTTTTCAACCGCATCAACGCCATCGCAGGCGGTAATAGCCGTGAAACCGCACAGTGTAACCATCTTTGAGCAGACATTCAGTACCGACCTTTCATCATCTACCACCAGTACTACGCCGGAAAGCGGGCCCTTCAGAACCGAACATGTATCCGATTGAGGCGGTCTGCCCGTTTCCTGAAGCTCCGCCGGTCGCGCCGATTCCGAGATCGGGAACAATACCCTGAAGGTAGTTCCTTTGCCCGGCTCGCTCTCCACACACAACGCTCCGCTATGTGTTCTCATGATCCCCATTACCGCCGACATACCCAAACCGCGCCCCGTAAACTTGGTGGTAAAGAAAGGGTCGAAAAGACGCTTAAGGGTATCATCGTCCATGCCGCAGCCGTTATCGCGGACCTCCAGAAACACATAACGTCCGGGAGCCGGCTTATCGTCCACCAGACTTTGCGCAAGCATCTCCTGATCGCAATTCTGGACGCCGGTACTAAGCCTGATTACCCCCGGCTGTTTTTCAATGGACTCCGCCGCGTTGATGGTCAGATTCATGACCACCTGTTGAATATGAGCTTCATCCGCCATGATCACCGGCAACTCAGGGGAGAGGCAGAGCTCGAACGTAACAGACGACGAAGCAGCAGTCCTCAACATCTCCGCATTCACCTTAACCAACTCATTCAGGTTCAGCTCTTTTTTGGTGATGAACCCCTTCCCCACATACGTCAGCATGAGGTTGGTGAGATGAGCAGCATTTCTGGCCGAACTTATGGCGTTGTCGATATATTTTTTGGATTTTGATTCAGGCGGCAGCTGCATTAAGGCAAGCTCAACATTACCAAGAATGGACTGGAGCAGATTATTAAAATCGTGGGCAATGCCGCCGGCCATAACCCCCAGGCTCTCCAGCTTTTGGGCCTGGAGCATCTGCCGTTCAATTTTCAAACGATCTTCCTGAAGGGATATGTTTTCCTCGCTCCGTTGTTGCAGTGCCTGTGCCAGATCATTGACGGCACGCGCTGCCCTTCCGGCTTCATCATTGGATTGGATATCTATCCGTGCAGTAAAATCCCCCCCCTGCATGGCGTTGATACCCTTTACGAGAGCATTGAACGAGCGGGTTAACTGCCGCAGGACCAGATAACAGAACAGGGAAACGGACATCCAGAAGATAATCGCCATGCTGATGGAGAGCACGACCACCTGCCGGATGGCTTTTGACTGATCCGCAGTCCCCTGCTCCATGCGCACGGTACCAAGCAGGACCGAAGAGCTGTCACGGCCACCGGCCATGGCTGATTCGACGGAATCCCCCACAAGGCTGCGCACGTCCACCGTCGTGCCGATCACATCAGAGGTGTCGTCAGGGTTCGGGGAATGAATATTAGCCAGCACTCTGCCGCCCGGAGCGCTCACCACCACCGCACGGATTTCGCGCGCCGCAGCTGCCTGCTCTGCCATATGGCACAACATATCACTATTTTCGGCATACAGCGGGAGGCGAATTGAGTCGGCAAGTTGCTGCGCCCGCATCTGAAGCTGCTCGGCGGCATGACGGTGGGTTTTACGGATTTCACTGGCAATGTACAGCGTGCTTAGCAGGCCGGTAACCAGAAAGGTCAGCAGAGTAAAGATAAGGAACAGCTTGAATTGAAAGCTGGTCCGGAAATAAGACCAACGTGTGTGGGGAAAAGAATTCATGGCCATTCACTCACAGGATGAGAAAATATGCATAAGAGATTATTCAGCAAACATAGGTAGATCTACTAGCACTGACGGCCAGTAATTGCAATGAAAAATCACTCGCTTATGGATGAGCCAAGATGCTTCAATACGGTAGGATTGGTTTTGACGGTTATGCCGCGCGGAAATTCAAGCGGCGCTCCGTCCGCACGGCTGCCTCTCAGAAGTTCCGCAACCATGGCGTCCGCCTGGCGTCCCATGGCGACACGATCGATATCAAGCACCGCTGCCGCACCCAGGCCAAGGTAACTTGAAGCAAAGGATATGACCGGTACGGAATGCTGCTGGCCGAAGCGAAAATAGGCTTCGGTTGTTTCCCTGGTGACTGCCGTACTGTCGGGCAGCATCCAGAGGGCATCTACTTTGCCGGCCAGGGTGGCAAGCTGCCCAAGCGTATCCCTGGCGGAGGAAACTTCGCGGGTCACCAGTTCGATGCCGCCGACTGCCGCGGCCTGGAGAGCCTGACGCATATACCAGCCGCTTTTCGCCGGGTTGTAGACGATACCGACACGCCGTGCCTTCATGCTCCTGAACAGGGAGACGTAGCGCTCCGGCGAAGCGAACATGCCGATTCCAGCCACATTGGCCTGTGACGACCGCTTGTGCACGCCAAGCGCCATGACGGCAACAACCGGGGTCTGCTGAATCTTGCGGGCAGCGGCAAGAGCGGCATCGCCCACGGCCAGGATCAGTTTGGGGCGGTCTTCGCGCACGATGCGGACAACGTCCACCTCGGCGTAGTCGGACAGCACCAGCAGCCGCAGGGAACTCTTCTTTTCGAAGTGAAAACCTTTCAGCACCTCGTCGTAAGCCGCATCACGCCTGCTTTGCAGGATCAGCACGTCATAGGCTTGAGCCAGGGAGGGAAGAAGAGTCGCCAGGGCGAGTATGAGGAGGACGAGGCGCCGCATCAGAACCGCACCCGGATGCCGCCGTCGAACCAGCGGTTTGGATTGCTGTACAATTCCGTGTCGGTGGTCTGCAGGTTATTGAACAGGTTGTGACCGGAGAAGAACAGTTCCGGCGACAGTTCGGATTTGGTATTCAGCTTCCAGTTCAGGTGCAGATCCCACACCATGCCCCGGTTCGCCGCCATGGAAGTTGGCCCGGCATTCCACCAGACATAATTGCCGGTCAGGGTGCCGCGCAGACCGAGGTCGGAATGGTCATAGTGCAGGGCGGCCTTGACGGTATGCGGCGGCACCGCCTGGCTGCTGTCGGTCTGCAGGCGTGCCCCGCTGGCGGTGTCGGTCGCGTACAGGTAGGTGTAACCCGTGGCAAGCGACATATTGTACAGCGGCGTGGTACGGGCTTCAACCTCGAAGCCCTGGCGGTTCTGATCGGTGACTGTCGGAACAAACCCTGATGACAGGCTGTTGCGCAAGGTGTTGTAGAACCAGGTGCCTTTCAGCCAGAGATACGGCACTGCTCCGCTTTCGATGCCCCCCTGGAGGGTTTTGACTTTTTGCAGGCTGCCTGGGCTATTTAGCGAGGGGAGGCCGAAGCCCTCGGCAGCGTAGGCGCGCAAGGTCGTATTGTCAGTGAGCTGGCAGGTGCCACCCAGGGTATAGCTGGTGACATTGCCAGCCAGGCCGGTAAAATCCCGGCGGATGCCCGGCAGCAGGGTAAAGCGACCGATTGACCAGGCGCCGTTGGCGTACAGGCCAAAACTGTTCCAGCTCTGGTCATAGGTCATCGGCGGATTCAGCAGATCCCCCCCGCGACCATCGGCATTGACGAATTCAACGCCGGTGACCAGATTACGCTGACTGTCGCCCCAGGTCAGACGGGCATTTACCCCACGGGTCGTTTCGTGCGAGACATAATCGTTGAAAAAAACAATGGCGCCCTGGCTATCAAGACCGCCATACTTGGTGTGGTCGTCCCGGTAGGTAAAATAGCCGTCCACATCAAGAGAAAGCATGCTGCTTAACGGCTGGTTGAGCTTGAGAAAGACGTTGTTGCGCAAATATTCATTGTTGTCATGGACAAAGCCCCAACTGGCGGTGTCCGCCTCATCCAGTCCCGGACGGGCGTTCAGGTGCCACAGACCGAATGTGAGCGTACCATTGTCCGGCAAACGGTGGGAAAACTTGGCATACAGGTTGTTCAGGCCGGTGCCGGTGTTGGGGGTGAGGCCGTCCGAATGAATATGCCCTGCGGTCAGGTAATAGCTGAGGTTGTCATCGGTGATGCCGCTCAGTTCAGCGCGGGCATCCGCCGTAAATTTGGAGCCGAGCGAGCCGGACACCATTCCGGACGCCGCCTGATCCGGATCCGGAGATTTGGTGACGATATTGATCACCCCGCCCAGAGCCGCCCCCCAGGCCGCCGAGGCTGACCCCTTGACGATCTCGATCCGTTCGATCTGCTGAACCGGGATCAAACCGGGGATGGCCATGCCCTGCTGGAAATCGTTCTGGCGGACACCGTCAACCAGTACCAGCACCGTGGTGCCGTACGCGCCCTGGACATTAAAGAACGAGAAGGTACTCGGCGTGCGCAGATAATCCATCTGAATGCCGGGCACGGTCTGAAGCACGTCGGCCAGCGTGTGGGCGTTGAGCCGTTCGATATCGGCAGCGGTGATGACGGTAACGTTTTCGGCGATGCGGGAAGCGGGACGGGGGGAACGGGATACATTTACCAGCGATGACGGCTCTTCTTCGATAAAGCCGAGGCTTTCAAGCGCATCGTCATCCGCCGCGCGCAGCGGCGCGACCGGCGCCAGCAGGAGAGCGGCCACGAGCCAGAAGAGGAGAGTTGTGAAGGCGATTCGTCGCAAGATGAGGCCTGTCAGGTCAAGGATTTTTTGTCATGCCGCGAAAAACAGACATCCGGCGAACTTTTTCTAGCAGATCCGGCCCGTTTTGTCTATCATTTAGAAACTTGAGCCGATCGGCTCACATCTTATACCAGGAGGTGACGTATGGAACTGGAAGTATTGGCTGAAGGGGTGGAAAATGTTGCGATGGTAAATGTATGCTGTGCCGGTGGAGCCGGCAGCGCCCGCAAGTAATACCGTACCCGCCTGACACGCAACACACCACGAATGGGGAGCCCGGCTCCCCATTCACTTATATGGAGCCCACCATGCCATTGTCCCGCTACATGATTTCGTTTCCCGATCCCGCGCGCCCCGACACCGTTATCCTCCATTCCACCCGCAAAAGTTCCACCGTCCGGGTGTCGCAACGGCTCTATGCCGCCGCCCTGGCGGATGAACTGGGCGACAAGGAGCGCGACACCTTGCGCCGCCTGCTGCTCTGGACGGACGACCTGACGGCGGAGCGCGAGGAGATGGCGGGGCTGATCGATCACACCAACGCTACTTCCACCACCTTTGCGGCCACGATTGTGCTGACGCTTGACTGCAACCTGGCCTGTCCCTACTGCTTTGAAGGGCATTTCCGGGAAAATATCGCCATGAGCGAGGAGACAGCAGCTCTGCTGATTGAGTATGTCACCCGCGAGCAGCTTGGCCGGGGGCGCGACGTGGAGCTGCGCTTCTACGGCGGCGAGCCGCTGATGGCCATGCCGCGCCTCAAACAGATTGCCGTTTCTCTGGGCAAGGCGGCGGCTCATGCAGGCAGGAAATTTTCCTTCACCATGGTAACCAACGCCACCCTGCTAACTCCCGCCGTGGTGGCGGAGCTGCTCCCCCTCGGCCTTACCAGCGCCCAGATCACCCTGGACGGCACGGAGGAGATTCACAACCGCCAGCGCCCCTTTGTCTCCGGGAAGGGAAGCTTCGCCCTGATCCTGGCCAACCTGAAGGCGGTGTACCGCGACATTCTCATCAAACCGGGCGGAAACTATACCAGGGAAAATTACCGGGAGTTCTCCGCCATGCTCGATGCCATGCTGGAGGCCGGAATCGACCCGGCAATAATGGGGCCGGTGCAGTTTTCGCCCATTCTGCCGAAGTCGGGAAAGATCGACCCGCATGCGGCGGCATGTGTCGCCAGCAGCGAACCGTGGCTGATCGAGGCCGGCCTGCATCTGCGCGGCGAAACCCTGAAGCGCGGCTTTGCCGTGGAAAAGATGAACATGGGAGTCTGCATGATCGAGATTGCCAATTCGCTGGTGGTCAACCACGACGGCTCTCTCTATAAATGCCCCGCCTTGATGGGGTGGCCGGAATTGTCGGTCGGCACGCTGGCGGACGGAGTCGGCGATTACCGTGAATCGCACTGTCTTGATGTGTGGAAGAACGACGAATGCCTCGACTGCGCTTATCTGCCGCTCTGTTTCGGCGGGTGCCGTTTG
Organism: Geobacteraceae bacterium GWC2_53_11; assembly: GCA_001802645.1. Taxonomy (GTDB): domain Bacteria; phylum Desulfobacterota; class Desulfuromonadia; order Geobacterales; family Pseudopelobacteraceae; genus JACRCG01. The sequence continues at coordinate 112,436 of MGZJ01000032.1, read as the reverse complement.
CTGAGTTATATGAACAGGGGGAAGATCGATGGTGTGGAATGCCGGAAAGCTCTATTTGATGCGTCGTTGGTGCAGATGGTCTTACAGGATTTGAATGCGGGGCGGTAATTTTGAATAACCAAACCTACCTGTAGGGGCGAATCACATTCGCCCTGCCTGGATCAGCAACTGAAATAAACAGGGGCGAATGATTATTCGCCCCTACGGAAACGGTATATAAACGGTATATCGATGATGTCCGGATTCTTTGGTTCTTTTTTCGTGTCTTTCGTGCTTTTCGTGGATCAAAAAACCGTCGTCTCCATAACTCCTTTGAATTTCTCCGCGAACTCCGCGGCTTGCCTAGAGGCACCAACTTCTAACCGCGTGAGAAACTGCCGTTTGCATGCCCGCCGCACCTACCCCCCAACCCTTTCATGCACCGCCGACTCCTGGCTTTTCTCGAAAATCGCCGCAAAATCATCCTTGATCTCATCAAAGGCCGCCAGCAGCTTCGGATCAAAGTGGCCCGGCATGGTGCGGCCATCGCCGTTCAGGATGATGTCGCAGGCTCTGGCATGGTCGAATGCTGGCTTGTACACCCTGCTGCTGCGCAGGGCATCATACTGGTCAACCAGCATGACAATGCGCCCTTCAAGAGGAGTTTCCTCCCCCTTGCAACCGGTCGGATACCCGGTGCCATCCCAGCGTTCGTGATGCGTTGCGGCAATGACGGCCCCCATCTTGAGCATCCGGTGCGACGACCCTTTCAGAATGCGCTCGCCGATGGTCGTATGCTGCTTGATCGCATCGAATTCCTCAGCCGTCAGAGCCCCCGGCTTAAGCAGGATTGAATCCGGGATGCCGATTTTACCGACGTCATGCATCGCACTGGCCACCGAGATGTCATCGACAAAATCATCATCCATGCCCAGGTGAAGCGCCACGTGCCGGGCATACATGCCGACCCGGGAAATGTGCAGACCGGTGTCTTCATCGCGGAGCTCGGCGGCAGCGGTCAGACGTTCGATAATTTCACGGCTCATCTGGGTAATTTCATCCAGGGCGGCATTCAGTTCGGCGGTTCTCAGCTCCACCGTGCGCTCAAGCTCCGCCTTGTAGTTCTTTTCGATCTGGGTCAGACGTTTGAAATTAACCCCTTTTTCCACCGTATGCACCAGAGCGGGGGGGCGATACGGCTTGATGATAAAATCAAAGGCGCCCTTCTGAATCGCCTTGACCGCCACGTCCAGATCGGCATAGGCCGTCATCAGAACGACCGGCGTTTCCCGGTCAAGAAAGCGGATTTTTTCCAGCAGTTCAAGACCATCCATGACCGGCATGTTGATATCTGTCAGCACCAGATCAACCGGCTCCATGACAAACTGCCTGACCGCCTCCTGACCGTTCGAAAAGGCGCGCACCGAAAACCCGAACTCGGTCAAAAGGGTCGTAACGCTTTCCAGCACAAAGCGGTCGTCATCGACCACAAATATTTTTCCGCTGCCGTTATTGCTCATGTTCCAGTACCTCGCGAATTTTCATCAGCAACTCCTTGGGGGTGAACGGCTTGGCCAGGTAATTCATCCCCTCATCCAATCCCCCCTGGCTGACAACCACGTCCTTGGGATAGCCGCTGCAAAACAGGATCCGGGCATGCGGATCGAGAGTGCGCATGGCATCGTACACTTCACGGCCATTCATTTTGGGCATAATAACATCTAGTATGACCAGACTGATCTGAGTACCGCCGGCCTTGAACTTCTCCAGCGCATCCTCGCCATCAACCGCCTGGATAACCGAGTAGCCGAATTCTTCCAGTATCTCCTTGCCGAATACGCGGGTCGTTTCGTTGTCTTCCGCCAACAGGATATAGTCGGTGCCGTGGGCATCCTCCCCTTTCTCCTGCGCGGTATCTTCAAAGGCCGCGGGAACCAGATCAAGCAGCGGCAGATAAATTTGAAAAATCGTCCCGAGACCGATGGTGCTGTGACAGAGAATGTAGCCGTTATGTTTTTTGATGATGCCGTAGACGATGGAAAGGCCCAGCCCAGTCCCTTTGCCCAACTCTTTCGTGGTATAAAACGGTTCGAAGATATGTTTTACAATATCAGCTTCCATCCCGTCGCCGCTGTCGGAAAACGTCAGCAGCGCATATCTGCCGGGGCGGCCAAAGCCCCTGGCCAGAACAAAATAGTTATCCAGCATGATCGTTTCCGTCGATATCACGATTGAACCGCCATGGGACATGGCATCCCGGGCGTTGGTGGCAAGATTCATCAACACCTGCTCAAGCTGGCCGCTATCCGCCATAATCGCCAGGCTCTGCGGAGCAAGGTTGATTTCCAGCCGGATATCTTCACTGATCAGCCGCAGCAGCAGCTGGTGAACTCGATTAATGATTTCGTTCAGATCAACCACCACCGGGTTGGAAGTCTGTTTGCGGCTGAATGCCAGCAGACCCTGCGTCAGGGTAGCCCCGCGTTCTGCGGTGGCGGCAATCTGCTCGGCATTCTTTTTCAGGGCGCTGCCGTCAGGAAGCTTGAGCTGCAAAATGCTTGCATAGCCGACAATAGCGGTCAGGATGTTGTTAAAGTCATGGGCTATCCCGCCCGCCAGCTGACCGATCGCATCCATTTTCTGGGCATGGCGGAGCTGCCCTTCCAGCTGTTTCCGCTCGGTGATATCCTCCTTGATGGCGATGAAGTGCGTAATCGCGTAGCTGTTATCCCTGATGGGGGCGATCAGCGCCTGTTCCCAATACAGATCGCCATCCTTCTTGCGGTTGTGAAACTCACCGTGCCATTTATCGCCCGAAAGAATCGTTTCCCACAATGCCCGGTATTCCTCGCTGCTTGTTTCTCCCGTTTTGAGAATAGACGGATTCTGGCCGAGCGACTCTTCCGCACTGTAGCCGGTCACCTTGGTATAATAGGGATTCACATATTCAATGGTGCCGGAGATATCAGTAATTACAATTGAAACCGGGGTCTGCTCGACCGCCACCGAGAGTTTGCGCAGGTGCTCTTCGGCTTTTTCGCGCTCCGCCAGCTCACGCTGGGACTCTTCGTTGAGCCGGGCGTTTTCGAGCGCCAGAGAGGCTAATTCGCCGAACTGGGCAAGCAGTTCCATCTGCTGGTCATTAAATACAATCCCCTTGTCAATAAATGCCAGGCCCAGCACTCCGATTACTTCATCGGCAACCTTGAGGGGAACGCCGGCCATGGCGTGCAATACATTGCGATCCTCGTCGGGGAGGCGCCCGTCCCACTGGCTGTAATCATCAACCCGGATCGGCTCGCCGGCATCCCAGACACGCCCCGATATCCCTTGCCCGCGCTTGACCGGGTGGTGGATAAGTGAATCGTAAATCCCGCTCTGGTGCACCATGCTCATTTCAATGCCATTCGAATTTACCAGATAGAGAAAGCAGTGCTCCGTGCCGACAAGTCTGCCCGAACGGACGACAATCGCCTGCAGCACACTGGCAACATCCAGACGCTTGATCAGGCCGAGCGTGGTTTCGTGTAGCGCCTGCAAATATTCATTCTGCTGGTGCAACTGCTGGTCGGCACGCTCATGTTTTTCCAGATCCGCCTCAAGCCGGGACCGCTGCAGATCGCTTTCACAGACCAGCTGATTGAATGCCTGCCCGAGCGTCTCGACTTCATCCCCCCCCTGAACCTGAAAGATGCGGTCCTCACCGTTTTTGGATGATAGCTCTTTCACGTGATGAGTAAGCTTGATGACCGGATCCGTTATTTTGTGCAGGTAGCGGCGCATCAGCCAGAACAGCGCAAGTGACAGAAACGGCAGCAGCATCAGTACGGCATATCTGATCTGGTTGGTTGGCGCATACGCTTCGACCAGCGGATAGTTGGCGCCCAGTATCCAGTTTTTTGTTTTCAGGTGCTTGAATGACGCCAGGGTGCGGAGTCCGCGGCTGTTGACGGTTTCGCCGCTGCCGTCAAACCCTGCCAGTGCGCGGTCGAGAAGCACGTTTGAACCAGGCGGGATGTCGTATTTCATGATGCGGGAGGTATCGGGATGCAGCACAATCCGGCGATCACTGTTGAACAGGAACGAATAACCGGTTTTACCCATTTTTATATTCGGGAGCCTGCCGAAAAAAGCCGAATTATTCAGATCGACACTTCCCCCCAGCACCCCGGTAAGAGTTCCGCTGTTGTCAAAAATCGGGGCAGTGAACATGATGGCGGGATGGCGGTGTTGCTGAGACGATTCGTAGGGGTCGGAAACAAACGGTTTGCGCGTGGCAACCGTCTGTTTGAAATACTCACGGTAGGAGAAATCCTTGCCGACCCTCCCCAGGCCGAGGGGAAGTTCCGCCACAACCCGGCCGGAAGCGTTGAAGAGAAACAGACCGTTATCAAAAGAGAGCTGGTGTTCGTTCTGCAACGTCAGATACTGAAGCGCCCGAGAGGGATCTTTCATCATGTCCGGAGTAATCTTCCCGGCCACCGATGCCAGAATCCGGCTGTTGAGAGTTATGGTGTGGTCAATATCTTCTGCCAGAAGAGAAACAAGCTGGTACTGCTGATCTGAAACCGACTTCTTGATGTACTGTTGCAAGACGGAGGAAATAAGCAGAAACAGGCAGGCGAACAGAAGCGTTATGACCAGCGGAAAAAACAGGGTTACTTTGGTTTTCAAGGTAAACTGCTTCATATTCTCACCCATTTCCGGTCATTGCAGGTAACACTTACGTAGCGCGAACAATAGCACAGTTTTATACCGGTTAGTTATAGCAATTTCGGGGTCCCCGCAAATTTTCACGGTCCCGGAGTGCCGATGGAATTTAAAAAACAGTACCGGTTCAGTACCAACTTTTCTTTGGACAAGAACCGGCCCATACAGTAATATGGCGAAATTTAACAGGTACAAGAGGAGCATTCAGATTGGACAAACTCATTATTAAAGGCGGGAAAAAGCTGAAGGGTGACGTGACCGTCAGCGGTTCCAAAAACGCCTCTCTCCCCATTTTTGTTGCCACGCTGTTGGCCCCGGGAATCAACCAGATCAGTAATGTGCCGTTCCTTCGCGACATCAACACCACCATCAAGGTGCTCGAATCGCTGGGCGGAAGCGTGGAAGGCAACGGCAACATCGTCAGAATCGATACGAGTACGATCAACAGCCATGAAGCGACCTATGATCTGGTCAAGACCATGCGCGCCTCGGTACTTGTTTTGGGGCCGCTCCTGGCCCGCTTCGGCAAGGCCCGTGTTTCGTTGCCGGGAGGGTGTGCCATCGGCGCGCGCCCGATCAATCTGCACCTGAAGGGGTTGCAGGCGCTCGGCGCCGAAATAACTCTCGAACATGGCTATGTCGAAGCCAAGTGCCGCCGCCTCAAGGGCGCCCGTATCAATTTCGACGTTTCAACGGTGGGGGGCACCGAACATCTGATGATGGCTGCGGCGACCGCCAAGGGCGAAACGCTGCTGGAGAACGCCGCCAGAGAACCGGAAATAGTTGACCTGGCCCTCTATCTGAATCGCATGGGTGCCAAGATCGAAGGAGCCGGTACCGACACCATTCGCATCCAGGGGGTGTCCGAACTTTCCGCGGCCAATTACGAGGTCATGCCGGACCGTATCGAAGCCGGTACCTTCATGATCGCGGCGGCCATGACCGGCGGCGACATCCGCATCCATAATATGAAACTGGAACATCTAGACGCCCTGGCGTTCAAGATGCAGGACGCGGGAGTTGAAATCACCACCCGTGACGGCGTGGTACGCGTCAAGGGTCCCCGCCGGGTCAAGAGCGTCAACATCAAAACCCGTCCCTACCCCGGCTTCCCGACCGACATGCAGGCCCAGTTCATGGCCATGATGTGTGTGGCCGACGGCGCCAGCGTCATCTCGGAAAACATCTTTGAAAACCGCTTCATGCACGTATCCGAGCTGCAGCGTTTTGGCGCCGACATCACAGTTGAAGGCAATACGGCGACGGTGAAAGGGGTCAAAAAGCTGTCCGGCGCGCCGGTCATGGCAACGGACCTGCGGGCCTCCGCTTCGCTGATCCTTGCGGGACTGGCTTCGGAAGGAACCACGGAGGTCACCCGCATTTATCACCTGGACCGGGGCTATGAATCCATCGAGAAGAAATTTGCCGCACTTGGCGCAGATATCCAGAGGGTTAAGGAATGAATAACTGGATCACCATAGCCATTCCGAAAGGACGCATCCTTGAAGAATCGGTCGAGATGTTCGGCAAGATCGGCATCGACTGCCGTGAGCTCCTCTCCGATTCCCGTAAACTGATTTTCGAGAATCAGGAACAGCAGATCCGCTATATGATCGTGCGGGCAACCGACGTTCCTACCTACGTGGAATACGGGAGCGCCGATCTCGGCATCGTCGGCAAGGACACCCTGATGGAGCAGTGCAAGGATGTGTATGAGCCGCTCGACCTGAAATTCGGCTACTGCCGCATGATGGTCGCCGAACCGGCCAACCTGGCCAAGGTTGACGATCCCTCCTGCTGGTCGCACATTCGTATTGCGACGAAATATCCCCACGTGACGGAAAACTATTTCGCCTCGAAGGGAGTTCAGGTGGAGATCATCAAGCTGTACGGCTCCATCGAACTGGCTCCGCTGGTCGGCCTCTCCGACCGGATCGTCGATCTGGTTTCCACCGGAGAGACCATGCGCCAAAACGGACTGGTCGAGGTGGAAACCATTGCCGAAATAACTACCCGGCTGATCGTGAACCGGGCCAGCCTGAAAACCAAAAACAAACGGATTTCACATATCATTCAGGGCTTGGAGCAGCTGCTCCAGTCGCACTGAGCAAGGTAACGTATGCTTTTTCTCGACATCAAGGATTCCAGCTTCACTCAAAAATTCGATGCTATTCTTTCGCGCGGAGAAGAAACCGGTCGTGAAGTTGAACAGGTTGTGCTCGACATCATCGCCGATGTCCGCCAGCGCGGAGATGCTGCGGTACTGGAACTGACCCGCCGTTTCGACCGCCTGGAAGCTGCGTCGATGGCAGAACTGGAGGTATCGTCGGCGGAAATTGAAGCCGCTTTCACGCAGGTTTCCGCCGACGAGATTGCCGCACTCAAACTGGCCTGCGAGCGGGTGGCGCGTTTTCACGAGAAGCAGAAGCAGCAGACCTGGATCTCTACCGAAGAGCCGGACATCATGCTGGGACAGAAGGTTACGCCGCTGTCACGGGTCGGTATTTACGTTCCCGGCGGCAAAGCCAGCTATCCCTCCAGCGTCATCATGAATGCCGTTCCAGCCCGGGTGGCGGGAGTCGGCGAAATCATCATGGTGGCCCCCTCCCCCGGCGGCGAGATCAGCCCCCATGTGCTCGTGGCTGCCAGCCTTTCCGGAGTTGACCGGATCTTCCGCATCGGCGGAGCCCAGGCGGTTGCGGCACTGGCATACGGCACCGCGACCATCCCGCAGGTTGACAAGATCACCGGACCGGGCAACATCTACGTAGCCACCGCCAAGAAGCTGGTTTTCGGACAGGTGGGCATCGACATGATAGCCGGACCGAGCGAGATTCTGGTCATCAATGACGGCAGCGGCAATCCGGCCCATATCGCCGCCGACCTTCTGTCGCAGGCAGAGCACGATGAGCTTGCTTCATCCATCCTGATCACGACTGACCGCGCTTTTGCGGAAAAAGTGGCCACTGAAGTCGAACTGCAGTTGACGCAGCTTTCCCGCGAGACGATCGCCCGCGCTTCCTGGGAAAAATATGGCGCCATCATTATTGCCGACACCCTGGACGAGGTGATTGCGTTCTCCAACCGTATCGCCCCTGAGCATCTGGAGCTTGCCGTTGCCGACCCGTTTGCCATTTTGTCGCAGATTACCAATGCCGGAGCGATTTTCATGGGGCACTGGACTCCCGAAGCTGCCGGAGATTACCTGGCCGGGCCGAACCACACTCTGCCGACCGGCGGCACATCACGTTTTTTCTCCCCACTCTCTGTGGATGATTTTGTAAAAAAATCTTCAATTGTCTATTTTTCAAAGGGTGGACTACAGCGACTGGGCTCAGATATTGTCAGAATTGCAGGACTGGAAGGACTTGAAGCGCACGGGCGTTCTGTTTCCGTACGGCTTGGGCAGGACGGGCCATAGTCCCCGAGGCAGCTGGTTTGTTACTAATTTCATATCCGCATTCAGCGGTTTAGCTTTTCACCAACTCGCAGGAGGTTTCTGAAGTGTCAAATCAATTACAGGATGTACCGAAGGATTCGGAAGTAATAAGCGTTCTTGTGGAGAAAACCCTTAACAACGGGATGCTGATAGAGGTCTATCTTATCAAAAACTCCCGCCAGTATGAATCGGCGCTTTTTATCGACGGTCATTACAAGCCCGGCCCGCCACTGCCCCGGCCACTGGACACCCCGACAGACACTGCGGCATACTGGATGGGAGTACGTCCTAAAGTGGGCCTCAGCGAGGAAGAGGGTAACGAAATTCTCGGCGCTGTCAATGTGCAGAACAAACTGCACCATTGCTACTTTTCAGACACCTGGGGAGTCAACGACTGATTCCGTTATGAAACTACTACGACCCAACATTGCCGCCATGAGCGGCTACGTCCCCGGCTTCCAGCCGGACGATATCGCCTCCTGGATTAAGCTTAACACCAACGAAAATCCTTACCCCCCCTCTCCCCGGGTTGTAGAAGCGATTCTGGCTGAGGTGGGGAGTGACGGAGCTTCGCTGCGCACCTATCCGAGCGCCTCCAGCCAGAAATTGCGGGAAGTTGCCGGCGAACTGTACGGTTTTGATCCTTCATGGATCATCATGGCCAACGGCTCCGATGAAGTGCTCAACAATTTGATCAGAGCCTGCGCGGGCGAAGGGGAGGACATCGGATATGCTCATCCGTCCTACTCCTATTACTCCACCCTTGCCGAGATTCAGGGCGCGGCCGTCTGTGCATACGGCCTGACCGACACGTTCAACATCGAGGCTTTTCCCGAATATTACCATGGCAAGGTTTTTTTCCTGACAACCCCGAATTCACCGCTCGGCTTCGCTTTTTCCCCGGAGTACATCGAGGAGTTGGCCCAGAGCTGCGGCGGTCTTCTGGTAATTGATGAAGCGTATGTGGATTTTGCCGATTGGAATGCTCTAGAGCTGGTAAGAAAATACGAAAACGTCGTGGTAACGCGGACGCTTTCTAAAAGCTACGCGCTGGCCGGCATGCGCCTCGGCCTGGCAATAGCCCGGCCTGAAATTATTGCCGCACTTGATAAAATCCGCGATCACTACAACCTTGACCGCCTTGCCCAGGCAGCATGTATTGCCGCCCTGCAGGACCAGGACTATTTCCGGGAGTCGTGCCGCAAGATAATTGCAACACGGGAGTGGTTTTCACGCGAATTGCTCGAAATCGGCTACGCGGTTATCCCATCGCAAGGTAATTTCGTCTTTGCCTCACCGCCGGACAAAAACGGCAAAAGGGTCTACGACGGCCTGTACGAACGCAAGATACTGGTACGCTTTCTTTCAGATCCCCTGTTAACACATGGTCTGCGCATTTCAATCGGAACACGCACGGAGATGGAAGCAACGCTTGCCGCCCTGAAAGCTATTGGGTAAAGGGATCTTCCACCAGTTACAACGAAAATTGTCCGAGGAGTAAAACTATGGGACGTACAGCGACACTGGAACGAATCACAAAAGAAACCAGCATCAAGCTGTCCTTGTCGGTTGACGGCGCAGGCACGGGGAAAATCTGTACGTCGGTGCCTTTTCTGGATCACATGCTTAATCTGTTTGCCCGCCATGGTCTTTTTGACCTGGACGTAGAGGCTTCCGGCGACATCGATATCGACTTTCATCACACGGTTGAAGATATCGGCATTGTGCTGGGGGAAGCTTTCAAACAGGCGCTGGGAGAGAAGAAGGGCATCCGGCGTTACGGCCAGGCAACGGTTCCGATGGATGAAACATTGGCCAGCGTAGCGATCGATATTTCCGGACGGCCCTATCTGGTGTATCACGTCAACCTGCCAAAAATAAAAATCGGCGAGTTCGACGTTGAGCTGGCCCGGGAGTTTTTTCAAGCTTTTGTCAACCACTGCGGGCTCAATCTGCATATCAACGTCATGTATGGCGACAATGTGCACCATATTTTAGAAGCCTGCTTCAAGGCGTTTGCACGTGCGCTGGACAATGCGAGTCAGCTCGATCCCCGCATTGAAGGGGTCATGTCAACGAAAGGGGTTTTGTGATCCCTGCCTGACAACAGATGCAACAGATAAGGGCGGCCCGAATATTCGGAGCCGCCCTTTGTTTATTACCTATTCACTGTTTATCTATTTGATTTCTTTCAGCAGAGCCTTGGCCTTCTTGGCCTCTTCGCTTTTAGGAAAACCTTCGATCAGCTTTTTCAGTACGAATTTGGCACTTTTGGTATCCTTGATAGCGTTAAAGGCCAAAGCCTGCTTGTACATGGCCGCAACAACTTTTTCCTTGCCGGGGAAGTTCTTGATCACTTCCTGGTACGACAGGATGGCTGATTCATAGTTTTTTTCGCTGTAGTGGGTTTCACCGATCCAGTAGTGGGCATTTGCAGCAAGTTCATGTTTGGGATTCTGCTCAAGGAACTTGGCAAACTGCTCCCGGGCCGTTGCAACATCACCCGCCTTGAGCGAATCGAGCCCCTTCAGGTACAGTGAATCAGACGCCGCACCCTCTTCCTTTTTTGCCTTGGCCAGTTCGGCCATTTTCTTTGAGAGCGAGTCAAGCGTGGCCTGTTGTTTCAGGATACGCTCTTCCAGCGCAACAATGCGCTTATCCGCATCCTCTCGATAGCGGGCCAGATCATCGGACGGTTTCTTGACCGCAAGAGCGGTATCGTCAACTTTACCGCTCAATGCCTGCATTTCACTTTTGGTACTGTCAATGTTGGCCTGGATATCCGCCGACATTTTCCGGACGGATGCCACATCGGACTTGAATCCTTTTTCCACGGCGCCGACGCTTACTTTTGATTCTTCACGCAGACTGGACATATCCCGGTCCATGGAAAACATCCGGGTCTTGATTGAGTCTATATCGTTGCGGATATTATCCAGCGACCCCTGCGAAGCACATCCGGAAAGTGACAGCGCCACCAGCAGCACCGTGAGATTAAGATATTTCATACGCGTATTCTCCTGTTTTCACATAGCTACGCTGCACATATAGCACGTGTGAATGCCATTGACAAGTATCTCAAACACAGCTTGACACGGCCTCAAGGCAACACAGCAACGCGACAACAAAGGATTTACACTTGACAAAAAAGAGGCATTACATTAACTATCTACCGTTTTTGGGCCAAACAGTTCGAATGCCACCGATTGGCTATTCATATTACAGGAGGAAGTGAAAAAATGGAACAGTACGCAGTAGTTTTTGCCCTGGCCTGTGCAGCCGCAGCCGTTGTCTACGGCTTGACCACGGCAAGCTGGATTCTGGGTCTGCCTCAGGGCAATGACCGGATGAAGCAGATCGCCGCAGCGATTCAGGAAGGCGCCGGCGCCTACATGAAACGCCAGTACACAATCATCGCTGCAGTCGGCGTCGTCATGTTCATCGCCCTGTTTGCAACTCTGGGAGCCAAGACTGCGATCGGTTTTGCCGTTGGGGCAATTTTTTCCGGTCTAACCGGCTTTATCGGCATGTTTGTTTCGGTTCGCGCCAATGTGCGTACGACTGAAGCGGCCAAAAGCGGCATTACCAAGGCGCTCAACGTTGCTTTTAAAGGCGGCGCAATCACCGGCATGCTGGTGGTTGGACTCGGGCTTCTCGGCGTTGCCGGATACTACATGATCCTGCAGAAACTTATGCCCGATGCCCCGGTTAAAGACGTGGTCACCCAGCTGGTCGGTCTCGGTTTTGGCGGCTCGCTGATTTCCATCTTTGCCCGTCTCGGCGGCGGTATCTTTACCAAGGGCGCCGACGTCGGCGCCGACCTGGTAGGCAAGGTAGAGGCCGGCATTCCCGAGGACGACCCCCGCAACCCTGCTGTTATTGCCGACAACGTCGGTGACAACGTCGGCGACTGCGCCGGCATGGCTGCCGACCTGTTTGAAACCTACGCCGTAACCCTGATCGCCGCGATGCTGCTGGGTGCCATAACATTTACATCGAGTAGCAGTGCTGTCAGCTACCCGCTGATTCTGGGTGGCATCTCCATCATCACTTCCATCATCGGCACGTACTTCGTCAAGCTGGGCGCAAGCGGCAAAATCATGACCGCCCTCTACAAAGGCCTGATCGCTTCAGCAGTTCTCGCCTGCATCGCCTTTTACTTCGTCACCGCACAAATGTTCCCTGCCGGCCTTACCAACGCCGCCGGGGTGACCTTCAGCTCTCTTAACATCTTTATTTCCGCCATTGTCGGCCTTGTTGTTACCGGCGCCATCTTCTGGATTACCGAATACTACACCGCAACCGAGTACGGTCCGGTGCAGCACATTGCCCAGGCATCCACTACCGGACACGGCACTAACGTCATCGCCGGCCTCGGTATCTCTATGAAATCGACTGCTGCTCCGGTCATCGTCATTGCCGCCGGAATCATTGTCGCTTTCCAGTGTGCCGGTGTATACGGCATCGCCATTGCCGCCGTATCAATGCTTTCACTGACCGGCATCGTTGTCGCCATGGATGCCTATGGTCCGATCACCGACAACGCCGGCGGCATCGCCGAAATGGCTGAGCTGGACGAATCTGTTCGCGCCGTAACCGATCCGCTGGATGCAGTCGGCAACACGACCAAAGCCGTCACCAAGGGCTATGCTATCGGCTCCGCCGGTCTGGCTGCCGTTATCCTGTTCACCTCCTATGTCGATGAATTGAACCACGCCCTTCAAACAGCCGGTAAAGAGATCATCAAATTTGACCTCTCCGACCCCTACATCATCGTTGGTCTCTTTATCGGCGGCATGCTCCCCTACTACTTTGCCGCGCAGTGCATGGAAGCTGTTGGCAAGGCAGGCGGTGCGGTTGTTGTCGAAGTACGTCGCCAGTTCCGCGAAATCAAGGGCATCATGGAAGGCACCGGGAAACCGGATTACGCTGCCTGTGTTGACATCGTCACCAAGACCGCTCTGAAAGAAATGGTTATTCCTGGTCTTATTCCGATTCTGGCCCCGGTCATCGTCGGCTTCACTCTCGGGCCAAAGGCGCTGGGCGGCGTGATCGTCGGCACCATCGTCACCGGAATCTTTGTAGCTATCTCCATGACCACCGGCGGCGGCGCATGGGATAATGCCAAAAAGTACATAGAAGACGGCCACCACGGCGGCAAAGGCGGCGAAGCTCACAAGGCTGCCGTCACCGGAGACACCGTTGGCGACCCCTACAAGGATACCGCCGGCCCTGCTATCAACCCGATGATCAAGATCATCAACATCGTTTCATTACTGATTGTGCCGCTTCTGGCAAAAATGATGTAGTTCCAAATAGATTCAGTGCTGTTGAAAAGGCGGTATGGGGATTTACCCCGTACCGCCTTTTTCTTTGCTTTCATTCGCAAAAGGGATATAATCCGCCAGTTTTATATAAAAACTGGCACAAACTACCCGCGACCCGAAAGGTTATCAATCATATGAGTACACCAATAAGCAAGAAAATGCTGATCAACGTCATGCATCCCGAAGAGACTCGCGTGGCTATCGTACACGATGGCCGCCTGATGGAACTGAACATTGAAATCAGCGGCAAAGAACAGATCAAGGGCAATATTTACAAAGGAGTCGTCCTCCGTGTCGAACCGGGGCTTCAGGCCGCTTTTGTCGATATTGGCCGCGCCAAACCCGGATTTCTCCAGATCGGTGAACTCCACCCCGATTACTGGGAATGGCGCGACGACATCCCCGAAGAGCAACGCAAACGGCGGCCTCGTATCCAGGAAGTATTACGGCGCGGCCAGGAACTGGTGGTTCAGGTCGAAAAGGACGAGCGGGACAACAAGGGTTCAGCGCTCACCAGTTACCTGTCACTTCCCGGCCGCTACATGGTCATCATGCCCGGCAGCGATTCGACCGGAATCTCCCGCAAGGTTGAGCAGGAGGGTACGCGTAAGAAGCTGAAAGAAATTGTCGCGGAGATGAACATCCCTGAAGAAATGGGATATATCATCCGCACCGAGGCTGTGGGGCGGACTCCTGAAGAACTGCAGAAGGACTTTACCGGCCTGACCGGCCTGTACGAATCGATCAAACAGCGGGCTTCCGAAATCAAGGGAGCCGGCGAGATTTATCACGACAGCGGCCTGATTATTCGCACCATCCGGGACTATTTTTCCGACGACATCGACGAAGTGCTGGTAGACAGCAAGGATGCCTACCGGGAGGCCAAGGATTTTTTCCGTGACACCATGCCCGCCTGCGAAAAGCGGGTCAAGCTGCACAAGGAAAAGCGCCCGATTTTTTCCCGTTTCCAGCTGGAAGAACAGATCGACCAGATATACGAGAAGCGGGTGCCGTTGCCGTCCGGCGGATCACTCATTATCGAGCCGACCGAAGCGCTGGTTTCCATCGATGTCAACTCGGGAAAATCGAGCGGCGAACGGGGCATCGAAGATACTGCGTTCAAGACCAATATGGAGGCCGCCGAAGAGGTTGCCCGGCAACTGAGACTGCGCGACCTGGGCGGCCTGATCGTCATCGACTTCATCGACATGCGCGATAACAAGCATAACAACGAAGTTGAGAAAATGCTGAAAAATTCCCTCAAGATGGACAAAGCCCGGGTTAACGTCGGCCGCATTTCCCAGTTCGGCATCATGGAGATGTCGCGCCAGCGAATTGCCAAAACACTGAACGATGCCATCCACCTGGAGTGCCCGCACTGCGAGGGGCGCGGCAAGGTCAAATCGGTCGAAGCCATGGCAGTGTCATTCCTGCGCAAGGTTCACGCCGCCGCCGCCAAGGGCACCGTTGCGGAAGTTCGCGGGGGACTGCCGCTTGAAGTAGCCTATTACCTGCTCAACCGCAAGAAACGCGAACTGACCCAGATCGAAAACGATTACGATATCGAAGTAACGGTGAAAGGGAAAACGTCCTTCCTGCTCAATCAATTGGAACTTGAAATCGTCAAGCGTGACAAACCGCATCTTGACGATGTCCTGAAGAGCGAAGCGGAAGCAGAAGAAGCCCACAAACCGGTCGCTCCGTCTCCCCATGTTGCCACTGAAGAAAGCGTTCATACGGATGCTGCCGCACCTGCCGAAGGTGGCAAAAAGCGGAAACGGCGCAAAAAGAAAAAGAAAACAGGCGGCGATTCCCCGGCAAATGCCGAGAGTACCGATCATGCCGAGACGGAGCATCCTGACGATACCCCGCAGGTTGGTGTCGTTCCGGAAACCGCTGAGAGTATCGAAACCGATGAAGCCGGCACTGCAGCAACTGATGCATCAGCAAAGCCGAAGAAGCGCAAGCGCCGTCGCAGCCGCAGCAAAGCCCACAAAGGCCAGGAAGCGTCTTCGGAAACGGCTGACGAAACAGCCGGCGTTCCGGTTCCTGAGCCTGCAGTGGAAGCGAAGCCTGCAGCAAGAGAACCTTCGCCCGCTGCTGCCGACAAACCGAAACGGGTCCGGGCGCCTCGCAAAAAGAAGGCAGAAGCAACCGCTGAAAAGCCTGCTGTTTCCTCTCCTGTCGAAACGGCGGCCGCACCGGAATCTGCTCCGGCCCCGAAGAAACCGCGGAAACCGGCAGCTAAAAAAATTGCCACGGCTGAACCGCCGGCGGCCGAACCGGCGCCTGAAACCCCCAAGGAAAAGGCAAAACCTGCCAAGCGTACGGCTGCACCGAAACGCCCCAAAAAGAAACCGGAAATTCAATAGATTGGTGCAGGCTCACACCGGAGAATATCGTCCTTTTTTCTTGACCTGAACCGAGGTTGACGATATTTTTGTTCGCTTGATTTCAAGCCGCGCTCAGCAGGATGCGGTAACATATTTTTGATGTGAAAGGTTGAATCACTACCATGGAAGAACTCAGTGAACTTCTGCTCCAAAGGCGCCGCAAGGTTGACGCGCTGTGGGAAGCAGGCATTAACCCCTATCCCAATGACTTTAAGCCTCAGCATACCTCTGCTGATATTGTTGCCGCGTATGGTTCAATTGAAGAGCTCGATGCCTCGGATGCCAACATTACCGTTGCCGGGCGTATACTGGCACGCAGATCTTTTGGCAAGGCCGCATTTATTCAGCTTCAGGACAGAAAAGGGCGCATCCAGCTCTATGTCAAAAAGGACGAAATCGGCGAAGAGGCTTTTGCCGTATTTGAAACATTCGATATCGGCGACATCGTTGGCGCCGCAGGATATCCATTCCGCACCAAGACCGGAGAATTGTCCCTGCACATCCGCTCACTCCGTCTGCTGGTAAAATCGCTGCTGCCGCTGCCGGAAAAATTTCATGGCCTGACTGATGTGGAAACCCGCTACCGTCAGCGCTATGTGGATTTGATCGTCAACCCCGAAGCCCGTGAAATATTCTTCAAGCGCTCCCGGATTGTCAACCTGATCCGCAGCTTCATGTCCAGCCGGGACTTCCTCGAAGTTGAAACCCCCATGATGCACCAGATTCCGGGCGGAGCAACGGCCCGTCCGTTCATTACCCATCACAATACACTGGATATGGAACTTTACCTCCGTATCGCACCGGAACTCTACCTGAAACGCCTGGTAGTCGGCGGCATGGATCGAGTCTTTGAAATCAACCGGAACTTCCGTAACGAAGGGATTTCAGTACGCCACAACCCTGAATTCACCATGATGGAATTTTATCAGGCCTATGCAACCTATGAAGACCTGATGGACTTCACCGAGGAGCTGTTCTGCCACGTTGCCCAAGAGATTCTCGGTACGCTCGATTTCACCAATCAGGGGCTTGATATCAGCTTTCAGCGACCCTGGAAACGCCTGACCGTCCGCGAGGCGATTCTCGAATACGGCGATATCGAAGCAAAACAGCTGGATGACCGTGACCTGGCCCTGTCATACGCCCGCAGCATCGGTTTGTCACTTACCGATGATATCAGCTACGGCAAGCTCTTGATGGAGATCTTCGAAGAGGTGGCTGAACACAAACTGATTCAGCCGACCTTCATCACCGCCTACCCGACGGAAGTTTCGCCGCTGTCACGTAAAAACGACCATGACCCTGAAATTGTCGATCGCTTCGAACTGATCATCGGCGGACGGGAAATTGCCAATGCCTTCTCCGAATTGAACGATCCGGTCGATCAGAAAGAGCGTTTCCTCGCTCAGGTTGCCGAAAAAGACAAGGGTGACGAGGAAGCGCACTACATGGATGAGGACTATGTCCGCGCTCTTGAATACGGTCTCCCCCCTACGGCAGGCGAAGGAATCGGTATTGACCGCCTGGTCATGCTGCTGACCGATTCGGCATCGATACGGGATGTCATTCTGTTCCCCCAGCTACGCAAGGAAGTAAAATAGCCGATGCCATTTGAACTGTTTATCGGCTTGCGCTATCTGAAAGCCAAACGGAAAGCCACCTTCATTTCAATAATTACGGTTATCTCAACTGCCGGGGTAACGCTTGGGGTCATGGCCCTGATCGTCGTACTGGCGGTCATGACCGGTTTTGAAAATGACCTGAAGGAAAAGATCCTGGGGACAAACGCCCACATTGTCGTAATCCGAAGCGGCGCCCCCATGGATAACTACCAATCAGTAATGAAAACTCTGAAAGGATTCAAGGGCGTTCAGGCAGCAACACCATTCATTTACAATCAGGTCATGCTCTCTTCCGGCAAGAATGTTTCCGGGGTTGTGCTGCGAGGCATTGATGTCGCCACCGACCGGCAGGTAACACGTCTCAGCAAATCGGTAGTTGAAGGCACTATTGACCGCCTTGAGCCTGAACTGGGACAAGGCCTGGACCAGGTGCCCGGCTTAATGATAGGAAAGGAACTGGCAAAACATTTGAACCTGTTCCTGGGCGACAAGGTCAATGTCATCTCACCCATGGGAAACATCACCCCGCTCGGTATGATGCCGCGCATGAAATCCTTCAGGATCACCGGAATATTTAACACCGGAATGTTTGAATACGACTCTACTCTGGCATATGTCAGCCTCAACCAGGCCCAGCGTTTTTTTGATCTGGGCGATACGGTTACCGGCATTCAGCTCAAGGTTGACGATGTGTACCACACCGGCGAATTGGCCCACAGCATCAACAGCACAATGGGAATCGACTTTTACGCCCGCGACTGGATGCAGATGAACAAGAACATTCTGTTTGCACTGAAGACGGAAAAAATTGTCATGTTCATTATCCTGACGCTGATCGTGCTGGTGGCTGCTTTTGGCATTGCCTCAACACTTTTCATGGTGGTCATGGAAAAAACCAAGGATATCGCCATCTTAAAATCCATGGGTGCAACCGGCCCCAGCATCATGAAGATTTTTGTGCTTGAGGGGCTGATTATCGGCGTTATCGGCACATTTTTCGGAGTCATTTCCGGGCTGCTGATCGCGCTCAACCTGGAGCCGATTATCGGTGCTATCCAGAAAATTACCGGTCAGAATTTTTTCAGCAAGGATATTTACTACCTGGACCGCTTCCCTTCGCTGGTAGTTCCGTCCGATGTAGTGCTTATTTCCGTTACTGCTGTGCTGATTTCATTTCTGGCAACACTCTATCCGGCATGGCAGGCGTCCAGAATGCTGCCGGCTGAGGCGCTCCGTTATGAATAGTCTGCTCGAAGTGCGCGGTCTGTGCAAAACATACGGCAGCGGTTCAAACAAACTCGAAGTTCTCAGCGGAATCGACCTTGATCTGCAGGCCGGCACAACGACCGCACTGGTCGGCGCATCCGGTGCCGGTAAAAGCACACTGATGCAGCTGTTAGGTGCTCTCGACCGGCCGACTTCAGGAACGGTCTGCTTTCGGGGCGAAAACATTTTCAAAAAAAGCGAACGCCAGCTTGCCGCGTTTCGGAACAGAAGCATCGGTTTTGTTTTTCAATTCCACCACCTGCTTCCCGAATTCACCGCACTTGAAAATGTTATGATGCCAGCCCTGATCGCTAAAATCCCGCGAACACAGGCACGTGAAACTGCCGAATCACTGTTGGCGGACGTCGGACTTGGCCAGCGCATGACCCACCGTCCCGGTGAATTGTCAGGAGGTGAGCAGCAGCGGGTGGCAATTGCCCGGGCACTTGCACTTGATCCCGAACTGCTGCTTGCTGACGAACCGACCGGCAATCTCGACATGAAAACCAGCGATGGCATTCACACCATGCTGGCGGAATTACAGGCAAGAAAAGGGCTGACGCTGGTGATCGTCACTCACAACGAACGCCTGGCTTCGGCAATGGGTACAACCATCCAGCTTTTGGATGGCAGAATACACAAATCTACGTAAATATATCCGGGGGAAGCGTGCCCAGTTTCAAAACCATACTGTCAGTAATGCTGTTTACACTCATCAGCTGCTCAACATTCTCCTACGCTGATGGTGAAAAACTCGTGGAAATACGGGTTCAGGGAAATCACCGCATCGAGTCGGCCGCCATTTTGAACGTCATAAAAATGCGTGCCGGAGATACCCTCTACAACGATAAAACCGATGCGGATATCCGGGCCATCTACAAGCTGGGACATTTCCAGGATGTTCAGGCATTGAAAGAGGAGTCGGATAAAGGGGTTGTACTGGTCTATTCGGTACAGGAGAAGGCAATTGTCCGTGATATTACCTTTGAAGGGAACAAGGAACTCACCACCGATAAACTGAAGGAAGCACTTGAGTTCCGGTTGAACGCCGTCTTTTCGACAAAAGATCTGGCCAAGAGTGTTGTCAAGATCAAGAAAATGTATGGCGACGAGGGCTACTATCTGGCAGATGTGCTGACAGAGGTAAAAAAGAAGTCCCAGAGCGAGTTGACCGTTAAGTTCACCGTGATCGAAGGCGAAAAAGTCCTGATAAAGGCGATCCGTTTCGATGGCAATAAAGCCTTTGAGGCCAGCAAACTCAGGAGCATCATGGAGACGAAGCAGCGGTGGTACCTCTCCTGGCTGACCGGTGCCGGAACCTATAAGGATGAAGTTTTAAAAAATGACGCCCTTCTGATAACCGACTATTACCTGAATAACGGCTACGTCAACATCAAGGTTGGCGAACCGGTAGTGAAACTTAATGACACCAAAACCGCGCTTGATGTTTCCATCGGCATTACCGAAGGCGACCAATACCGGATTGGCGCTATCGGTTTCAAGGGAGAACTGCTTGATCCGGCAGCAGACCTGCGTAAAAAGCTGAAAAGTGAACCGGGTGAAATCTTCAGCCGCGCGCTTCTGCGTACCGACATTGGCACCCTGACCGATGTCTATGGCGACAAGGGTTACGCATTTGCCACCATAAATCCCCAGACCAGACTGGACAGCGAGAAAAAGATTATTGATGTGACCTTTGATGCGGAAAAAGGCGAACTGGTATCCATTGAACGAATCAATATTGCCGGCAACCCCAAAACCCGCGACAAAGTTATCCGCCGTGAGATGCGCGTTACCGAAACCGGGCTGTACAGCTCTACGGGACTGAAGCGGAGCAAACAGAACCTGATGAATCTGGGCTTTTTCGAGGAGGCAAATGTAGCTACGGCCAAGGGAAGTGCCAGCAACAAGCTCAACGTAAATGTGGATGTTAAAGAGAAACCGACCGGCACCTTCAGCATCGGCGGCGGTTACAGTTCTCTTGACGGTTTTATCGGCCAGGGTTCCATACAGCAGGCAAACTTCCTCGGTCTGGGGTTAAAGGCGAACCTGTCCGCTTCAATTGGAGGTTCATCACAGACCTATGCCCTCGGCCTGACCGACCCCTATTTTCTTGACACCAAATGGACCCTGGGTGGCGACATCTACCGTTCAGAGCGCGATTACACTGACTACTACCGCAGACTTGTCGGTGGCGATATCAAGGGCGGCTATCCGATCAACGATTTTCTCAGCACCTTCGTAATGTACAAGTATGAGATCAAGGATCTGTACAGTCCAAGTGCGGCATACTTGGATCTCCGTATTAATGACGCTTACGGCGCGTACCCGCTCGGCACAACGACTACCAGCTCCGTCTACAGCAGCATAACCCATAACAGCACCGACTACCGGATGGACCCCTCGACCGGCATGATCAATTCATTTTCGGCTGAATATGCAGGGCTGGGCGGAGACAACAAATATGCCCGTTTCATCATGGACAACACCTATTTTTACCCGCTCTACAAGAGACTGATTGCTTCAACCAAATTGACGCTCGGTTATATTCGAGAAGCCGGACAACCGGTTCCTATTGATGAGAAGTTTTACCTTGGCGGTATTTACTCGCTGCGCGGCTATCGCTCCCGGACAGTTTCACCGACAGACCCGGCCAATCCAGCAATTGGCGACCCGATTGTGTACCTCGGCGCCAACAAGGAAGTTATCGGAAATGTTGAAGTAACATTCCCGCTCCTCTCGGAAGTCGGACTTAAAGGAGTCCTGTTTTTTGACTATGGCAATTCTTTTAACGACAAAACAAAGATTTTTGATACCATGCTGGCCAGCTATGGCTGGGGAATTCGTTGGGCCTCCCCTATCGGGCCGCTCCGCCTAGAATACGGAATTCCGATCAACCCGCGCAAGGTTGTTGACAGCACCAGCGGACGGCTTGAGTTCTCAATCGGCACCATGTTTTAATTAAATATTTTTGCCACAGAGACACAGAGGCACGGAGAGTGGATAGACCAGGTTTCAGATAATTTCCAAAGTGCCGGTTTTTTCTCTGAGTCTCTGAGTCTCCGTGGCATAACAGCCGTTAAAGGTTTAAATACATATTTGTAAAGGACTGACAGTCCATAACCACGTAAAGGAGAAGTACACATGAAACGGGCAATTTTCGCAGGTATCGTAGCAACATGCATTGCGTCAACTTCTGTATTTGCAGCTGACCTGAAACTCGGCTATATCGACATGCAGCGTGCACTGAACGGTTCCGAAGCCGGTAAGGAAGCCAAGGAGCAACTGGCTGCCAAGGTGAAGAAATATCAGGATGAAATCAACGTTAAGCAGGAAGATCTCAAAAAAGTAAAGGAAGAGCTGGAAAAACAGGGCATGCTCCTGTCCGACTCCGCCCGTGCGAGCAAAGAGAAAGACTATCAGAACAAACTGAAAGACTTTCAGCGCTTTACCAAGGATGCTCAGGATGAACTGCAGGGCAAAGACGAAGAGCTGACGCGCCGGATCCTGGAGGGCATGGAAAAGGTTATCCAGGAATATGGCCGTCAAAAAGGGTTTACCTTCATCTTTGTGAAAAATGAAAGCATGCTGTTCGTTGATGAAAAAGCGGATCTGACCGAAGAGGTATTGAAACTGTTCAACGCCAACCGGAAGAAGTAACAATATGGCACAGGCACGAACAGTTACAGAACTTGCCGAATATCTCGGCGGCGTTGTTCAGGGAGACGGAACAGTACTGATTTCCGGTCTGGGAGCTCTCGAAAGCGCCGGACCAGGCGCGCTGACTTTTCTCGCCAACCCCAAGTATGCTTCCAGGGTGGCTGAAACGTCAGCCGGAGCAGTGCTTATGGCACCGGGAGCCGAGCGTTACGGCCGCACCGCCATTGTGGTAGCCAATCCGTATCTCTGTTTTGCCAAACTGCTGACACTGTTTTACACACAGCCGCATCCGGCACTGGGAATTCTTCCCGGCGCGCACGTCAGCGAAACGGCTGTCATCGGCGAGGGTTCCAGCATCTATCCGGGTGCCTGCATCGGCCGGAATACGGTTATCGGCAACCGTACCGTTATTTACCCCGGCGCGGTGATCTACGACAACGTCAGCATCGGCGACGACTGCATCATCCACGCTAACGCGGTTGTCCGCGAACGGTGCCGGCTCGGCAGCCGCTGCGTGCTCCAACCGGGAGCGGTAATCGGCTCTGACGGTTTCGGATATGCGCCTGACGGAGCGGGCTACTACCCTATTCCGCAGGTCGGCATTGTCGTATTGGATGATGATGTGGAAATCGGAGCAAACAGCTGCATCGACCGGGCCGCTGTCGAAGTGACCCGCATCGGGCGCGGCACCAAACTCGACAACCTGGTCCAGATTGCCCACAACTGCCAGATCGGGGAAGACTGCATGATCGTATCGCAGGTAGGCATATCGGGCAGCGCAAAAATCGGCAATCATGTGACACTGGCCGGTCAGGTCGGCGTAGCCGGCCATCTGACCATCGGCGACAACGTTCTGGTAGGCGCACAATCCGGCGTTCCCAGTTCCCTCCCCGCCAACGGCGCCTACAGCGGCACGCCCACCATGCCGCACAAGGAATGGCTCAAATCAGCCATGGTTGTTCCCCGGCTACCGGAAATCAAGAAAACTGTTTCTGCCCTTGAAAAGAGGGTTGCCGAGCTTGAGGCAGCATTGAAACTGAACGTTCAGGAGAGGTAATACATGCAACTTGACATCAATGAAATCATGAAAATCCTTCCGCACCGCTATCCGTTTCTGATGGTTGACCGGATTGTTGAAGTGGATCATGGCAAACGCTGTGTCGGCATCAAAAACGTCACCATCAATGAGCCGTTTTTTCAGGGACACTTCCCCGGCCACCCGGTCATGCCGGGCGTGCTGATCATAGAAGCAATGGCACAGGTGGCCGGCATCATGGCGTATCTGGCTTCCGATGAAGCAACCCGCGCCAAGGTAACCTACTTCATGGCGATCGATAACGCCCGCTTCCGCAAACCGGTCTCCCCCGGCGACCAGTTACGCATTGAGGTAACTACAACAATGAACAGAAGGGGCATCTGGGGCGTTGCCGGCAAAGCATTTGTAGATGATGCTTTAGTTACCGAGGCTGACCTGAAAGCAACCTTTGCCGACTCACCGAAATAATTTATTTGTTCCTGCCTGCACCAGGGGAATATGCCCGGAGAAACTTTTATGATTCACCCAACCGCAATAATTGATGCAACAGCCACACTGGCTTCAGACGTGGAAGTTGCACCCTACGCCATCATCGGCAAACATGTCACCATCGGCAAGGGAACCAGCATCGGCGCCCATGCCGTCATAGGCGACTGGACCGAGATCGGCGAAAACAACCAGATATACCACCTTGCTTCCGTGGGTCCCGCTTCCCAGGATCTCAAATACCACGGAGAAGAGTGCTGGACCCGCATCGGCGACAACAACCTTATTCGAGAATTCTCCACGATTCACCGCGGTACGGTGACCGGCATCGGCGAAACAGTTATCGGCAACGGTAATCTTTTCATGGCCTATTCCCATGTCGCCCACGACTGCGTCATCGGCAGCAACGTGGTCATGGCAAACTCGGCAACACTGGCGGGTCATGTCACCATAGAAGACAATGTTATTCTTGGAGGACTGGTTGCGGTACACCAGTTCACCACCATCGGCGCTCATGTAATGGTCGGCGGCGGCACGCTGGTCAGCCTTGACATTCCCCCGTATATGATCACGACCCAGCACAAACGCGATGCCAAGCTGCGCGGGCTCAATCTGGTCGGCCTCAAACGGCGCGGTTTTTCCGATGAAACGCTGAGACATTTGAAAAACGCCTACAAAACTCTTTTCATGTCCGACCTGGCGTTGCCCGAGGCAATTGCCCGGGTCAGAACAGAGATTACCGGCTGTCCCGAGGTGGATTACCTGCTGGCATTCATTGAGCGCTCCAAGCGGGGCATCTGTCGCGGATGATCTCCTCTGGAGACGCCTCTGACATAGCGCAGCGCGCTACCTCTAACTCCCGCCGTATCATGATCGTCGCCGGAGAAGCTTCCGGCGACATTTATGGAGCCGATCTGGTACAAAAAGCACTCTCGCTTGATGCCAACATTAATTTCTTCGGCATAGGCGGCAGCCGGATGCGCGAAGCCGGTGTCACAACCCTTGTGGATTCAGGCGAAATGGCCGTGATGGGGCTGATAGAAGTACTCAAACACTTCAATGTCATTTCTTCCGCATTTCTCAAACTCAAGAACATACTGCAGCACGATCCGCCCGACCTGCTGCTCCTGATCGACTACCCCGGTTTCAACATTCGCCTGGCGAAAGTTGCCAGAAAAGCCGGCGTAAAGGTGTTGTACTATATCAGTCCAAAAGTATGGGCCTGGAAAGCGGGGCGCATCAGGAAGATTGCCGCCACAGTGGATCAGATGGCGGTCATCTTTCCCTTCGAAGTTCCCTTGTATGAAAAAGAAGGTGTTCCGGTCAGTTTTGTCGGGCACCCCATGCTGGATCTCGTGAATGTCACGATGGAACGGGACGAGGCTGCAGCCAGTTTCGGACTTGACCCGGCCAATAAGATTGTCGGCCTGTTCCCCGGAAGCCGCAGAAGCGAGATCGAGCGGATTCTGCCTGCCATCCTCGGCTCAGCAAAGCTGCTTCAGAAGCGTTATCCCGGTGTCCAGTTCGTCCTCCCCCTCGCCTCGACTCTGCATGAAAGCGATATACAGCCATATCTGGAGCAAGCCGGAATAACTCCCGTTATTACCCGTACCAGGATCCATGACCTGATCAGAGCATGTGATGCCATCATTTCCGTTTCCGGTACGGTTACCCTGGAAATTGCCCTTATCGGCACCCCAATGGTCATTATCTACCGGTTGGCCTCGCTCACGTACCAGGTGGCAAAACGGGTGGTCAAGATTAAACACATCGGCCTCTGCAATATAGTGGCGGGAGAGACCGTGGTCAGAGAACTTATACAGGACCAGGCAAACCCGGAAGAAATCGCGGCGGAGATAGAGAGACTCCTCTCCGACCACTCCTACCGGGACACAATGACCGGCAAACTTGGTGAGATGCGCGCGCAGTTGGGTTGTGGCGGAGCTGCGGAAAACGTCGCCCGTCTTGCTCTCGGGTTATGCGGGCAGTCGGCCAACCTTACCGGGTTACCGCAATGACAAAGAGTATTCAACTACTGCAGGCAGCTCTTTTTTATCTATTTACCCTGTTCGTGGCAGCGCTCCCCCGTTCGCAGTCAATCCGCATCGGCAGAAATACCGGAGCCTTTCTCTACAATACCCTCCACTCACGCCGCTCTATCGTGATCGACAACATCAGGCAGGCACTCCCCTTTATGCAACGCC
>MGZJ01000032.1:80102-86299 GCA_001802645.1 Geobacteraceae bacterium GWC2_53_11 | reverse complement strand
GCGAATTTGAAACCGCCGAAGAGATTGCCCTGGCCACTTTCAGGAATCTGGGTGTATCCATTGTCGAGGTCTGCCGTCTGTATCACGGCAAAGGCGATAGCTTGATCGACGCTATTGTCGTCACCGGACGTGACAATTTTCTCACCGCCAGAGAAAAGCACAAAGGACTCATTTTTGTCAGCGGACATTGCGGCAATTGGGAACTGATGTCACTCTCATTCAAGAAGCTGTTTGATGAAAACGTCTGGGCTATTGCAACCCCCCAGAAGAACCCGTACCTGAACGCGGTCGTTGAAAAAATGCGCATGAGTTACGGCAACAAGGTCATCTATAACAGAGCCGCCCTGCGGCCGATTCTCGGCGTCATCAAAAACGACGGCGTCATCGGCATGCTGGCGGACCAGGCCGTATTCGAGCACAACGGCGCCCTGATTGAATTTCTCGGCAGAAAAGCCTGGGCCAACAAGGCTCCGGCAATCATTGCGCATAAGACCGGAGTGCCGCTCGTGCCGGTATTTATCCACCGTGATGGAGACAGTTACGTCCTGACGATTCATCCGGAGCAAACTCTGTGCGGTGACCGTACCGAAGAAGGGATCAGGCAGGACATCCAGGCAGTAGCACGCTATCTTGAAGACTTTGTCTGCGCCCATCCAACCGAATGGTACTGGCTGCATCGCCGCTGGAAGCGGGCAGGGGAACCGGTATGAAAATGTATGTACGAGATATGGTAATGCCTGTGGCACTCCTTGTTGTGGCCACCTTCATAATTGCAGTCACGGGAACAGATCTGAAAATGTCTTCACTGTTTTGCATCGGCGGAAAGTGGCCGGTCGGTGATCAGCAGCCATGGCACCTTTTATACCTGCTGGATCGCGGGCCAGCCATTGCTCTGGGTGTTTGCGGCCTGGTTGCCGCCATAACCGGTGCAATCTACCGGCAGCGTCGCAACTGGATCAGACCAGGTCTCTTTCTTGTTCTCCTCCTGGCACTTGGTCCGGGGCTCATTGTTAATACGGTTTTCAAGGATTACTGGGGGCGGCCAAGGCCGCGAGAAATCATACAGTTTGGCGGTAAAAAGGAATTCCTTCACCCGTGGCAGAAAGGTGTTGCCCACAAAGGACGCTCGTTTCCCTCCGGACATGCTTCAGCAGCGTTTTACCTTACGGCTCCTTTCTTCATCTACCGCCGCCGTAAGCCCCGGATTGCCGCATGGTGGATGTTCGGCGGACTGCTCTTCGGCACACTGATGAGCGTAGCCCGTATCACGCAGGGGGGGCATTTCCTGAGTGATAATCTCTGGGCGTGGGGTATGGTTCATCTCACCGCAATCGCCCTGTATTACCTGCTCAAGCTTGACCGGGACGAAAAACCGGCGGTCGAAGCGTAGGCAGATCCATGTTCTATTTCGTCTACAACATACTCTCCCTTTTCCTGCTGCTTCCCGTACTCCTGTTCAATATCTACCGGGCAATCAAGCTCGGCTGGCCATTGGCAACGGCGGAGCGGTTCGGTTTTGTTCCTCAGATAAAACTGGCAAACATCAAAGGTCGCCCGGTTATCTGGGTTCACGCCGTATCGGTTGGCGAAGTCATCGCAGCCCGGCCACTTGTCAAGGCGCTCCGCAGCCGCTATCACAACCACGCCATTGTCGTTACGACCATGACCGAAACCGGGCAAACAACTGCTGCCGGATTTCCGGAAGTAGATCTCTGCCTGTACTTCCCCTTTGATTTCCTCCCGTCGGTCCGGGCCATACTGGATTCCGTCAAACCGCGCATCGTTATCATCATGGAAACCGAGATCTGGCCCAATTTTTCCCGTGAAGCCGCCAGGCGGTCGATCCCGCTGGTATTGGCCAACGGTCGCATTTCAGACCGGTCGTTCGGCCGTTACCTGAAATTCAGCTGGTTCTTCCGCCCTCCCCTGCGCTGTTTTTCGGCCATCTGCATGCAGTCGGAAGTCGGACGTGAACGGATCATTGCCATCGGGGCGGATCCTGAAGTGACGCGGGTCACCGGCAACCTCAAAAATGACATCCCAACCCGCCAGGTAAGCGAAGAAGAACGTTTAAACCTCCGGCAGCAGTACTCGATCCCGGAGGATTGCTGTGTATTGACCGCCGGCAGTACCCGCGACGGCGAAGAACCATATATAATTTCCACCTTCCGTGAGCTGTCCGCCAAGATCGGAAACCTGCTTCTCGTTCTTGTCCCCCGGCATCCGGTACGGGCAGGCGAAGTTGCCCGTATGCTCACTGATGCCGGACTCAGCTACCAGAGACGTACCGCCCTGCCCGAGGGCACACCGCTTCAAAGCAGCGAGGTTCTGCTGGTCGATACGGTCGGAGAAATGATGAATCTGTATGCCCTGGCCGATTGCGCCTATGTGGGCGGCAGTCTGGTTCCCTGTGGCGGACACAACCTGCTGGAGCCCGCCTCGGTCGGCGTACCGAGCGTTTTTGGCCCCTACATGGCTAATTTCCGGGAGATCGAGGCACTGGTTCTCCACTACGGTGCCGGAATACAGATCCAGACTCCGGAAGAATTGACCGCTACCTGTCAAACCCTGGTTACGAGTCCCGAACTGCGCAGAGTACTGGGACAGAACGGCCTTAAGTTGTTGCGGGATAACGGCGGAGCCACGGAGCGGCACATGGTAATCATTGCCGGATATCTATGAATCTCTCAATCCAGACATACTGGCGGGAGCT
Organism: Geobacteraceae bacterium GWC2_53_11; assembly: GCA_001802645.1. Taxonomy (GTDB): domain Bacteria; phylum Desulfobacterota; class Desulfuromonadia; order Geobacterales; family Pseudopelobacteraceae; genus JACRCG01. The sequence continues at coordinate 83,586 of MGZJ01000032.1, read as the reverse complement.
TGCCTCAGGCCGTCGCACCGAGCCGGCCGATAAACTCGTCCTGCTGTTCCTGACCCCCTTCGCCTGGCTCTATTCGCTCGTCCTGCGACTGCGTGCTCTGCTCTACCGGAGCAGCATCCTGAAGACGCATCGCCTTCCCCGCCCGGTTGTTTCAATCGGCAACATCACCGTGGGAGGTACGGGAAAAACACCGGTAACAGCCTATATTGCCCGGCATCTTCTGGCACAAGGATACAAAGTAGCCGTACTTTCCCGTGGCTATGGCGGATCACTGGAAGGGCAAAGCTGCGTTGTCAGTGACGGCGCTTCAATAATGCTGAGCGCCCGTGAATGCGGAGATGAACCGTACCTGCTGGCTTCAACGGTAGCGGGACTGATGGTGGTAATCGGCCCGGATCGTTTTGCGGCAGGTCAATTAGCGATGCAGCAGCTTGCCCCGGATATCTTCCTGCTTGACGACGGCTTCCAGCACCTGCGTCTGCACCGCGACCTCAATATTCTGCTCCAGGACTTCTCCCGTCCGCTTGGCAACGGTTTGACCCTGCCGGCCGGGATGTTGCGGGAGCCGCCGACAGCGGCACGTCGTGCAGATCTGATACTCTTTACCCGCTCCCCCAAAGGAGCAGCTACCCCTGTCACCATTGGTGCCGCCACCGCATGCCTGGCCAGCCACACCATTGTTGACCTGATCCCGCTGAACGGCGGCCCCCCGGTGCCGTTTTCCCGCTGCTCCGGCCAAAGAGTACTGGCCTTTGCCGGCATTGCCGATCCTGCTTCGTTCTTTGCGGCGCTACGGACAGAAGGAGTGAACCTGGTACAGTGCATTACCTTCCCGGATCATGTTGTGTACGATAAGGAACGTTTGGATAAGATAGCTTCAGGCATGAGGGAAAGCGGGGCGGAACTGCTGGTAACCACGGAGAAAGACGGAGTGAAATTGCGGGGGCTTGCACCGGAATGTGCCAACCGGACCATGTTGGCCCGGCTGGAGCTGACGATTGACAAACCGGAACTTTTACACAACGCGCTGCTTGGTCTGTTGAAGCATCAGGAGCTATAGGTGTCTCGCCACACCTGAACCTTGTCCAGAACATCGCGCGCCGTAATGCGCGGCATCCGGTCCGGGCGGTTTTCCATGGAGATCGGATACTCTTCACCCGGCTCTCCATAAGCATCAATCATCAAATCGCCGAATTTGCGGTACGGTCCGACCCGTTTCGGGTTTGAATACCCCATCAGGGACACCACCGGCCGATCAAGCGCCACCGTAATATGAAGCGGGCCGGTATCGAGAGAGATCACCAGCACGGCACCGTCAATAATCCCCACCAGACCGCGCAGACCACCATTTCCCAGAGCAGTCAGCGGCTTGTGCTTTGCCCGTTCCATAATGATTCGTTCGCACTCAACCTCAGCCGGAGAGCGCCCCCCGACCAGGACCGGCTGAAGGCCGAAATCGGCGTACAGGGAGTCGCACACTTCCGCCCACCGCTCGGGAAGCCAGTTTTTCTGAAGCTTGCTGGTTGCCACCACGATCGGCACGGCCGGACGATCGAGCCGGGCATAGAACTCTTTCTGCCAGGCCTTCTCCTCGTCATTCCACGGTCCGAGTCCCCAGACAACCGGGGCGGTCGGCGCTCCCAACCAGTCGCAGAATTCAAGGTACTGGTCCTGCACGTGCTGCATAGCATGGGGTGGGATGCGATGCGTGGTAAACAGCCAGTTAAGGTCGCGGGCGCGGGCAAAATCGAAACCGAGCTTCACCGGAGCGTTGATGAACGAGGTGACGATATTGGCCTTGAAATAGACCTGCAGATTAAGCACAAGGTCAAACTTCCGGCTCCGAAGCTGCTGGCGGACGTCAAGGAATCCCTGCACGCCCTTGGTGCGGTCAAACAGGATGATTTCGTCAACCAGCCGATGGCCGCGCACCAGCATGGCCGGACCGGGCTGCAATATCCAGGTTACGTGCATGGCGGGGTTGGCCCGTTTGAGCGCATGCAGCACCGGCAGTACGTGTACGGCATCGCCCACGGCACTCATCATTACTATGCAGACACGGTCCGTTACTACTCGCATTATATGTTCTCCTTGGCAAGGATCGCCAGACGACGCAGTGAAACCTCATCAAAATCAAGCCCCCAACGATTGCGCCATTTGCGGACTGAGCGCGCCAGCCGGGCAAAATTAAGGTCGGCGACGTCACCGGCATCGGAAAAAACGACCCGATCCACATCCAGCAGATACGCGGTAAGCTCAGCGCCGCTTCCGGCCAGGTAGATATTCTTGAGGTTCAGATCCTCATGCCGCACCCCGGCAGACGCAAGAGCATGTAACAGTCTGGCCATTGCGGCGAGCACCGGTTCTCGCTCCTTGCCGGTCCGCTGTTTCCAGACAGCGGGAACATCGGCACCTTCCGGGAGCCTGCGCGTCATAACATCACTCCGGGCAAAGATACCGGCAACCGGATACACGGAGTAGGCAATCACTTCAGGAGTTGGAATCCCCGCCGCAGCAAGTCGCACTGCGGTTGCCAGTTCCAGTGGCGCACGGGTAGGCAGCCGAAAATACTCCCCCGTGAGACGACCCAACAGCCCACCATGGCGGTTTCTTCGTACGACAACCGGAGTCACGGGATCAGCTGGCAGATCAACTGCATACACGATCCCCCGACCCCGCATTTCAATCCGCAACGGTTGCCGGGAAGCCCACTCGTGGAGTGTGCCGGAACTCAGTGCACCACCGACAGCGGAAGCAGCCCACTCCAGGGCAACAGCCTGACACCCCGGTACATCAACGACAACATACCGTTGCAGTTGATTACCATCACCTGCACTATTCACCTGAAAATCAGGAAGGGTCATAGGTCTCGAAAAGTTCGGAAGCAGTGAAATTGCAGCGCCGTAAACTTCTGCCTGCAGGGTGTAAATATCATCCATAGTAAAGTACCGTCAACAGGTATCTGGTGTAATTTCGCCCCCCGGAGGCGAAATTTACTTCAAAAGCAATGATATTTATGGCATATTGATCAATCAATTTCTGGTCATGGAAACTATGCTGCCACCTGAATTATTACACATACTCGCCTGCCCGGCCTGCAAAGGTGAATTAACACCGGCAGCTGACGGTTCATCACTCTGCTGCCCCCCCTGTGCCAGAATATATCCCGTTATAGAAGGTATTCCGGTATTACTGCCGCAACACACGGATACAACGGCCCAGCCACATAGCGAGGCAGCGTGAAAGAGTTGCAGCAGGACTCCATCAAAACGATCCTCATCCGCTCCGTTAACTGGCTCGGTGATGCCGTAATGACCACACCGGCGCTCAGCGTGGTTCGGGAGCATTTCCCGCAGGCTGAGATAACCATTCTCGCCAATGAGATGGTATCCGAACTTTTTGCACACCACCCCGGCATTGACCACGTCATCACCTTTCACCGGAAGGGCAAACACCGCGGCGTTGCCGGCAGGCTGCGACTGGC
>MGZJ01000032.1:0-79943 GCA_001802645.1 Geobacteraceae bacterium GWC2_53_11 | reverse complement strand
CTCGGGCATTTCGGAATAACGGGAAGCCGCACCCCGCTCCGGCTTTTCATTACCGCCGATGAGGAGAACGGAGCCACTGAACGCCTCGCAGAACAGGGCATACAGCCGGACGATTTCGTAATCGGCATCAATCCGGGAGCAAGCTACGGTTCGGCAAAACGCTGGTACCCTGACAGGTTTGCCCAGGCCGCCCGTCAACTCGCCGAAAAATGGTCAGCAAAAGTGGTTATTTTTGGCGGCCCTGGCGAAGCGGAAATTGCCGCGGATATAGAGCGTTGCCTTGAGGGGAAAGCAGTAAATGTATCAGGCAAAACATCCGTGCGTGAAATGATGGCCTTGATCAAACGCTGCAATTTTTTCATTACCAACGACTCGGGCCCCATGCACGTTGCTGCTGCATTTGCTGTCCCTCTGGTGGCAATTTTCGGTTCGACCGACCACACAGGAACATCACCGTACAGCAGCAATTCCATCATTGTCCGGAACGACATGAAATGCGCTCCGTGCAAACTGAGGGAATGCCCGACCGACCACCGCTGTATGACGTCCGTAACAGCGGAAGCGGTTATCAATGCAGCAGAGGAACTTATCAACTAAGGACAACCTAAAATGCCCGTTTTCAAAAGATTAATACTTTATATGAAACCTTATTGGTGGCGTATTCTGCTTGCCGCGCTGGCTTCATCAGCATACGGCGGGCTCGATGCCGCTTTTGCCTATATGGTTGAACCATTATTGAAGAAAATTTTTATGTCAAAAGACGTATTTATTTTCTCATTTCTTCCGTTGGCAATAATACTGATATTTGTTTTCCGGGCAATTTGCCGCTACGCAAACGACTACTTCATGAACACGGCGGCACAACTTGCCGTGCAAGATGTGCGTAACGAGATTTTCAGAAAAAACATTTTTTTAGATTTAAGTTTTTTCTACCGCAACCAGACCGGATCATTAATGTCACGCATCGTCAATGATGTCGCAGCTATGCAAAACGGTGTTGGAGGAATTGTTTCAGGAATTTTCAGAGACGCTATAGGATTCTTTTCGCTACTTGGCGTCATTTTTTACCGTGATTGGCAGCTGGCCCTTATATCAATACTCGTCATACCCTTAACAATTTATCCGGCAAGCATCCTCGGAAAAAAAATGAAGCGGACAGCACGCAAGGGACAAGAAGAGGCAGGATTATTCGCCAGCATACTTCAGGAAACGTTAAGCGGCATAAAAGTCGTAAAAGCCTTCTCGCTTGAAAAATCCATGGTTGAGCAGTTCAAAAATGCTAACCTCAAGTATTACAGTTTCAATCGAAAAATGATTAAATATAATTCACTGTCATCACCAATCAGCGAAGTAATAACTTCATTAGGAATTGCCGCTGTTATTTTTTTTGGTGGAAGCAAAGTAATGGCTAACGAAATGTCAGCCCCGGAGTTTTTTTCATTTATAACAGCAATGGCCCTTCTTTACTCCCCGCTCAAAAAGCTGATCAATTCCTACAACGGGATTCAACAGTGCATCGGCGCCTCGGAGCGTGTATTCGAGATCATTGACGCAGTTCCTGAAATAATTGATTCTCCAAACGGTTATAAGCTTACCCAAAGCGATAATCGCGTTGAATTAAGACACGTCTATTTTAAATATCAGGATGATTATATTCTTGAAGATGTGTGTCTTGTAGCGGAAAAAGGACAAATGGTTGCTCTTGTCGGGCCATCAGGCGGGGGTAAAAGTACACTGGTATCTCTCATAGCACGTTTTTTTGACACCAGTGAAGGGCAGGTGCTTATCGGAACTCGTGATGTCCGCGACATATCCAAGGAGAGCTTGATGGAACACATAGCTCTTGTTGACCAGGAAACAATCCTCTTCCATGACACCGTAGCAAACAATATACGCTACGGCAAACCGGGCGCTACCGATGATGAAATAATCAAAGCAGCACAAGCGGCTTTCGCCCATGACTTCATCATGGAAATGCCGAACGGTTACCAGACGAGCATAGGTGATCGCGGCATCAGACTGTCCGGTGGGCAGCGGCAACGGATCTGCATAGCCCGGGCAATCCTCAAAAACGCCCCAATCCTGATTCTTGATGAAGCGACCAGCGCGCTTGATACAGAGAGTGAACAGATGGTGCAAAAAGCGCTGGAAAACCTGATGGCTGATCGCACCACATTTGTGATCGCCCACAGACTTTCCACCGTTATCCATGCTGACAAGATTGTTGTTCTGGAAAAGGGGAAAATTGTTGAAAGCGGATCGCACACCGCACTTTTGGAAAACAATGAGCTCTACAGCCGCCTTTGCTCGCAGCAATTTGGAAGTGAAAAGAAAATTGATGCCTGACAAGCCCATTGAAATAGTAATCAAAACTACGTGCTGTTGAGGTAACATCTACATGAATCATGAAAGCAGCCATACCAAACGCGCCCTTGTCATCCGGGCCGGTCGTCTTGGCGATACGGTGTGGGGAACCACCGCCTTTGAACCTGTTCAGGCTTTATTAGGCAAAGATACACTCATCGACATCATCATCAAGAAAGGGATGCGGGTATTATTTGAGCATGATCCGCGCATCGGAACTATTTTTGAGATCGATCACCGAGCCGTTCCGCTTTTGTTCTGTAAAACAAAACGTGCTGTTTTGCTGAAATCAATGAAGATGCCATATGATATGGCAATCAATCTGGAAACAAGCTCACATTTTAACAGCCTTATGTGGTTTCTACGGGCATCACAAAAAATTACTGCTGCACCGTTGCCGCTTGAGTACAAGCTGGGTAAACAGCATTACGTGGATTATCTGCGTTATACCCTTGCCCAAGGAATTCCTGCTGCTCTGTGTCAAAATGCCGAGCCATCATTACGCCCCCCCAATCATATCGACATTCCTGCCCTAATCGGAACTTCGCAAGAATATATCTGCCTCCACCCCGGCAACAGCCTGCTGGCACAAGGAAAGCCTGCGTTGCGATCATGGCCGGAATCCCATTGGCGCGAACTGGTTAACCTGTTAGCCATTCAGTACCCGGAGATGCGCATTGTACTGATTGGTGAAAAAAGCGAGCGGACTTTGAGCGAGGCTGTTGCAGCACAGCACCCGAATGTCATCAATCTGGCCGGAAAAACATCACTACAACAGTTAATGGCCGTTCTTGCCAATAGTCGGACTCTGATCACCACCGATACCGGCCCTGCCCATGTAGCCGCAGCCCTTTCGACACCGGTAATTTCGATATTCGGCCCTAGCAACCCTCTTAATACAAGACCTTTTGCAAGTAAAAACGGCTGGGCCGTAGCGATAACCAAAAGCATTGAGTGCAACCCATGCGTCAGAACCGAAGCATTTAACCAGTGCAAAGACAATAGATGCATGCAGATGACCACCCCGGCCGACGTGTTGAGAATTCTTGAAGATGCTTTGCTCAAACGGCCCGTACAGCCGGTTATTTATGAATAGCTTGGGTGCAACGGCATGAAGAAAGATATAATTTCGGTGATAATCAGGGTTTATGACCGGATGGAAGACTTGGCTGTTTGCGTTGAAAGCATCAGGTCGTACTGGAATTGCTACAACTACTTTCTTATCGTAGTTGGCAATGGCAAGAAAAACGGTTTTACAATACCTGAGCAGGTAAAAAACAGTGCTGACCGCATTATAGAGCTTGAAGAAAATTTGGGACATATTGATGGCAATGCGCAGCTTCTACTTGCCGGCATCGACTACATTCCCACAGACTCCCGCTATACAATCATTCTGGAAGCCGACACCTGGATATTCTCTGACGAGTGGATTGACCGTTATGTCAAGATGCTCGATAACAGCGACGCTGTCTGGGCTAGCTCGGAATGGGTAAAAAAATATTGGAGCTTGGGGCTTGATTTTTCCATAATAAAAACTGAATTCTTGAAGAATAATACCAACATATTCCGCTTTGGTTCAAATCCTGAGGCGTATGTTTGCAACTACCTGAGGGAAAACGAGTATTCCTTTATTTATATCAAAGAGAATATGCCCGTCCACATTCCGAAGAGCATGAGGTTTATGCAAACAAATTTTGGCGGGAGATTTAGAAGTTTTCCCTGTGCAAAAATGGTTACTCATCATATTGAAGATCTTGAGAACGGTATGAACAGCAAAAAACTATTGGCAAACCATTGTATTGGGAAAAAGGTTTTTCCTTTGGGAAACAGCCTCTTAATAAGAATTGAGTTTTTTAGATTAGTATTACTACGATTAATGGCACTGATTGCCCCACAATCATCATGGATCAGAAAAAAGAAAACCGTAGCAGCCTAAACTACCTTGCTGCCAACCACGAGTAATTACATCACAGTTGGCAGAGATTGAGGTTTCATATTACAGAGACAACACCTATAAACATCTGCAAGATTGCAGAGTCAGACATAAAATATTCTATCTGCACGTTGGTAACGTCAGAGACTGAATACGCAGAAATGGTTCGTTCCTTTGAACTTGCAGGTTTTTCAAAGCTTACTACCGAATTTTTGTACGCAGACAATACAAAAAGCAATTCATTCGACGCGTATGAGGCTTATAGAAAATTCAGTCGCATTGCCAAAGGTAAATTTATAATTTATTGCCATCAGGATGTTCTGGCAATAGATTCAATCAACGTGCTTGACGAAAAGATTAATGAGCTGGAAGAGATGGATCCTCATTGGGCAATTGCCGGGAATGCAGGCGCTTCAACATTTCGGAAGTATTTCAAATATTTTGTGAATAACAACAATGAGCATGAAAACATCGGGGATATCCCTGTTCAAGTAACATCGTTGGACGAAAACTTTCTTGTCATAAAACGCAAGGCGGGGCTTTCCACCTCCGCAGATCTACATGGATTTCACTTTTACGGAACCGATCTCTGCCTTAATGCCGATATCCTGGGATATAACTGTTACGTTATAAAATACCTTGTTAAACATAAAAGCTGGGGGAATCAGGATGAGGCTTTCAGGACATCGCAAAAAAAGTTCATAAATAAATATTCGTGGGCCATGCGGACACGAGTCATACAAACTACTTGCGTGAGAATCGTTGTTTCAGGCCAAAGAACTATCAGTAAGATTGGCAACATGAAGGTTACACTGTTTTTAATAAAAGAGTATAAAAAACGCAAAGACAAATTCACACTCAAGTGGTAATCAGGAGATACTTCCATTGTCTAGAAACGACCGGAGGAGCCTTTGAATCCACCAAAAGTCAGTATCTGCATACCAACATACAACTACGCAAACTACATTGCTGAAACTATTGAATCTGTTCTCTGCCAGAATTATTCTGATTTTGAACTTTTGATCATTGATGATTGTTCTAAAGACAACACATCGGAAGTAATTGAATTTTATGCGAGAAAAGACGCTCGCATTAAATTCATCATCAACACAATCAACCTCGGAATGGTAGAAAACTGGAACTTGTGCCTAGCACAAGCAAGGGGTGAATATATAAAATTTGTATTTGGGGATGACCTCTTAGCTTCCCCGGATGCAATTGGCCGTATGGTTTCTCGACTTGACAGCGATAGCAATGTCTCCCTGGTTTGTTCTGCCAGAAACATTATTGATGAATCGTCACTGGTAAAACAGATCGCCTCTCATTTCGATACTGGGGTCATGTCCGGTAGCGATGTTATCAATTACTGTCTTGCAAAACAAAAGAATCTCATCGGCGAGCCCTCAGTGGTAATGTTCAGGAAATGCCAAGCTAAACGAGGATTCAATTCAGCCTATATACAGATCGTGGATCTTGAGATGTGGTTTTACCTTTTGGAACAAGGGGCGTTTGCTTACATCAATGAGCCACTCTGTTCTTTTCGCATTCATAGCCAGCAACAGACGGAAAAAAACAGCGGTACCGTCGCCGATCGTATAGATGTTATCCGTCTTCTTGATGATTTTTTAAATCATAGCAGCGTCACACTTTCTAACATTGTAAGAAGCTACTTAAAATACGATTCAATTTACGACATTTGGAAACTACACAAAAACCATCGAATAAGCCGACATGAGGCTATTGATCTGATTAACTTATATAGCAACTATTCATACTTCAGACGTTGGTACCCCATTTACAAACTGGCCAAGCCTTTTTACAAAAAATATAAAAAATATATTTCTAAACCCGTACTTAGTTCTAAGAACCTGTTATAGGGAAGATGTTTCCTTTATAGCAAAATATATGCATGCTCGATTGCGCAAGATACATCCACAACATAACAAAAAAAACATTAAGGATAAAAATGAATTTATTAATGATTTCACACGAGTACCCCCGATATGACCGGCATGCGGGCTCGCTCAGGTTCTTCAGCATAATTAAGATACTGGCTGAATCCCAACATGTTTTTTTCTATAACAGTGGCCTTCTCAATCAATGCAAAACCTTTGGAGAAGCAGACACATTAAAATACCAAACAAAATTGGCAGAGGCCGGCGTTACCATCCTGACAGGAGAACTGCCAGACCTGTTAAAACTTCATGCATTTGATGCCGTTTTTTTTGAGTTCTATGGCTCATGCAGAAAATTTGTAGACATTGTCAGACACCTTCAGCCTGACGCTAAAGTGATTGTGGACACTGTGGACGTACACTACAGGAGAATGCTGTCCAAACCAGAAAGCTTGAAAGACAATAAATATATTAAAGACACGAATCGCACCAAACGGCGCGAAATTGAAGCCTATTCAAAGGCGGATATTGTCATAACGGTTACAAACGAAGATTCGGAAGAGTTGTATAAAGAGATTCCTTCGGCTGAAATAGTAATTATTCCCACTATACATTCATGTCCTCCGCTCATTAAAAAGACCCCTAAACTCCATTCCTTGATTTTTGTCGCTGGTTTTATGCACGAGCCAAACGTAGATGCAGCCATGTATTTAGTTAAAGACATTTTCCCCTTAATTTTACAAGTTGTTCCAGATGTTACGCTGAAACTTGTTGGAGACTCACCACCGGAATGTGTCCGTCAACTCTCTTCCGATTGCATCGAAGTGACCGGTTTTGTGCAAAGCACCGCACCATATCTGGAGCAGAGCGCCGTTTCTGTAGCACCGCTCCGTTATGGCGCCGGTATTAAAGGAAAAATCGGAGAAGCAATGGCACATGGTGTTCCTGTGGTCACAACACCAATTGGCGCAGAGGGTTATGGCGTTAACATGCAAAATTTGCTGATTGCAAAGGACAACGAACAGTTTGCAGAGTATGTTGTCAGATTATTCAACGACAACGATCTCTATGAACGAATAAGGAAAAACGGTTGGCAATTAGTATATGACGAGTACTCTGAACATGCCGTCAGAGAAAAAATAATTTCATTACTAGAAAGAACCCGACTATGCCCGGTAAAACGAATATCTGCACTATCACGAATGAAAATATATCTGAAATCAAAGTTGGGATAATCATTCCCACCTATAACAGACCTGACCAACTCAACAAAGCACTACAGTCATCGATACAGCAAACACACCAAAACATCATAATTAATATTATGGATGAAGGCTGCTTTCCCGCAACAAAAGCGGTCATCGAAAGTTTTCATGATTCACGAATAAGACATGTCGTTAATATAAATCAGCAAGGACTTGCAAAGAAAATCACAAAAGGAACTAACCTATTTCCTGATGACGTAAATTGGTGCACCATTGTATGTGACGATGATTATATCGCACCTGATTTCATAGAGATAATGCTAACGAGCGTCATAAAACGCGGCATTACAAACATATTGCACAGCCGGATCACTTTTGTTGATAAATGTTACCAGGTCATACGAGTTGGACAGAATGCTCCTGCCGAGGAGTCCGCATTGGATTTTGTTTCCGCCCGGGCAGATTTCAAACGAGACAGGTATTTGACCGGAATTCTCTTTTCAAGAGAACAGTTCAATAAAATCGGCGGGTATCCTCAGTTTACGACCGGCATGGCCGCAGACGATGCTCTGATTTTTGCTCTGGCTATTCAGGATAAGTTATATTTCGAAAGTAACGCTATGGCTTTTATTTGCATCCATGATGAGGCAGAAAGCAATCAGGTGATAGGAATAGACAAGCATTTTGATGCCATTGTAGAGTATGGACTCTATTGCAAAAACATTCTTGATACGTATGCCGGATCCAATCTTGCCGCAGACCAAATCGACAGACATGTTGTGGCACTAAATCAACATTTCTGGATCAATGCTTATAACTCGGTCAGAAAAAACCCAGAACTCCACTATTACGAAGCAGCACTTTTTAAGGTTGGAATTAAGCCAAACATCGAATTCCCCATTCGAATACGCCTAAGTTCCTTGCTCGGTTTATACCTGTTTTGTCCAGAAAAAATCGGGGTATACCGGTCTGTCTGGAAAAGGATTGAAAAGTCACGGCACCTGCAAAGATATTCTAACCTACTAAATATATTCTATAAAACATGGAGGTTAGGAGCAAAATGAATGACAACGCAAAAATAATAAAGGTCGGTTATTTAATATCCTACGATTACTTCTTTGCTCTTAACTCTTTGAAAGAAGTATATCAATATGCCGATTCAATAACATTCTGTTATGACAAAGACTTTAGAACTTGGGCTGGCAATATTTTTTCAATCCCAGATTCTTTTTTTGAGAAACTCAATGAATTGGACGTTGACCATAAAATTTCCTTTTATAAGGATACATTTTACCTCCCTGATACAAACCCAATGGTTCTCGACACTCGACAAAGACAAATGCTGGGTAATTTTATGGGGAAAGGAGGATGGCATATTCAAGTAGATTCCGACGAATATCCTTATGACTTCGAGAAGCTCACTTGTTTCTTAAAATCTCATGCTTTTTTATTAAAATATCCGCACAAGACTCCTGTCAATTTTTCAGTAAAATGGATAAATATATTTAAAGAAGAAGCGGATGGATTCTATCTAATAAAACCATTCAATGAGACATGTTATCTGATAACAAACTATCCCGAATACACCTACTCAAGAAAGACTGCAACACGTAATTTTACCCTAGATTTCCATGTAATTCATCAATCGTATGCAAGAAGTGCAAATGATATTTTTACAAAATTGAGCAACTGGTCACATAAAGATGATTTCGATATTGCAACTTTTTTTGAGCAATGGAAAAGTCTAAATCGAAGCAATTACAAAGACCTTGAAAATTTCCATCCTTTAACCCCATCTACATGGGAATGCCTCGAATTTGTTGAATCGAAAAACATTGACGATTTAATAAGCCTATGCAAATCAAAATACCCGCAACCCAAACTAAAACTGAAAACTACAAAGAAATTAAAGCTGCTATTAAAGTCTTTTATATGATTTTGCTTCACTTGAAATAAGCAGTTATACAAGGGGATTTGACATATGAAAATAATATTTCACGAGTATCAACTCAACTACCGGGGCACCTCAGCGGCAATTTTTGATTATGCCCGTTACAATCAGACCCTTTTAAATAATGAGTCCATTATCCTTTACAACAGAACTAATCCCAATAATTTTTCGAGCGCAATTGATCATTTCAAAGCTAATTTCAATGTTATTGGCTATGAGTCAACAGAGGATCTTGAAAAAATTGTATCACATGAAAAAGCAGACGTTTTCTATGCAATAAAATCTGGAGAGAAAGATGGAATTGAGGTTAGTAACTGCAAAACATGCATTCATACTGTTTTTAAGAATTATGAACCTCATGGAGATGTTTATGCCTATGTTTCAGAATGGCTATCAGAAGTTATGACACAAGGCAAATCACCCTATGTACCACATATTGTTAATCTCCCTGAGCATTCAGGAGATTTAAGAAAAGAACTCAATATTCCTAAGGACGCAATTGTTTTTGGAAGACACGGGGGGGCAGATACGTTTGATATCGGTTTCGTAACTCAAACTATTGCAAAATTGGCTAGAAAGAGAAAAGACCTATATTTTATATTTCTTGGCACAAATCCGTTCGTAAAAAAGAGCTTTTTCAGGCCATATAATAATATCATATTTTTACCCCCCAATATCAATGTTGAGTACAAAGTAAAATTTATAAATACTTGCGACGCCTACATTCATGCTCGTCGTCGGGGTGAAACCTTTGGACTAGCTATTGGCGAGTTTTCAATAAAAAACAAACCCATAATCACTTGGTCTGAAAGCGAGGAAAAATCACATCTCAATATTTTAGGCGATAAAGCCATTCTGTATAAAACTAAAGATGAGTTATATTCACTTTTACAGAATTTCATACCAAATCCACATTGTAACTGGGACTGCTACTCTGATTTATTCTCACCAAAAAGAGTAATGGATAAGTTTAATAAAGTGTTTATGGAACATTGAATCGCAAACAAACCACTAAACCCGAGGACGCCACCTTAAAAAGATACTAAAACCGATAAGTAGCAACAACAAATCAATTTGAAACGTATCATTGGGAAAAATGTGACCATTAAAACAAACCACAAAACATCCTCCCTCGCAGTCGCCATCATCTCCTACAATGAAGAAGCACGCATTGCGCAATGCCTTGAAAGTGTTCTTCCCATTGCCGACGAGATTGTAATTGTCGATTCCCGTTCAACCGATAATACGGTCGTGATCGCAGAATCAATGGGGGCCAAAGTATATTCTGAGGACTGGAAAGGCTTTGTCGCACAAAAAAACTCCGTACTAGAAAAATGTTCCTGCCAATGGGTGCTGTTTCTGGATTGCGATGAGGTTCTTTCCGGAAGTCTCCGCGATAATATTGCTGCTGCAATAAAAAGTAACGAATGCAACGGATACAAAATAAAGCGAATATCATTTTTTATGGGGCACTGGATAAAACATGCCTGGGGCATGGATTGGTGCACTCGGCTCGTCAGGCGCGAAAAAGCGGTTTGGACCGGTCAGGATGTCCACGAAACCCTGGAGTGCCCGGAACCGGTCAAAAGAATTGAAGGGGATGCGTTTCACTATACGTATATCAATTATGAGCAGCATATGACTAAAGGGGTGCATTACGCCGCACTTGGCGCCCAATCTCTTTGCAAACGGGGCAAAAAGGTCAGGCTCTACATGTTGTTTACCAATCCGCTCTGGTGCTTCATAAAACATTACATTGTCAAAGCTGGTTTTTTGGATGGTTTCCCCGGGTTTATCATCTCGCTGACCAGCCTGCATCACAATTTCTACAAGTACCTTATTGCGTGGGAAATGCAGAACAGTGAATCGCCAAAACCACCCTTTCCTTCTGCATCCGGAACATCCCTTGATAATTAAAAAGCTGATTATAAGCCGCACGGACAGTATCGGTGATGTCGTTCTGACCCTCCCGCTTGCCGGTTTGATGAAAAAACTGTATCCAGGAGTACGCATCTGGTTTATCGGCCGGACGTACACCGGTCCGGTCATTTCCGCCTGCGAACACGTCGATACATTTATCAACTGGGACGAATTTTCCGGGCAATCTTCCCAAAAGAGAATTGAGTATTTCAAGGCACTGCAGGCCGACGCCATTGTGCACGTATTCCCTGACAGGGAACTGGCTAACATTGCATACCAATGCAAGATTCCGCTTCGTATTGGCACTTCGCATCGCTTTTATCACTGGTTGTACTGCAATAAATTAGTACATGTGGGCAGAAAAAGATCCCCCCTGCATGAAGCCCAACTGAATGCCCGGCTTCTTGCCCCCCTTGGCATTAACCACACCCCTTCACTCGCTGAACTGGCATCGTTGACCGGATTGACCCGGCCAGTTGTACTCGACAGCTCATACTCTCAATTGCTTGACCCTCAGCGATTCAATGTAATCCTCCATCCAAAATCAAAGGGAAGCGCCCGGGAATGGGGACTCGACAACTTCAGCGAACTCATACGATTATTACCACATGATCGCTATAACATTTTTATCTCCGGCAGTTCCGAAGATGGGTTGGCTCTCAAGGCGCAGATAAAATCGTGGGGAAGCAACGTAACTGATATCACCGGAAAAATGGCACTCGAACAATTTATTGCATTTATTTATAATGCCGATGGACTGGTGGCTGCAAGCACCGGACCGCTGCACATCGCTGCCGCGCTTGGAAAAGTGGCTGTGGGGCTCTTCGCGCCGATGCGGCCGATTCATCCCGGCCGTTGGTCGCCGCTGGGCATGCGGGCAGGATATCTTGTCAACGAGAAGCAGTGCCGGCAATGTCGTCATGACAAACGTTGCGCATGTATTGAAAGCATTACTCCTTCAGATGTCGTGCTGAAATTGGAACAACTCCAGGACCGATGAAACTATCTGTAGGGGCGAATGATTATTCGCCCCTACGTGAAACGGTAAATCAACAATTTTCATGTCCCTAAAACCATATCAACGTAAAAAAAGGGTCTCATACAATTGAAGCATTTTGCTCTTGCATTTCTGGCCGAAGGAAAAAGTTTCTTTCAGTTTATTGCCCGTTATTCCGCCTTCTGGCTCGTGTACTTTCTGCTCTGCCGGGCTGTATTCATTCTTTATCATGCAACTCAACTCAAAACAGTTCCCGCAACGACCGTAATGGGTGCCTTCTTCTACGGCTTTCGCATTGATCTTTCAACCGCAGGCTATCTGGGAGTAATTCCGTTACTGATCTGGTTTATCCATACCCTGTTCCCCTCGAAGTACACAAAAAAGGTGATTACCGGCTATACCACTTTCATGCTGATGCTTGTGGCATTGATAACGACCTCAGACATGGAGATTTACCGTGCCTGGGGAACAAAACTAAACGCCCTGGCGATAGGATATTTGAGATATCCAAAAGAGGCCTTGGCCTCCATGTCATCCTCTCCGATCCTGCTGCTGGTCGCCATCTGTATCGGCCTCTCTCTGGCCGGTTATTTTCTGTACAGAAAGGTATTCGGACTCTCTTTTGCAGTATCATCCCGCTCATTTTCCGTTGTGGTCTCACGTTTCATCCTGTTTATCGTCTGCTCCGGAATCCTAGTTCTTGCCATACGTGGCGGAACAGGACTTGCCCCCATGAATCCGGGCTTTGCCTATTTTTCAAACTTTCAATTTGCCAATCATGCCGCCTTGAACGCCAGTTGGAATCTGATGTATGACCTGAAGCATTTTTTTAAACATAAAAACAACCAGTTCGTCTATATGAGCGACGATGAAATGCATGAACGGATTGATCGCCTCATGGGCGGCAAACGCCCTAACGACACGGAACACATCCTGACAACATCCAGACCAAACATTATTGTCATCATCCTGGAAAGCTGGACAGCCGACGTGATTGGATCGCTCGGTGCGGAAAAAGGCATTGCTCCCTATTTTGATGAATTGGCTGCGCAAGGAATCCTGTTCACTGATTTTTACGCAAACGGATACCGGACGTCATTTGGAATTGCGGCCATATTGAGCGGCTTCCCCTCAACTCCGGAGGGTAGTATTTTGAACCGGCCAAATAAAATGGAGCGCTTGCCGACCCTGGCGGGAACTCTCAAGGCAAACGGATACGCCACATCATTTTATTATGGGGGTGACACCCATTTTGATGACATGAATGCCTTCTTTGTCCATTCTAAATTTGAGGCAATTACCGACAAATCTTCATTTCAAGCAAAGGATTTGAACTCGAAGTGGGGCGTTCATGACCACATTCTCTTTGAACGGGTCCTGTCCGATCTATCTCGTCAATCCGAACCGTTTTTCAGTGCCATGCTGACAATCAGCAGCCATGAACCATTTGAAGTCCCGATGAACACCGTTTTCAAAGGCAATGACCAACCGTCCCTATTCAAAAATGCCGTTCACTACACCGATAAAAGCCTGAAAACATTCTTTGATAATGCTCGAACACAAGCGTGGTTCAAAAACACCCTGTTCATTTTAGTTGCCGATCATGGCAGTATCCTGCCGTTACACAGACAGAACACCTACCCCGAACGCTACAGAATTCCGCTCCTTCTCTATGGTGACGTTATCAGGAAGGATCTGCGCGGCAGCAAGAGAGGCGTGACCGGTTCTCAGTCTGACATTCCGGCAACCATTTGCAGCCAACTAAACCTGCCGGAGAAGGAGTTTGTCTGGAGCAACAACCTGTTCAACACAAACCGGAACAACTTTGCCTTCTATATTTTTTCCGGCGGTTTTGCCATGTTAACCAATGGGCAGATCGTTCTGTACAATACGACAGCAAACAAAACCATCCTTATGGACAATCAGCAACAGACAGACAAGCAGTCCGCAGAAACGCTCAAAGACGGACAGGCTTACCTCCAGAATTTGTATCAGCAGTATTCACGCTTTTAAGTAATGAGGACAGACAGCGGCTCTGTGCACAAAAACATTGATACCAGAAACAAACGAGGCAACGTATTATGCTTAAAACCATATTTTCGAGATCAGGTTGGTTCTTTCTTTTCAGCCTGACAGTTATTTTCCTGCAATCTTTCTTTTATTTTGACTTTAGTGCAACTGGCAAAAATTTCGATTTATTGACGTGGTGTTTTCTTTTTCTGGACGGCCCGGCCCATTTTGGCACACTGCTGCTCGTTGTCTGGCTGGTGGGTTTTCTCCCCTTGCAATTATTGTTTCAGAAGAAAAAGTTCCCTTCAATTGTCGTGGCATTTCTCTTTACGCTGTTTAACATCTACCTGATCCTCGATATATTCGTATACAAATTGTATAGATTCCATATCAACGGATTTGTTGTAGATATGCTGACAGGGCCTGATGCCGGTCAAACCTTTGTGTTCGACAAGATGTTGTATATCAAGGCGTTACTGACAATCGTCATACTGTTTACCGTTTACCTTTCATTAAACATGCTGGCAGGAAAACTGAAAAATCATACCTGCAAATGGCGGTATATATTAGTATTCATTTTTTCCTGCCAACTCTTTGCCAATGGCATTCATGTGTGGGCTGCGACCGGGAAATCAGGAGCAGTTGTTCGGGCCGCCCTTTCATACCCGCTGAATTATCCGCTGTCAGCCAATTCGTTTTTCGTAAAACATGGATTAATCGATGCCGAGCGGCAAAAAGGACTGGACAATCTAAAAACATCGGGAGATATCAACTACCCGAGGCAATACTTGACATCAAATAACAAGGGTTCTGGCTACAACGTCATCTTTATCGTAATCGACTCGTGGAACTATCGCACCTTCACACGCGATGTCTGCCCTCATATTTCCGCCTTTGCCGATACCAGCGTTGTCTTTAGTAATCACCTGAGCGGCAGTAACGGCACACGTGGTGGAATATTTTCATTATTCTATGCAATTCCGCCTACCTACTGGCAAAATTTTATGCCGGCACAAATACATCCTGTCCTGATTACCGAATTACAAAAACGAGGCTACCAGATTGCTTCCTTTACCACAGCGAGTATCGCAAGTCCTCCCTTTGACAAGACTGTTTTCGGAACAGTTCCAAATCTGCCTCTTTATGTTGGAGAGGGAACAGTTATGGAAAGAGACGCGTTACTATCTGATAAATTCATCGAATTCATAAAAAAGCCGGGGAAATCACCCTTCTTTGCGTTTCTCTTTTACGATTTGCCCCACGCTATCAGCATGCCGGAAAACTACCCAAAGAAATTCAAACCATCAGGGAACTATGCCGACTACATGAGTCTGGGCAACAGCAAAGACGCTGAACCTTTTTTCAACTTGTACAAGAACTGCGTAAACTATGACGACATTCAAATCGGGCGTGTCCTAACATCGCTGAAAGAACAGAAATTATTGGATAATACGATTGTCGTAATAACCGGTGACCATGGGCAGGAGTTTAATGAAAATGGGAAGAACTACTGGGGACATAATGGTAATTTTACCAAGGCTCAGATCGGCGTTCCGCTTATCGTGAAGATGCCTCATACGCAACCCCGTGTGTACACTCACACGACCACCCATTTTGATATTGCGCCAACTATCCTTACAGAGACATTAGGGATAAACACCCCCATAGAAGATTACAGCATGGGGCGCCTGCTCACAGACGCAACTCCTAGAGATTGGCATATTGCCGGGACTCAGGAGAATTTTGCCGTGATTATCGGCAATCAGATGGCTACCAGAAATTTCAATGGCACTATCAGCTACACAGACCTCAACCTGAATGAACTGCCAAAAGAGAAAGTGAACAAAGCGGCCTTTCTTAACGCGATTCAAAAGAGTAACCGCTTTTATAAATAGAGACATAAGAGGATTACCATTCACATGAAGACCAGCATGTTCGTTGCTCAGATGAAGCCCTATTTCAGACACATAGCAAACCTGCTCGGCAAATTGCTTGTGCTGGGAGTTTTATACACCCTGAGCAGGCTAGTATTTTACACGTTGAATACCGCGACTTTTTCCGACATCCCCACACCGGAACTTCTTAAGATTTTTTTCTTTGGAATACGCTTTGACTTCTCCGCCATCATCTTTTTCAATCTGCCGTTTTTAATCGCATTTCTGCTTCCATTCAAGTTTATTGCAAAACCAAATTACATTCGTTTTACAAACGTTATCTTCATTCTGTTTAATGCAACCTTGTTGCTTCTTAATCTTGGCGACTCCGAGTACTTCAAATACATTGGGAAGCGTTCAACAGCCGACCTGTTCTCCTTCATTTTCATGAGTAATGACGTGGCTGTCCTTTTCCCGCAATTCATTCATGATTTCTGGTACATTGGCGTAATTTGGGTAGTCTTTATTGCCGGTGGGATCTATTGTTACCAGAAATTTCTGTATCGAAAACCGGATTCGTATTCATTCACCGCAAAAAGCCGCATCGTGGCACTTCTTACGTTCATTCTTCTTTCAGGGGTGCTGTTTCTGGCGGCACGGGGAACAGGACTGAAACCGATCCGGTTGATTTCTGCCGCACGATATACACAAACACATAACATTCCGCTTCTCATTAACACTCCGTTCAGTATTATGTTCACGGCCAAAAAGCGCTCGGTAAACCCGAAAAAATATTTCACGGAAAACGAACTGTCGAAACAGTATTCTCCCGACCACAAGTTCAGTCACACAAGAACATCCAACAAAGACAACGTCGTCATCATCATCCTGGAAAGTTTTTCCAAGGAGTTTGTCGGCGCCCTCAATAACGGCAAGGGCTACACTCCCAACCTGGACCGGATTATAAGAAAGGGTCTGGTGTTTGAAAACGCCTTTGCCAACGGCAAACAGTCAATCGAAGCCCTGCCAGCCATCTTTGCCGGCATCCCGTCGCTTATGAGCGACCCCTACATATCATCGTCCTATTCAGGCAACAACATCGCAGCCCTCCCTACCATTCTTACTGAGCACGGCTATCACACGTCTTTTTTCCATGGCGGGCGGAACGGCACCATGGGCTTTGATGAATTTTCCCGCCTGGCGGGTGTGCAGAATTACGTCGGCAAGAATGAGTATCAAGGACCGGAAGCCTTTGACGGCAAATGGGGCATCTTCGACGAAGAGTTCCTCCAGTTCTATGCATCGCGACTCAACTCGTTTCCGGAGCCTTTTTTCAGCTCCGTATTCACCCTCTCGTCCCATCATCCGTACACCGTTCCCGAACGGTACCGGCAAAAATTTGCGGCAGCTCCCACCCCCCTGACAAAGTCGATCAGCTATACCGATTTTGCCGTGGGACGTTTTTTCGATACAATCGAAAAAATGCCTTGGTACAAGCACACGCTCTTTGTATTTGTAGCCGATCATACGGCAATAACACAATCGCCTGTGTATGGCACCAAAGCGGGAATATACCGGATACCGCTGATTTTTTATCACCCCGGAAACAGCGCACTGAAGGGGGTCAGCAAACGGGTAACCCAGCAAACAGACATCACCCCTTCGGTACTTGACTACCTTGGCATTAACCAGCCTTTCACGGCTTTTGGCACAAGCGTGTTCGATCCGTCCGCCAAAGGTTTTGCGGTAAATTATATGAGCGGCATCTACCAGTATTTCCAGGACGACTACCTGCTGGCGTTTGACGGCGAGAAAAACAATGCACTGTACAACTACGAGAACGACCAGCTCCTCGAACACAATATCCTGACGAACGGTGGCGTACCGGCAACAGATATGGAACGGCACCTGAAAGCGGTCATTCAGCAGTTTGAAACGCGCCTGAAGCATAATCAACTCACCAACAGGCCGACGGCAGGGAAACCATGAAAACATATCTCTTCGTCAACCCTTTATCCGGGCACCATTCGGCCGAGCACCTGCAGTACACCCTGGACAAGCTGCACGCCCACGCCATCATCCCCGAGGTTTTGCAGGTCCGCACACCAACGGATATTTTTGCCCGATGTGCCGTTATCAACGAACAGCAGGAACCGCATCTGGTTATTGTCGCCGGGGGCGACGGCACCTTCAACGCGGTGGTTAACGGCATAAAGCCGGGCACGGCCACGCTGGCGGTGCTCCCCTTCGGCACCTCCAACGTGCTGGCCGCCGAACTGGGCATAACCTCCATTGCAGACGGCGTTGACAAGATCATTGCCGGCAGGACACGCTCCCTGTCCGTCGGGGTACTGGACATGGAAACTCGTTCGCTCAGATTCCTGCTCATGGCCGGGATCGGTCTGGACGGAGCCGTTGTCAGGGATGTGTGGCCGTTGGCAAAGAAATATCTCCGCCAGGGCGCCTATGCACTGTCGGCACTGAAGCGGGCGATCAACTGGGACACGGCCACCTTCACGCTGAAGTCCGAACAGGGCGAGGTTTCCTGTCATACCGCCATTATTTGCAATGCCGCCCGCTACGGAGGCGATTTCATCCTGTCACCCGGCAGCAGTCCTTTTTCCCCCGGCCTTTCAGCTGTCTGCATAACGGGAAACAGCCGCCGTACCTATCTGAGTTGCGCTCTCGACCTGTTCCGGAACCGGGCGGACAGGAACGGGAACCTGACAAGGGTGAACGCTTCCGGTTTTGAGATATTGGGGACACATCCCATCCAGATCGACGGCGATTTCGTCGGCTATGGGCCGGCGCGCATCTCCGAAGACACTGACTTTGCACACATAATTGTGTAGCACTACGAAAGAAAACAGGACAAACCAACACCATGGCACTTCATCGCTTTTCCCGCTCCGAGCTTCTGATTGGAACCTCCGGCTTATCCACTCTGGCAAACTGTCACGTCATGATCTGCGGCATCGGCGGCGTCGGCAGCTACGCCGCGGAAGCCCTTGGGCGCGCCGGGGTCGGCAAAATTACCTTGGTCGATTTTGACGACATCTGCCTGACCAACCTCAACCGCCAGATCCATGCGCTCACCAGCACCGTCGGCCAGCCGAAAGTCGAGACCATGGCAGTCCGCCTGCGCGACATCAACCCGGGCGCCGAGATCCTTCCGGTTAAGGAGTTCTTCTCGGGAGACAACGCCGAGCGCCTGCTGACGCCCCGCCCCGATTACGTACTGGACGCCATCGACCATTTCACGGCCAAGGCGGCGCTGATCACCTTCTGCCGCCAGCAGGGCATCCCGGTCATTTCCAGCATGGGAGCGGCCAACAAACTTGATCCGACCAAGATCGAGGTGTCCGACATTTCAGCCAGCAAGAACTGCCGCATGGCCCGCAGCATGAGGAGGATACTGAAAGACCGGGGCATCACCTCCGGCGTACAGGTAGTCTACTCCACCGAACTGCACCGGGAACTTGATCCGGCGACCTCAAGCGCGTGCGGCGCCGACTGCATCTGCCCCAACCGGGCCGAGCAGACCTTCCGCTGCGAGCATCGCCGGGTGATTCTCGGTAGCATCTCGTATATTCCCTCCATCTTCGGACTGACTATGGCGGGCGTTGTGGTCAACGAGCTTTTGAAGAGGAAATAATGACCATTACACGGCAACTTGTGCTGTTTTTTATTGACAAGCCCTGAAAATAAAGGGTAACGTCACAACACCTCAGATTAAACAACCTGGTAACCGAACAGATCCCAAGACTTCTCATACACACTAGCTAATTGAACCTCTGAAAACTCATACATCCGCTCTTTGAGCATTACTCCGGCTATGTCAGGTTTCATCGCTGCAGCCAAATCAAACATCCCCCGGACAAAAATAATTCTATCAATGCAACTTCCCCATATCAAGAACGACACTTCGCAGGAGAACAGATGAATTTACAGGAACTTAAAGGCAAGAAAATCAGTGAACTCAACACCATCGCACGGGATCTCAACATTGAGGGGGCATCGAGCCTCCGCAAACAGGATCTGATCTTTGCAATACTGAACGCCCAGACCGAGCAGAACGGCTCCATCTTCGGCGAAGGTGTCCTGGAAACGCTTCAGGATGGTTTCGGTTTCTTGAGAGCCACTGACTACAACTACCTGCCGGGTCCGGACGATATCTATGTTTCTCCCAGCCAGATCAGACGCTTCAACCTGCGCACCGGCGATACGGTTTCCGGCCAGATCAGACCTCCCAAAGAGGGAGAGCGCTACTTCGCCCTGCTCAAGGTCGAATCGGTCAACCATGAGTCACCGGAAGTGGCCCGTGACAAGATCCTCTTTGACAACCTGACGCCGCTCTATCCGCAGGAAAAACTCACGCTTGAGACGACCTCCGAAAACATGCCGATGCGTGTCATTGAACTGGTCGCCCCCATCGGCAAAGGACAGCGCGGCCTGATCGTCGCACCGCCACGCACCGGTAAAACCGTCCTGATCCAGAACATCGCCAACTCCATCGCCGCCAACCATCCGGAAGTGTACCTGATCGTCCTCTTGATCGACGAGCGCCCGGAAGAGGTGACCGATATGCAGCGTTCGGTCAACGGCGAAGTTGTTTCGTCAACCTTTGACGAACCGGCTACCCGCCACGTCCAGGTTGCTGAAATGGTCATCGAAAAAGCCAAGCGTCTCGTGGAGCATAAAAAAGACGTCGTCATCCTGCTCGACTCGATTACCCGCCTGGCCCGCGCCTACAACACCGTACTGCCGCCGTCCGGCAAGATCCTGACCGGCGGTGTTGATGCCAACGCCCTGCAGAAACCGAAGCGTTTCTTCGGCGCCGCCCGTAACATCGAGGAAGGAGGCTCGCTGACCATCATCGCTACCGCGCTGGTCGATACCGGCAGCAAGATGGACGAAGTCATCTTCGAGGAATTCAAGGGCACCGGCAACATGGAACTGCATCTCGACCGCAAGCTGGTCGAAAAACGCACCTTCCCGGCCATCGATATCAACAAGTCGGGAACACGCAAGGAAGAACTGCTGATCGAAAAAACTTCTCTGAATCGTATCTGGATTCTGCGCAAGATTATTCACCCCATGAATGTGGTGGACAGCATGGAATTCCTGTTGGACAAGCTTTCCGAAGCCAAAACCAATCAGGCATTTCTGGATTCAATGTCAAAATAAAGAGTTGCAAAATTTTTTATAACTAGCTATTATCAGCCCTTACTGCTCACGACTGATTACTTTACGCTGTAAAGCACCATTGAAGGAGGAAGAGATGAAAGAAGGTATCCACCCAGAGTATTCCGAGATTACCGTTAAGTGCCTGTGCGGTAATTCATTCCAGACACGCTCCACCAAAAAAGAGATCAGCACCGAGATCTGCTCTGCATGCCACCCGTTCTACACCGGCAAGCAGAAACTGATTGACACTGCCGGACGTGTTGAGCGCTTCAAAAAACGTTACGGCCAGGCGTAAGCCACCGTTTCGCACATTAAAGTGAGGGGCTTTGTCGCGAGGCAAATCCCCTTTTTTTTCTCCTGACACCTCGGATTATCGTCAGGAGCCACTACTTTGATAAGAGCATGCCAGTTTCTGAAATGACCATTGCTACCTCTGAGCATGGCTCGCGCAGGACACCATGAATGTCACCCTGATCGAACACACCCCCAATCCCGAACATACCGTGGCGCTGGCTGCCCGTCTCTGTTACTCACCCGCATCAATTGACGAGTTGCGTGAGAAACTGGCAGCGTCAGATATCGAGACGTTCCTCGACAAGGTCATGTCGCTGGGGCACCACTCTGTGCTTGAACATGCCACCTTCACCTTCGGCATTGAAGGAATTTCGCGCGTCACCACCCATCAACTGGTCCGACACCGCATTGCCTCGTTTTCCCAACAGTCCCAGCGCTACGTATCGCACAAGGAGGAATTTACCTCCATCATGCCGGACACTATCGCCGAAAACGCCGAGGCGCGCCAGATATTCGCCTTCATGTCGGAAACTGTGCACAAGGCCTATGCCCAGTTGATCGACATGGGGATTCCGGCCGAGGATGCCCGCTACATCCTCCCCAACGCCACCGAAACCAAAATTATCATGACCATGAACGCCCGCGAACTGCTCCACTTCTTCGCCCTGCGCTGCTGCCAGCGCGCCCAGTGGGAAATCCGCGAAATGAGTATCGAGATGCTGCGACTGGCACAAAATATTGCACCCATCATCTTCCGCGATGCCGGCCCCGGCTGTGTCAACGCCCCGTGCCCTGAAGGGCAATTCTGCTGCGGCCAGATGGATGAAGTCAGGAAATTTTACAAGAATCTGAACTAACAGGAAGTGAGCTCCATGGATAAGATACATGTCGGCGGTCAGGCAGTCATTGAAGGGGTTATGATGCGCGCGCCCCGCTCGGTTGCTATTGCCGTTCGCCGCCCCGATGGCGAAATAGTCGTCCGGAAAGAGCTGGTCGTACCGCTCTCCGAGCGTTTTCCGATCGTCAAACTTCCCATAATCAGGGGAGCAGTGGCGCTCTTCACCTCCCTGATCATCGGCATCAAGGCACTCAATTTTTCCGCCAACGAAGCGATGACCGAGGAGGAAAAAGACAAAGAGAAGGAAAAGAAAAAGGACGGCGATAAAGAGGGGGGAAGCGAACTCTCCTCCTGGGCCATGGCCGGCACCATGTCAATTGCCTTCGGCTTCGGCATCTGCCTGTTCTTCCTGTTCCCGCTCTACCTGACCAAACTGTTGACACCGGTTATCGGCGACAACAACATAGTCTTCAACCTGGTGGACGGCGTCATCCGTGTCATCGTGTTCCTCGCCTACATCTGGGGCATCTCGCGCATGGAGGATATCCAGCGGGTCTTCCAGTACCACGGTGCCGAACACAAATCCATTTTTGCCTTCGAGGACGGCGTTGAACTGTCCATTGAGAATGTGCGCCGCTACCCGCGCCTGCATCCACGCTGCGGCACCAGTTTCCTGCTGATCGTCATGCTGGTAAGTATCGCTGTGTTTTCCCTGATTCCCAAGCTCTGGCCGTTTTATCTCAAGGCCGGGTCGCGAATAGTGCTGCTGCCGATGATCGCCGGAATTTCCTACGAATTCCTCAAATGGAGCGCTACCCACGACAGCCACCCACTCGTCAAAATGGTCATCACCCCCGGCCTGGCCCTGCAGCGTCTGACGACCCGCGAACCGGATGACAGCCAGATTGAAGTTGCCATCCGCTCCTTGAATGAAGCGCTGGAAGTCAACGCGGGCTACAAGGATGATCGTCTGGTTGTCTAGCCATTACCCCTCTAACACTACGGAGAGTCACATGTCATGTTCAAGAACCGGCGCCGACTGTAAATGCACCTACACCCCCGCCTGTCCCCGGCGTGGCAACTGCTGCCAGTGTGTCGCCTTCCACCGCGACAAGAGCGAAGCCACCGGCTGCATGTTCACCCCAGCCGGTGAACGCACCTATGACCGCTCGCTCAAGAACCTGATGCGGGATCGCGGCATTTCTCTTACCTGAAACACCCCACACAATCATGCTCTCTTACGAAATCAGCCACCACGACCACTGCCGCCGCCTGGAAAGCTTCCTGCGAACCCTGATGCCAACATCTCCCTTCGGCTACGCCCGCAAACTGATCAAAAGCGGCGCAGCCAAACTCAACGGCACCACGACAAACCATGATACGCTGCTGGCGCTCCACGACATCGTCACCCTCAAGGAGAGCGCTGCCACGGTCGGCTATATTACATCGATCAGGCCTGAACTGGACATCCTCTACGAAGACGGGCAGATCACCATCGTCAACAAACCGGCAGGACTGCCGATGCACCGTACCGCGGAATGCGAGGAAAATCTGGTGGAGTTTGGCCAGACGTACATGACCGGTCGCGACACCGCCTGTAAACTCTACCCGGTCAACCGCCTCGACCGCGGCACATCCGGGACGGTTATTCTGGCTAAAAGCTCCAGTTCCGCCGGGATTTATGGCCGCCAGGTCAAGGATACCGGACTGGACAAACTGTATCTGGCGCTGGTGTGGGGAACAACCGAAGAGAGCGGGACCATCACCGAACCGCTGGACGACAAGGAATCCGAAACCCGTTACCGCGTGCTCCTGTCAGGTGACAACTGTTCCCTGCTGGCGGTCACTCCGATCAGCGGCCGGATGCACCAGATCCGCCGCCATCTGGCAGCCATCGGGCACCCGGTGGTGGCTGACAAACGCTATGGCGGTGGCGATATGCCGGAACTCGCCGGTTTTGCCCTGCATTCATTCCGGACGATACTGGTTCGGGAAGAGGCCGGAGCATTGACCGTCTGCGCCCCGTTGCCGGAAGAACTACTGGCCCTGTGCGAACAGAGGGGAATCGGACGGGATCAACTGCAGGATGCGGTCTACGGCTTGCTTCAGGAGGAATCATGAGCGGGAAAACCATCTTCATAACCGGCGCGTCATCCGGATTCGGCGCTGCCTGCGCCAGCATCTTTGCCGCAGACGGCAATCGCCTCGTGCTGACCGCCCGGCGGATCGACCCGCTACTGAAGCTTCAGAAGGAGCTGGCCCCGCACGCCGACATCCATATCATTCCGCTGGACGTACGCGACCGCGAAGCGGTACAGGGAGCGGTTGAAGGGTTGCCGGAGCGCTTTCGTACCATCGACATTCTGATCAACAACGCCGGCCTGGCCCTGGGTCTGGAACCGGCCCATCAGGTCAATCTGGATGACTGGGACACCATGGTGGACACCAACATCAAGGGTGTCATGTACTGCACCCGTTTTATCCTCCCCGGCATGGTCGAGCGCAATCGAGGTCATATCGTCAACATCAGCTCCACCGCCGGTGCCTGGCCCTATCCGGGGGGCAATGTCTACGGCGGCACCAAAGCGTTCGTCACCCAGTTTTCCCGCAATCTGCGCTGCGACCTGCTCGGGACCAGAGTCAGGGTATCCTGCATTCAGCCCGGCATGGCGGAAACCGAGTTTTCAAAGGTTCGTTTCAAAGGAGACGACGACAAGGCCGCCGACGTGTACCAGGGGACCGAGCCGCTTACCGCGGAAGACATCGCCGAAACGGTGCGCTGGGTAACCAGCCAGCCGCCTCATGTCAACGTCAACACGCTGGAGCTGATGTCGATCGACCAAGCGTGGGGACCATTCGCTATTAACAGACAACAGAAATAAAAACAGATCAAAACCTTACCACCCCTAGCCCCTCCTGAAACAGGAGGGGGACTTCATAACTCCCCTCCTTGCTAAGGAGGGGTTGGGGGTGGTAAGGTTCCATCGCATCTTGCATTTACTTATAAGGATCACACCATGGCAAAAGAACTCTACGTTGGACACATTTCAGAGCAGGCGACCGAAGAAGACCTGCGCAAACTTTTTGAAATCATGGGTGTCGTCACCTCGGTCCACCTGATCGTTGACGAACAGACCGGCGAATTCAAGCGCTGCGGCTACGTGCGGATGCTGTCCGAAGTCAATCTGGACGAGGTCGTCGAAACCCTGGATGGTACCTATCTGATTGACCGCTGCATCGTCGTCAGCATAGCCGTACCGCAAAAGGATCGCCCGGCCAAGACACCATTCGTTAAACGGAAACCGGCTGTTGGTGCCAGACCTGCGGCGACTGCTCGCCCAGCAGCAGGTGCCCGCCCTTCAACCGCCCGGCCTGCGGCAGGAGCACGTTCTGCAGCTGGTTCCAGACCCGCAGCAGCCGAGAGCAGTGCCGGAAGTGCCCGTCCGGGAGCGGCAAAGCCAGCGAGGAGCAGTCGTCCGGCAGCCAAGGAAGCGACCAAGGTCGGCCGCTCTTCCGCAGCAAAAGATGCGGTCAGAAAATTCCGTCCCAAAGCAACGAGGGATGCTGCCGTAACTGAACGTCCCGCGACTGCCGGCAAACGGACCGGCCGCCCGACCTCCGGCAAACGGCAGGGAGAGGGTTCACGCCCACCGGCAAAAGGCCGCAGATAAAATTCCCCCACCCTTTGCGGGAGGGGGGCAGGGGGCGGGGGAGCATGCCACATTGGACACAGCTTGCTACTTCACCCACCCCTTAATCCCCTCCCGTCAAGGGAGGGGAAACGTCTAAATCCAAAGGAGCGCACCATGAAAAGTCTACGCATTTTTCTGTTCCTGACTCTTATCCTGATCCCCACCCTCGCACTTTCAACTGAACCGCAACGCATTCCCGCACCGTCACACATCACCGCCGTCACCGTCTACGCGGACCGGGCGCTGACCACCCGCAGCAGTACGCTTACCCTCAAACCGGGGAGCTACCTGATCGCCTTTGAATCCCTGCCGACACTGGTACTGGATGACTCGGTGCGGGTGGACGGCAAAGGGACCGCCACGACGACCATAACCGGCCTGGAGATCAAGCGGGTTTTCCTGGAGCAGAGGGGCGAGAAACGCGTACAGGAGCTGCAGGAGGAAATCCGGGCCCTGGAAAAACGCTCCGTAGCACTGGACGCCAGAAAGTCCGGTATCATCGCCCAGAAAGCCTTCCTCGAATCGATTCGCGTCGCCTGGGGTGACCGCATCTCCAAGGAACTGGCGATCGGCAAACCGACCGCGACAGAGCTGCAAGACGCCTCCACCTTTGTCGGCAACGGCATCGCCAAGGCCGAAGAGCAGAGCCGGGAGATCGAATTCGACAAGAAGGTCATCAAGGACAAGATCGACGCCCTGCGCCGCCAGCAGAATGAAGCGGCCGGCTCGGGACGCAAAGAAGTCAAAACCGTCGTAGTGGCGGTTGAGGTCACCCGGGCAGGCAATCTGACGCTTGAGCTGGCGGCAATGACTCCCCAGGCCAGCTGGGAACCGACCTACGATGTCCGTCTGGCCTCGGACAGCAAGAGTGCCGGCCTGACCTTTCAGGCGATGATCCGCCAGCAGACCGGCGAAGAGTGGGCTAACGTTGACTTGACCCTGTCCACCGCCCGTCCCGCCATCGGCGGCGCGCCGCCGGAACTGACGCCGTGGAATGTCTCGCTGTACCGTCCACGCCCGGTAAGGTCGGAAATGGCCTATCCGGCAGCAGCGCCAATGCTGTACGGAAGTGCAAAAAAAGCCAAACGGGCCGAGATGGATGCAGGTGCCCAGGATATGGAAATTGCCGAAGAAGCCCCCGCGCAATTTGCCGTGGCGCAGATCAGCGACGAGCAGTCTTCCGTCTCGTTCCATGTGCCCCGTCCGCTTGACATCCCGTCCGACGGCAATCGTCACGGCACTATTGTCGCGGTTGAACAGCTGCCGGTCAGCATCGAATACCTGGCGGTACCGAAACTGTCGCCGGCCGTATTTCTCAAGTCGGAACTCGTCAATCGCGCCCCCTACCCGCTCCTGCCGGGTAAGGTCAACACCTTTATCGGCACCGGTTTCACCGGCAGCTCGCAGCTGAAAAAGATTGCCGCCGGGGAAAAATTCGAGCTGTTTTTCGGGGCTGACGACCAGGTATCGGTCAAGCGGGAAGAGTTGAAGCAGCACAAGGAAGCGGGACTGTTCGGCAAGAACCGGATCAGCTACCGCTACCGCATCGAGATGAGCAACTTCCGCAAGGAGCCGCTGACCCTCACCCTGCGTGACCAGCTGCCGGTGGCCGGCGATGAGGAGATCAAGGTGTCGCTGGAAGAGCCGTCTATCAAACCGGCTGAGGTCAAGAACGACGGCACGGTGCTCTGGAAGTTGCCGCTCACGGCGGGAGAGAATAAGGAGCTGACCTTCGGCATCCTGGTGGAGTACCCGAAAGACAAGGAAATCACCGGGTTGTAAACTCCGTCAAATGCTTACGATAGCGCAGCGGCACGTGCTTCAGCTGCAGTTTGGGATTATGCCGTTCTGGTATGGCGTGGCGCTGAAAATAGCGCTGCCACAGGGCGGCATAGTCATGTTCGGTCGCGGTGAGTGCCGGTTCGGCGGTCAGTTCAACATCTCTGACCAGCCGCCATGAGGTGAGATCATACAACGCCGCCTGGTTGCGCTGCAGGTCGTGGATCATCCAGGGGCGGTCGCCGACCCGCCCGACGAAGTGAGGGGCGATAAAGGGGAGGATGTCGGCCTCCGGTTCGATTTGGGCGTACAGAAAACCGGCCTCCACTTCGCGAAAGCGCACAAACCCTTTGAACTTGTGGGCTTCATGCGACACCTGCCGGGCAATGCGGTTGACCGAATGAACCGGTTCCTCCGCCAGCATCAGACACAAACGCCTCCCAGTTTGAAGACCCAACGTGAGATAGCGCCACACCAGCAGCTCAATCCCCGGCTTTTGACTATGGAAGGCATAGCGTGCCGTGGCAAAAGCTTCCTGCGACACCGCATCGACAAAACGCTTCCGGAACGCCACGGCGCTCTCCCGCACCGTTACCACTTCACGAACCTCACCGGCAAAGAGCCCGGCTGCCTGAACGTCGCCGTCCCGAGCAAATTCGTGCTGCCTATCGCCACTCTCCAGGGAGTCGGCCACGGCACAGAGAAACCCTTCAAAACTGCCGTCATAGCAATAGACTGCCATTACATCTCCCCATATTTAAGCATCAGCGATAACCGGCGCCTAAGAAGCAGGCAATCTCAATCAGGCGCTGACGGCAAAAAGAAAGCCATAGACAGGCTATGGCTTTGGTCGGATCGGGGTACGGATCAATACTCCTTGGGTGGATCAACAAAGTGACATTCCGGATTACGGTTAATGTGTACGAAGTGAGCCTTACACCTGTCTCCGGCCACGTGAGGCCGCACGGCTTTTCCGCATTTCAAACACTCGAAGACAAGCGTTCTTCTCTCTTCAGGCGACGCAGCTTTTCTGACTGCCAACGCCTTTTCAACAGTAATGATGTGTCCAAAGAACTTGCACTGAGTTGCGGTTGACATTCGAATCTCCCTTGACAAAACTTGCGATGAAGTAAGTTATACCTAGAATACGTTTCATTCAATCCAGCGTTTGCGGCAGGCAGGGCGGGTCACCCTTAAACCACATCGAAGAGGACCAAACCGCAGACAACTCATAAGACATCGTTCTGAAACGGCGGAAGGATAACAAAATTCATACGCTAAAGCAATCGTGTCGGATGATATTTTTATGAGCTACGCGCCATCACTCCCGCTAATCACAACTCTCCCGTCAACGCCGAGGCATCCGGCATGGCGGCAAACAGCTCCAACTGATCCAGCCGCGCCGGTCTGCGCGTCGGCGCCAGCATCCGCTCCATCAGACGCGGCCCGTCCAGCCTGATCCCTCCCAGATAACGGCCGCCAGCAGTCAGGAAATATTTCGCCCGCTTCAGCACCACCCCCAGCTTTTTCAACTCCGCTTCACCCAGCCGCGTCCCGCGCCGGGCCTGCACGATACGCTGGGCAGAACGGACCCCGATCCCCGGCACCCGTAGCAGCACCTCATAGTCAACCCGGTTGACCTCCACCGGAAACAGTTCCAGATGGCGCAGCGCCCAGTCGCTTTTGGGATCGAAGCGCATGTCCAGATTGGGACGCGCTTCGTCCAGCAGTTCGTGGGCGGCAAAGCCGTAGTAGCGAAGCAGCCAGTCGGCCTGATAGAGGCGATGCTCGCGCAGCAGCGGCGGCGTGGGGAGAGCAGGCAGGCGGCTGTCGCTGGAGCCAGGAATATAGGCGGAGTAATAGACCCGCTTCAGCTCCAGCTTATGGTACAGCCCCTCCGTCAGGGTGATGATGTCGCGGTCGCTCTCAGGCGTGGCGCCGACAATCAGTTGGGTACTCTGACCGGCCGGGGCAAAGCGGGGCGCCCGGCGCGACTTCGTGCGGGCTTCCTTCGCCTCGACCAGCAGGCCGCTCACCTGACGCATCGGGTTGATCACGGATTCGCGCGGCTTGTCCGGCGCCAGCAGCGCCAGGCTCTGCCTGCTGGGAAGCTCGATATTGATGCTGACCCGGTCGGCATAGCGCCCGGCCTGGGCGATGAGCAGAGGATCGGCCCCCGGCACCAGCTTCAGATGAATGTAGCCGTTAAAGCGCTCCACCTCGCGCAACCGCTTCGCCACGGCAATCAACTGCTCCATGGTGTAGTCGGCAGTGCGAATCACGCCGGTGCTGAGAAACAGCCCTTCGATGTAGTTGCGACGGTAGAAATTCATGGTCAGGTCAACGACTTCGTCCGGGGTCATGGCAGCGCGGGGGATATTGTTTGAGCGACGGTTCAGACAGTAGGCGCAGTCATAGATGCAGGCATTGGTGAGGAGGATTTTCAGCAGCGAGATGCAGCGGCCATCGGCGGTCCAGGTATGGCAGATGCCGCTGGACGTAGTATTCCCCAGAGCGCCCGCCTTACCGGAGCGGTTGCTGCCGCTGGAGGAGCAGGAAACATCGTACTTGGCGCTGTCGGCCAGGATTTCCAGGCGCTGTTCAAGGGGAAGAGTGATCATGGTGGAGAGGGTAGCACAGGTGTACGACAGAATGTGTCAGGGTATACAAAAACGGTGACATAACCAGATCAACTAATCGCGCCCAATCTTAATATCAGAGAAAAATCCTCGGATGCCAGACGTCTCGAATTGGCTCCTACACGACCGCAGATATATCGTATTAATATCGTATATTATTATTGACAGCCACAAAATCGAACAGTAGACTAATCGTATCAAAATCGTATCAGAGGAGTTTTTGTGAAAACCAACTCGCTATCAATTGAAGCCGTCAAGCGAAGCACTGCAAGTCTTCGAGATGAACTGGGACGACAGGATAGAGAACGACTAAATGCATTAATCACCATCACTCGTAGTGATGGCCGAATAAATCTTGGCCAAACTCTTGAGACTATTTTCCCAGATCAAGATAGTGACACTGCACAAACATATTTCCGACAATTCAGAAAGAGGCTTGCTGAAACCGCCTCTGGAGCTGGAATCCGCTTTTCTTTGGAAGTTGACACTCGCAAAAAGACCCCGACCAACGAACGATGGTGTTGGTTTGTAGGTGAAGATAGCGCCGTAGAAACTGTGGAATCCTTGATGCGGGAAGAGACCGAGTTTGTAGAGCGATCCGGCCAGGGCGGCTACGAAATGCGGGATAACAAAATAGTGATTCGCTACTTCCTTTCCTACGCCAGTGAAGATGACAATCTGAAAAATGATATCCTCAAGAGGCTCCGCAAACTTCTCAATATCGATAGTGTCTATCACTATGATGAGTGGCAGGATCGCCATATATTGGCAGGAGACAAATGGAAGGAGCAGATTGAAGGAGCAATAACCAAGTGCCATTTTGGCCTGCTTCTGGTTACATCCTCTTTTCTCGGTAGCAGTTTCATAACGGACCATGAGCTCCCCCACTTCGTAGCCAGAAATATCAACGAGCCGGAGCCGGACAAACGAGCCGTACCGGTGGCGCTGGAACCGCTGCTGCTCAACGGATATTCCGACCTCAAAGGGCTGCAACACACACAGATATTTTTCAATCATGACCGCAAAGCTTTCTCTCAATTGAAAGGCACAAAAAAGGATGAATTCGCCCTTGAACTTTACCAGCAAATCAGACGGGTAATTGATTTGCGAATTAGCTCACCGAAACAACCGGCAGCAAAATCACATCACAGATTATTTGAACAACAGATACGGAACGAGATCGAGTGCGCCATGGAAAACTGTCGATTTGTCCGCACAGAAGCGCATATAAACACACTAGAAAAGCTCGACACTACCGGACAAGACTGCGAGACAACTCCAAAGCAGCGAATAGACGCGCTTAGTTTTCTGAACGAATGGGTCACTGAACCATCAGCACCGGCATATTTTGCCCTTCTGGGTGAACTGGGCATGGGCAAAACCACAACATGTCTCGCCTTTGCCCGTGATCTGCTGAACCAGAGGAAAGCAACGCCCTCCTTACCTCTGCCGATCTACATGGATCTTCGACTACTAGGAGAAAAGGGGGCAGGCGAACCAAGCCTGGACCAGATACTGGAAACCGTTATTCAAAAGAAGTGGCAAGGTGGGCGCGACAAGATTGATCTATCGCCGGCGGATGTGATTCGTCTGGTGCAGGAGGAAGGCGCTCTGGCTATCTTCGATGGCCTTGACGAGGTATTAGTACACCTTACCCCATCGGGTGAACAGCGCTTCTTGCGGGAGCTATTACGACTGCTCCCACCTATCAAGATCAAAGGAAAACT
Source organism: Geobacteraceae bacterium GWC2_53_11 (assembly GCA_001802645.1). GTDB lineage: Bacteria > Desulfobacterota > Desulfuromonadia > Geobacterales > Pseudopelobacteraceae > JACRCG01. The sequence goes on along the minus strand of MGZJ01000032.1, from coordinate 47,638 downwards.
AAAGGCGCTACCGGAAGGCAAAAAACGTGGAAAACTTCTATTTAGTTGCCGCACCCACTATTTCCGTACCATGCGGGATCAGAAAAACCTGCTGCTTGGCGAGGATCGGGAACCGCTCACCGCCAACGACTACCGGGCACTGGTGCTGATGCCGTTTTCCGAGAACCAGATAATTGAATATCTACACCACACCCTCCCAGAGCAAGACCCGCAGAAGCTGCTTGACCTGATTCGTTCTGTCCATAATCTGACCGAAATGGCAGAGCGCCCTTATACCTTAAGCATCATTACCAAGGAAATCCCGCAGATCGAGCAGTGGAAGATGGAGGGGAAAGTAGTTACAGGCGTCACCCTCTACCGACACATGGTGCGATCCTGGCTGGAACGTGACACCGGCAAACACACTCTTACCCCATCACACAAACAGCGCCTGATGGAGCAGTTCGCCGCCGAACTATGGCGTTCAGGGAGGCGAGACTGGAGTGTGGACGACCTGGAACAGTGGCTGATCGATTATTTGCGTAGTCACCCGGAAATAGCTGCTCATTACGAAGGAAAAGACCGTGAGTTGATGAAAGAGGACCTGCGCACCGCCACCTTCCTGGTACGCATAGGGGAAGACCGGTTTCGTTTTGCCCATACCTCGCTTCTGGAGTTCTTCCTGGCTTGTCATCTGCACGGAGGACTATTGGAAAACAAGGTCGAGCACTGGAGTATTCCATTAGTCAGCAGAGAAACTCTGGATTTCATCGGCCAGCTATTTACAGAAAATGGCTCAACTACGAACAAGGCGCTTGCCTCTTTGCGCGAGCTACTCTGCTCAGAAGGGCAACCAGATGGCCGTCGCCAGAGCTTGGCCTATACCCTGTCGGCCATTAACAAAAAACATCCTGCCCCCTCACTTGCACTAATCAATGCAAATGGATTAGATCTGCGGGGATGGCATTTTCATGGCAAACTGGGAGAACGGTTAAATCTGCGTGGAACGTCGTGGCAAGGAGCGCTGCTGGAAGGAGCCGAATTTCATCACACAACCCTGAATCAAGCAATTTTTTCTGGAGCAATGTTGGCAAGATCAGAGTTCATCGATTGCCAAATGCGCGATAGCGTTCTCAACAAGGCAAATCTGGCTGGTACAATTTTTAGAGACTGTGACAATACTGGAAATAATTTTACCGGTTCACAATGTCATCGCACAGCCTGGTTGCGCTGTAAACTCAAGGCGACTAATGGAGTTCCAACATCATCTCCAATCGGGTTTCTCGCACTCTCACCTTTGAATGAAAAAAACGTTAAAATCGACCAAGGCAATAAAGCTTTGGAAGTTTTCACCGGTCACTCATCGGAAGTTTTGCAAACCACCTTCTCAGTAGATGGAAATTTTCTTGCCACAACTAGTTTTGATTCAACCATTCGCATCTGGGACTTTAAAAGCGGACAATGCATTAAAATTTTAAAAGGGCACACTGATGAGCGTGTAACATGCTGTTATTCCCCAAATGGTGATTTATTGGCATCGGCAGGTTCCGATGGAACGATAAGAATTTGGAGAACAGCCACGGGTGTTTGTTTATCAGTATTCAAAGGGCACGAAAATGAAATAATGGAATGTGCCTTTGCACCAGATGGTCACTCGCTTGCATCGGCTGGGCTCGACGGCACAGTACGATTATGGGATGTTCATAGCGGGCAATGCATATCAAAATTAAACGCACACAGTGATCGAGCCTTTTCATGTGCATTCTCGAAAGATGGCCTTTTGCTTGCGACAGCTGGCAGAGGTGATACTAAAATTTCAATTTGGAATGTCAATGATTGGTCTTTGAAATTGAGTCTATTGGACCAGGAAGAGGGCTCAAACCATTGTGAATTTTCACCTGACGGTAGATACTTGGTAACGTCATGGGGCGACATTTATATTTGGGACACTACAAGCTGGGAATGTACGTCTATTCTGGAATGTGAAGAAGGAGTAGCTTCATGCTGCTTTTCATTCGATGGTCTATATATATGTGCTAGTGGATATGATGGCTCCGTTTGGATTTGGAAAACAGATAGCTGGGAGTTGGAAAAGACGGTCAAATGTGGATCAGAACATATTACAGACTGTAAGCTGTCAATTGACAATAAGTATCTAGTTTTTCCAGCTGACCATGCCATACAGGTATGGGACAACACTAAATACGAATATCTACCGAGTTTTGGTGACAATAACTACAACACACATACTTGTATGTTTTTTCCTGATGGCAAAACATATATTACCGGTGGCTCAGACGGTATAATAAGAATATGGGATGTAAATTCAGGCCAGTGCACATCTTTTCATTCAGGGTTTGCAAGTAATATACGTTCATGCTCTATCTCGCCAGACGGCAATTATATCGTCACAAGTGATTACAGCAATCAGGCACAGGTTTGGGATGCGCTAAATTGGAGTTGTTTAGCTACATTATCAGCCCCACAAATAGATTGTTGTAAGTTTTCACCAGATGGCAGCCTTCTTGTCATATCCACAAAAGAAGGGTTTGAAATTATTGACACCAAAAATTGGAGAAAAAAACCTGGCTTACGCATTAATACTGCAAGTATTGCTGACTGCGAGTTCTCACCCAATAGCCAACTTCTCGCATTAACGGGACGAGGTGGTTTTGTGGCAGTTTATGATTTAAACAACAAAGATTTTAGAATTAAATTACTAGGCCATGATGGCGGCGTGTTTTCATGTTCATTTTCACCAGACGGTAAAAGTTTGGCCAGTGCCGGCTTTGATAAAAAAATAAGAATATGGGATATTCTTACCGGTACTTGTCTTAAAACATTTGGAGATCACGAGGATAGCATTGTCTGGGTGAAACACCTAAATGACAATCAAACAATGCTCTCAGCAGGACGCGATGGTACGATTCGGACTTGGAATTACACCAACAACGAAACTTCAATTATTGTTCGTAAAGATAATAAACGGTTGACTGACTGTGCCGTATCGCCTGATGGCAAGCATGTCATTGCGATAGAGGACGATACAACGCTGAGTATGTGGGATATTGTCAGCAAACGTGAAGTTTATAGAAACTACATACTTCCCAATGGAAACTGGTCAGTCATCGACCCAGTTAACAATTGTATCATCAAGGTTTCCTCCGATGCCTGGCGCTGGCTTGGCTGGAGCGGTATCGACCCGGCGACAGGAAGAATGGAGCGCTGGCCAGCCGAGATTTTCGGGGCATTGCCGGAATAAAGCTTTGAGGTTTACAGAGTAAGTCGTTAGCATATTACTACGGAGAAGAGAGTGCCCTTCTCGTTGCTAATCGTTGAGTATGCATTCAATTGATGTTAGCAGACGGCAACAATTTCGCACTAACGGCTATAAAATCATTTTATTGACAAAGACATGCATCGTCGGTAAAGTCTTTTCAAGGACTGGGGATTCTCGGTCGACAGTTGGCCTCAACGGATTCGTTGGGGCCTTTTGTTATTCAGGGGAAGCACTTCAGTCCGCAACCTTTATACTGTCCTCTCACATTTCGGTAAAATTTCCTCTCGATAATCTCATATGCCCGGTTCGGTTGATCGGGGCGCAGAATCTTCATACCTACCGGTCGGGCAACCAAATCAGCCATCTGCAAACCTGCCGAATTACTTTTCTTGTCGGCAAAGACAACTTCAAAAGGCAACGCCGTCCGCTGGTAATTGTTGCCATCGCAGACACGTCGAAATTCCAGTTCCAAATCGGCATCTTCCTGTTTACCGCGCTTCTCCACTACAATGTGGGTCTTTGCCCCAGTCGCTCCGATACTCTGCAGATAAAAGAAAACCCGTTCCAGCCCGAACCCGAGTGCAACATGATACGGATTTTCCGGATTGGAATACCGTGCCAACAATGCCTCTTTCTGGATGACTGATGCCACAAACGTGAACGGGGTCGCCTCGACAATGTCCGATAGTTCGTTTAAGAACGCTTCTTTCTTTTCGCGAGTTTTCAAAATGGCAAAATCACCACGATCCTTGCGGATGTCGGTTTCGTGCAAAATCACCTGATCATGGCCAAAATGCTTGAACTTGAAATGCTTCATTTCAGGAACCAGGGAATTTGCATATTCGGTCTTGCGAAAGATACAAAATGCTAACACGAACACCGGGTAGTTCGGGTCGATTGATTTCAGGCCATGATCCCCACTCTCATCGACGAAGACAATATGTTCGCTAAATCTGCCTGGCATCGTTACCTCTCGTTAAGCGCGCCGTTTGCCACTGAAAATGACTTCTGCGAGTTCTGAAAGTTTCATTGCAAGTGTTCTCATACCAGCTTCGTTTGTAACTTATTTGAGAACAGTTTAAAATAGAACAACAAAACTACCCCCGCACCCGCCACAACAACTCATACAGCGACTTGAGCAAAGCAAACCCCTCTCGCAGATCATCACAAATCCCCCGCGTAAAGATCCGCCCATCCACCGGTCGCTGACAGATGAAATAGATATTCTTGCGGCCATGCCACAGTTGCAGATCATCCGGCAGAGCCTGATTGAGCGGGCGTTTGTAGCGGTCACCCTCCAGAGTAAATGTATCCTGTTTGCCGAACGCAGCCGTGATCTTTTTGAATTCAGCCGGTTTGGCCTCAATGAAGCGCCGCAGGTTGTCCATGGTTTCTTTTGTTGCACTGTAAAAACCCATGCCGTAGCGATAGCCGTCGGCGCTGATCTCGAAGAAAAAACAGGGGGCGCTTTTCCAGTCCGGACTTCGCCGCTTGAAGGTGATCCAGAGACAGGTCTTGTAGGGGGATTTGTTGCGCGAAAAACGGGTGTCGCGGTAAATGCGGGAGATAGTCTTGTCCACCGCCGGGATGGTCACCAGATCCGGGTCGATGGCCAGCATCGCCCCGGCCAGGTCGCTGACCAGGCTTTTAAGAGGCTCCAACAGGTACTGTTCAAAATCGTCCCGGTGTTCCTCAAACCAGTCCTTGTTGTTATGGGCGGCCAGGTTCTCGAAAAAGCCCAGACTTTCCGGGGTAAAGCCGGTGAATGTGGTGGTCATGGGTATTCCTCCCATCAATAGGTTCGCCATAAAAATCTAAGATGCGTAGCAAATATTGACACGTTACAAAAAATATAACGCAACCATTTTCGTAACTATTCAGCGCCGGTATATAACTCCCCCTGTCCCCCTCTTAGCTTAAGAGGGGGAACGCCAGAACGCAAGTACGGAGGCACATCTAAAGAGGCGCGTCAGCGTCCCTCCCCTTAGATAAGGGGAGGACAGGTGGGGTTATAATTTAGGATAACCCTTTTGAATAGCTATATATTTCAAAAGCGTTACACCGCCTGCAGCACAAAACATTTCAGATATTCCGACTCAGGAAACGACAGCAGTACCGGGTGATCCGCAGCCTGGCTGCAGGTTTCCACCAACCGCACTTCGCGTTTCGCCAGCCGCGCCGCCTGGATCAGCATGTCGCGAAACGCCTCGCGCCCCATGTGGTACGAACAGGAGCAGGTAATCAGATAGCCACCCGGCTCCAGCAGTTCCAGAGCGCGGCGGTTGACGGTCAAATATCCCTTGGTCGCCTCGGCGATGTTTTTGCGGCTTTTGACAAATGCAGGCGGATCCATGACGATCACACCGAAACGCTGCCCTTCCTGATGCAGAGAACGGAGGCGCTCAAAGGCGTCGCACTCTTCGAAACGCACCCGGTCGGACACCTTGTTCAGCTTGGCATTGCTGCTTGCCTGCCCCACTGCCCGCGCCGAGATATCGAGCCCCAGCGCCGACTGCGCGCCGAACGACGCGGCGTGAACCGCCCAGCCGCCGGTGTAGCAGAAACAGTCGAGCACTTTTTTCCCGGCACTGATCTCCTTGAGAAGCAGATGGTTCTGCTTCTGGTCGAGAAAACCGCCGGTCTTCTGCCCTTCGCGCAGACTGACCTGAAAGCGGAGACCGTTCTCCTCCATATCGACCCGTTCAGGAATTTCTCCCCACAGCAGCTCGATCTGCTCTTCCAGCCCTTCCAGTTTGCGCACGGCCACATCGTTGCGGGCGATTATGCCGAGCGGGCTGAACACCTTTTTAAGAGCCGTTATAATCTGCTCGCGCCGACACTCCATACCGGCGGAGAGGAGTTGCAGCGACAGGTAATCGCCGTATTTATCCACCACCAGCCCCGGCAGAAAGTCGCTCTCGCCGTAGACGGCGCGGAAGGTGGTCAAGCCGGGGTAGCGGGTCGTGCGGTGGGCCAGTGCCGCCGTAATCCGCCCTTCAAAGAATTCCGCCGTATCGATATCCTCCCGAACGCGTGACACCAAACGAAAGGCGATCAGCGAATGGGGATTGTAATGGCCAACCCCGATAAAACCGCCTGCAGCGTCATACAGCTCTGCCGCGATCCCGGCAGTCCGCTCGCCCACTACCTCGCGGATTTCGTTGCTGAATACCCACGGATGGCCGGACTTGATGCGGCGGTCTTCGTTCTTGTTGAGGGTGATTCTGGTCATGAGAGTTCCTTTGGTTGTTTCAGTAGTCACGCTTGACAGCCCTATCCTTGTACACCATTATGCCCGAAATTACTTCTCCAAACAGTTGAGGAACGCACGTGATCGAATCCAGAATGCTCCTTATGTTTTTCACCACATCCATCCTGTTGGCCCTCTCTCCCGGGCCGGACAACCTCTTCGTCATGACCCAGGCCGCGCAGCAGGGGCGCAAAGCAGGTCTGCTTGTCACGCTTGGACTCTGCACCGGGCTGCTGTTTCATACGGCAGCTGTCACCTTCGGACTGGCGGCACTGTTCACGGCATCGACAGTGGCCTTCACCGGCCTGAAGTTTGCCGGAGCCGCCTACCTGCTCTATCTGGCGGGAAACGCCTTCCGGGCCGGGACCGACAGCGGGCCGACTGCAGTCGCCGATCATCTGAAGCCGGGCGTGCTGTACCGGCGCGGCATCATCATGAACATCACCAACCCCAAGGTGTCGATTTTTTTCCTCGCTTTTTTGCCGCAATTCGCCGATCCGGCCAAGGGTCAGCTATCCGTGCAGATCCTGCTGTTAGGAGGGATTTTCATCATCGCCACGCTGATAGTATTCGGCGCAATCAGTATTCTGGCGGGAGTTTTCGGCGAGCGGTTCCGCCGCTCGGCCTTTGCACAGAAAGTGCTGAACCGGGCGGCGGCGGGCATTTTTGCCGCACTGGCGCTGAAGCTGGCGCTGGCGCAGCGCTGAATTGATCAGCTCTTATCTGTCCAGCATTTCACGAACCTTCAGCGCAAGTTCGGACGGCGCCAGCGGCTTCATCGCAACCTCAGCGTCCTCCGGCAGAAGGTGCCGGTCACTGATGACGTCGTAGGGATAGCCGCTGATAAAAAGAACCCGGGCGTTCTCGTTGATGCCCCTGATGTCAAGGGCAGCTTCCCGGCCAGTCTTGTTCGGCATGATCACATCCATCAACACCAGATCAATCCCATCCCCTTTTTCGCGATACAGCCGCACCGCTTCCTCACCGTCGCATGCCTGATGGACCGTGTATCCCATCGTGGTGAGAAAGAGCTTCAGGTATTCGCGAATAGGCTCCTCGTTATCAACTACCAGGATGGTCTCGCTTCCACCCGGCGCTAGGTCATGGAGACGTGGAATATCACCGGATTCCGCTGTTTCTTCCGTCAAGGGGAGCAGGATGCGGAAGGCCGTACCTTGTCCCGGTTCGCTGTACACATGGATATGGCCATTATGCTGCTGGATTATTCCGTAGACGATTGCCAGTCCCAATCCCGTTCCCCGGCCGCTCTCCTTGGTCGTGAAAAACGGCTCGAAAATCTGCTGGCAGGTCGCAGCATCCATGCCGACGCCGGTATCAGTCACGGTCAAGAGGGCATACCGTCCGGCAGTGCCGTAGCCATGCATCCGAATATATTCATCATCTATGGTGACAACTGATGTCTCGACGGAAAGCGTGCCCCCCTCCGGCATGGCATCACGCGCGTTAACCGCCAGATTCATCAGCACCTGTTCCAGATGCCCCTTGTCAGCCATAACCGGAAGCTTTTGCGACCCGGGAGAGAGTGTAAGAGTTACTTCTTCGCCGACAACCCGGTGGAGGAAGGTCTCCACTCCGGATACAGCATCATTCAAATCCAGCTGCTGCAGCTTCAGAGATTGTTTTCTGCTGAAGGTCAGAAGGCTGCTGGCCAGATTTTTAGCCCTGTCTGCCGCTTCAAGGATTCGATCCAGCTTGGTGCGCTGGCCGTCATCCAGTGAGCCCTTCATGCGCATCATGCCGCCATAACCGATGACAACCGTCAGGATATTGTTAAAATCGTGGGCGATACCGGCTGAAAAGCGCCCCACCGCTTCCATCTTCTGGGCCTGGCGCAACTGTTCCTCCAGCCGTTTCTGCTCTGCAATATGCAGTTTCAGCTCCCGGTTTGCCTGTTCCAGGTCTGCCATCTTCTTTTCCAGCTTGCGGAAAAGCGCCTCGTTATATTCCTTGAGCAGACCGGTCTCATCGGACGAGGGTTCCGAAGCAGGGGCCACTGCTGCTAATGCCAACGCTTCACGGATGCAAGCCATCAGCACGTCAGGCTCCTGCGGTTTGATGAGGAAAAGGTCCGCCCCGAGGCTTAACGCCAGCTCTTCGTCCTGCTTTTCCGTAAAGGTTGCCGTATAGAAGATAAACGGAATCGATTTCAGTTGCTCATCACTCCGCCATTCCCGGCAGAGCGCATAGCCGTCCATCACCGGCATGAGGATATCGCTGATCACCAGATCGGGCCGGTTTTCCCGGGCCGATCTGAGCGCCACGGAGCCATTGGGTGCCGAAAGCACCTCAAAGCCGTTCCCCTTCAGCAACACCTCAAGAAAGTAGAGATTATCGGGTAAATCATCAACAATCAGAATTCGCTGCATGGCATTCCCCTGTCCTCAAATTACTCCGTTCCTGCTATCACTGTTGCCCTGGAAAATGTTGCTCAACCTGCTGCATAAAAGTATCCGGGTTAATCGGCTTCTCAATATAGCCGGTGCATCCGGCGCCCAGCGCCTTGTCCCGATCCCCGGCCATGGCGTAAGAGGTCACCGCCACAATCGGGGTTTTCGCCAGATCGGGGTTGGTGCGCAGCTGCCGGGCAACGGCATAACCGTCCATGAGCGGCAACTGGATGTCGAGCAGGATCAGATCAGGCAGGATCGTGGCCGCACGATCAATTCCCTCCTGGCCGTCCATGGCCGCATGCACCTCATAGCCATGCTTTTCCAGGATAAATCTCACCAGATAGAGGTTCTGTTCGTTGTCCTCGATATACAGGATCTTTTTTTTCATGCCCGTTTCCTTTCACGTGTGTACTGCTTTTCTCATTTCACTCGATGCAGTTGGCACGGTAAACCAGAAAGTACTTCCCGAGCCATATTCACTTTTGACACCCACTTCGCCCCCCATAAGCTCTGCCAGTTTTTTACAGATGGAAAGCCCCAGGCCGGTACCTTCAAATCTGCGACTCAGACCATTGTCAACCTGGTGAAACGGCTTGAACAAACGCTCCAGCTCGTCATTTTTTATGCCGATGCCGGTATCGGTTACGGTGGTCACATAGTTCTCCGCTTCACGCATGCATCGGACCGCAATACCACCCTGCTCCGTAAACTTGACCGCATTACTGAGCAGGTTCAGCAATACCTGTTCCACCCTGCGTTCGTCGGCACGCGCAATTCCCACATCTTCCGCCACGTCAACAGTAAGTTCAAGCCCCTTTTTTTCAGCCATGGGGTACACTGCCTGGACTATCTTGAGAATCGAGGCCTTGAGAGCAAGCGGCTCACAGGTCACGTTAAGTTGCCCCGCCTCAATCTTGGATATATCCAGAACGTCACTGATCAGGGAGAGCAGATGATTGGCGCTTTTACGCACCATATTCAGCTGTTTTTCCTGTTCTTCGTTGATCGGCCCCCCGAGTTTTTGCAGCAGGATGCCGGTGAAGCCGATAATCGAATTGAGCGGCGTACGCAATTCGTGGGACATGGTGGCCAGAAAAGCCGATTTGATCTGATCTGCCGCCTCGGCATGTTCCTTGGCGATGGCAAGCTCTGCCGTCCGGGCGTTGACCAGCTTTTCCAGATTGTTCTGGTATTCGAGTAAACGATCCTCTGCCCGGTTACGGGCACTGATCAGCGTCGAGATCAACAGGGTCGATGCGGAGGCCACGCCGAGAAACGACTGGAGATAGAGCAGGGTGTTATTGAGTGAGGTGCCGGTAAATGGACCAAACCCCTTGACTGTCCAGAGCAGAAAAGTAACCATAACCAGCGCCACCGTCACGGCACTCTCAAACTGTCCAAAACGGAAGGCCGTCCAGAACAGCAGGGGGAACACCAGGTATTCCAGAGGGAAATTCAAACGGAACACTATTACTTCAACGAGCAGGAACAGGACCAGAAGGGCAGCTGTTTCAACAACTCTCCTGCTGTCCCGACGCAGAGCGCCCCGTTTTTCCCAGGTGAGCAGCAGAGGGGCAAAGATGAGGACACCGACCGCATCGCCCAGCCACCAGGTCAGCCACATTTGCCCGCTCCTCGACCAGTCAGCCCCGTAAATACTGAAGCTGGCGGTTCCGATAGTCGCGCTGATGAGCGGACTGGCAAATACGCCGAGCATTATGAAGCGCAAGGTATCCTGGGTGCGGTCGAAAGGGAGGTTACCTGGTATAAAGCGTTTTACGAGATATGCCCCCACCACCGCCTCCAGCGTGTTCCCGGAAGCGGTGCAAAAGGACACCAGCAAAACTGATAACGATGAAAACGGTGCGGCAAGCACCAACATATTGGCGCTGAAAGCACCGAGAAAAATGCCCGGCCAGACACGGGATCCGAAGATCAGACAGGCTGACAGGGCAATCCCGGCCGGAGGCCATACGGCGGTGGCGTTCGTGTGTTCCAGGGCAAGAAGGAATCCGAGCTTCGCTGTTGCCAGATAGGCAAGGGCAACGACAGCATTCTGGAGCAATGGCATGTGCAGGTATCCGGCGGGAGTTTTCATACCGGTCCTCCGGCAACCGGAAGTGTAAAGCTGAATATGCTCCCTTTTCCCGGACTGCTTTCAACGCTGATCCCCCCCCCATCAATTCCACCAGTTTTTTGCAGATAGAGAGACCCAAACCGGTACCTTCGTACTTTCGGCTCAAGCCGGTGTCAATCTGATGAAACGGCTTGAACAGGCGCTCCAGCTCATCATCGTTGATGCCGATGCCGGTATCAGCCACCATGACAACGTACTTACCTGACTCGCGTGAACAACGGACAGTAATTCCGCCCTGATCGGTGAATTTGACGGAATTGCTGAGCAGGTTGAGCAGAATCTGCTCAACCCGACGTATGTCACCGGTAATCATCGTCGTCTCACAGGACAGTTCCAGCGACAATTCCAGCCCTTTTTTCTCCGCAAGCGGGCGCACCGCCTGCACCGCTTTCCGGATCGGTTCTTCCAGAGAGAATGGCTCCGAAGCTATCGTCAGTTGCCCCGCTTCAATTTTTGATATATCGAGGATATCGCTGATGAGGGAGAGCAGGTGATTGGCGCTGTTGCGCACCATGGTCAGCTGTTTTTCCTGTTCTTCGTTGATCGGTCCGCCCAGTTGCTGCAGAAGGATACCGGTGAACCCGATGATGGAATTGAGCGGGGTGCGCAATTCATGGGACATGGTGGCGAGAAACGCTGATTTCAGCTGATCGGCAGTCTCGGCATGTTCCTTGGCAATCTCCAGGTCTTCAAGCGCGGCCCGCAGCTTTGCATTCGTTTCCTGCAGCGTGAGCGTGCGTTCGTCAATACGCCGTTCCATATCGTGATTGGCCAGTTTCAGCTCTCTGGTGCGCGCATTGACCTGGTGTTTCAGAACGAAACTCCCCACCAGGCTCATAAATAACGCAACCCCCAAGACAAGGCCGGAAATCTGCAGCCAGACTGGAAGTTTGTACTGCACCTCTTCGGACGTCCATCGTTTCATGGCTGCATAATAGGCGGATTGTGGATCTTTCTTCATTTCGATAAGATTCTGGTCGATGGCCTCCAGCAGCTGCCCCGAAGCATTCCGGGGAGCTGCGAAAAAGAAGGGGGCCGGATCGAACATGATCGGCGTATCCTCAAGCCCCGATTTGCGGGCATACATCAAACCGTAGAGCCGGTTGGTCAGGCCCGCGTCGGCTTTCCCCGCGGCAATCATCTTGAACTCGGTCTTGTAATCCGGCACGGGGACGAGAGTAATTTTCAACCCGAAACTATTCGTCATCCGGGTAAAGGTCTCCAGCTGGATCGTATTTTCCAGCGCGGCCACCCGTTTGCCGTTCAGATCCAGTATCGACTGGATCCCGCTCCCCTTGGCAGCATACACCTGAGACCAGACCGACAGCACCGGCGTCTTGTGAAAGGAGAATATCTTCTCGCGCTCCGACGTGTAGGCGACGTCGGTCATCAGGTCAATTTCTCCCTTCGCCAGACGGTCCAAACCCTCGGCCCAGGTGCCGGGAACATAGCGCAGCTCCCACCCCTCTTTCCGGGCTATATGCTCAATAATTTCGACGAAAATGCCGGATGGTTTGCCGGCTTCGGAGGTAAAAACCTTTGGCGCATTTTCATAGATGCCGACTTTAACGGTTCGGGCAGAGGCGTTCGCAAGCGAGGTGGAAAAACAGAGGAAGGACAGAAGGAATAGCAGGAAACAGCTGAAGCCACGCCTTGCGGCAGAAGAGAGTGCGTGATCGATAGAAACAGATGTACGCCTGGTGTGAATCATGCAAACTCCTCTTCACCGAGCAGTCATAGGGCAGCATACAGACAACAATTAATCACATTTACGTACTGCTTATTGAGAAGTGTACTCAATCACGCCGACAACGCAATCAACGTTAGTGATATTTAGCACTATAAGCCGTATTTTGCGAACTATATAATGTACTTGCAATAAGTTGACACATGCCGGATTACACTTTATACCTGACGGGATAAACCGTTGCCGTTGCACCCCGCTGTTTCATCATGAACACCGAAACATCCCGAACTTTCATCCGGAGGTTTGCATGGCCGCAACCCTGTACATAATCGCCACCCCGATCGGCAATCTGGAGGACATCACCTACCGGGCCGTGCGGATTCTGGGTGAAGTTGACCTGATTGCCGCCGAGGACACCCGCCACTCGCTCAAACTGCTCAATCATTTCGGCATATCCAAACCGCTGACTTCCTATTTTGACCACAATCAGCAGTTCAAGGGAGAACGGATTCTTAACGCATTGCGCCAGGGAAAATCGGTGGCTCTGATCTCCGACGCCGGCACACCCTGCATTTCCGACCCCGGCTATCAGCTGGTGCGCGATGCGGTGGCCGAAAAGATCAACGTCGTGCCGCTGCCGGGCGCCTGCGCCGCGGTGGCGGCTCTTTCCGCCTCCGGCCTGCCGACCGACACCTTTACCTTTGCCGGGTTTCCTCCCTCGCGCCAGGGAAAACGGCGGACGTTCCTGTCCGGGATGAACGACCTGCCCGGGACACTGGTTCTCTACGAGGCTCCCCATCGGCTGATCGATACCCTGGGCGACATCCGCGAGGTGCTGGGGGAACGGCAGGTAATTGTGGCCCGGGAACTGACCAAGATTTATGAAGAATTCATTCATGGCACGGTATCGGAAGTTATTGCTGTTGTTTCACAAGGACAGGTGCGCGGCGAGGTAGTCATCCTCATTGCGGCGGGCGAAGCCGTACCGGAGGAGAACGAACCGCTGGAACTGGTGCTCCGACGATTGATGGCAACCGGAACGCTTTCGATAAAGGATGCGGCAAAACAGGCTGCAACTATTTCGGGCGTTTCTCGAAGTGAAGCGTACAGCGAGGCTCTGCGTTTGAGAAATAGTGCCGAGCTCGCTTAAAACCTGGAATTCCGGCGTAATTATGTGGTATAGAGTACCGATTATTTAACTTCTTTGGAGCGCTGCATGAAAATCTGTATTTTCGGTGCCGGTTACGTCGGCCTTGTTGCTGCCGCCTGTTTTGCCGAGAGCGGCAACAGCGTCATCACCGTCGATATCGACAAAACCCGCATTGACAACCTGAAACAGGGGATCATCCCGATCTACGAACCGGGCCTCAAGGAAATGATCCTGCGCAACCAGGCGGAAGGTCGCCTCTCGTTCACCCTTGACATGGAAGAAGCGGTCAAGGCTTCGCTGGTCTGCTTCATCGCCGTTGGCACTCCGCCGGGCGAAGACGGCTCCGCCGACCTCAAATACGTCCTCGGCGTAGCCCGCAATATCGGCCAGGCCATGAACGGCTTCAAAATCATCGTTGATAAATCCACCGTCCCGGTCGGCACTGCCGACAAAGTCCGCGCCGCCGTCCAGGAAGAGCTGACCAGCCGTGGCGCAAGCATGGAATTCGACGTCGTCTCCAACCCGGAATTCCTCAAGGAAGGCGCCGCCATCGACGACTTCATGAAACCGGACCGGGTTGTCATCGGCTGTGACAACGTCCGCACCGCCGAAATCATGAAAGAACTCTACGACCCCTTCATGCGCAGACAAAGCCGCATGATCGTCATGGACATCCGCTCCGCCGAAATGACCAAATACGCCGCCAACGCCATGCTGGCCACACGCATCTCCTTCATGAACCAGATCGCCGGACTGTGCGAACGAATGGGCGCCGACGTCATGGCCGTCCGTGAAGGAATCGGCTCCGACTCCCGCATCGGCTACGACTTCCTCTTCCCCGGCCCCGGCTACGGCGGCTCCTGTTTCCCCAAGGACGTCAAAGCCCTCATCAAATCAGCTGAGGAATCGAATTACGACTTCCTGCTTTTAAAAGCGGTCGAAGATGTCAACGAACTCCAAAAGGAAGTCCTGGCCGACAAACTGGTCAAACTCCTTGGTTCCCCCGATGAAGAACAACCGCTCACCGGCCGCACCATCGCCTGCTGGGGACTCTCGTTCAAGCCCCGCACCGACGACATGCGTGAAGCACCGGCCCTCACCATCATCGAACGCCTGCTGGCCGCCGGAGCTACCGTCCGTGCCCACGACCCCGAAGCGCTCAAGGAAGCAAAACACCACTTCGGCGACCGCATCGAATACAGCAGCAACCAGTATGACATCCTTGACGGCGCCGACGCCCTGACCATCATCACCGACTGGCACGAGTACCGCAATCCGGACTTCGACCACATCAAGGGCGCCTTACGACAGCCCAACATCGTCGACGGCCGCAACCTGTATAAACCGGAGCGCATGGCGAGCGCCGGCTTCAACTACATCCCGCTCGGCCGCTGCGGCGGCGGTATCTGCGGAGAGGTGAAATAACATGCGCATCCTCGTAACCGGCGGCGCCGGCTTTGTCGGCTCACACCTCTGCGAACGTCTCCTGAGTGAAGGACACGACGTCATCTGCCTCGACAACTTCTTCACCGGCAGCAAAAACAACATCATCCACCTCATGGACAGCCATCGCTTCGAACTGGTGCGCCACGACATCACCGAACCGATCCTGCTGGAAGTTGACCGCATCTACAACCTGGCCTGCCCCGCCTCACCGGTGCACTACCAGTACAACCCGGTCAAGACCATCAAGACCAGCGTCATGGGCACCATCAACATGCTGGGGCTGGCCAAGCGGGTACGCGCCCGCATCCTCCAAGCCTCCACCTCGGAAGTGTACGGCGACCCGCACGTCCATCCCCAGACCGAGGACTACTGGGGCAACGTCAACCCCATCGGCATCCGCAGCTGCTACGACGAAGGCAAGCGTGTCGCCGAAACCCTGATGATGGACTATCACCGCCAGAACAATGTGGATATCCGCATCATCCGCATCTTCAACACCTACGGCCCCCGCATGGCCGAAAACGACGGCCGTGTCGTCTCCAACTTCATCCTGCAGGCGCTCAAAAACGAAGACATCACCGTCTACGGTGCCGGTTCCCAGACCCGTTCATTCTGCTATGTCTCCGACCTGGTAGAGGGGATGATCCGCATGATGGAATGCGACAATTTCATCGGTCCGGTCAACCTGGGCAACCCGGTGGAAAATACAATCCTTGAGTTTGCTGAAAAAATCATTACAATAACGGGCTCAAAGTCGAAGATTGTGTTCCAGCCGCTGCCGCAGGACGATCCGAAACAGCGTCAGCCGAACATTTCCCTGGCCAGCGAAAAACTGGGATGGAAACCGGAGGTTGCGCTGGAGGACGGACTCAAGAGAACCGCGGCGTATTTTGCCGGGCAGATCGGAAAATCCTAAATGTTCAAGTGGCCCCTGCAAAAAAGGATGTATGTCATACCGGGCGGATGCCTGGCATTCATCCTCTTTTTCACCATTTTTGGTGACAAGGGGCTCCTGCGCATCGTTGAACTGAAACAGGATAAGAATAAAATCGAAGCCCGACTCGCTGACAGTAAGATCGACAATGAAAAATTGAAGAACGAGATCGTTGCTCTCAAATCCGACCGCAGATACCTCGAAAGCATTGCCCGCAAAGATTTCGGCCTTGTACGCAGCAATGAAGTCATTTACCAGTTCCCACAAGAAAAGAAACAACCCTGACCCAGGACGTCCACCATGTCTCGACAAAGCTGCGTCGTCTGCGCCTGGCGCGAAAACTGCTCAAAACGATTCTGCATCCCTGATAACGGTGCCAGATGCCCTGATTTTTCCCGGGACGTCAGCATCAAGGAGAGTGCAGAGGATATCACCATACCAACTGAACAGAAAGAACAGCCAAAACAATGATGCGAAACCGAATTGCCCCCCTTCTAGAATCCGCACTGATTAAAGCCCATGCAGCGCAAGAACTGACGACATTCCCTCTGCCAGCTATCATCATCGGCCACCCCGCCAATCCGGATCATGGCGACTTTTCCTGCAACGTCGCCATGCAGATGGCCAAGGCTGAGCGTAAGGCTCCGCGACAGGTGGCTGAGATCATCATCAAACATCTGGGTGACGGCGACGGACTGCTGGCCAAAAGCGACATTGCCGGCCCCGGTTTCATCAACCTGTTCGTCGCGCAGGACGCCTGGCAGGCTACCCTGCTTGAAATTGAGGCACAGAGCGACCGTTATGGCCATACGACAAGCGGCGCCCACAAAAAGGTCCAGGTGGAGTTTGTCAGTGCCAATCCGACCGGACCGCTGCATATCGGTCATGGCCGGGGAGCCGCCATCGGCGACACCCTCTGCCGGGTGCTTGATGCCGCTGGATGGGACGTAACCCGCGAGTTTTATTATAACGATGCCGGTGTTCAAATCAGCAACCTTGCTCTTTCCGTTCAGTTGCGCTGCCTCGGCATCGAGCCCGATGATCCGCGCTGGCCTGAAGGGGGCTATCAGGGAGAGTACATCAAGGACGTTGCCCGCGCCTATCTGGCCCGCGAAACGGTGGAAGCTACCGATCAGCACACGACCGCCAGCGGCGACCCTGAGAATCTCGACGATATCCGCAATTTTGCCGTCGCCTGGCTGCGACGCGAACAGGATCTTGACCTTGAAGCGTTTGACGTAAAATTCGACGTCTATACCCTTGAAACATCCCTCTACCGCGAAGGACGGGTTGATGCGGTTGTCCAGAGCCTGATCGAGAAGGGGCATGCCTATGAGATGGACAACGCCCTCTGGCTCCGCTCCACCGACTTCGGCGACGACAAGGATCGCGTCATGCGCAAGGCCGACGGCAGTTACACCTATTTCGTGCCGGACGTCGCCTACCATCAGGCCAAGTGGGAACGGGGCTTCACCCGGGTCATCAACGAGCAGGGATCCGACCATCACAGTACGGTCACCCGTGTTCGCGCAGGCCTACAAGCCCTTAGCATCGGCATCCCGAAGGATTGGCCGGAATACGTGCTGCACCAGATGGTGACCGTCATGCGGGGCGGCGAAGAGGTCAAGATTTCCAAGCGGGCCGGCAGCTATGTCACCCTGCGTGACCTGATCGACGAGGTCGGTCGCGACGCAACCCGCTTCTTCTTCCTGATGCGCAAGCCCGACGCCCAACTGGTATTCGACATCGATCTGGCCAAACAGCAGACCAACGAGAACCCGGTCTATTATGTCCAGTACGCCCATGCCCGCATCTGCAGCATCTTCGAAAATGCCGCCGAAAAGGGGTTTATCGCCCCCGAGAAACCGTCCGCCGGCGAGTTGGCGTGCCTGTCGACCCCTGAAGACTTGCAAATGATCAAGCTTCTGACGGAACTTCCCGATACGGTTGATGACTGCGCCGTTCACTTTGAGCCTCATCGTCTGACGTATTATTTGAGTGAGCTGGCCACCTGTTTCCACGGTTTCTACAACAAAAACCGGGTCATCAGCGAAGATCAGAAACTTACTTCTGCCCGGCTCTACCTGTTGAAGCGGACCGCACAAACGCTGAAAAACGCCCTTACCATCCTGGGCATATCGGCACCGGAACGAATGTAGCGGAGGGCACCATGCGCATTGACTACAGCGAACCAAAAAAATCATGCAGTTCCCCTCAACCAAGCCAGAACCGTCCCCGCAAGGAATCTTCCGGAGGCGTATTTGTCGTTGTATTCATCACCGCGGTCCTGTCTCTCGGAATCGGTTTCGGTGGAGGCTGGACACTTTCCCAGCGCTCCGCGAAAAAGGCCTTCAAGGCAGCAATGGAACAGCAGAGCCTGGAAAATTCTCCGCAACAGGCTAAAGCTCAACCGCTGCCGCAACAACCGGTCCCTCCCGGCACCGGCCAGCAACCGGTGGACACCGGCAAGCAAGCAACAGCAGCAGGTGGACCAGCACCTGCGGGCGAGCCGCCGCTCAGTTTTTACAAAACACTTCCCAGCGGACAGAAAAATAATGTCATGGGGAGCGGCATCAACTCCAAAGAAGACAAACCTGCCAAACAGCCGCTTCAGGCAGCTGTGCCCGCCAATGTGAACAGAACGGCATCGGCTCAAAACGACGAGACAGCTCAAAGACAACAGAACCAGAACGCACCGGCGAAATCAGGCTCACGGTCTGATGCCGGCAGCTTCACTGTCCAGGTAGCTTCGTACAGCCTCAAATCGGAAGCCGAGACGTTGCGCAGCACTCTGTCTGCCAAAGGGTACAATGTCGGCATTACAGAATCGCACCTGGGAGATAAAGGGACCTGGTATCGTGTTCGAGTCGGCAAGAAACTGGATAACGATGCAGCGAGAGAACTGGCCAAAAAACTCGGCAAAGGTGCGATTGCCATCCCTGACAAAGATTAACGCTACGTTCGTAGTACAGAACAAAATGCAATCTCCTGAAAGTTTTTATTGACAACTCTCCACGTTGTTTGCTATAAGTTTTCTTCCCTGTCGCGGGGTGGAGCAGTCTGGTAGCTCGTCGGGCTCATAACCCGAAGGTCACAGGTTCAAATCCTGTCCCCGCAACCAAATAATTACGGAGGCTTACAGAAATGTAGGCCTCTTTTTTTATATCTACTGTACCCTGTTTTGTACCCTATTTTAGGGTACAGCAGGGTACAACGATAAAGGGGCCTCTGGGAGACCATATGGCGTGCCTGAAGCGTCGCGGCAAAGTTTACTACGCACAGTACTACATCGATGGGCAGCAGAAACGAATCAACCTCAATACATCCTCACTGCCAGCCGCTAAAGACCGCCTGAGACAAATCGAATCTTCCCTGTATCGAGAAGAAGAGATTCTTCTGCCAACACGAACTCCAATAGCGGTAATTGTAGAAAAATATATTGAATATACCAAGGGACGCAAGTCTCCAGGTAGCATTGATCGTGAATGCTATTACCTGCGCCAAACTTTCGGCGAAATCACCCCATCACTCCAGCTCAAAAATCCTAAAATCAGCGTTAATGGCATAAAGCGCAAAGCATCCAAGCCAACCCCACCCATACAGGCATCTTATTTTGAAAATATTTCGACAGCCGATATATCTGACTTCATCTCCAGCCGCGTTCGTCGTCAAGCACTTGCACCAAAAACAGCTAATCACTATCGTGAAATCCTGACCCGGCTATTTAATTGGGCTATGACACAAGGTGGCATTCGAATGCCGAAAGACCGGAATCCTGCAGCCCAGGTGGAACGATACCGGGAGAATGCGTCTGAAATACGCTTCCTGTCATTGGATCAGATTGAGTACCAGATCAACTGCCACATAAATTATCCAGCCCTCCAGGCAATAGTAGCTGTGCTGATCTATGCCGGACTCCGGCGCGCAGAGTTGTGTTGGCTGAAGCACGAGGACGTTGACTTGTCGAGTGGCGACTATGGCATGATTCGGGTAAGAGCGAAAACTGTTGAAGGTGAACGATGGCAACCTAAAACCCGGATAAACAGGGCAGTGCCAATAAGCTCAAAACTCAGATCCATACTTGATAAATATAATTGCCCAAAGGGAGAGTGGTTTTTCTGTAGCCCGGAAGGGCATCATTGGGATCCTGATAATTTATCCCGATACCTTCGAGGAAAAAATGTGCTCGCCGGTTTACCGTGGGGCTGCCTGGACTACAGACATACATTCGGTTCCCATCTGGCAATGAAAGGTGAAAGTCTATACAAAATAAGTAAGCTGATGGGCAATTCACCAGAAATATGCCGAAAACACTATGCCGCTCTCATCCCAGAATCATTGGTAGGAAGTGTTGAATTTTAAAATAAATGTTATTCACATATCCGTTTAATAATGCCACGTTGCGTATCAAACATTTTTGCAACTTCGCGAATATCACCACACGCCTCATACATCCGCCTTATTGCGCGTTCCTTTTTGGAACTGATATTATTACTAAGCCAATTTTCGTATTTGTGCTTCTCAATAAACGGCATTTCAATCTCAATCATCGAATAACTTTTTTTCAACGTGCTATATTTCTCAATCCTGTTATCCAGAATCACTACTCTGATACTGCCAGATGAAATTCCTAGTAAATAGTTCGTAATATCAATAATTTTTGCAGCACTTACACCTGTTTTTAAGCACCAGAACTGACTATTTTCACCTCCTGGACCCATAATTCTTACAATAATTCTGCGAATACTTGAGCTCTTTTCAAAAGAGAAATTGCGTAACTTCGGAAAGTTGAATTTGATTTCATCAAGCATGAGGAACCACACCGTTTCCTCGTTCCTTCTTGATTTTGATAGTATTGTCTTGTAACCGTTTTGATACCAATCACACCCACTGTCTCCGTATTTGCTTTTTACATATTCTTTGACAGATAAATTTTCAAGTAAACCAAACTGCTTAGCCTTGCCCAAAACATATCCGCTTTGATTTTTATATTTTTCCTTTATTAGATCTACAATTATGTTTTTGGCATATTTATGATTATAATATTTCAATACAAGTACGTCATAGGCAAATAATGCAAAGCTCTTCTCTCCATCGCTGACAGTAGCAGTAGTTATATTACTGGCCTTCTTCCAGGAATATAACGTCCCCCTATTGATTTTAGTTAAAATACTAACATTTTCTACTGGCTCACCTCGCCTTAATTGATCCAGAGCACTTATTCTCTGCTCAACCGTATATTTTGTGTATAAACCTCTCGTTTTCCCTTTCTTGCTGCCTTTCATATGCACTACCCCACGAAATAGTTTTATTATCGCAAATCAATATTAGTCAGCAGAATTATTAAAGTCCCATATTTAGCGCTCTTAAGCGGTATTTTGTCTACAAATTTTTTCAACATGTTGAAAAATACCGTCGGCCTATGTTTCAATGCGAAGCATGAAACGTACAGCGCCGCCAAAAAAAATCGCGCAGCACCTGATCTCAATAAAATCGCTCTCGGATCGTTGGGATTGCGCAAGATCAAGTGTATCCCGAATCATAGACAGGGAAAGAATGCGCAAGGCATGCCTTGGTGACGGTCGTAACGGCATGGTTCGCATATACATGGAAGACGTGGAAGCTTATGAGAAAAGTACCACTATCAGAGGCAGCCTATGAAAAGAATTGCCGCATCTCTAAAACAAAGAAATGGAGTTTTTTATCTTAAATCCTACCTCAAAGTCGCTGGCAAGCGGAAAGAAGTTGTCCGCTCGCTTGGCACCAAAAACAGGAAAGTTGCCGAAAGCCATCTGAAGGATTTCAAGGAAACCCGCAACAACGGGTTCCATAAGCATGTGCTTTCTGACGTCATCAGCCAGTATTTAACATCAATACAAAAGCGTATGACGTGGAAAAACCAGCAGAAGATCAGGTCAGTGTTACGACAGATTTTTGGGCCTATCTGCCCCGAGCTTATAAAAAAATTGAGCACGGAGACAAAGGGTTCAACTGAGAACCGCCCAACAATTAACGTCAGACATATTCAGGACATTACATCAGAAGAGATTGACAACTTTTTAACTAGCATGATCAAGAATGAAGCCGGCAGCGGATACATTAGCAAAACAACCGCGAACAGGTATCGCGAACGCATCAGGGCGCTCATAAGCTGGGCAATGACTGTGAAGAAAGTTCCAATGCCTGGCGACTTAAATCCTACGTGCTCGATAACCAAATTTGATGAAGATGAGTTGCCATGCAGGTTCATGACTCTATCAGAAATCAGGAAACAGCTTCTAGCGCTGCACAACAACATTCAGCTATTTGCGATGGTTGCGATGATGATTTTTGCCGGGCTCCGCCGGGAGGAAATTCTCTGGTTACGCACTGAAGATGTGGATCTTAAAGACAGGAAAATTCATGTCAGAAACAAAAAAATCAATGGGGTTTACTGGAGGCCCAAGAATAAAAACAACCGAGTTGTTCCGATATCTAAACTGCTTACAAGGATTCTTGAGATGTATGTTCGAAGGCGAAATATATCTAAAGGTTGGTATTTCCCGAGTCCGGAGGGATGTAAATGGGACGCAGACAATTTTTCAGGCTGTCTTAAGGATATCAACAACAGCCGGGAGTTTAATTGGACGTGCCTCGATTTCAGACATACCTTCGGCAGCCATCTGGCGATGAAAAACATCAGCCTGTACAAAATCAGTAAACTGATGGGAAACAGCCCGGATATATGCAGGAAACACTATGCGCATCTGATGGTCGGAGAAATGCACGATGACGTCGAGTTTTAATATTCTATATCACCACCAATAAATGTCGGATTCGACATAATCAAGGGAGACCACAATGGGATACACCGCTTACAATCATGCAAAAATCGAAGGAGATGCTACAGAGCAAAAACGATTTATCAATGAAGTTATTTCCTGTCGGAATACAGACGACTGGCACAATCTTTCGGCGCTCATCCCAACAGATCTTGGTGAAGAGCATAAAAACGTTAGCTGGAGTGTTCATTCTGTAATTATTCGTTGGACCTCTGAATGTATTGATATGCATTGCCTCACAAAAAATAGTCGTTTCGATAAAGCAATGTTTTGTATTTCAAAACATTTTCCAAAGTTGCTTTTTTCTCTTCTCATGAATGAAAAAATGTATGGCGGATATGATGTGACGACGGTTTTCAATAACGGAGAAGAATTAATCAATGAGTCTCACTCCGCTGACTCAGTTCATTCATTCTTTGATCGTAAAGGTCAAGTCGTAAACCCTGGATATCTGGTAGAGACTGCCGATGGGCATCAATATACCTACAAACGGAGAAACATGGTGCATGGCCCGAATTATGATTCTAGGGGCGAAGATGACGAAAAGATTACCCTGATTCTTGTAGATGTTTATGGCAACAGATCCATTAAAAAGATGTGCGATGTAAAGCGGGTCAACAGCTGGAGTGGCAATCTGGAGGCACTAAAGCAACAATTGCTGAAAGATGAATAAATGAATTTTGCTGTCATCCACTGAAGAGAGGTGGACATGCAAATTAAACTGCATGTGCCTGGATATATACGAACTTCTTTCAGTAGCTCGTTTTTACTCCGCGGGATTCATAGCATTATAATTATAAAAAGGAGAAACCATGTCAAACCACAAGGCAATCGCTGAAAAGCTTGTAAACCGCATAACCACCAAGTTGAAAAAAGCGGAGCAGTCACAAAAAGGCAAAATATGCGTTCGTATGCGGCTGAATGACGAAGAGACGATCGCAGTATTGACGACGGTCAAGCTCCCACACGAAATCATGGTCATGTTTAACAATCCACAGGACTCCCTGGCTATTTCTTCGGTACAAAATATCGAAACGGTTTGGCATGAGATAACCCGTGATGACAAGGGGTGTCAAGATGCAACTGTCATAAGAGAGGGACTTCGAGGTTTACCTAACATTAAAGTTGAACTGTGGGCAACTCGACTTGTCCCGTATTGCGAGGGAAAGCGGCGCTATATCAAAGCAACAGCTAACACATATTCCTACGCGTATAAGGATGTATAGCTGATAGCTCAGTTTTTATGACAAAATTGTGGAAATATTTCCGCGGAGCGTCTTGATGTATCAGAACCTCCCTACACAACTTAGCTCGAGATGTACAGACATTACTCAGAAGGAGAAACTATGAAAAACAAGGTAAACGCTGAAATGGTCGTTAACAAGGTCTTCAACAAGATGATTGATTTGGATCGCTCTCAAAGTAATTCAATATGCGTTTGTCATCTGATCTCGCAAGATGAGGCGGTCTCTATCCTGACTTTGGGTAAACTTCCGCCCGAAGTATTGGTTCTGCGTAACAGCCCCGCAGACAATCATGACATTTCTTTTGCACTCAATAAAGGTGAAGAATTGTTGTATGAAGTGACCTACGAGGTCATTGATAAATTTGGTGAGACTGCCATAAGAAAAAGCCTTCAGGGTAAACCGGAAATTAAGTTCCAGCTCTGGGCTACTCGGCATATTCCGATTTGCGAAGGAATGTGGCGCCTTGTCAAAACAACTTCAAGCGGGTTCTCCTACAGTTACTTCAATCCTTAGACTATCTGAGTAATTGCTGTCAACAAGATGGAGATGACAAACCCTCATATAGTCGGCTCGAACGTGTACGTCGCATATAATCGCGTAGATATGCATGAACAACCATAAAAGGAGAATCACATGAAAAAACAGGCAATAAATTTAAATGAACTCGTATCAGGTCTAAAAAAAGTCATGCATTTTCAGGCATCGCAAGATTATGAAGTGCCGCTCGTTGATGTAAGCCGTCCGGTTGCGCTGACCCTCCTCGACGTTGCTGGTCTGGCATCAAAATATCATCTATTGAACTGTGACGATCAGCTTGATGAATATAATATGAATGAAAGGAAAATATTCAGCACTAAAGAATTTAAGCCGTTTAGTGTCGATTTTGCCCCGGATTGGAATCAAGTTTCTGGTTACACAGCATCAGATTTGCTGAATGAAAAATACCAGAATTTCGTTATCGCGAGGTCAGAAGTAATGTGCGGATGCGATCTGAAGACCCCATACGATCGGTACAGGATTACATCAAATATGTTCGGCTCTGAAATTATCTCTAGAGACTTTAACCGCAAGATGGTTCTCAAGGCGGCCGATAAGAAAATGAAACGGTATATAGCTGTAATCGAGGTAACAAAAACGCAAGATAATTCAGTCGCATACGACGTATTATACTTTGATGATTACGAGCTAAATTATATCGGCAACTCCATTAAATTTGATGGGTTGCATAAATATACTGAAGAATTGTTAGAGCGCTATGAGAAAATGCTAGTTTCTATGAAAGAACATTTTCCAGATGATCCTGATAAGAATTTTCCCGCTGAATATGCGAATATTGCCATGGCAAAGGAGTTGAAAAAGTCACTGGCCTCATATGTCTTAAAAATCAATGCGACATCTTAATAGCACTGATTGCAGTCACCTAACGGCTCAACAACTCAAACCAATCAATATAGGAGTCACAAAATGGACATTGTTGCACAAGAAAACCTCGGCGGCATTATTTCAGAACTCGAGAATATAATGTCATATACCTGCTCACCCGTTGGCGCAGATCCTGTTTATTGCGTGAGTAGATCTGCCGCATTTGCTATGCTGCTTGCTGATGGAGTTCCTGAAACCTTTAAACTGTTGAGTAAAGATATCAATGCTAATGGAGAAGTTAACAACGGCATGGTTTCTACCGGCAGCACTGAGTGGTATGAATTCACCACCGAAGCCATTGATTTGTTTTCCTACGATAATTTTGTTCACTTCTGTCTCGCGCAATCAAAATTTGTATCAGACAACCGCCTGATGACGCCATATGCTGAGCTTCTAGACGCCATCAACATTGACGTAAGACCACTAACCCCTGGCGGATTCAAGAATGAGATAGTCGCTAAAGTCGTTAGTGCCGAGTTTGATCAGTTTATTGCTGTCATAAAAGAAACGTTCGTTGAAACAAACGAAACATATATGTATCGCATTTTAACTGAAATCGGCTTAGACGAGCTTTCGTTCCACTGCAGCCATTTAAATGATTTGGTTACGCATGCTCGCGACCTTGTGCTCGAGTCTGAAGATGCTCTGGAGTATTTCAAGAATGTCCAACCTCGTTATACCAGTTACTATGAGCATAAACTTGAACTGGAGCGACGATTCTACAAGGCCGTTACTGCTTATGTCCTAAAAGAAGGCGTTGCAATATAGTGTCGACAGGTCTCTTTTGTTGTAATAACTTTAGTGACTTCGGACAAATAAATGGAGATCGCTGTGCCAGTACCTGCTGCGGCGATCTCCCTTACTATTTTTCTGACTTTTATGTAGCAGACTCCATATATCAGGCAGACGCTGCATATATATCTTAGATATATGCAATGTAGCAATCGTGCCGATTTCGACCAATATGTGTGCTCTGGACAACAAAACCTTGTTCAGCGTGTTTGTTAAAAGTAACGCAGTTACTTGTTTAGTAGCAATCGTGCCGATATTGTCAATGCAATATGCATGATTTGCGGTATAATATGGCCCATGAGAAACAAGGGAACAAAATCCATAGAAATCAACTTTCATGTCGGCAAAGAGCTGTTCAGTAAGATGTCTGTATTGCAGGATGCCGGCCTGAATAGTTCCGCAATTGCCAGGTTGGCAATACGGAAATGCTCTGAATCGCGGCTTGACGAAGAATCCGAAAGTGCTTTTCCACAACGCCTCCTTCTCTATCTTCATGCTGACGAAGCAAAGCTTCTCGATGAACTTGCTGCTAAACAGGGCGATCGTTTGAGAGCCCATACTTTGCGCAGGTTAATTGCCACCTATCTCAGAATCCATTCTTCCTCGATAGAGGCTCTGTTCTAATCTCTCGATTTTCTCATATTGGGTTTTCGTACCCACCCCTTTAGTCAGTCCTTTTTGCTGTCGGGTTCGTTTGTTGACTATGTACAGTAAATACTGTATAATACATATCACTATTATCGAAAGGGGGAACCATGCTCCAAACATTTTTCAGATATGAACAGATTAAACTCATTGCCGAATATTCCATGCTGCCGCTTCATTTCCTGGCGCTTGCACATTACTACTCTGCTGCAGTAGCGATCGGCGGAGTGGTTACAATTCTATACTCACTTGCTTCGCTGCATCATGCCCGTGCTGAACGAATATAAAAAAGAGCAATTTCTTGCGAATCTCAACATTAGTCTATTAGTTGAGATTGGCATAAAACCGCCAGATTCAGCAAATACGGGTATCCGGAGGTGTTTTTGAAGAAAAATGGAAACAGCAGCAGAATGCGAATCTCAAGAAATGGCGAGATTGCTGACATAGTTGAGAAAAGTAGACCTGGTGCAACCCAGACTGAAAATCATCCACAGCTCGGCAGCAGTATCCGGGTTGAACCGATACGGTGTCAAAAAGATATCAACCTCGTCAAGAGATTGCTAAGTGATAGTCCCAGGGATCTAGCAATATTTATCATGGGCATCAATACAAATCTGAGGGCCTCGGATTTGTTGTCAATAAAAGTCGGACAGGTTCGCCACCTGCAACCGGGAGAGGATTTTACCATCCGGGAGAAGAAAACCGGCAAGTCTCGGACTGTAACCATTAACCGTTCTGTCCATACTATTATAGTATCGCTGCTGGCAACAATGCCGGTCATTGATGATGACGGCTGGTTGTTCCAGTCACGCAAAAGCAACGGCCGCATGACCGTCTCATATTTGTCGCAACTGGTAAAATCGTGGTGTTCAGAGATTAATCTGCGCGGCAACTATGGCAGTCACTCTTTGCGGAAAACCTGGGGCTATATGATGAGGACTGTTCACGGCGTCGATATTCCGACACTCATGACCGTGTTCAACCATTCGACCCAACGACAGACGCTGGCGTATCTGTGTATTCAACCGGAGGAAATTCAGTCCTGCTACATGAAGGACATCTGAAAGGAGGGGCAGTGATACCTATTCAGTTTGCCGTGGCAATTACAAAGGACGAACCGAGTGAGGCCAGTTGTTCAGTGGCCTGGCGCAACATGTGCCTGATTCATATAAACGACAAACGCCTGGAAGAGCTTGAAATGCTTATGCACAACAAAGCAATAAGACAGGAGGAAGTGGCGCTGCGCTATAACGCGCAACGTTATCTGGAAATCATTGATGAACATACTGAGGAAGTTCTTGAAGACATTTCCAGTGAAATACAGCTGAAATTGTCGAGGGCACTGATTGTCGCGTCCGGAATAATGTTCGTCAGCATTATTACAAATCTCTGGCCGGTACATTTTTTACTGACACTTCTTACCATACTGTTGACTGCCGGCTGGTGGGCATCACGCAAGTGTCTGGCTATTGATAATTTCATCATTGCGCAGTGGAATAATTTTGATGTGCGACTCAATCGCTTATGCGAATCCAGGAGGAGTGATAATGGCAAGACGATTCAGTGAACTGCAGAAACGATCAGCTGTTCATAAGTGGTTACTGGCTGAGTTGCCGGATCGCGGGTTAGGTATGGTCAAGATCCTGTCAACGCGGAGAGGAAAAGAAGTGACTGTAGTTGTTCGTAGCAACGCAATCGCAATTTATCGGTCGACCTCCTTAAGCAGTGACTCGCAATTGAAGGACCGGCTCCACTATATTACGGCTCTCGATGTTTCTCTCGAAAAGCTGGCCGGAATACTGAATGTTCAGGATGCAGCAGAAACAATGGCGGTTTTTACCATGAACAGACGGGAACTGCTGCATTCAGTAAAAGTGAAGGATACAAGTTATGACCAGTCATGATGACAATTGGTGCGAGTATGTGATCGCCGATGGTTCGCCAGTCCTGGCAAAGCGCTGTGAATCTCGGGCAAAAAATATGGAAACGATTGTGGTGGCTGCTCATCAGGATAATGAACTCATAGGATTGTATCCGTACCAGGGAGAATCCGTGGCTAATGTTCTGCGCCATCCACCACTCCGGGTCATGCGTGAATATGAAATTACCATTCAGAACCTGGACAAAATATTATTCCGCCCAGACGTTGAGAGAGTGCTCGGAGAGATAAATGCGGCTCCGTTTTATGATGTCTGCCCTGCTTCGAGGTATCTTCAGGAGATTATTCAAAAGATCGCCGAAGTACGACTGCCAGGATGGATTTACACAACAATGTCATCCAGAGGCATCGCCATGTTGAAAGATTTTGGGACGTTTGGCGCAGAGAGCTATCATGCCGTTGGAATCACAGATATCGGTGTGGCAGTTTACAAGGGCAGCATTAAGAACGGAGGAAGTCTCTACGCTGATGACCATATTTTTTACATGGCCACTGAGCATATTGATGTTGATGCTTTGGCAAAAATCAGTTGCTGGCCCGATGCGATCGAGATTTGCGAGGTGCATAATTCCCTGCGCCGGTGGATTTACCAGGCGGCATTGGCAAAGTCATAACAGAGAACTGGTGTTGCATGTAGCAATGCACAATTGATAGCGATGCTCCGTCGCGGCTACCTAAAATGTTTTGTCAGGACCGCGACGATGAGGTCGTTCATGGGCATCCCATCCGTCACTGAGGCATATTTTATCTTTTTCCTGAGTTCAACGGGCATTTCTACCTGAAATTTACCGATTGTTCTCTGCTGCAGCTTTGGCGAGTTGTTATTCTTCAGCAGTGAGGACGATTTGGCCGTTATTGATGTTTTCTGTTTCAGAGCGGCTTTCCTCTGACTCGTGTTTTCCGGCTTTTTTTCCGTAGAGGAGGCGCCTTCCAGAAAAGCGTCCAGTTTTTGCTGTTCGAGCACCGGTCGGTGTGTTTTCACTATTAATTTCCGCCTTTCATGTCCGAGTGTATTTCTTTCAGTTCCTGCCATAACCGGTGAATCTCTTTGGCCGCTTTACCTTTCGGCTCAAACTCAACAACACCAAGGCCCCGCTCTGATGCGCCCTTGATTGCAGCACGTGAGCAGATTCTACTGTTTAGCAGCGGAATGTCCTTATTACCGGAGAGTGCAGTCACTGCGTTCTTCGTTGCGTTAGTACCCTGAGTAACATTATTGATAAGAAGGTGGCAGGTTATATCTACTAATGAGCGTGCTTCATCAAGGGCATCGTTCGTATCGCCAAGCCCCCAGATGTCGAACTGCGATGCACCGCTCAATATCAAGGCGATACCGCCCTCTTCTTTTACGACACCTTTTCCGCAAGCAATAATAGCACTGCGCAGCACACTACTGTCGCGGCCACCACAATCGATTATTATTACATCATAGGTTTCGGAGAGTCGCGGCAGATCCTTGTGTAAAGTCTTGGTTGGCAGGCCAATAACCTGAATGCCGCCGATTATACTGTCATCAGGTCGGATCCCTCGCCAGTAAAGGGAGCTTTTTTGAACATCGCCGTCGACCAGTAACACACTGCGCCCCTCCCTCGCGGCAGATACCGCGATATTTGTGCTGATGCTGGTTTTGCCAACGCCACCTTTTGTAGAAATGCATGCAATGAGCATCTGTTTTTTCTCCGTACTTTTTTGATTTTCACCTGAATTATCAACGTTCCTCGTATCTCGGATAACTTTGGTAACAGTCGCAAAACAGATAGGCATGATATCTCTGAGATATCTGACAACCATAATCACAGGCATATCTGTGACTACAGTGTCATACTGGTGCTTATAAAGTCATGCGCAGGAAATTGTATAAACAGTGGATGACTATGCTGCGGGAATAAATCACCCCGCCGCAAGCAGCGGGGTATCTGAGAAAGTATTTTATGCCTACTTCGCAGCGAGTTACATGGATTATACCCTTAGAGATAAAACTAACTGCGAATTTCCATTTTGAAATAAACAACCGACTGGCTGCAGAGTGACGCTGCATAATATATTCAACGTCACTGACCCGTTCCAACAATGCAATCATTCATTATGAAAAAACTCGTAAAGAATTGGTCGGATTAACTGGCGAACAGCATTGCTCTGTTCAATGTCATGCTCTACCCCGTAGTAGGTCATGTAGTAGTACTTTTCCATTTCCTCGTAATATCCAGGTCGAGGATTTGATTTACACATTTCGGTATACATTTTATAGTGTTCATCACGCCACTTTTCAGCATACCTCTCGGCAAAAGATTCACCATCGATTTCGCCGTCCTCGTCACATGTGAATGTACATTCGATGTCATAATCGACGTAGTTTATTATAAGGGCGTAACGCGTTAGCTGATGTGATATTTCATTTTTTGAGATGACATTGATACGGAAGTCAACTGAAAACTCAAGAGTTTCGCCAAGCTCAGGGAGCTTCGGAACTATCAACCCCATTGCCCCCCAGAAATCATCATCACTATCTAGGCCGAGTACTTCGTAGGGGTCAAGTTCAGTAATGGTAACTTCGCCTGGTGCCTTGCGATACCAGGCGAAAACGAAATTGCTGAATTCCTCCTGCCACCCCGAGATCTCGGCATCAATTAAATCCTGACGATAAATATACTGCTCGTCAGCAATGAGACTGTCAATATACTCAAATGCAAAACAGCAGCTCCAGCGCCCGTAAAAACAAATATCCATACTGCCAGCGTCACCGCCTGAAAATGATGGGCCCGATTCATATGAAAAATCAGGGTTGTTCAGAATTTTCTCTTTTAAATCGATAAAAAGATTTTTACAGTTACTCGTAATAGTGATTCCGCCTTCTGCCAAGTTTGCCATTATTTTTCTCCTAGTTTGATATTTTTACCGCTCATACAGCCTTTGCAGTATATATTTCAAAAGCAATGCCAACGGTTCGGCAGCGGAGAATTTATTCCGTGATTTTTTTACTGCATGACATATGAAACCAGTATTTCCGGCGCATCAGACTCTCATGGATTACTGAGACCACTGATAAGTCTGGTATCTCTGAGGTCCATAATCGGGCTAATAGTCCGTATAACTATAATCCCGCACATATATCTGATATCAGCCATTGACATTAAAAGGCCTTATTTCACTGCTGCGACAGGCTTTGAATCATGTCTTACTGTTTTTGTATTCTTGGCGGTTACATTTGGCACGCGGCGTTTTGTTGGCGCATAGTTACATTGATATTGCTACAGATACCGCTCTGAATGGCTCTTTCCTGAACTGTCAATAAAATGCCAGAGACGTCAATCAATGGTTGAACAGATTAGTGTTCTGATTGCAGGTTCACATGAAGACCAATTGACAATGATTTGATTCGATTTAATGATTCAGTTGTGCTAGGAATGCGCTACTGATTGTACTGGGGGTGGCTGTGACACTGATCGAGGGCGACTTACTTGCTGCACTGAAGGAATTACAGGAAGCATCGCTCGCAATGACATCAGGCAAGCTGCCATCTGCTCAGCAGTTTGAGCGCTATCAGCAGGCTATTGAATGGTCAAAACGGGTGATTTCACTTGCAGAGAGAGATTTATGACGAAATCAGAATTGATCGTATTGCTGGCCGAGAAAAAGAACATGAACGTTTCGACTGCGGAAGTGATTATTCATGAAATATTCGCCAGTATGACTGAGACCCTCATCAATGGCGACAGGATTGAGATAAGAGGTTTTGGCAGTTTTGAGATTCGCGAGTATGAAGGCTACTCCGGCAGAAATCCTAAAACCGGCATTGAAGTCACTGTCGCGCCTAAAAAGTGTCCTCACTTTAAAGTCGGAAGGGAGTTGAGGGAGCGGATTCTTGCAGGAGCCTGATAGCGTCCATTAGCAACAAGAAAGAATTGGCAAGTATAGCACGACCTAGTGCGGTATGCTGCTGGACAGCGTTTATACCCATACAACATGTTGTCGTGATGATGCGCCCAATAATCTCTGTCACTCCATATCCAGAAAATCATAAGATGTTGATCAAGTCTATCAACGAGATCTCTGCCAGAATCCTTCTTATAATCAAATTCCTTTAAATGATTGAGGGCGAACTCAAAATCTTTCTCCAGAATATTGAATGTCAATTTGGATGGATGGCTGTATCTCAGGAATTTTCCGAATGCATCGCGCCAGATGGGGCCCTTCGTCACAATCTGGCGAAGGGCCGTTTTTTCCGAGCGCACAGGTACAGCCGTTGAGTGACAAAATAAAAACCTACATCGTCTTCTATTCTAACGTTGGCACCATGCTTGCTCCATCAACCATATCTAATCAAATTTGGAGGAAAACATGGCAATCATAACAAGAACTAAAGATTTTATTGACCTTTTGGGCCCTCAGGGCAACGTGTTCGAACTGATGCGGTATGCGCAATACTTGGCTAGTGAACATGATAAAGATTCTGACGATATTTGCCGACGTATGAGCAGCAGCAACTATGAAAATGCACTTCAGGTCTTTGATGATGAATTTGGTGATTTTATAGACTTGGTCCGATAAGAACTTTCATCCAGAACGACTAAGTTGTCATCAACCTCAAAATGAACATTGGTATAAGTGACACGGGGAGCTCTTGTTGAGCTCCCCGTTGTTTTACTTCTTTTTAGCTGGGGCTTTAACAGCTTTTGCTGCTTTGGCCGGTTTGGCTGTCAGATCCTTGAGGGCTTTGCCGGGAGTAAACTTACCGTTCGTTTTGGCAGCAATTTTTAATGGCTTGCCAGTCTGTGGATTCCTGCCGGTACGAGCAGCACGAGAGACCGCACTAAAAGTGCCGAAACCGACGAGAGTGATATTGTCTCCGGCTTTGAGAGCGGCCGTAGTTGCAGCGATAAAACTGTTAAGCGCTTTTTCAGCCTGTACCTTGGTCAATTCAGCACCTTCTGCAATCTTTGCAACTAATTCAGCTTTGTTCATAAACCCTCCCGTATGAATTTTTCCACCTTATATAGATATGCATCGATAAAGTCTATCTTTTTCAACATGTTCAGAGTCAGTTGGCAATCCGTTACGCTGCCGCCCGCTGTTCAATATCCTGCAGTAGATGAATGATCTTCGTCGCTCCGGCATCACCAAACACCCCATCCAGCCCTTCGTTGTGGATATCAGTAAAAGGTGGTTCATACAGCAGGCCGGGATCCATGGTGCCGTTCTGGGTCAGATAGCTTACCACCTGATCAATGAACCTGATCTGAGTTGCTGAATATGTCGAGTTATGCAGAAATTCACCAAAAGCTTCGCTGGCCGCTCCACGATCAAGGCCTACCAGCTTGCGGATACAGACTCAGGCGAGAGTGGAACCACTCGTTCCATCAGCCAAGAGTGCCACTGCGAGCATGATATTGCACATAGTTTTCATCGTGTGTTTATAAGTCATACTCATTTTCATGGCAAAGCTTCTAATTCCGCTTGTGTTTCTCTGTCGCATAGGATTTCCCCTTTTTACTTCGAAGTTGAAAGATACTTCTTGGGTTATTTTTCTGCTCACAGTAACACCGCTTGACTGACTCATTGCGGGAGTCGAACCCGCCACTCTGCCCTCTCGCCTCAATCTGCAATCTATTTGAAGGTTTTGCCTATCGTCTCGATTAATGAACTTACCTGTTTAATGGTGTCCCCGCTTGAACTTTTCTGTTTGTTTTCGTGATCAAATATTTTCTCGGTAGGCGACGTAAATACCTTATTTATTGAGTCAATTATGAATGTAGTATATTTTTGTTTTTCTTCAGGTTGGCCGCCGGCAACAAGTTTTTCAACTAATTCCTGATAAGGCATAAGCGAAATTGAAATATTGGATTTAAACGCATACTCTTCTTCCAACTTTCTTTCTCGCGAATATTGCAATGTACAAAAGGTGAATGCGTAAATAAGCGGTAATGACATTGAGAGTTTCAGGAAAAATGCCGTGTCCATACCAGTAGTGGTGTTAAGCACATAAACGGGCAACCCTA
Source organism: Geobacteraceae bacterium GWC2_53_11 (assembly GCA_001802645.1). Lineage (GTDB taxonomy): Bacteria > Desulfobacterota > Desulfuromonadia > Geobacterales > Pseudopelobacteraceae > JACRCG01. Next base: position 12,502 of record MGZJ01000032.1, on the reverse strand, counting down.
CGGAAACAACGACCAAAACGGTCAGGGCTTTCAACCACCATTTTGTCGAAGAGTTTAACAATCCCTGTCTGGTACCAAAAGAATGAAAAAGTGAAACGCCCGTCGCTTTTTGTAATTGCTCTTTAATTTGACCTTCCAATGTGGCCAGAGTAGTGATCAGCTCATCCGTCTTTTCCTTGTTCCCTGCGACAGCCTTGTTCGCATCTTCCTCGACGGTGTTAATTTTCTTCCGATATTCGCTGATGCGTTCAAAAAACTCGGTAATTTTGGTTTCATGAGCTGATATATCGGCAACACTTAGATTCGCTGCTGCAAGCTGTTGAGTAACAGTTGCTTCGCTCTGCTGAATTACAGTAAGCGATGCAGTCGCTTTTTGGCCTGCCTCTGTAATGCGAATTAACTCACTATCAACCTTTGCTCCCGCTGTATTTACAGTGCTGACAATCGCCGCAATTTCCTCATTTTGTGTTGAAGTTTTTGTGACCAGCAGCTCAAGCCTGTCGTTCAGCTTCAAACCTGCATGCAACTTGCGCCTGAGATCCTTTGCTTCAAGCTCAAGTGTCTTTAACTGATTGAGTTTTGCCTCATACCCAAGCACTTCGTCAGATAAGTTGTGAAGGCCATACTGCCAGATTGCGACATTGAGTAGCTCAATAGCATTTGCAAGATTAACCACTTCATCCGTTCCGGCAATTAAGCTTGTCTGATGCTTGGAAATGCTTTCCAGCATTGCAAACATCTTATTCTGAATCGTAATTGGAAGCTGAACAAGCTTGTTCTTTTCGATAGCGTCAATCAGGGTGAAGCGGGCTGAGTTCAAGTTTATGAACGACTCCTCTAGGGAGACTAACCCACGGTTCTGATCCAGGCCAAGCTCCACACATTTAGAAAGTGATGCTTGCTGGGATTCTTCGGTAATGGTAGTCAGTATCTCCCACATTTTCTCAATCATTACTCTACCCCCTGAATCAGCAACTATTGTCATATTTCAATCTATACGGTATTACAGCACTCCCTTGAAAGCCCTTTGCAGAAGGGAATTGAAAAGAGTGCTACTCGACTGTGCAGTAGCTTCCAACTTATTCCTGATGCTGTAATTACTATGCAGGATTTTGGCATATTTCTTTTGAAGTGCCATTGGAGGTACTTCTATCATTTGTTCCATGAGCTTTGCCTTTGAAATATTGGGCATTGAACCAGACGACCCACCAGCAAGAGATTGAATCTGTTTTCGTTTGCCCGTACTTGACAGCAATGCCCATAAATACTCAGAGGCAACAGCCGAATCGTCCATCAGCTTCAGCCTGAAAATGAGATCTGAAAGCATTAGTTTGGGACGGGTTGTGTAACACGTAGGTGGGGCTCCTCATCTGCATTGATATTGAAGTATACTGCGGATGAAGAGTTTTAGCAGATTAGCAGTGAGTATTCCATGAAATTTGATAAATGTTTAACATACAACGGTTGGTGGCATCCTGCCAACTACTGAGGTCACTCAACCAATACTATGATAGTAGTGCCATAGCCTTAATAATATTCACCATTTCCAGAGCTGACATCGCAGCATCAAAACCTTTGTTGCCTACTTTTGTGCCTGCACGTTCTATTGACTGTTCAATGGTATCAGTTGTCAGCACACCAAAAGAGATAGGAATGCCAGATTCCAAGGACGCGGTTGCAATCCCCTTGGTCACTTCGGCAGAGACAAAATCGAAATGTGGTGTACTACCTCGGATAATTGCCCCAATGCAGATGACAGCATCGTGCCGACCGCTTTTTGCGATTTTCTGGGCAATGAGTGGTATCTCAAAAGCGCCGGGCACACGGATTACTTGGATTGCAGAGTCTTCTGCGCCGTGCCGCAGTAGCGCATCCACCGCACCTTCCAATAGGCGTTCACAGATAAAGCTGTTGAAACGGCTGATTACGATACCAAAACGTAACCCTGTTGCATCCAATTTCCCTTCAATAATTTGAGGCATATTTACTCCATACACTTTAAAAAGCCCAACTCAAGTTCGATTACAGATTATTTAGGAGGTGCCCCAACTTATCCCTTTTTGTCTTCAGATAGCCTTCGTTGGATTCGGTGGCTACCGTTTCTATGCCAACCCGTTCGACTATATCGATGCCATATCCCTCCAGTCCGATTAGTTTCTTTGGATTGTTGGTCATCAGTCGCATCTTGTGAATGCCGAGTGACAAAAGGATTTGGGCGCCGATGCCGTAATCACGCAGGTCTGCTTTGAAGCCAAGTTCCAGGTTTGCCTCGACGGTGTCGCGCCCTTGATCCTGGAGTTCATAGGCTTTGAGTTTATTGATGAGACCGATGCCTCGGCCTTCTTGACGCATATAGAGTATAACACCCTTCCCTGCCCGTTCGATCATGGTCATTGCCTGATGTAGCTGTTCTCCGCAGTCGCATCTCAAGCTACCGAGGACATCTCCGGTCAGGCATTCTGAATGGACTCGTACCAGGACAGGAACTCTTGTATTGATATCACCTTTGACTAATGCCAGATGGTCAAGCTTATCAATATCGTTTTCAAAGGCAATGGCTTTCCAATCGCCGCCATAGCGCGAGGGAAGCTGAGCTTCGGCAACTTTACGCACCAGGATTTCGTTTTTCAGGCGGTAGGCTACCAAATCGGCAATGGTGCAGATCTTTATGCCGTGCTGCTTGGCAAACTTCTTCAGTTCTGGCATACGGGCCATCGTGCCGTCGTCATTCATTATTTCGCAGATTATGCCGGCCGGCTTCAGGCCTGCCAACCGTGCCAAATCAACGGAGCCTTCGGTCTGGCCTGTGCGCACCAGCACGCCACCCGGTTTGGCCCGCAACGGAAAGATGTGTCCGGGACTGACCAGATCATTGGCGCTGGAGTTATCAGCTACAGCGGTCAGAATGGTGTGAGAGCGGTCTGCGGCTGATATACCGGTGGTGACACCTTTTTTTGCTTCAATTGATACGGTGAAAGCTGTTTCAAAGGGTGAGGTATTGTCACGCACCATCGGTCGCAACCCGAGATCATCACATTTATCATGGGTCAAAGTCAGACAGATCAGTCCTCGACCATATTTGGCCATAAAGTTGATTGCTTCAGGCGTGGCTGCTTCTGCGGCCATGGTCAGGTCACCTTCGTTTTCACGGTCTTCATCATCAACTAATATGACCATCTTCCCCTGGCGTATATCTTCTATTGCTGCTTCTATTGGTGAAACTGACATGACAAGCCTTTCTGAATATTTTATGCCTGCATGTTCAATAGCATTCCACTACAGTCCTCAGAACGTCTTGCAGCTGTTCAATTCTATATGGTTTATTGACTAGCCCAGCTATTTCAGAACGCTCTATTTTAGATGTCACAGCAGCATCTCCATATCCACTTGAAACCATTATCGGAAGCTTTGGATTGATTATTTTCAATTCGCGAAAAAGCTCATAACCATCCATAATTGGCATACCTATGTCTGTTAAAACCATCTTAATATCAGCAGCACGTTTCTCATACAGCTCCAGTGCTTCTTTACCATTTGCTGCTTCAATAACTTCGAAGCCAAGCGTGCACAGCATAGATTTAACCATCGTCCTGATCTCTTGCATATCTTCAGCAAGCAGAATTGTTCCGCTACCTTGCCATGCTGACGATGAGAATACTTGCTGTTTGGATTGATCTACACCGCAACTATTAACATGGGCAGGCAGATATATATTAAATGTTGTACCTTGACTCAAGTGGCTTGTAAGTTGTAATGCACCATTGTGCGCTGAAATAATACCAAGTACTGCCGACATCCCAAGACCACGCCCAGTTGGCTTTGTTGTATAAAAGGGTTCAAATATTCGTTGTTTGGTTTCATCTTCCATACCGCAGCCATTGTCTCTGACCTCCAAACAGACATACTGGCCTGCGGAAATGACCTTTCCTAGGTGGTCAGTATCCTGACTCCCTTTCCGTATATCCTTATTTGATAATTCAACGTGAATTTCACCTTGTTTACTGCCGATAGCTTCTGATGCATTAATGATAAGATTAATTACAATTTGTCCAAGTTGGTTGACATCTCCTTTGACAAAGGGAATTTGGGTTGAATTAGTATACGTTATAGCTACATTCTGTGTGACGGTTGATTTCAACATATTTATCAGATCATCTAATAGCGCCCTTATATCCACATCTGCGATATCGCATGTGGCTTTGCCAGCATACGACAGCATTTGTCGACATAATCCCGCTGCACGTTCAGCAGCTTGTTCGATTGTAGATATATAGCCCTCTGCCGCTTCTAGATTCAACTTTGCAAGATAAGAATTGCCGATAATAATCGACAAAATATTATTGAAATCATGGGCGATACCTCCTGCCAGTACTCCAAGGCTTTCCATTTTCTGAGCCTGTTGCAACTGTTGTTCAAGTATCTTTTTTACTTCCTCAGCCTGTTTGCGTTCAGTAATGTCAGAAATGACAATTATTTGGTCGCGCATACTGCCATCTGTGTTATCGAAACGAGTCCCGGTCAAATGGCCCCAAAAGTCTGAGCCATCCTTGCGGACATAGCGCCGATCCAACTCGACTGATTTAACGTTCCCATCAACTATTTGTCCCATGCTTTTGATGCCGGCATGTTTTTCAGATTCATACAAGTGGTCTACGTAGTGTGTACCAATCAATTCTGTTAACGACATACCAAACATCTCAGCCATCTGTCTGTTGGCAAACGTAATTGTTCCTGATCGAGACACCACTATTATTCCGGCTTCTACATTATCAAAGACGATCTTTAACTTTTTTCCGCTCTCATTCAGCTCCTCCTGATACTCAAGCTGCCTTTTTCGCTGCAGCCCTTGGTCAGCCAACATCCTGACGAGATTTTCAATGAATGTTAGATTTTTGTGTAGCTGTTCTTCTGAAAATATAGGTACTTTCCGTATGGCTTCAAGGTACTTGCTTTCATCATACTGGCACTGACGTGCCTGCATCATAAAATATGACTCATCAGGCTGCTCCATAAAGAATTGGCCAATAAAAACGTTGCCGAGATGTTCTCCATCAATTGCTATCGAAGTTGCACAATCCATTATCCCCATTGGGCAACGATAGACAAAATGGGTGCCGTTTTCACCCGTTTTGGCATTAATACAAGTACCGTTTTCTATGCATTTTTTTACTGTACTGGGGCTCATGCAGTGGAATTCTGTGCAGATATTTTGTTGAGTTGTTGAGGTAAGAATATTGCCGTCTAAGTCAACAATGGCGCACGGGACCTTACTGATTTCGTTTAGAGAAAACAATAATTCCTGTAATATTTGAACATCCAATAGCTCTTTTAGAATGTATTTCAAGTACAACCTCAGCAAAATAGGTTTAAATGCTTCATACTGATGAACCTTTGTTTAAAGCGCTAACAGGCCAAAGATAGTATTGTCGATCCCCTGTGCCGTCAGTTCCTTGTCATAACATGGTGCGCGACCCCTGGTGCATCTGGACCACGGCGCTGGCACAGAGACGTGTTTCTGCACTGGCAATGAACTCAACAGAAACAGCGGCAATCAGATTCGGTGTTTCGAGCCCGTGCTAAAGGTTTTCGAGAGTCGGGTATCCTCGATTACAACTTCTATCGTTGCTACTGACATGATGGTTGTCCTTAAAGACCTGATTAGTTATTCCTAGCCATTCTTCATGGTTCAGGGTCACAACTTGTGAAGTTTATACTCGATACTGTCAAGGAGTGCCTGATAGGATGCCTCGATAATGTTGCCAGAAACACCAACCGTACCCCATGTATTCTCCTTATCACGTGATTCAATGAGCACCCGGATGCCGGAAGCGGTTCCGTGGCCGGACGGAAGCACACGTACCTTATAATCAATGAGCTTAACATCCTTCAGGTGCGGATAGAATTTGGTCAGCGCCTTGCGCAACGCATTGTCGAGCGCATTTACCGGACCGCTCCCTTCTGCGGCTGCATGTTCCACCTTGCCGCCCACTTTGATTCTGACCGTCGCTTCGGATACCAGTCTTTCATTCTCGTGGCGTTTCTCATCAATAACCCGATAGCCAAGCACCGTAAAAAACGTGCGGCGAGTGCCGAGAGCCTGTTTCATCAGAAGCTCGAAGGACGCCTCTGCACCCTCAAACTGATACCCCTGGTTCTCCATTTCCTTGATGTTATCAAGTATCTCGAGAGTCAGCGGATCCTTACTATTAAGATTGATCTTGAATTCTTCGGCTTTTGCCAGAATGTTGGAACGTCCGGAAAGATCGGAGATGAGTACCCGGGTGGTATTGCCGACCAACTCCGGCCGCATGTGTTCATAGGTTTCGGGATGACGCTGGATTGCGCTGACATGAACGCCTCCTTTGTGAGCAAACGCCGAATCGCCCACATACGCCTGATGTTTGTCGGGAGGTAAGTTTGCCAGTTCATAGACAAAGCGCGAGAGTTCACGCAGTTTTCTCAGTTGAGAGTCAGTAATGCAGTCCAACTTCAACTTCTTTTTCAGTGCCGGAATGATGGAACAGAGGTTGGCATTCCCGCACCTCTCACCGAACCCATTGATTGTGCCCTGTACCTGAACAATGCCGCTATGCACCGCGACAAGAGTATTCGCAACGGCACATTCACTGTCATTATGGGTATGAATGCCAAGTGGCGTCGCAATATGCTTCTTCACATTCTCGATTATCTGCGCAAATTCGAACGGCATGGTGCCGCCGTTGGTATCACACAGGATGATACAGTCAACGTTCGCAGCCTCTGCCGCCTTGAGCGTTTTGATAGCGTACTCGGGATTAGCCTTATAGCCATCGAAAAAATGCTCCGCGTCGTAGAACACCTCACCCACCTGCTGTTTCAAATACAGGAGTGAATCATTGATCATTTCGAGGTTCTCTTCCAGAGAAACCCGTAATGCCTCATGAACATGAAAGTCCCATGTTTTGCCGAATATGGTAATCACATCAGGAGCTGCTTTTACGAGCGTGATAATATTATTATCTTTGCCAGGTGCAATGCTGGCGCGGCGGGTTGAGCCGAACGCGGCAATTTTAGCTGTGGCAAATTTCTCTTTTTTTACGTTTTTAAAAAATGCGATGTCCTTTGGATTACTCCCCGGCCAGCCGCCTTCAATATAATGAATTCCACCATCATCAAGTTTGTGTGCGATTCGGATCTTGTCTTCCAGCAGAAAAGCAATGTCCTCACCCTGTGTACCGTCGCGCAGCGTAGTATCGTACAGCGTAACCAAACTCATGGTATCCTCCAAATTATGTGGCATACACTCTTCACCCTGATCTCTACGGCCGCATTCCCTCGGCCACTACTTCGGCAATGTCTCGAACTTTCGTGTTCCCGACCTGCAAATCTTTCAGACCATCTTCAAACATGGTGAGGCAGTAGGGACAACTAACGCAAATTGTGCCTGGCTTGCTGCTGATGGCCTCTTTCACCCGATTAAGGTTTATGCGGCTCCCCTCATGCTCCTCCATCCACATACGACCGCCACCGGCACCGCAGCAAAAAGAATTATCTCTGTTTCTTTCAAGCTCACCAGGTACCGAGCCGGTTGCTGCTGCTAGTACCAGGCGCGGAGCCTCATAAACATCGTTGTGACGCCCAAGGTAACAGGAATCATGGAAAACGAGCGCGCCAAGATCTGAAACCTGCCGGTTTAAACGCAATGTTCCCGAAGACAGGAGCCCCTGCAGGAATTCACTGTGGTGGATGACTTCCAGCTCCAGTCCGTACTGGCGGTAATCGTTTTTCAGCGTCGTGAAACAATGAGGACATTGGGTGATGATCTTTGTCACGCCCTTTTCCTTCAATAACGCCACATTATCTTTTGCCATGCGGTCGAACACAAATTCATTGCCGAGACGCCTCAGACTGTCGCCGCAGCATTTCTCTTCTTTCCCGAGGATCCCCCATGAGACGCCGGCAACATCCAGTATAGTGGCAAGTGCAACCGTGACGTGTTTCTGCCGGGAATCGAAGGCCCCCGCACAACCGACATAGAGCAGATATTCTGTCTTTCCCGCTTCAAACGTTTTCACGTCCATTGTTGATGTCCATTTCGTCCGCTCACCCGGAGCGATACCCCACGGATTGCTGCGCTGCTCCATATTTTCGAATAAATTAAGCAATTCCTCTGGAAATTCAGCTTCCATCTGGACCAAGTGACGGCGCAGTTTTACAATTTTCGGCATATGTTCAATCATGACCGGACACGCCTGCAAACATGCGCCACAGGTTGTACATGCCCAGATGGCTTCTGGTAATATACGGCCATACCCTTCCCCGACCATTTTTTCTGCAGATGTATCTCCGGCCTGTAGACGTGGGCCGTTCTTGAGAAGGTTTACTTTGATGTCGTGGATTACCTGACGGGGATTGAGCGGTTTATCGGTGGTATGCGCCGGGCAGGCATTCTGGCATCTACCGCATTCCGTGCAAGAAAAACTGTCAAACAGGTCTTTCCAGGTAAAATCCTTAACAGACTCAACTCCATATGTGTTGCCACGCTCAAAAGCCTCCCGCGGCTGGGTATTCGGCTTTTCCAGACTTGCGAAAAAGCAGTTCGGTATGGCCGTAAGGATATGCATGTGCTTGCTGTAGGGCAGATAATTCATAAATGCCAGAAGCACAAGAGCATGAATCCACCAGAATCCAGCAGCCATGGCTTCAAGACTCGAATTAAACGGGGATGCCGCAAGTGCTTTTGCGAAAACGCCCGAAACGGGCAACCAGAAGCCTGCCGCTTCTCGACCCATGGCAATCTGGGCACCATGGAGTCCAAAGTACGCCAGCATAAGTACGGCAATGAAGGAGAGGATAAGAAATGCTTCCCGGCTGCGAGCACTTGAATATGAAGTTTCAAGGTAGGCGGGAGCAAAAAACAGACGGCGGACAACGGCCAAAACGACACATACCAGAGCCAGCAGAGATACGAGGTCAAATACCAGCAATAGTACGTGATGAACAGATTCAGGGAGAAACCTTGAAAACAGCGCTGGAACAAATCCGGAAATAAGAAACTCAACGTTAGCAACGAGAAGCATAAGAAATGACCAGAAAATGAAGGCGTGATTTATGCCGAATGAGCCCTTTACAACTCTAGTCTGAGCTAATGCGTAGACAAACATATCACGAAATCTACGGCCTAACTGCTGGCTTCTATCTTCTGCCTGCCCTATGGATACCAATGCATACCGTCTGTAACAGTTCCAGGTAAACAAAACTACGGATGCGATTAAAAGTGAAGCAAATAGTGTGGTGTTGGGTATCATGTAAAATCCTCACGAAAAATGAGCATAGTCAGCTCACTAGTAATTCAGTCTATTCAGCCTGTTTCATATCCCGCACTCGCTGGGTAAGTGCCGGGACCACCTGAAAAAGGTCGCCGACAATACCGTAGTGTGCAACTTCAAAAATGGGTGCGTCTTTATCACGATTAATTGCGATAATGAGGTCTGAGTCCTGCATCCCTACGAGGTGCTGAATGGCGCCGCTTATGCCGCAGGCGATGTAGATTTTCGGGCGAACGGTTTTGCCGGTTTGCCCTACCTGACGTTCGTGAGACATCCACCCAGCATCAACAGCGCTTCTGGATGCTCCAACGACACCACCAAGTTCATGTGCAAGTTCCTGCAGAAGCTTGAAATTATCCTTGCCCATCATCCCTCGACCTCCCGAGACAATGAACTCGGCACCGGCAACGTCAACATGCTCCATCCCATTGTTGTCTTTTATAACTTCAAGGACTTTGGTTAAAATGTCTCCTTCGATCACCGGACACGAAACCCGAATAATTTCACCACTAGCAATACCTTTACGTTCGGGCATATGCATAACATGCGGTCGGACAGTGGCCATCTGCGGGCGAAATTTATCGCACATAATTGTTGCCATAATATTACCGCCGAAAGCCGGGCGGGTTTGCATCAGATTGCGCTTGTCATCAACGCCCAGCCCAGTGCAATCGGCCGTTAACCCTGTGCCAACAACGGTAGCTACTGCACCGGCCAGGTCTCGACCTAACCCTGTCGCCCCCATCAGGATGATCTCCGGCTTGTAAAGATCGATGAGATAACAGACGGCCTTGAGATACGCCTCGGTTCGGTAATAGCGGAACACAGGAGCATCAACGAGGAATGCCTTGTCTGCACCATAATGAAATGATTCCTGACAGAGTTCCCCAACGTTATGCCCGACTACTATGGCAGATAGTTCTGTTCCAAGAGCAGCTGCCAATTCCCGGCCTTTGCCCAGCAACTCCCACGAAACCTTAGCAACCTCTCCTTCCGTCTGCTCGACAAAAACCCAGACGCCTCGGTAGGCTGACAGCAGCTTCGCCAATGTGTCAGCTTCTTCATCAACTGAGTCGTCTGACTCCCCTGCTTTCATCAACTCATCGAGAAGCTTCTGCTCTTCAGCGGTAAAAAACATTTCTATGGCCTGAGCCGGACAAATCTTCACGCACTTGACACAGCCGATGCACTTGTTTTCTATAATTGTTGGCTCACCGGCCTCATTCATCTCCACGGCGTTAACCGGACAGGAGCTCTCGCACCGGGCACCACAGGCAATACATTTACCTTCAAGAACGCGAGCCTTTCCGCGTGGTTTTTTTATGGTTAATTTCTTTTCAGTCATTACGAGATCCCTCTACATGCGTTTTGTGTTCACTACAGGGCAAGCAGGTCCTTGCTGCGTAATTTATCGACAAGCAGATGTGCGGTACCGACTGGATCATTGATGCCATCGCCAATGATCTCGCCTTTTTCCCGCTCGGGTGAAAATATCCGACTCACCCAGGTTGGTGACCCCTTGAGGCCAATTTTATTTACATCCAGCTTGAGAACTTCATTGTTCCAAACCTTTACTTCAGAGTTGGCTGATTCAAGGCGCATCGGGACTTTCGGATAACGCGGACGATTCAGTTCCCGTACCACGGTAATCATGACAGGCAGTGGTGCTTCGACAATTTCATGGCGGCCTTCAAGCTTACGCCGCACCCGAATTACCTTCCTGCTCAGATCGAGATTAATAATACGATCGACAAGAGTTAGCTGAGTAAATCCCAGTCGTGTCGCAATGCCAGGACCCACCTGGGCGGTGTCACCGTCAATTGTCTGCTTGCCGCAGAATACGATACCAACCGGTTCGGTTTTATTCAGCCGGGTAATTGCTGCTGACAGCACGTTGCTGGTTGCCAGCGTATCTGCACCGCCAAAAACCCGGTCAGAAAGAAGAATTGCTTCATCCACCCCTGCAGCCATAGCTTTTCTTAGGGTTGCTTCTGCGTTCGGCGGCCCCATGGACATCGCCACAACACGAAAGCCGAATTTATCCTTAAGCCTCAGGCTTTCTTCCAACGCATGGGTATCATACGGGTTGACAATAAACGGGATACCTTCCCGTACCAGGGTATTTGTAACCGGGTCGATTTGAACTTGAGTGGTGTCCGGAACTTGCTTGATGCAGGCTACTACAAGCATATGGGTCCTCATAAGTATTCTTGGGATTAAACTACTTCATCAATTTTGCAGTCATTGCCGGTACAAATTGCATGACGTCGGCTACTACGAGTACATCGGCTATTTCGCCAATCGGGGCATCTTTGTCTTTGTTGATTGCTACCACAAAGTCGGATTTCTTCATGCCGGCAAGGTGTTGGATGGCACCGCTGATGCCGCACGCTACGTACAGCTTCGGGCTGACAGATTGGCCAGTAGTGCCGACCTGATGACTGTGTTCTACCCAGCCGGAGTCAACCACAGGGCGACTGGCGCCGAGTTCGCCGCCAAGGGCTTTGGCTAGGGCAGCTATGACCGGGACATTGTCTTTTTTACCGATGCCGCGACCGGCGCTGACGATGACTTCGGCTCGGGTGAGGTCGACGTCTTTGGCTTCGGCTGGTTCATAGCCGATGAATTCCACGCTGGATGCCGCAGTGGTGTCGAGTTTTTCTATCTGCGGGGTGCCGGTGGCTTCACCGGTAAAGCTGAAGGCGCCTGCCTGGATGGTGACTACGGTGCGAGCGCTTTTGGCGCTGACGATACGCCGTAGTTTGGCGTTGCAGAAGCCGACTTCCAGTTTGCCGTCGACTATGCCGACCACTTCGGAGACTTGTCCGGCTTTTAGTGCGGCGGCTACACGCGGTGCCAGATCCCAGCCGTAGGATGAGTGCAGGAAGACGATGTAGTCGGGGTTTTCTCGCTGTACTGCTTCGAGGACAAGCTTTTTGTGCAGGTCGGGGTTGTATTCTCCATAGGTTGCTGCGGCGGCTACGTACACTTTGCCGTTGACTTTCGGTGCTTCTGGTTCGCTGCCGATTATTACAAGGGCTTTTTCCGCACCCAGACGTTCGGCGAAGGCTACCAGTTCATAGCTGGAGTCAAGGAGTTTTCCTTCCCGGTATTCACATACGAGTAATGTTTTCATTGTTGTCTCCTATCTCACTACTGCGGTCTTTTCTTTGAGGATGGCGTGCAGACGCTCG
>MGZJ01000031.1 GCA_001802645.1 Geobacteraceae bacterium GWC2_53_11 | reverse complement strand
ATCGTGCGCGTGCTGACCAGGCACAACTTCCTGAAAGCACTCCGCGGAAAAAATCACTGGCCGCACCCGAAAGAGGTACGGGAAACCTTTGAGGAGCTGGGGCTGACCTTTCTCAAACTCGGTCAGGTTCTCGCCCTGCGCCGTGACCTGCTGCCGGATTCCTACATCAATGAACTGGAGCTGTTGCACGACCAGTTGCCGGCGCTAGGCTTTGACGTAGTGGCTGCCACGGTGGAAATTGAACTGGGAGCTCCGTTGACAGATGTGTTCGCCTCCTTCAGCGAAACGGCGCTGGCCGCCGCCACCATTGCCCAGGTACATGAGGCAACCCTGGTGGACGGGCGGCGCGTGGCGGTAAAGGTGCAGCGGCCCGATCTTGAATCAATGATCGCCACGGATATCACGGCACTGACATATCTGGTCGCGCTTGGCGAGAAGCTTTTTCCGCAGCTGCGCGCCCTGGATCTCCCGGTGCTGGTGCGTGAATTTGCCACCAGTCTGCATCGGGAAACCGATTTTGGCCGTGAAGCGGATTCCATCCGGCATTTTCGTACCGCACTGGCAAACAGGCCCGATCTCTGGATCCCCGACGTCGTGGCGGAGTGTTCGGGCAAAACCGTGCTCACGCTCGATTTTTCGGACGGCGAACGGGTGGATCTCTACGCTAAGCGTTGTCCGGAAGCGATGCCACAGGCGATCAACACCTTGGTACAGGTGATGCTGCAGACGATCTTCGAAGAGGGGCTATTCCACGCCGACCCGCATCCCGGCAATGTGTTGGTGCTGCCCGACGGGAGGCTCTCTCTTCTCGATTTCGGGATGATGGGTGAACTTGACGAACCGATGCGCGAATCGCTGACCGACCTGCTCGCTGCTGTTGTCAAAGGCGATGCACGCCTTGCTACCGATGCCTATCTCGACATGGCAATGGCGAGCGAAAATGTCAACCGTGCCGCGCTGATGCTGGATATAAAGGCGGTGCTGTATGAAATCCACCGCAGCAATCTGGCGGATGTTTCAATCGGAGATTCCTTTGCCCTGCTCCTGCGCGCCGGAAGCCGTCACCGGGTCCACAATCCGGGCGAATTTTTCCACCTGACCCGCGCATTCGTCATCATGGAAGGCATGATCCGCCAACTCGACCCCCGCTTTGACTACATACGTGCGTTTCGTGAACAGATCTCGCGCCTGACCGCGCAACACTTCTCACTGGAGCGGATCAAGGAAAAAACCGGCAAGTTTGCCCTCGAACTGGAACGGTTGATGATTGAAGCTCCCGGCGACACACGCCGCATCATGCGGCGTATTGCCGAAGGGAATCTTGGACGCTTGCAGGCACCTGCCATGGAGGACCTGGGTGGTCGTGCCACCCGCTACCTCGGGCGGCTTCCCGGCGCCATCATTTCTTCGGCGCTGCTGGTAGCCGGGGCAATGCTGGTAGCTGCTCCACGGGACGTCTCGCTGTGGCACCATTATGCCGGAGAAGCAATGGTTGTCGCCGGAATTGCCAGCGCGATCTTCATTGCCATCAAAGCAATGCGCCGTAACCGTGGCCGCCGCTGATGAGCGGCATGTAACAGAACCGAGGAAAACCCCATGACCATACCTGACCTTGAAAACCAGCGCGGACCCTCACAGGCGACACACGACATCACCGGGCAAACGAACGTGGAAAATGCCTTGCGCTTCAGCGAGGCACGCTATCGGGCTTTGTATCATGATAACCCGACCATGATTGTTACCCTTGATGCCGAGCTGAACATGCTTTCGGTCAATCCATTTTGCGCATGCCAGCTGGGTTACTTGACAGAAGAGCTGGAAGGTCAGCCGGTGCTGATGCTCTTCCATGAGGAAGATCGCTCTGCCGTGGCCGGACAGTTGCAGATCTGTTTGCAACATCCCCATCAGGTACATCGCTGGCAGTTTCGCAAGGTCCGCAAAGACGGAGTCCTGTTGTGGGTGGAGGAAACAGCGCAGGCGGTCTACGACCTGAGCGGCGCACTCACTATCCTGGTCGTGTGTCAGGACGTCACCGAGCGCAAACAGGCAGCGGAGGAGATCGAGAGGCTGAACGTGAACCTTGCGGCCAGGGCCGCCGATCTGGAGGCCACCAACCGCGAGCTGGAGGCATTCAACTACACGGTTGCCCACGATCTGCGTAATCCGTTGAATGTTATCAGCAGCTATTGCCAGGCATTCAAGGCGTTGTGCGGCGCAAAACTCGACGAGCAGTGCCTGCATTACGTCCAGGAAGCCTATAACGGCACCCTGCGCATGAACAGGCTGATTGAGGCACTCCTTGAGTTCTCCCGGATGGCATATGCCACCGTAAACTGGGAGCGTGTCGATCTCAGTTCCATGGCGAAAGATGTGGCCGAGGAACTGAAGGGGACGGAGGATGCACGCCGGGTCACGTTCCAGATTTCCGACGGGATCGTGGTCAACGGAGATGCTGTCCTGCTGCGTGTGGTACTGGCAAATCTTCTCGACAACGCCTGGAAGTATACCGCCGTTCGGGAGGAGGGAATCATCGAGTTCGGAGCAAGTGAATCCAACGGGGAGCAGAGCTGTTTCGTCCGGGACAACGGAACCGGTTTTGACGATGCGGCGGCGGAAAAGATCTTCACGCCGTTCCAACGCCTCCCCGGCGCGGAAGAATGCAGAGGTTTCGGCATCGGCCTGGCCACGGTGGAGCGGATTATCAAACGCCACGGTGGCAGCGTCTGTGCCGAAGGGGTGCCGGGCAAGGGCGCAACATTCTGGTTCACCGTCCGGCAGTAACAAGAAGGTGACGACATTGAAAAAAAACCTGCTCATAAATGGTGGTTTTGCACTGGCCCTGGTGATCCTGACGATCATCGGCTTGCTGAACTATCTGAACATCAAAAAAATGAATGAGGAAGAACGATGGGAGCACCATACCTATGCGGTAGCACGGGAGTTCGATGAGCTTCTTTCCGCCCTGCAGGACGTGGAGACCGGTGAGCGCGGTTTTGTCATCACGGGTAAGGAAGATTTTCTGAAACCGTACCACGCAGCGTTTGACCAGATCGACCTGAAGCTGGCGCATATTCAGGAACTGACCGCAGCAGACCCTCGTCACGAGGACCACCTGGATGAAATCAAGCCGCTGATCAGGGAAAAACTGGCGACTTCCAAAACCACGGTAGAACTCCGGAGAGCGGCAGGTTTTCAAGCAGCTTACCAGTTGATCGTGGCGGAACGAGGCAGGGATCTCAAGCACGAGATCCGCAGGCGGGTGACCGAGGCAAGGGAAGAAGAAGAGCAACTTTTGACCGAACTGAATGACGAGGAGCACGCCAGAATCAGAAAGGCTCTGCTGGCCCTGGTTGCAGGGAGTGGGGTGAGTTTTTCCCTTCTTGTCATGGTGTTCCTGCTTCTCAAGAGAGAAATCGCCCGGCGCAACGTGGTGGAGGAAGAGTTGCGCACACACCGGGACAATCTGGAGGAGCTGGTACAAAAACGAACCATCCTGCTGGAGCAGGCAAAATACGAGGCTGAGATCGGCAACAGGGCCAAGAGCGAGTTCCTGACGAACATGAGCCACGAGATGCGAACGCCGCTGACCGGGGTCCTCGGGATCATTGACATGCTGCTGACCAACGATCTGACGGACGAACAGCGCTACTTCCTGAACATGGCAAAAACGTCTGCCGGCACGCTCAAACAGCTTATCAACGACATCCTCGAATTATCCATGATAGAAGCCGGCAAAATCTGTTTCATCATGCAGTCTTTCGATATTCGCACGTGCATCCGCTTCGCCGCGGACATGTTCAAAATGGAAGCTGACCGCAAGGGGCTCGGTTTCCTTCTGGAGATCGACGAAGGAATACCGGAGATGGTGGTTGGCGATGCGGCACGGCTCCGGCAGGTGCTGGTGAGTCTGGTGGGCAATGCGGTGAAGTTCACGGAACAGGGCTCCATTGTCGTTTCCGTCCGCCTTGAGCAGGATGTTCTTCGCTTTGTCGTCCGGGACACCGGAATCGGCATCCCTGCCGACTACCTGAATACCATTTTCGAAAAATTTACCCAGGCGGATGTTTCATTGACCAGAAAGTACGGCGGAGCCGGGCTTGGTCTGGCCCTAACCAGGCAGATTGTCGAGAATATGGGCGGAAAAATCCGGGTTGAAAGCCGGCCGGGAGAAGGAAGCGAGTTCTGCTTTACCATTCCGTTCGTAAAAGCGACATCGTGACGATGATAACGGGGGAACATTGAGATGGAGCCATCTCGGATAGCAATACTGATCGTGGAAGATGAGAAGGTGATCCGCGAAGTGATGGGCGTCATGATCTCCAGCAGATTCCCCGACGCTTCCCTCTACTTCGCCGAAAACGGCGAGATGGGTGTGGAGCTCTTCAAGGAGCATCTGCCGAAGATCGTCATCACCGACATCCAGTTGCCGGTAATGGACGGCATCAGGATGGCCGGTGAAATCAAAACAATACAAAACGGCACCCTGTTCATCGTGCTCACCGCCTTCAGCAATAAAGATTACCATGAGAAATGCAACGCAATCGGCTGCCATGACTTCCTGCTGAAGCCGATCGAGTTTGACAAGCTGTTTGCGGCGATAACTGCATGTATTGCCGAGATTTAAACAGAACAATACGAGGAGTCCACACATGGCCAAAACGACCAAAAAAACAAAACCTGCTCTCGACATTGTGCAAAAATGCCCGACCGGGATCAAGGAACTGGACGGGATAACCATGGGCAGCAAAGACAACAAACTGTTAACTGCGGTCGAAGATACGGGGAGAATCATCTCCGAGTCCCGCAGCGAAGCAACCCTGCTCCAGGCCGGGGCTTTGCAGAACGCGATTTTCAACAGCGCCAACTTTTCGAGTATCGCCACCGATGCCAAAGGTGTCATCCAGATCTTCAACGTCGGGGCGGAACGGATGCTTGGCTATACGGCTGCCGAGGTGATGAACAAAATCACGCCGGCTGATATTTCCGATCCGCAGGAAGTGATCGCGCGCGCCGAGCAATTGAGCCGTGAACTGGGAACCAAGATTACCCCGGGTTTCGAGGCGCTGGTGTTCAAGGCTTCGCGCGGCATTGAAGACATCTACGAGCTGACCTACATCCGCAAGGATGGCAGCCGTTTCCCGGCAGTAGTGTCGGTCACGGCGCTGCGCGATGAGCAGGATGCCATTATCGGCTATCTGCTCATCGGCACCGATAACACCGCCCGCAAGCAGATCGAGGCAGAGCAGAAGCAGCTCAGTCAGCGGCTGCGCGACCATCAATTTTACACGCGTTCCCTTTTCGAATCCAACATTGATGCGATCATGACCACCGATCCGGCCGGCATCATCACCGATGTTAATAAACAGATGGAGGTGCTTACCGACTGCACGCGCGATGAACTGATCGGCGCGCCGTTCAAGAACTACTTCACCGATCCGGATCGGGCCGAGACGGGTATCAATCAGGTGCTGCGAGAAAAGAAGGTCACCGACTACGAACTCACCGCCCGTTCCAGGGACGGCAAGGAAACGGTGGTCTCCTTCAACGCGACCACCTTCTACGACCGGGACAGAAAGCTGCAGGGCGTGTTTGCTGCTGCGCGCGACGTTACGGAACGCAAACGCCTGGATCAGGTGCTGCAGGAGAAGAATGTCGAGCTGGAGAACGCCAGGGCGGTGGCGGAAAAAACCAACCTCACGAAATCCGACTTTCTGGCCAACATGAGCCACGAACTGCGCACTCCGCTCAATTCGATAATCGGTTTTTCCGAGGTGCTGCAAGACCAGATGTTTGGCCCGATCAATGAAAAGCAGCAGGAATATGTAAATAACATCCTTACCAGCGGCAGACACCTGCTCTCCCTGATCAACGACATCCTCGACCTCTCCAAGGTGGAGTCGGGCAATATGAATCTTGAGCTGACTGTTTTTTTGCTGCGGGAATTACTGGCTGCTTCGATGATCCTGCTCAGGGAAAAAGCTTTGAAAAGCAGGATAGAGCTCCGCCTGGATCTTGCCCCTGAAGCTGATATTCAGATTGTGGCAGACCAGAGGAAACTGAAACAGATCATGTTCAACCTGCTTTCAAATGCGGTCAAGTTCACCCCTGCGGGTGGAACGGTAAATGTGAGCGCAAAGAAAGACGGCGATTTCATCGAAATCACCGTGGCTGACACCGGAATCGGTATCAGGGAGGAAGACATCCCTAAACTCTTCCATCCATTCACCCAACTGGAATCGGTCTATACCAAGGAATTCGAAGGCACCGGCCTCGGCCTGGCGTTGAACAGACAGATGGTGGAACTGCACGGCGGCAGAATCTGGGTAAAAAGTGACATCGGTGCGGGGAGCAGGTTCAGCTTCACCATTCCGCTGACACAAGCGGGTGCCACGGAACTCCCCGCCAATCAGCCGGAAATCGCCCCCAGCGGAGGCAACACAGTCCTGGTGATCGAGGATGATCCGCTGACCCTGGACACCCTGGGAAATGCTCTGCAGCGCAAAGGGTATCGAGCGTTGCGGGCGAGCAGCGGGCTGGAGGGCGTTGAGCTGGCGCAGCGCGATTTACCTGACCTGATTGTTCTTGACCTTGTGATGCCCGGCATGAGCGGCTTCGATGTCGCCGACCGGCTGCGGGACGAGAATTCTGTCGCAAAAGTTCCGATCCTGGTATTGACCTCGATGGACCTCTCGGCTGCCGACCGGGCGCGACTGGCCGGAAAGGTCTGGCGAATCGAGGGGAAAGGATCCCTGTCGACCAACGAGTTTTTAAATCTGGTAGAAAATGCGGTAGGCGCAAAGTGATTCATTCGATCAGAGGAGGTGACCTCAATGCCACACAAAATACTGATCGTTGAAGACAATGAAAACAACAGGTGCCTCGTCCGGGATATTTTGACCTTCCACGGCTATGAGGTAGTGGTTGCTGCTGACGGACAGGAAGGAGTGATTCTGGCCAGGGAACTGCTCCCGGACCTGATCCTGATGGACATACAGATGCCGGGCATGGACGGCATAACCGCCTGTGGCATTCTGAAGGGGGACCCGGCGACCGGCAGGCTGAAGATCATTGCCCTGACCTCCTTTGCCATGCAGGGCGACCAGGAAAGATTCCTTGCGGCCGGATTCGACGGCTATCTCTCCAAGCCTGTCAACACGCGTGAACTGCCGGTCCTGGTGAAACAGTGGCTGGAGGAGGAACCTATATGACTACACCAACGTCGCGAATACTGTGCGTGGATGACGAACCTCACAATCTCAATTTGTTGGAGGCCATACTCTCCCCCCTTGGATATGTTGTGGTAAAAGCGGTGAATGGACAGGAAGCGCTGGAAAAGATCCGAACCGAGCGGATCGACATCTGTCTTTTGGATGTGATGATGCCGGAAATGGATGGTTTCGAGGTCTGCCGCCGGATCAAATCCGACGTTCTTTATCAAACTATCCCGGTAATCATGATCACCGCCTTCGCAGACACGGAAAACCGCATCCGGGGAATCGAGGCCGGGGCCGAGGATTTTATCTCCAACCCATTCAACAGCGCCGAGGTGCTGGCCAGAATAAAGATGCTGTTGAAAGTCAAGTCGCTGAATGACCAGCTTCAATCAGCCTACAATGAAGTAGCCAAGCTGAACACCGATCAGGCGGTGCGGTCTGCCGAACTGGAAGTTGCCAACCTGGAGATGAAAGCATCCGCCGCCGAACTGAAAGCAGCCAATGAGGAGTTGGAAGCAGTCAACATTGAACTGGAGGCCTTCAATTACACGGTTGCCCACGATCTGCGCAATCCGTTGAATGTTGTCAGCAGCTACTGCCAGATGATCAAGGAGCTTTACGGAGAAAAACTCGACGAGAAATGCCTTCATTACATCCAGCAGGCCTATGAAGGCACCCTGCGCATGAGTCAGCTGATTGAGGCGCTCCTCAATTTTTCCCGGTTGACACATACGGAATTGAAACGGAAAAGTGTCGATCTCAGCAGCATGGCCAACGAGGTCGCCGGGGAACTGAAGGGAAACGAGACCGCCCGTCGGGTCGAGGTCCGCATCGCCGAAGGGATGATCGCCAATGGGGATGCAAACCTGCTGCGAGTGGTTCTGGTGAACCTCCTTGACAACGCCTGGAAGTATACCGGCATACGGGAAGGGGGGGTCATCGAGTTTGGCGCGAAGGATCTTGACGGGAATCCGGTCTATTTCGTCCGGGACAACGGAGCCGGTTTTGACAATGCGGCTGCGGAGAGGATCTTTGTCCCGTTCCAGCGCCTGCCAGGAGCCGAAGAATGCAGAGGTTTCGGCATCGGCCTGGCCACGGTGGAGCGGATCATCAAGCGTCATGGAGGGAAGGTGTGGGCCGAAGGGGAACCGGGCAAGGGGGCGACTTTTTACTTCACGTTGGAACCGTTAACGAGTTGACCTGAAGACAAGGATTCACACTGAAAGAAGGTGCTATAAATGCCGAATGAATCCGAACAGACTGATCGCCTTGACGTTGCCCGGATCGTAGGTATCTATGCCGTTTTCAGCTCACTCTGGATATATCTTTCGGACAGCTTACTTGGCAGGATGGTAACAGACCCGGCGACCATAACCCGCATTTCCGAGTTTAAGGGTATTGGTTTCATCGTGTTGTCGTCTCTACTCCTTTACCGGCTCATCAACAGACATGTTCAGGAATCCAAGGCGGCGGAAAAGGCCCTGAAGGAGGCAAAAGAAGCGGCCGAAGCGGCCAACCGCGCCAAGAGCCAGTTCCTTGCCAACATGAGTCATGAACTGCGCACCCCCATGAGCGGCGTGCTTGGCATGCTGGATGTTGTCCTCGGCGGACAGCTGGAGGCAAAGCAGCGCAATTACATCCGGACGGCACATAATTCGGCGAGTACCCTCGTCCGCATTCTCAATGATGTCCTGGAAATGACGAAGATCGAGGGGGGGCGGATACATATAGAGGACAAGCCGTTTGTCCTGCGGGATTGCGTGAAGATCGCGACTGATATTTTCATTTCCGAGACGCAGCATAAAGGGCTCGATTTCATCGTGGCCGTGGCTGAGGACCTTCCTGTTACCGTAACCGGCGACTGTCTCAGGACTCAGCAGATTCTGACAAATCTGGTGGCGAACGCCGTCAAATTTACCGAGCAGGGCAAAGTCGAGGTGCGGGTATGTTCAGGCAGCATGAACGGCGGAAAACGGGATATTACCTTTTCGGTCACGGACACCGGTATTGGTATACCCGATGAAATGAAACAGCGGATCTTTAGTCCTTTCAGCCAGGTGGACGATTCCGACACCCGCAGGTACGGCGGCACCGGTCTTGGGCTTGTTATCAGCAAGCATATCGTCAAGCTGTTGGGGGGCACGATATTTTTCGAAAGCGATGAGGGGAAGGGATGCCGTTTCGTTTTCACCGTCCCGGTAAGTGAGACGGTGAATACACCATGACAGTGCGTGGAAGTAACTGATTAGGGCTAATCTTCCGCAAAGGCGGAAAAACAGTCCCCTCTCCCTGAGGGAGAGGGCTAGGGTGAGGGGGAAAAGCTGCAATATATTACACTGTTGCCCCCTCATCCGGCCTTCGGCCACCTTCTCCCTCAGGGAGAAGGGAATAGCGGGAGATCAGTAGTAATCAGCAACGGTGAAGACACCATGACATTGCGTGGAAGTTTGCCAAGCCCAGGAGGAGAGGGATAATGCGTATTCTGGTGGTTGATGACGACCCTGTCATAAGCGAGGTCTTTACCGTCATGCTGGAGCGGGCCGGTTTTGAAGTATCCGCCGCGAGTGACGGCGTAATGGCGGTCGAAATGTGGGAGTCCGACACGTTCGACGTCATCCTGATGGATGTGCAGATGCCGCGCATGAACGGTTTTGAGGCCACCCGCAGCATTCGAGAGAAGGAAGTTGTCAGGGGCGGTCACACCATCATAGTAGCAATAACGGCCTTCGCTCTTCATAACGATGAGCTGAAATGTCTGGCATCAGGCATGGACGCTTACTTGTCCAAACCGATAGATTTCAAGAAGTGCGTTGATCTGATCCGGGAGTTCGAACTTCGCGCTTCCTCATTAATCAACGGAGGAGACCATCATGAAAATTCTGATAGCGGAAGATGACCCCTCTTTTCGCCATTTCCTCGAAGAAATATTGGCTACATGGGGATACGAGGTGGCTGTTGCGCGGGATGGCAACGAAGCACTTCAGATTCTGCAATCTGAAAATGCCCCGAAACTAGCTATCCTGGACTGGAAAATGCCCGGAATGGAGGGGATAGAAGTATGCCGGACAATCAGGGAAGTAGCTGAAGAACCATATACCTACATCATTCTGCTGACGTCGCAGCAGCGGGATGAAGATCTTGTCATCGGCATGGAAGCCGGAGCCGACGATTACATTTTAAAGCCGTTCAAACTCAATGAGTTGAGGGTTCGCCTCCGCGCCGGCAGACGGATCATCGAGCTGCAGGATGAACTGCTTGCAGCCCGCGAAATCCTCCGGGCAAAGGCCACCCATGATTCTCTCACCGGTCTATTGAACCATGAGGAGATTCTCGACATTCTGGACAGGGAATTGGCCAGATCGGAGCGGGACGGACACTGTGTCAGCATCATCATGGTCGATATCGATCATTTCAAAAAGGTAAATGACACGCACGGACATCTTGCGGGAGACGCAGTGCTCCGCATAACCGCCCAGAAGATGCATGCCATCGAACGCGTCTACGATGCTGTCGGACGGTACGGAGGGGAGGAGTTCCTGCTCATCCTTCCCGAGTGCTGCCAGGAGTGCGCCATCACTATTGCGGAAAGGCTTCGCGTATGGATAAGCAGCGAAAGCATGGATACGCCGGAAGGGATCATACCGGTCACCATCAGTCTCGGGGTGGCCACCAGCAGCAGGGATGGCATACGTGACGGACGCTGCCTTATCAAGGCTGCCGATACTGCCCTGTACAAAGCCAAGGAAAATGGCCGCAACCGGGTGGAGCTGGCTTCAAATGAACCATGATCCGGCTGCGGCATTACGTGCTCTTCCGTTCAAGGAGACAGCTGTTAGAGGCCAACCCATCTTAAGACCTTTCCGGTGTTATTTATCCGTTGACACGGATATTTTACGTAGTATTGTTGTCCGCACATTAGCTATATCTATCAACAGGAGGAAAAAGATGCGTATTCCATCATTGTTCGTGGCGGTTTGCCTGGTTGCGGCAACTCCGGGGTTTGGTCTTGCTGCCGGTTTTAACCCAGAGATGACAAAGTATGTCCAAGGGCTTGAGACCCAGGCAAAGAAGCAGGAAAGCAGCTTCAAGGGCTTTGATGCGGCACGAGGTAAAAAGCTCTTCTTTGATGCGCAGCCTAATGCCAAGAGCGGCCCGCTATCCTGCGCCACCTGCCACACATCGGACCTGAAGAAGAGCGGCAAGACGCTCGTGGGCAAGGTAATCCCCCCCCTCGCCCCTTCTGCCAACAAAAGCAGGCTAACCAATGTCAAGGAAACCGAGAAATGGCTCTTGCGTAACTTCAAGCAGGTGTACGGCAGGGAAGGAACGGCACGGGAAAAGGGCGACGTCCTCATGTTCATAAACGCACAATAAAGGAGACTACCGATGAATTCATTGAGTAAAATGCCCATCTCAGCACTGTTTGCCGTCATATTTTCTTCAGTTGTCACTGCTCATGGAGGCGGCTCAGAGCTGATGGGAGGGGCAACCAACAGTGCCTACCTCAAGGAATGCGGTGCATGCCATCTTGCCTACCAGCCGCAGTTTCTGCCAAAACGGTCGTGGGAAAAGGTCATGAACACTCTGGACAGTCATTTCGGCGACAGTGCGGCGCTTGACGATGCCCTGAAATCGGAAATACTGGGTTATCTGGTCAAAAACAGCGCCGACGCAAGTTCGTCAAAGATATCCCGGAAAATGCTTGCCTCTCTCGGCACCGCTGAAACTCCGCTCAAGATAAGCGATACCCCGTACTTCAAACGAAAGCATCGCGAAGTACGAGCTGACGTTTTCAAACGGAAGTCCATCGGCTCCCCGGCAAACTGCACCGCGTGCCATCTGTCGGCAGACAAGGGCGATTACGATGAGCACAAGGTGAAGATCCCCAGGAAATAAGCTTGCTCTGTTGTGCGGCACTCCGGATGCCGATTAAACCAAGGATCAACAAGGTCATGCCATGAAAGAAATTAAAGTTTGGGATCTCCAGACCCGCATCTTCCATTGGTCGCTGGTTGTATTTATCCTCTGCACCCTGGTCACGGCAGATATACTCCGTTATTTCGGCATCGACCTGGTCAACAAGGATACCTGGCTGGCCTTTCATATCGGCACCGGCGTCGCCGTCGGCATACTCCTCGTCTTCAGGATTTTATGGGGGATGTGCGGCCCCCGCTATTCAAGGTTCAGCTCGCTGCGCCTCTCCCTGCACGAACTCATCGACTATTTTCACGCGGTCATAAAAAACATTAAAACCAACCATACCGGGCATAATCCCGCAGCATCATGGAGCGCCCTCTGCATAATCGCATTCGGACTGCTGGCTGTACTATCGGGAGTAGTAGTCTTCGGCCTTGACGAGGGGAGAGGGATGCTCAGATCCCTCTACGCAGACTTCCATCCCTTCTCCGGGAATATGAAACTGCTGCACCTCGGGCTTGCATATGCTCTTCTTGGAGTCGTCATCGGCCATGTCGCGGGGGTCTTGAATGAGACAGTACGACACAAGACCGGCATCATCACCGCCATGGTTACCGGAAAAAAACTCTCGGACGAAGCCGAGATGCCCTTCCCCGCAGGGGCTCCCCTGAAGTTGGTATCCTTCACGCTGGTACTATCCCCGCTCTTTGCAGTTGTGTACTTTACCGGTTCCATGGACACCAGGCAGCCGCTCAGCCTGATCATCCCCTCGGTGTATAAAAAGGAGTGCGGCGCCTGTCACATGGCTTTTGCACCCAACATGCTCCCGGAGAAAAGCTGGAAAATGATGATGGCAGATCTCCAGGATCATTTTGGAGACGACGCAACCATTGATGACGCCTCGAAACTTGAAATCGAGGAATTTCTCGTAAAGAACGCCGCAGAGCATTCTCTTGAAGAAGCGTCGGTCAAATTCATCCGCTCGATCGATCCTGCCCATCCCCCCCTGAGAATAACCGACATACCCTACTGGAAAGAAAAACATAAGCTTATAGACGAAAGCACTTACCGGCATGGCACGATCAAGTCCAAAATAAACTGCGTCGCCTGCCACAAATGGTCCGAATACGGCTCGTTTGAAGACAGCGACATCCGGATACCTAGGGAATAACCGGGGAAAAGCAGTCGCACGCGGAGACGCGGAGCAAAACCAGGTAATTACATCGAAACTGCCATAACCTGATTGGCGTAAGCATCAATTGACGTAACGTAGTGAATTTCTCCGCGAACTCCGCGTCTCCGCGTGAGTAACTGCCGTTTTAACGATTAATGCTGAAAACGGCATACACCCCCTTTCTACTGTCACCCCCCTTTTTAATATATGCAACCTTTGTTGCAGACTGTATCCGGCGTTGCACAAGTCCACCCCACATCATTGGCGAATCTGCCGTTGCGACCCTCCCCTTCCCTGCAATTATCATTGCTTAACCCTCACACGACTTCACACCGACATCCACGTAACTTACTAATATAACTACCATTACACGTCAACAAAAACATGGCATAGTTACTGATCATTAAACTAACTTCAAAAAGAAGGCATCGAATTTACGATAAACCAGCTGAAGCCTTCTGTAAATTATGCACGCCGCAGGGAGGACCCGGCCATGGGAAAATGTCTTACTCGACAATTACTGCATTCGGAGATTTCGGGGTGCCTGGTTGAAAAGCCGGAGTGCGGTCATGCCTACAGACTGGGCTTCAGCTACTTGTGCCGCCATCCTGATCATACAAGGTTTAACGCACTTGCTGCCGGCATCCTGTCGAAAAACGAAATGCACGAGCTGTACGATGAACTGAGACAAAAAAGGCGCGACGAATTTCTGGCTGCCCTGGATGAAAACGGCAGGTGTTATTTCAGAATACCGGACGGATTTTTCAACTAATTCCTACAAGCGTTCAAGTTGACACCTTACCACCCCTAGCCCCTCCTAAAATAGGAGGGGGATTACAGGCTCCCCTCCTTGATAAGGAGGGGTTGGGGGTGGTCGCTTTTAGTGTCATCTTAATTGCAACTTAGAATAACAAGACAGATTAGCTAACGTAACTGACTACACAGTGTTTCAACGAAAGGAGAACAGTATGCACAACATCAAGAGATCACCATTAGCCAGGTTCTTAGTACTGTCACTGGGAGTTGTCCTGCTTTGCGGAACGAAGGCACAAGCATTCTCCGCTTACTTCACCGCCCAGGGATGCGCCGGTTGCCATGCCTCGCCGGTTGTTGCCACCTGCAACGGCTGCCATGCACACGGCACCCATCCCGACAGCGCCAAGAACGCCATCAATGTAACAGGGACAACTGACAAAAGCACGTACGCGCCCGGCGAAATTGTGACCGTTACCATTACCGGCGGCTACCGCACCGGATGGTTTCGGGCCGTGCTCTATGATCAGAATATGGTCGAACTGGCGAGATCCACCGGCAACGACAGCGGCATGGGCGGCTCAGCCATCTATCCGGCAATACTGAGCGCGCCTGCGCCCGCAACACCCGGAACCTTCTCATGGAAGGTAGCCTGGTACGGCAACCTGTATGACTCCGTAGGCGCTACCTTCGGCCCCGGCTGGTCTCCCGATCCGAACACCCCCAATCATGGCTCTGAAATTGTGTCTATAGCAGCTCCCTTTACCGTTGCCATGACGACTCGCCCTGCGCCGAAGATCATTCCGGTCGCCGCCAACATGTTGCACAGTAATCACCGTTGAATAGGAGATGACCATGAAAAGCGCCGGAAAAACTGCGATGGTGTGTCTGTCTGCAATTGTACTGTGTATGCTCGCGTGGAGTTCTGAAGCATTGGCGCTATCCGGCTACTTCAGCAGCCAGGGGTGCTCCTCTTGCCATGTAGCCCCGGTTGTTGCCACCTGCAACGGCTGTCATGCCCACGGCGCGCATCCGAACGGCAGCAAGAACGCCATCAGTGTGGCGGGGACAACTGACAAAAGCTCGTACGCCCCCGGTGAAACGGTGACGGTGACCATTACCGGCGGCTACCGCACCGGCTGGTTCCGGGCTGTCCTTTATGATCAGAGCATGACCGAACTGGCCAGGTCTACCGGCAACGACAGCGGCATGGGAGCATCAGCCACCTACCCTGTCGTTCTTACCGCACCTGCTCCCGCCACGTCCGGCACCTATTCATGGAAAGTGGCATGGTATGGGCATCAAAATGATGCCGTTGCCGCGACCTTCGGGACCGACTGGACCCTTGACACGAACAATCCCAGCCACGGCTATGAGATCGTCAGCATCACTACCCCTTTCACCGTTGCCGCGACTTCGATTCCGCCTGTTGTTGTGCCTTCCCCGGTGGCGCCGGCAATCAGTTCGGTCTCCCCGGCAAACCTCGTGCAGGGGTCCGTCAATCAGATTGTTACCATAAACGGTACGAATCTTACCGGCGCTGCCGTCAGCTTCAGCAACCCCGGGATTAACGGTGGTCCGGCCACCGTCACCGCAACCTCCATCAGCCTGCCGGTAACCATTGCTGCCAATGCCGCCGTCGGAGCCGGGATAGTCACCGTTACCACCGCCAGCGGCAGCGCCCCCGCATTTTTCAGCGTCACCGATGCCGCTATTCCGCCACCGGCAATCAGTTCGGTCACGCCGGCCAGCGTCGTACAGGGGGCAGTCAATCAAGCGGTGACGATTGTCGGAGCAAATTTCACCGGCGCTACCGTCAGTTTCAGTAATTCCGGAATCATCGGCGGCCCGGTCACCGCGACAGCCACTTCGCTCACGCTGCCGGTCATCGTTGCCGCCAACGCAACAACCGGATCCGGCACCATCACCGTTTCCACGGTCGGCGGCAACGCCTCCGGCGTCTTCAGTGTCTCGCCGCGCTCAAGCGGCCCGGCCCTTATCATCTCCGCGCTTTCCGATGGGTCATACACCAATAACGCTACTCTCAATATCAGCGGCACGGTCACCGCCACCAGCGGCATCCAGTCCGTCACCGTCAACAACCAGTACGTCACCGTCATGCCCAACGGTTATTTTTCCACCGCCCTGGCCCTGGTTGCCGAAGCCAACAGCGTCACCGTCAATGCCACCGACAACGCCGGCAATGTAAAAAGCGACAGCCGCACGATCTACTACGACCCTAACTCTCCGATCCTGACTGTTTCGGCGCCTCCCGACAACAGCTCCGTCGCCACGTCATTTATAACCGTGAGCGGCAATGTTAACGAGACCTCAACCGTTGCCGTAACCGTCAACAACGGCAGCCCGCAGTTTTCCTCCATAACCGGCAACACCTTCAGTATCAACGTCAACCTGACTCCCGGCGTGAATACCATCACGGTAGCGGCAACTGATCTGGCCGGTAACACCTCCAGCGCCAAACGGACGATAACCTACGACGCATCCAAACTCACACTGGCGGTGACCAACCCCTCCCAGGACATGACAACCAGTCTGGCCACCATGATTTTAATGGGTACCGTCACCAACAGCTCGAAGGAAATAACCGTCACCATCACCATGGACGGCCAGACGTACACATGGCTGGTCACAAACGGCATTTTCAAACAGACGCTGACCTTTACCACGGCAAAACAGTACGTCATTACCGTCAACGCCAGGGATGCCGCAGGCAACAGCAGTTCGGTGACCCGTAACGTCATTTACAGCCCCGTTGCAGCCGGCGGCACCGGAGGCGGGGGCACAACAACAAGCCACCCTTTCGGCTGGACGAACCCGAGAAGCAGCCACCAAAGTTACGCGAAAAGCAACGGCGTCAGCAGCTGCATCAGCTGCCACAGCATCGACTCGGCCTCCAAGGGACAAGCGATGAGCTGTTACAACTGCCACGGCAAAGAGTGGACAACCCCGGCAACCGGCGGCAGCACCACAGGCGGCACGACCGGCAACACCGCCAGCCATCCCTTCGGCTGGACAAATCCGGAGAGCAGCCACAGGAATTATGTAGAGGAGAACGGTACTACCGACTGCACCAGTTGCCACAGCATCGACTCGGCCTCCAATGGGCAGGCGATGAGCTGTTACAACTGCCACGGCAAAAAATGGTAGAAAAGCGACAACCAAAGGAGGAGGACACCATGAAGTACACTGAACTGCTCACCCCACAGAATTGCGCCGTCATTTTCATTGATTTCCAACCGCAGATGACCTTTGGCGTTGCCAACATCGACCGGCAGACACTGTTCAACAACGTCATGCTGCTGGCCAAGGCGGCCAAAGTATTCAACGTGCCGGCCATTCTTACCACCGTTGAAAGCAAAAGTTTTTCCGGCAACCTGTGGCCGCAACTGCTGGACGTATTCCCCGGCCAGGAACCGGTTGAACGGAGCAGCATGAACTCCTGGGAAGATGAGGGATTCGTAGCCGCAGTCAAAGCGACCGGGCGCAAAAAACTGGTCATGGCTGCGCTTTGGACCGAAGTCTGCCTTACCTTTCCGGCCCTGCAGGCGTTGGCGGCAGGATATGAAGTGTATGGAGTCGAGGACGCATCGGGTGGCACCAGCTTAACAGCTCACAACGCCGCCATGCGGCGCATCGAACAGGCCGGAGCCGTACCGGTGACCGCCCAGCAGGTCCTGCTTGAGTTCCAGCGCGACTGGGCTCGCAAGGACACCTACGACGCTGTCATTGAAATCGTGAAAGAACATGGCGGCGCCTATGGCCAGGGCGTCGAATATGCCTACACCATGGTGCACGGCGCACCGCCAAGCCGGGCAGGCATCTGTTGCGCCTGAGCGGCGCTGAGGTCACGATATGAAGACACCCGAACTGTTTTTGCATAACGGCAGAATAACCCCGCATGGCCCGCCACCTCTGCCGGTGAGTCCCGACTGGTCTCCGGTGGGTGTCTATGACGGCTGTCACAAGGGAATGCCGGCAGCCGGTCATCTTCATCAATCGTGCAGCTGTCATGGGAAACAGCAGATCTGGCTGCCGAATGAAGGGCGGCTCTGGGGGCTCGGTTGTGACTGTTTTGCCTTCTGAGTACCGGGTAAATAATGCAGGAAAGCCTGCGGGAGGTAGTTTGTGAGAGTTGGAATACCTTACATCCTTGGTGCAATTGCCATTTGCCTAAGCGATGTACATAAGGGAGTATATGAGCAAGAATCCATGTATAGGAGCTGCATACAAGTATGAAAACTCAGTACTTCACCGCAACAAGCCTTGATGGCTTCATTGCTACAGAAAATGACTCGCTTGACTGGCTGTTTCCGCTCGGCGATCTGAATGACTCCAGCTATCCGGAGTTCATATCAAATGTAGGTGCTTTGGCAATGGGGTCCGCAACTTACGAGTGGATGGTGCGCAACGCAGAAAAGGTTGCTACTGAGACTGGCTCAGCATGGCCATATACTCAGCCGGCCTGGATATTCTCCAGTCGCAAGCTTCAAAACATCGAAGGCGCTAACATCCGCTTCGTCAAAGGGGATGTTCACTCCGTCCATGCCGAAATGCGAGCTGCTGCTGGTGCCAAAAACATCTGGATAGTTGGAGGAGGTGACCTTGCGGGCCAGTTCTACGATGCTGGTTTTCTGGACGAACTTATCATACAGGTTGGTTCGGCTACCCTCGGCAAGGGCAAACCGCTTTTCCCGCGCAGAGTACTAAGCCCAATTCTGCGCCTGGTGTCTGTTCATCAGATGGGTGCCGGTATGGCTGAGTTGCGTTATGAAGTACGCAAAGACGGTGATTCTCGCGTTTAACCGCGTAATATTTTTTGTATTTTACAACAGGAGGTTAACATGTCTGGCATAACCACTCAGGACAGGGCTGCAGGCGCCATCATGGGCGCTTTTATCGGCGACGCGCTGGGGCTCGGGCCGCACTGGTACTATGACCTTGCCGAGTTGCGCCGCGACTACGGCGACTGGATCAGCGACTATACCGACCCGCAGCCGGGCCGTTACCATTTCGGCATAAAGGCCGGTCAGCTTTCCCAGGCCGGCTTCATCCTCAAGCTGACGCTCCGCTCACTGGTGGAGTGTGGCGGCTACAACGAGGCCGACTTCTGCCGCCGCATGGATGAGGAGCTGCTGCCGCTGCTGGATGGCACGCCGATCAACGGGCCGGGTTTTTATACCAGCCAGTCGATTCGCGATCTGTGGCAGAGGAGAGTGAAACAGAAGCTGCCGTGGGAACAAACCGGCGGTCACGCCGACACCACGGAGGCTATTGAACGCACCCTGGCCCTGGCGGTGCGCTACGCGCTCACCCCCTCCCGCCTGGCCGGCAGTATCTCCGGCAATACCGTTCTGACCCAGAATGATGCGGCCATCGTGTCCATGACTGTTGCCTACGGTGCGGTGCTGGGAATGCTGGTTCAGGGACACGCACTGGACACGAGGCTGTCGGGCCGCCTGATGAAACTTGTGCATGACGGAGCGCTCCCTTTTCACGCCGTTACCGGCGACAACCTGCAGCCGCCACGCCCCGGCGATCCCGATCCGCCCCGCGCCGGAAAGTTTGCCTCTCCCGATGCCCTACTGACCCCCTCATACATGGCGGCAGCTGCCGTTGATCCTGACATCACTATCGAGCCGGCCTGGAAAGTATCGCTCGTGTACGGCATGCCCTGCGCCATCTATCACCAGTTACCGGCAGCCTATTATCTAGCGGCGCGCTTTCACGACGATTTTGAATCAGCGGTTCTGCATGCGGTCAATGGCGGCGGGCAGAACCAGGCGCGGGCGATCCTGACCGGGGCCCTGGTAGGGGCACAGGTCGGTTACTCGCAAATTCCGGTACGTTTTCTGAGCGGGCTTGAAGATTCCGGCACCCTCTGCGCGCTGGCCGCGGACCTGGCAAAGCAGGTCACGGGAAATCGCCGACAGCCCGAGAGCTGAGGCAGATATGAATACAAAAAGCATCACCTTTCCCAATAGCCGTGGCGAACAGCTCGCGGCCCGACTGGAGCTGCCCGATGACGAGCAGCCGCTTGCCTATGCCCTGTTTGCCCACTGTTTTACCTGTTCCAAAGACCTCAAGGCGGTGGTGAACATTTCACGGGCCCTGAGCAGCAGACGCATCGCCGTGTTGCGCTTCGACTTTACCGGTCTGGGGGAGAGCGAGGGGGACTTCTCGGCGACGACTTTTTCCTCCGAAGTGAGCGACCTTGCCGCGGCTGCCGGATTCCTGGAGCGTGAATATGAAGCACCCCGGCTGCTCATCGGCCATTCCCTGGGGGGAACGGCGGTGCTGGCGGCCGCTGCAAACATCCCCTCGACAGCAACCGTAGTCACCATCGCCGCCCCGTTCAATCCGGCAAGCCTGAAAGGTCTGCTGGGAGTGTCATCGGAACAGATCGGGCAGACCGGCCAGGCCACGGTCAGCATCAGCGGACGGGATTTCACCATCCGCAAAAGCCTGCTGGACGACCTGGAGGCTCAGCAACCGACAGAGACACGGCGCCTCAAGGCGGCGCTTCTGGTGATGCACTCGCCTCACGACCGGGTGGTGGGGATTGAAAACGCCGCCGCCATCTACCGGGCCGCTTCCCATCCCAAGAGCTTCATCTCCCTTGATGCGGCCGACCACCTTCTTTCCGATGCCCGAGACTCAGCTTACGCAGGTGGAATCATTGCGGCCTGGGCCGCCCGCTACCTGACCCTTCCCGGCACATCGCCCCCCGCGCCTGTTCCGCCGGAGGTGATCGACAACCGGGTTACGGCACGAACCGGAGTAGAGGGCTTTCGCACCGAGCTGTTCGCCAACGGCTTCCCGCTGGTGGCCGACGAACCTCTTGAATACGGCGGCGGCAACGAGGGGCCCTCCCCTTACGAATACCTGCTGGCCGCCCTTGGAGCCTGCACCGGCATGACAATCAGGATGTATGCGCAGAGCAAGAAATGGCCGCTGGAGGACGTGGTGGTGCGGCTCTCACATCAGAAAATACACGCCGAAGATTGCCAGGATTGCGACGAGAAGGTGCGCCAGATCGACAGTATCGAACGGGAACTTGAGCTGCATGGCAAGCTGGACGAAGAGCAGCGTCAGCGCTTGCTGGAGATAGCCGGACGCTGCCCGGTGCACCGCACCCTGACGGGAGATGTGCGGATCGGAACTATTTTAAAGCCGACAGATGCATCACTGCCTTTTCGATAGTAAATTACAGATATTGTTTTGTGTCTACTGCCACAAATATTGCAGCGTATTCTTCCATTCACCTTGCACAGCCGCCCTCCCTTTCTACTGTACAATCAGCCTGTTGCACAATCGTTCACCGCCATTATTCTCTGGCATGATAGTTGCCGTTTACCCATACGCAACGCGTATGGCTTGTTGAGCTTTCCGCCGCATTTGAACCATGCGGGAAGGAAGGTCCGCGCTCCCGATGACAGCGGAATTCAAGACCGGAGTAACGCCATGGACAACGTACAACTCAAACGAAGTCTGCTGACCGACACTCTTACCGACATCCCTCCCATGGAGATGGATGTGTTGAGCCTGGTCAACGACTTTCGCCGCAACTATACCCACACCCTGGGGCGCGATCGACACTGCCGCTCCGCCCACTACGCATATCAGGCCCTTGTGCTGATCCTGCGGGAACGGCTGATGGAGTGCTGGAAGCAGACCCGTTATGCCTATGAGAAGAACGACTGCAAAACAGCCAGCTACCTTTCCATGGAGTTCCTCATCGGCAGGACGCTGGGCAACGCCGTACTCAACCTGGGACTGCAGGAGAACATTACCCTGGCGCTACAGTGCCTGGGAATGGAGCTTGAGGAGCTGGCAGATTCCGAGCACGACGCCGGTCTGGGCAATGGCGGCCTGGGGCGGCTTGCCGCCTGTTTCCTTGACAGTTGCGCCACCTTGCAGCTTCCGGTGACAGGATATGGCATCCGCTACGATTACGGCATGTTCCGCCAGCTGATCGTCAACGGCGAACAGGTGGAGGAGCCGGATCACTGGCTGCGCAATGGCAACCCCTGGGAGATCGCACGCCCCGAATACACCCAGCGGGTACACTTCGGTGGACGCACGGAGTACTACCGCGACAAAACAGATCGGCTGGCGCCGCGCTGGGTCGACACAAACGACGTGCTGGCCATCCCCTACGACATTCCTATTCCGGGTTACCGTAATTGCACCGTCAATACCCTGCGACTGTGGAAAGCGGCGGCCACCGACGAATTCGACCTGGGAGAGTTCAACGCCGGCCTTTACCCCGAGTCGGTGGCAGCCAAGAACAGTGCCGAGCAGATCACCATGGTGCTCTATCCGAACGATTCCAGTGAAAACGGCAAGGAGCTGCGGCTGCGCCAGCAGTACTTTCTCGCCTCGGCCAGCCTCCAGGACGTGCTGTCACGCTGGGTGGGAACCCATGGCAGCGATTTTTCACGTTTCGCCGGGAAAAACGTCTTCCAGCTCAATGACACCCACCCGAGCTGCGCCGTGGCAGAGCTGATGCGGCTGCTGATGGATGAACACGGGCTGGGATGGGAGCAGGCATGGGAGATCACTACCGCCACCATGGCCTACACCAACCACACCCTTCTGCCGGAAGCGCTGGAAAAGTGGCCGGTACGACTCTTCCGAACGCTGCTGCCGCGGCTTCTGGATATCATCTTTGAGATCAACGCCCGTTTTCTGGCCGAGGTGTCCCGACGCTGGCCCGGCGACACCGGACGGCTGAGCCGCATGTCCCTGATCGAGGAGGGGCCCGAACCGATGGTACGCATGGCCTATCTGGCAATATCCGCCAGTTTTTCGGTCAACGGCGTCGCCGCCCTGCATTCGCGGCTGCTGGCCGAGGGGCTGTTCAGTGATTTTTTTGAACTGTGGCCGAACAAATTCAACAACAAAACCAACGGTGTCACCCCGCGGCGCTGGCTCGTCTGGAGCAACCCCGGCCTGACGCAGCTACTGGACGAAACCATCGGCGCCGGGTGGGAGGTGGATCTGGACCGTCTGCGCGAGATCCTCCCCCTGACCGAGGACGGTAGTTTCCGCGAACGGTGGTACCGGGTAAAACTGGCCAACAAGGAGCGTCTGGCAAAGCTTGTGGCCGATGAGTGCGGCGTGGTGTTCGATCCCCGGGCGCTTTTTGATGTGCAGGTCAAGCGGATCCACGAGTACAAACGCCAACTGCTCAACGTCCTGCACGTCATCCACCTGTATGACCGCATCAAGCGCGGCGATACGGGTGACTGGACGCAGCGGTGCGTCCTCATCGGCGGCAAGGCGGCGCCGGGCTATTTCATGGCCAAGCGCATCATCAAGCTGATCAGCAACGTGGCAGCCGTGATCAATGCCGATCCCGATGCCTCCCCCCTGCTCAAGGTGGCTTTTCTGCCCAACTACAGCGTTTCGGCCATGGAGATAATCGCACCGGGGACCGACCTTTCCGAGCAGATCTCGACCGCCGGCAAAGAGGCTTCCGGCACCGGCAACATGAAGTTCATGATGAACGGCGCCATTACCATCGGCACCCTGGACGGGGCTAACATCGAGATCCGCGATGAGGTTGGCGACGAAAACTTCTTCCTCTTCGGGCTGAGCGCAGAGCAGGTGGAAGAGCTTCGACACAGCTACGACCCGGCGGCGATCATTGCCAACGACGAGGATCTGGCGCGGGTGCTGCAGCTGCTGTCGAGCGGGCACTTCAACCATTTTGAACCGGGTATCTTCGACCCGATTATGCACGCCATAACCAACCCCGGCGATCCGTGGCTGGTGGCCGCGGATTTTCGCAGTTATGTGGAGGCACAGAAACAGGCAGCAGCGCTGTTCCGGGACAGGGAGGAATGGACGCGCAGGAGCATCCGCAACACCGCCCGTAGCGGTTTTTTTTCCACCGACCGCACCATGCGCGAGTACAACGACCAGATCTGGCACCTGCCGCAGGTGCCGCCAAAGGTGAACATCTGCTCTATCAGCGGCTGACCGGAACTATCCGAGGTAAAAGGAGACGATCATGCAAGAATCAACAACAGGAGATAAAACTATTGGCGAGATTGTTGCGGCAAATTTCCGGACCGCCGCTGTTTTTGAGAACCACGGCATCGACTTCTGCTGCGGCGGCCGGGTGGCTCTCGCGACCGCCTGCGCGGAGAAAGGAATCGATCTTGCCGGAATAACGGGCGAACTGGCGGCAGTGCAAAATGAACCGGTCGAACGAAGCCTGAACTATTCCTCGTGGACACTGCCGTTTCTCGCCGATTACATCGTCAATACCCACCATGCCTGGCTCAAGGAAAATGACGGGCAGATCACTGCCTATGCCCGAAAGATAGCAGACGTGCATGGCGCCA
Organism: Geobacteraceae bacterium GWC2_53_11; assembly: GCA_001802645.1. GTDB lineage: Bacteria > Desulfobacterota > Desulfuromonadia > Geobacterales > Pseudopelobacteraceae > JACRCG01. The sequence continues at coordinate 7,307 of MGZJ01000031.1, read as the reverse complement.
ACCATCCCGAGGTGATCGGGATTGCCACTATTTTTGACAAAATCGCCACGGATATGACGGCCCACCTGAAGGAAGAAGAGGAGGTGTTTTTCCCGGCTCTCAAACGGGCCGATGCTGCCAGAGTGGCCGGTACAACTCCGGATGCGCATGACAGGGAAATCATCCGGGTGTCCCTGCTCAGGCTCCATCGCGAACACGAGGAGATCGGCGATGCAGTCCATACGATCCGCCACCTCTCGAATAATTACGCGATTCCTGACGATGCCTGCAACACCTTCATGCTTACCTATCAGAAGCTCAAAGAGTTTGAGGACGACCTCCACAAACATGTTCACCTGGAGAACAACATCCTCTTTCCGAAGGCGTCGGAACTTTGAGACAAGGAGAATACACCATGAAAATCCTGATGGTATTGACGTCACACGACGCACTTGGCAACACGGGCAAAAAAACCGGTTTCTGGCTGGAGGAATTTGCCGCCCCGTACTACGTCTTTAAAGATGCGGGAGCTGATATTACCCTGGCGTCGCCAAAGGGTGGGCAACCGCCCCTGGATCCGAAAAGTGACGAAATGGATTCTCAAACTGCGGCAACGGTCAGATTCAAGGGTGACAAGGAAGCGCAGAACGCGTTGGCCCATACCAAAATTTTGCGGGATCTTTGTTCCAATGACTATGACACGCTGTTTTATCCCGGCGGCCACGGCCCGTTATGGGATCTGGCCGAGGACAGGTGTTCCATTGCCCTGATTGAGGCCATGTATGCCCAGGGCAAACCGGTTTCAGCGGTGTGCCACGCCCCCGGAGTATTGCGCCATGCCAAGTCACCGGATGGTTCGTCGCTGGTACAGGGAAAAGCGGTCACCGGATTCTCCAACTCGGAAGAAGCCGCTGTCGGACTGACCGATGTGGTGCCGTTCCTCGTGGAAGACGAGTTGCAGAAAAAGGGGGGCAAGTATGCCAAAGGAGCTGACTGGCAATCATTCACCGCTCAGGACGGCAACCTGATCACCGGCCAGAATCCGGCTTCGTCCGAGGCGGTGGCAAAAATTGTATTGGAGCAGTTTAAAAAATAACGGAGCTAGTCATGACACAAACAATCAGTCGCGAAATCCATTTGGCATCCCGTCCCCATGGCATCCCCACGGCAGCAAACTTTACCCTGGTGCAGACCACTCTACCGTCATTGCGCGATCAGGAGGTGCTGGTTCGTAATCTGTTCATGTCGGTGGATCCCTACATGCGTGGTCGCATGAATGAGGGGAAATCCTACGTTCCGCAGTTCGAGATAGGCAGACCGCTTGAAGGGGGCGCGGTTGGTGAGGTCGTAGAGTCGCGCGTTACGGGAATCAAACCGGGCGACATAGTGACCTCAAGCCTTGGCTGGCGGGAGTTTTTTATTGCGCCGCCGCGCGAGTTGCAGCCGGTCAGCAGTCAGATCCAGCCTCTTTCGGTGTACCTTGGCGCCCTCGGCATGACGGGACTGACCGCGTGGGCCGGGCTGAATCTGGTGGAGGTAAAAGCAGGTGACACTATCTATATCTCCGGGGCTGCCGGGGCGGTCGGAAGTGTTGCCGGGCAGCTCGCTAAATTACGCGGCTGTCGGGTAATCGGGTCTGCCGGTTCGGATGAAAAAACAGCCTTTCTGCGAACCGAGTGCGGGTTTGATGAAGCCTTCAATTACAAGGACGGTCCGGTACTTGACCAACTGAAGCACAACGCGCCGGACGGAATAGATGTCTATTTCGACAATGTCGGCGGTGAATCGCTCGAAGCGGCGCTTGCAGTTTTGCGGCTCCATGGCCGAATCATCGCCTGTGGCAGTATCTCTGGCTACAACGCGGAAAAATCGCTTCCCGGGCCTTCCAACCTCTTCAATATCACGACCAAACGGTTGACAATGAAAGGCCTGCTTGTTTTTGACTGGCTGGATCGTCAAGCCGAGTTCAGAAAAGAGGTGGGTGACTACTGTCAAGCCGGCAAGCTGAAGCATAAAGAGACGGTAGTGGAAGGGATTGACCAAGCCGTGGCTGCGTTTATCGGTCTTTTTCAGGGACAAAACATGGGTAAGATGGTTGTGAAATTGACATAGCCATTAAGAGGAGAAACGTGATGGCAACAACAGATGATCTGCTTGATAACCTGATGAACAACTGCAAAAAGCCCGGGGACCTTGTCGGAGAAAACAGTCTTTTGAGTCAACTATTACGGACGGCACTCCAGCCGGCAGATCAAAGCGGGCTGACAGAGCTTCCGGACAATCTTCCTGAGGAGGAATAGCGGCATAATTGCCAATCATCTTCAGGACTAAACTTGGGAACAGAACAGTTTCTACCGAAACTGAAGATTCATCACGGAGAAGGCCAATGCCAAACAGAGTATCCTGGTTTCTGACATTACTCCTGCTGTTAGTGAATCTGCCAACAGCAGATGCATTTATATTCGATACCTGGCGGTCCGGCATGAATATCGACAAGGTAGTTGCCACTGGCAAGGATAAAGGCATCGCCATAGAATTTCTTGGTGGCGGGTTCTCATTGTTTGGCAGGAATGAGCCTGATGAACTGGCGGTGAATATTGAATACCACGGTAACACCAAACTCATGGGATACGACGCAAAGCTTCTCTTTATCTTTGCCCCTGAGAGCCGTGTCCTTCACTCAGTTCGTGTGTCGCTGGTCTTGCCGTTTTCTTCCGATAAAGCCGACATTGATGTGCTCTCCGAAGCCCTGGCCAGGCAGCTTGACGCAAAATACAAACCACAGGAAGAACCGGGTGCGGAAAGTCTCTTCGACCAACTTGCCGATAAAGTGCGGCAAGTTCATCGACGAAACTGGAAAGGTGGTGGCGACACCGTAACAATGGAATCAAACTGGAAAATATTTGGCGGAGAAGTCGTAATAAACTATGTGGATGACAAACTTTCCGAACGGGCCGTAGTCGAGGACCGGAGAATCCGGCAGAAAAGGCTGGAGAAGTCATCGGGTGACGACCGTCGCAAATTCTGACATCCAATGGAGGAAGTCCGATGAACAAAAAACGATTGGTGGTAATCGGCGGTGACGCAGCCGGGATGAGTGCCGCCTCACAGGCCAAACGCCGTTGTCCCGAGTTGGAGATTATCGTTTTCGAGCGCGGCCCCCATACTTCCTACTCAGCCTGAGGTATTCCCTACTATGTCGGCCGGGTTGTCGACAAAGAAGAATCACTCATCGCCCGCACTCCGGAAACTTTTCGGGAGCGGTACGGGATTGACGTCAGAATTCGACATGAAGTCGAGGAGCTTGATCCAGCGGCAGGGAAAGTTCGTGTCCGTGATCTGGGCAGCGGCAGAATCTGGTGGGAACCGTACGACCAGCTGCTGATCGCCACCGGCGCCCTGCCGTTCTGTCCAGATCTGCCCGGCTCGGACGCCGTCGCAGTCTGCGGGGTAAACACCCTTCAGAGCGGCCTGGAAATGCGTCAACTGCTGGATGCCGGTAAAATCAAAAGAGGGGTGGTCGTCGGTGGGGGCTACATCGGCCTGGAGATGGCGGAGGCTCTGGTCAGACATGGTCTGGAGGTCTCCTTGATAAGCCGGCCTCCACAGGTCATGGGTACCCTCGATTATGACATGGGGGCACTTGTCTCCCAAGCTCTGCGTGATGTCGGTGTCAGTCTGTATCCGGAGGAGACCCTCACCGCTTTTGAGACCAAAGATGGCAAGGTGACGGGTGTCGTGACCGATAAGCGGACGCTGCCGACCGACATTGTGGTCCTCGGCCTGGGGGTGCGCCCCAACACAGCACTTGCCGCCGCAGCCGGCATCCCTCTGGGAGAGAAGGGCGCGATCCGGGTGAACGAGCGGATGGAAACCGGAATTGCCGGTATCTGGGCAGCGGGTGATTGCGCCGAATCGTTCCATCTGGTCAGTCGTCGCCCATTTTATGTGGCGCTCGGCACGGTCGCCAACCGCCAGGGACGGGTGGCCGGCATCAATCTGGGAGGAGGTTACGCCACCTTTCCTGGAGTAATGGGAACAGCCGTCACAAAAATCTGTGAAATAGAAGTGGCCCGCACCGGCCTCCAGGAAAAAGAAATAACGGCAGTTGGCCTCGAACATGTGAGCGCTGTTATCAAGAGCCGAACCAAAGCAGGATACTATCCGGGTGCCGGAGAGATTACGGTCAAGCTGCTTGCTGAAAAAGGGAGCGGTCGTCTGCTGGGAGGCCAGATTGTCGGGATGGAAGGTTCGGCCAAGCGGATCGATACGGTGGCGACCGCCCTGCATGCCGGCTTTACAGTGGAGGATATGATTAATCTCGACCTTGGTTACGCTCCACCGTTTTCGCCGGTCTGGGATCCCGTGGTGATCGCTGCCAGGGCAGTGGCCAAGAAGTTATAATCTGGCAAGTGTCGTGGTTGTCCGGAAATGCCGAATGCAAATCTCCGGATCTAATCCCTTGGCACGTGCGGTGTTTCCAGAGTCGTACTTTTTGTTCGGGTGCCCCGATAGTTACGGCAGGATGAATCATACTGTTTATGTATTTTTCTGATTGCCGGATTTCTCACGGTATCACCTGGTTTTCCGAACGCTTTTAATGCTTCCGGGGTTGTCCATTCCTGCGGGATAACCGTATCTCCCGGCCTTCCAAATGCTTGCATCATTTCGGGACGATACCATTCTTTCGCGTGAGATGTACCTTCATACAGACCGAGTGTCATTGTCACAGCCATCAACAGCATGAGAACTTTATTCATGTGATTTCTCCTTTCCCGTCATCTGGTTTCTCCGGATGGCCGCCGAAACCATAGCCGATGAAGAACATACAGCATCAAGCATGCCTTTATTTACATGAATAAATGTTTAATTATTTAAGCTGGTTACAAAAAATTCTGATTCTTTCCCAAGATGCCTAAGGTGCAAGTTATGTTGATATAACCATCATTAACAACAGACAACGTTTTGTTATTTCGAGACTCTATGTGCGCGCAGTTTTGTTTCAACTGCAACAAATGTTGCAATCTGGAATACGATAATTCGCGATTGTTTCGTTTGATATTACTTGTGTAATCAGCCAGTTATGGCGTTTTTTTGATTGTAATTTTCGTGGCATATTAGTTGCGGACTACTGAGGGGGACCACCGCCTATTTGAATCCCTTTTTTGGGGTCGCAGCGTTGCCCTGACTCGTTAGTTCGACACGCGGCGATTGATCCCCCGGCAGCATGAATCAGGAATAAATCTAATGTGGTGGAGGTGGTTATGAGAACTATACTTATTGGGATACTTCTTGTTGTTGGCCTCGGAGCGGCCGGGTATTTCGCCGTGCCTTTTCTGATTGAACAAAAGACCGGAGGGCTTCGGGCAGAGGTCAAAGAGTTGAGGCAGCGGCTTGAAAGTGCCGAACTGTTCATCAAAGGGGAAGAGGAAGCGCGTAAGAATGTGCGGATAGAATCAGGCGCAGATGCCGCAACCATAACCAGGGCGGTGAATGCCCTGGCTTCCAAAGTTACAAAGCTGGAGAGTTCCGTCAAGACAGATTTGACGGCTGCAGATGCGGCGGTGAAGGAGCAAAAGAGCGCCACTGCGGCAGCCTTGAAGAAACAGGCAGAAGCCTTGGAAAAGGAAAGCGGAGAGGTTCGCACCCAACTGAAGGAGGCGGTATTCAAGGCCCGCATGGCAGAAGTGCGCGGACGCCTGTTGAAGGTGAAAACTGACCTATTGGCAAAAAATATAGGGACAGCTGATGCAGAGGTCGGGGTCTTGGTCGAGACATTGGAAAGGGTGAAAGAATCCGTGTTGCCGGAGGCGAGAAAGTCACTCGAGGCCGCCCAGGCTTCGCTCAGAAAGGCGCGTGGCGAGATGACCACAGACCTTCCTTCAGCCATGAAACGGGTTGATCTCTTGTGGCATGAGATTGGAAAGATTAGTAACACGCCATGAAATGATCTGCTGGATGGGATTCAGGCGTGATGACCGATAAGCTCTTTTTTCGCATAGCCGGAGGATCTTATGATGAACCCTGAGCTGAACTGCGAGTATCCCGAACGGGGCGAGGACAAGCTGATGGCCAGTCAGGCAAAGAGAGCTACAAGGAGCTAAGCATTTATAACAAAGGAGGCAATCAGTGACTACGATAACAACGAAAGACGGCACACAGATCTATTACAAGGATTGGGGTAGCGGGCAGCCGGTGGTATTCAGTCATGGCTGGCCTTTGAGCGCGGACGCCTGGGAAGACCAGATGCTTTTCCTGGCGACACGCGGATTCCGCTGCATTGCCCCTGACCGCCGCGGTCATGGTCGATCGAGCCAACCCTGGGATGGCAACGACATGGACACCTATGCCGCCGACCTTGCGGAACTGGTAGAAAATCTCGACCTGAAAAACGCGATCCATGTCGGGCACTCCACAGGGGGCGGCGAAGTCGCCCGCTATATTGGCCGCTTTGGTACGAAACGTGTGGCCAAGGCCGTGCTGATCGGCGCTGTAACGCCACTGATGCTGAAGACGTCTAAAAATCCCGGCGGATTGCCGATTGAGACGTTCGACCAGATCCGAGCCGGTGTGCTCGCCGACCGCTCGCAGTTCTTCAAGGACCTTGCCACGCCGTTTTACGGCGCAAACAGGAAGGGCGCCACGGTTTCGCAAGGTCTGCGGGATTCATTCTGGCTCCAGGGGATGCAAGCCGGATTCAAGAGTGTGGTCGATTGCATCAAGGCCTTTTCCGAGACGGACTTCACGGAAGATCTCAAGAAGTTCGACGTGCCGACACTGGTCATGCATGGCGATGACGACCAGATCGTACCAATCGCTGACTCGGCTCTGCTCACGGCCAAGATCGTCAAGGGATCAAAATTAAAAATCTATCCCGGCGCGCCGCATGGCCTCTGCTCAACCCACAAGGATCAGGTCAACGCCGACCTGTTGGCATTCCTCAGCGCCTGAGGCCGCTTTATCCGGACATTTTAGGGCGGCTGACCGCCGCTATGCAGCACCAACCCAACCGCAGGAGGCTATTATGAACGAACATGTCCTATCCCCGCTCCCTTACACCGAAAACGCACTGGATCCGGTCATTACCGCCCACACCATCGGTTTCCATTACCGGAAGCATCACCAGGGCTATGTCGACAACCTGAATAAACTGATTGCAGGAACAGATTACGCCGCGCTGTCTTTGGAGAAGATTATAGCCGCGACGTCCGGACGGGTTGAAGCCGCCGCAATCTTTAACAATGCGGCGCAAATCTGGAACCATACTTTTTACTGGAAGAGCCTGCGAGCCAAGGGGGGAGGCGAACCGCCTGCCGCCCTGAAAGAGA
>MGZJ01000030.1:34661-36862 GCA_001802645.1 Geobacteraceae bacterium GWC2_53_11 | reverse complement strand
GCTGCCGTAGAAGAAGCGCCGCTTGCGCACCTTGGCCCAGGCCGAATAGATTCCGAAGGTCACGAGCTTGAGCAGGGTGTTGACGATCCAGATGCCGAAATAGTCGCGTGCCGAGCCGGTAAAGCTGAAGGACAACAGCCGGGGCGGTTCGGCAACCGGCGGAGCGGGACGGGGTGCGAGGGGCGGCGGGGGAGCGTCCTCTCCGGCCAGAGGGGGAGGCACCTCAGTCAGTGTTTCGTCGTTCAGGGTAAACGGCTGCCGGCATTTGGGGCAGGTGGCCCGGGTAGCCCCCTCGGGAATCATGCCCTTTGGGATACTCTTGCGAAAGCCGCACTCCGGACAGTTGATGCTGACCTGTTCAGGCATAGGTCTTCTCCGTTACCCCTCGTAGTCGGAGCCGCCAAAAGCGAGCAGCGGGAAAAAGATCATCGGCAGCAAGAGGAGTCCTACCCCGAACAGTTCGCTTCTGCCGAACTTCTTGGCCAGGGAGAGCATGGCAAACAGCATGATCGCCACGCCGACCAGAGGTATGAACAGCAGGAACATCCACCACCCCGGTTTGCCGGCTATCTGCATCAGGATGTATGCGTTGTAGAACGGGACCAGGCACTTCCATCCGGCCTGTCCGGCCTTCTGGAAGATGATCCACTGGGCGGCGATGATGAGAACGCAGAGTGCCAGCATGAGCAGCATGAAGGTGAGCGGAAGCGCAGGTTTTACCGGTTGCGCCGGTTGTTGCTGGGGTGCTTTTGCTGCGGAAGCCGGTGCGGGTGCGGGCGGAGTTGCCGGCTTTTGCGCAGGTGCGGCAGCGGTTGAAACAGCCGGAGCAGCCGCTTTTGGCGCGGGGCGTGCGCTCGACGGTTTTGGCTGGACAGTCGCTTTTTGCTCAGGCTTTGCTGCCGCCGGTGCCGGTGAAGCCTGAGCGGGAACGGCCGCGCCCTTTGCCGGTTCTGCCTTTACGGCGGCTGCATGTTGTATGTGACGGCGAGATGTTTTGGCTTTCGGAAAGGTGCGGCGCAGGTCGATTTCGTCCGGAGTAAAATCGGCGACGATATCCCGGTTGACCTTCACATAGACCTTGCCCCCCTTCCGCCAGGCCGATTGAGCCTCGATGATGCCGCCATCCTTCAGGTACACCTGTTTGCCGTAACAGACCCCGGCCACCATCAACCATGACAACAAAATCAGAACCGTATGCCGAATGACTGCATTCATACCCGCCCCCTTTGCTTTTAACCCGGTACCATCTGTCGTTCCCAATGTCTTTTCAGGTGTAATGTCCTACCTGCCTAACGTATTTACCTCTATTAATCAAGGGTATTTTGAGGCTGCTGAAGGAGCTCCGGCAAGAATAATCACAAATATGCGACGAAAGCGGGCAGACGTGATGAACCCGTTTGCATAGCAGGGCGGTTATGATAAGCTAGCGATATGAAGTGACTATTACAACATGAGGAGGTGTACCATGCTTGAGCTACTTGAAAAAGCCGTCATGACGACAATCGGTGTTGCAGCCATTACCCAGAAAAAGGCTGAAGAGTTGGCAGCGGAAATGAAAGAGCGCTTCAAACTGAGCGAGGATGAAGGGAAAAACCTTGTTGACAGGATTCAGGCGATTGCCAACGATAGCCGGGAGAAGGTCAAGGAAATGGCTGAAGTTGAAGTCAAAAAGGTCGTCGATCGATTGGGCCTGGTTCCTCGCGAGGAGTTCGACCAGCTTGTCAAAAGGATTCAGGAACTGGAATCGCGGTCTGCCAATTAATCTATGCTTTCATTCCTGAAGATCAACCGCAACATCCGCAGCATCAGGCGCTATCTGAACATCGTCCGGGTGCTCAGCACCTACGGTTTCGACCAGGCCCTTGAGTTGCTGGGGCTTGCCGATATGGTGGCACGAAGCCGGAGGCTGTTCAGGCGTAAACTGCCCGATATCGCCAGGCTTACCGCTGCCGAGCGGATGCGTCTTGCCCTTGAGGAACTCGGCCCGACTTTTGTCAAGCTGGGACAGATCCTCTCCACCCGTCCCGATGTCATACCCCATGCGTTTATCCGTGAGTTTGAAAAGCTCCAGGACGATGTGCCGAGTTTTCCGTTCGAACAGGTGCTGGCCCAGATAGAAGCAGAGTTGGGCGGCCCGGTGGGGCAGTTTTTTGCGGAGATAGACCCGGTGCCGCTGGCCGCTGCTTCAATCGCCCAGGTTC
>MGZJ01000030.1:26354-34631 GCA_001802645.1 Geobacteraceae bacterium GWC2_53_11 | reverse complement strand
AGTCCGATATCGGCGCCCTGATGTCACTGGCCGAGCTGGCCGAGCGTCATGTGTCCGGCAGTGAACTCTACGACCCGATCGGCGTGGTGCGTGAGTTCGCCCGGACGATCCGCCGTGAGATGGACTTTTTGCGCGAAGCGCACACCATCGAAAAATTCCGCGAGAATTTTGCCAAAACACCCTGGATGTATTTTCCTCGCGTACATTGGGAGCAGACCTCACGGGCCATCCTGACCATGGAATACGTCCCGGGAGTAAAGGTTTCCGACCGTGACAAGCTCTTTGCGCAGGGGCTAGACGGTAGCCTGATCGCCCGTCGCGGCGCCGATGCGTTTCTGGAAATGGTGCTTAACCACGGTTTTTTTCATGGCGACCTCCACCCCGGCAATGTGCTGATCCTGCCGGACAACGTCATCTGCCTCCTTGATTACGGTATCGTGGGGCGGCTGGACGATAGTCTGAAAACCTTCCTGACGGACATCCTTGCGGCTATCGTCAATCGGGACATGGACGAGGTGGTGTCGCTGCTGCTGTTTGCCGGCGATATCTCGGACAGCCTGGATATCCGAGCGTTAAAGCGTGACCTGTTCAACTTCATTGACGGCTACTACGAGATTCCTCTCAAGGAGATCGAGGTGGGGCGCATGTTGATGGAGTTTATCGAAATCATTACCCTGTACAGCATCAGAATCCCGCCGGATCTGATGCTGCTGGCCAAATCGCTGGTGTTGATCGAGGGGATGGGGCGGGCTCTTGATCCGGCCTTCGATATGGTTGAGCATCTGAAGCCGTTCATCCTCAAGGAGATCCGCCAGAAGTTCTCCCCCCGGCGTGTCTCGCGTGACATCAACCAGATTCTCGCCTCGTATCTGAACCTGGCGCGCAATATCCCTCGTGACCTGAAAGAGATCATCAATCGTATCAACCGCAACAAGTTCAAGATCGACCTTGAACATCGCGGCCTGGACAAATTCACCGCCGACTTTGACCGCTCTATCAATCGTCTCTCAACCAGCATGATATTGGCTGCCATGATCATCGGTTCCTCGATCATCATGCAGACCGATAAGGGGGTGAAGCTCATGGGCTTTCCGCTGTTTGCCTTGCTGGGGTATACGGTGGCGGGGTTGGTTGGGCTCTGGCTGGTGTATGCGATTATCCGCTCCGGACGGATGTGAGGCATGACTGATGACGTAATGAAAAAGCAGAAGTTCCGCCAGTGGAGCTCTCTTGGTAAACTCATGGTGATCGTGGCGGTTTTACTCGCTGCCAACAGCTATCGGGAATATAACCGCACCGGCAACCGGGAAGAGGAACGCCTGCTCTCCCAGACAAGGATCATTCAGGAAAACCTGGTCTGGAATCTGGAATCGCTGAACAGCTCTCTCATGACCCTGCAGAAGTCTCCGGTAACGCGTGCATTTGATTCGTCACTCAATCAGCGCATGACCGATCTGGTTGATGCCATGCCAGGAGTCCGTACCCTCATCGTTATGGATGCCGGGGGGACTATCCGGGTGAGCAACCGGCCCGAGGTAATCGGCAAGAATCTCAAGGAACGTGATTATTTTAAAGCAGCAAAGAAGCTGCAATCAGCTGATACTCTCTATATTTCCCCGCCGTTTAAAACATTGCTCGGCAGCTTTGTCATCAATGTGAGTAGTGTCCTGCACAATCCGGACGGCACCTTTGCCGGAATCGTCACCGCCTCCCTCGACCCGGAGTATTTCAATGTGCTGCTTTCGTCGGTGCACTATGAACCGGATATGTGGACCTATTTAAGTCACGGCGACGGGCAGCTTTTTCTGATCAATCCTCACCGGGAAGGGGTTGCCGGTATTGATCTGTCCCGCTCCGATTCCCTGCTCAGCCGTCATATTGCGAGCGGCAAGTCCGCCACCGTTTTCACCGGATATGCTCACGCTACCAACGAGAACCGGATGATGGCGTTACGTACGATTCAACCGCCTCAGTTGATGATGGATAAACCGCTGATTGTGGCGGCAAGCAGGGATATTACCGCGATCTATGCCGACTGGAAGTTCGATGCGCTCACTCACGGAGCGGTGCTTGTCCTGATTGGCGTAATCGCCGCGCTGGCGCTGCGTCAGTACCAGAAACGACAGCATGAGTTGCTGTTGAATGAGCGGGCGCTGGAGGAGAGTGAACGGTTCATGCGGATGCTGACTGATATTCTCCCCGGCATGGTCGGCTACTGGACCAGCGAACTGCGCTGCGGTTTTGCCAACATCGCCTATCTGGAATGGTTCGGCAGGTCGCAGGAGCAGATGCGGGGCATTCATATCCGTGAGCTGATGGGGGAGGAACTGTTCAGCAGGAACGAACCGTACATCCGTGGCGCTCTGCGGGGCGAGCGGCAGCGCTTTGAGCGCACCCTGACCAAGGCCGATGGCACTGTCGGTTATACCTGGGCTCATTATATTCCCGATCTTGATGGCGACCGGGTGCGTGGATTTTTCGTGCTGGTGTCTGATATTACGGAACTTAAACAGGCACAGATCCAATTGGAACTGCTGAATACGGAGCTGGCCGGAAGAACCAGGGACGCCGAGGAGGCCAACCTGGCCAAATCCGAATTCCTGGCCAATATGAGCCATGAAATCCGGACGCCGATGAACGCTATTATCGGGCTCACCCGCGTGGTCCTGGATACTGAGCTGACACCGCGTCAAAGCGATTTTCTGCGTACGGTCCATAGCGCATCACAGAGCCTGATGACCATCCTGAATGATATTCTGGATTATTCAAAGATGGATGCCGGGCGGGTCGAACTGGTACACGAACCGATGAACCTGCGGGAACTGCTCGGAAATAGTGCCGATCTTTTCAGTGCCCAGCTTGAAGAGAAGGGATTGAACCTTCAGCTGGAAATATCCCCAGAAACTCCTGCCGTGGTGATGGGAGATCAACAGCGTTTTTCCCAGGTGCTGAACAACTTGATCGGCAATGCGGTCAAGTTTACCGAAACGGGAGCCATCCATATCCTGGTGGAAACGGTGAATGATGAGGGGAATACCATTACGCTTCGCTGTGCCGTGCGCGACACCGGCATCGGCCTTTCAAAAGAGCAGTCGGACCGGCTGTTCCACCCCTTTACCCAGGCCGACGGCACCATCAGCCGCCGCTTTGGCGGTACCGGTCTGGGATTGGCAATCTGTCAGAAGCTGGTGACACTGATGGGTGGAGACATTGCTGTTTCCAGCAGCGAAGGAGAGGGGGCCACGTTCGCATTTACCGTGCAGGTTCACCGGGTGCCCCCCGGTTATACGCCATCTGATGTTAGTGCCGGACCGCCGGGTTCTAAGCTGTCTGCTGCTCCCGGCGCAGCTCCGCTATTCTCTGAAACCTGTCTGACGGAAACTGAAAGAACCCGCATTGTCTCGCTTTTGGAAGAAGTTGCCGTCTATCTGCGTGAACAGGAACTGATACCCGATGCCCTGATGCAGAGGCTCTGGACCTTGGCCGAAAGCAATCCTCCTGCCGGAATCAGTGCCCTGTTGAATACCCTGTTGCGTCAAATGGATCGTTTCGAACATGCCGGAGCGTTGACGACGGTTGCCGTTTTGCGTGAAGCTCTCGATCAGGAGTTGTCGCCATGAGTGTCTACCCGGCTCTGAAATCACATCTCAAACCCTTGCTGCTGCTGGTTGATGACATGCCGGCCAACCTGCACCTGCTGGCGGCGTCATTAAAAGCGGATTACCGTATCAAGACCGCTACCAACGGCAGCTCCGCACTGGATCTGGCAGGACGTGAAGACCGTCCGCATCTTATCCTGCTTGATGTCATGATGCCGGGAATGAACGGTATTGAAGTGCTGCGGCGGCTGCGGAACAATCCCGAAACCGGTGAAATACCGGTGATCTTTGTCAGCGCCGACGCGTCCGAACAGAGCCAGCTCGACACGCTTGAACTTGGTGCGGACGATTACCTGACCAAGCCGGTGGTGCCCACCATACTGATGGCGCGTGTCCGTAATGTGCTGCAGCGCAAGCGGGTTGAACAGCAGCTGCGGCTGGCTGCCCATGTGTTTGATCATAGCGGCGAGGCCATTTTGATAACCGATAGAACTAATCAGATTATTGAGGTGAATGCGGCCTTTACGAACCTTACCGGCTACACCCAGGAAGATGTCAGGGGCAAAAACCCCAGGATTCTTGCCTGCGGTCGCACGACACCTGAAGAATATCAGGCCATGTGGCAGGGCATTCGTGACAAGGGGATCTGGAAGGGAGAGCTGTGGGACCGGCGCAAGGACGGCGGCATCTATCCGAAGCTGCTGACCATATCGGTTGTGCGCAATCACCACGGTGCCGTGGATTTCTATATCGGCAGCTTTGCCGACATCACGGAACAGAAAGCCGCCGAGGAGCGTATCCGGCATATCGCTCACCATGACAACCTCACCGGGCTGCCGAACCGTCTCCATCTTTCCGTCGCACTTGAACAGAGTCTGGCCTCGGCACGAAGAGAGCAGTCCGGGCTTGCCCTGATGTTCATCGACCTGGATCGCTTCAAGATAATCAACGATACCCTTGGCCACAACATCGGTGACCTGCTGCTGATCGAGGCTTCCCGGCGTCTTCAGGGGTGTGTGCGGGCGAGTGACGTGGTGGCGCGGCTTGGCGGCGACGAATTCGTCGTGCTTCTGGACGGCGCGGGGGTTGCGATGGATGCCGCGGCCTCGGTTGCCCATAAGATTCTCCACTCGCTGGGGCAGGTCTACACCATCGAGGGGCATGCGCTCCATTCCACCCCCAGCATCGGCATCAGCATCTATCCGGACGATGGCAGCGATGCGGAAACCCTGATGAAGCATGCGGATACGGCCATGTACCATGCCAAGGAGCGGGGGAGAAACAACTCGCAGTTTTTCACCGCTGCCATGAACGCGGCTGCAGACGAACGGATGGAACTGGAACGTGAACTGCGTTTGGCCCTGCTGGAGAAGCAGTTTGAATTGTACTACCAGCCCAAGGTGGTGACCGGGGACGGCACTCTGAGCGGTGTTGAAGCGTTGATACGCTGGCAGCATCCGCTGCGCGGCATTGTGCCGCCCGATAAATTTATCCCGATTGCGGAAGAAACCGGTCTGATCGAGGCAATCGGCGCCTGGGTGCTGGACGAAGCCTGCCAGCAGCTTGCCGCGTGGAAAAGCGCCGGCATCGGTTGCGGCCAGATGGCGGTCAACCTCTCGGCCCATCAGCTCCGATCTGCCGATCTGATTGACCAGGTTGCCGCGTGCATCAAGCAATACGGCATTGAAGAGGGAGAGTTGGAGCTGGAGATAACCGAATCCGTTGCCATGACCGACCCGAAGCGGGCAATCGTTCAACTTCAGAAACTCCGGGCATTGGGAGTGCATCTGGCCATTGACGATTTCGGCACCGGCTATTCATCCCTGGCGTATCTGAAGTTGCTGCCGATTCAGACGCTCAAGCTGGATCGCGCCTTTGTGCGGGATATCGAGACTGACGCCAACGATGCCGCCATCAGCGCCGCGACCATTGCTCTTGCTCACAGCCTTGGGTTGTCCGTGGTTGCCGAGGGGGTTGAAACCGAGGCCCAGCAGGCTTTCCTGTCAAGCCATGCGTGCGACCTGCTGCAGGGGTACCTGTTCGGCAGACCAGAACCGGCGCATGTCTGGACCGAACGGTGGCAGGCCGGTTGACAAACATAAGGGGTAGGCGAAGATTCGCCTGCCCCTTATGTTTATGTGAGGATGAAAGAGGGCTTTACAATATAACTCAGACCGTTCAAAGCAAAATACTTAGACAGAAAGAGTCTTAAGGAAAATATTTTCGCATGAGTTGATTGAACTGTGGTTCTGCCCACAGCGGTGCCAGTTCTGAATTATTCAGCAGTTTGTAATTGTCGCGGTACCCGCGCAGTAAGGCTTTCTCCAGCCAGACAAGCGCGACATCGACTCTTCCGGCCAGGGACTCCACGCAGAGGATCTGGTAGGCAACTTCCGGGTCGTTCCAACCTTTAGCTTCAGCTTGATCATAGTATCCCCTGGCCAGATCAAACCGGTCTTCCAATACGGCAAGATTACCCAGCTTAATGAGAACCTCGAACGAATCCGGTTGAAGGCTATATGCGCGTTTGTATGCCCTTTCGGCTTCGATAAAATTCAAACGGTAAACATGGATATTTCCCAACGCGACCAACCCGCGAATGTGGTTCGGGTTGAAATTCAAAAGCCTCGTCAATAGTTCATGTGCTTTTTCGTATTCGCCCATACTAAGATACAAGTATCCACAATTATAAAGTATTTCAGTGTTTGATGGATTCAGTTGCAACCCCCGACCATAAGCCGTAAGTGCCGATTGCCATTGGACAGAACTATCGTATGCTTCACCGAGGTTCCCCCAGGAACGGGAACTGTTGGGGCTTTTGATTACTGCATCGCTCCACAGCGTTGTGGAGTTCCGCCAGACGCTTACGCGATGAAATGAAAGGATCGACAGCAAGAGCAAAGGTATGATGAACATTGGGTAAAACAGCTTGAGTCGTATTATCACTGGCTGTGTTTGCAGAATCGAAGCGCCTGCACAGGCAAGACCAGCGGCACCGATCATTGGAAAATAAAAATAGCGATCATTAATCAGGGTTACGAGAGGAATAATCTGGGAAACTGGCAATATTCCGATCCAGAACAACATGAAACAGAACCCGAGCCTTTGACTGTACACGTAGAGTCTGATTCCGGCAAAAATCAAGCCGATAAGTAGGAGGGCCGAAGCAAATACCGTAACGTCAAGAGAGTTGTGAAGAGGGAAAATGTATTCCGCACTCAAATTTACCGGCCAGACAAGCATGCCCACATAACGGCACAGCACCGGTAGCATAACAAAAAAAGTTCCGAGTGGGCTTCCGCCGAAATAGCCAACCGGAACCCTGCCGCCATCAAACTCCGGCGATTGGCTGTGAATTGAAATGGCGGCACAACCGGCAGCAGCAAGAACATACGGAATCTTGTCTGTCAGCCGCAAGCGACGGTCTGCGACCGGGAAACAGATGTCGTACAGGACAATGACCAAAGGAAAGATAACAGCTACCGATTTTGCCAGCAGTGCCAGCACGAGGGCGGTTATGGATGCGGCGTAGGCGAATCTTCCTTTGCCTGGCGGTGAGTTCCGATAGCGATCATACCCCTCCCAGGCAAGGAGGAAAAAGAACATGGCAAGAAGGGTTTTCCGCTGAGAAACCCAGGCAACAGTTTCTACCTGTACCGGATGGAGTAGAAACAGCCCGGCTCCAATTGCAGCGGACAGCCTGTCAAAATGCCACTTCAGCAACAACCTGTAGACCAGGAGTCCGTTTAATGTATGGACAAGGAGGTTGTTGAGGAGAAATCCTCCGGGCCAAAGTCCCCATGCCGTGTAATCCAGCATGTAGGAGAGCATTTGTATCGGCGCATAATTGCCGACATAATACGAGCTGAAAACCGTCCGGATATTGTGCCAGGTAAGTCCTTGAATCGAAGTATTGCGGGTCACATACAACGTATCATCCCAGTTCAGAAAACTATGCCCAAGCATACGTACGTACACAGCCGCCGTAACCACGAGCAGAAGCGCAACAGGCCAAAGGTGAAGCCTCAGGTTTTTCAGCCGGGAATTATCCAAGTAAGGAAATTTCATGTATCGGGTCGTTCCTTTCAAATGTCATAGAAAACTAAGAAAACTAGGGACACCCCCTGTTTTATTTCTAGGTCGCCCCGGTTTTCTTGGCTTTAGTGTCTGATTTAACTGAAATTCCAACATATCAATGAAAGATTCCGAACCCAATGGCCGTCCGGAGTTGGTAGACTTTCGGATAAGAATATCGGTTTCTTCATCTTCCAAACATAAAAAATCACAATACGCACTGCGATTCTGCGCAGATAACCATGAATCTGGTGACAGCAGTAAATCATGAACACCAGTTACATGTGGCTTTGCGCTTGACCACTGATATTCATCCGCTGTCGCGGCAAGCCCTGCCTTAAGAGGGTTGCGCTCAATGTAGCGCACTGCCGACCAAAGATACTGCTCATTTTCGATGACACATGAGAAAAAGCGGTTTTGCCAGATACGACCGGTCTGATTTAATTTTCGGTTGAGATATTGGGTGTACACCTGGTTGGTAAGTCCGATACCACCGGAGCAACTGGGACAAAGCAATTTTAAAGGTCTTAGCTAACTCTACGGCTATCAATGCCTCTTTTGGATGGAAATAGCCGTTGCAAGTGCGTTACGTACATCTATGTCA